>NZ_LDIG01000080.1 GCF_015845845.1 Paenibacillus dendritiformis
CTCGAATGGTAGAGCATGCCAGACAAACGAAGCTCCGCTTCGGAAGACATAGTCCATGGTTTCAGACATTCCAGCGCATTTACGGGATCTTGTCGGGATAATCAATTGCGAACCTATGTTTCCGTTCAAGCTTTGCACAAGGGAAGCTTTGTTTCGTGATGTCTTTTTCAAGTGAATCGAGTCATCGCCTCTGCTTTCTGCGCCTTTCGTTACAGCTGATAGTGCTGGTTCTCTTAATCGTAACCCTTTCACGGATTCAGGAATTATCAAAAACAAAAAATGCAACAATCTCTAACCCAACTCGAAACCAACTTCAACGCCCTCCTGCAACGAGCGTTCAAAGGAGAGTTGACCAGCAGTACCGATTTCGAAGAGTAATGGACAACTAGAGAGGAGCGTTCCTTCGTGTCTTCCAACTTCGTATTTCTGAAAGAACAACCGCAATATGCCTCCTTCGCCAATGCGTGCCTGGAGGCAGAGAAAAGCTTGCTCGTCAGTCCGGCTACCTGTGCGATTCTATCCAGACGAGCATTAGAGTTATCCGTCAAGTGGTTATACAGTTCAGACAGCGACTTGAGAGTTCCGTATCAGGATAACCTATCAAGCCTTATCCATGACCATAGCTTTCTGAACATTATTGATCATGAGCTGCTGCCATTGCTCAAGTACATTGTGAAGCTTGGCAACGTAGCTGTGCATACGAGCGCGACGTTTACGCGCCAAGAAGCGATTCTCTCGCTTCATAATTTGCACCAATTCGTAAGCTGGATTGACTATTGCTACTCGGATGAATTTACCGCTCCCGAATTCTCGGAAGCTGTCATTCCAGTCGGAGAAGAGAAGCGTACGCGACCGGAGGAACTTCAGGATCTGTACGAGCGTCTCAGCTCCAAGGATCGTGATCTCGAAGAGATTATGAAGGAAAATGAGCAGTTGCGGCAGCAGCTGTCGGCGAAGCGTGTTGAGCATACCGAACAGTATAATTTCAGAGTGGATGAGATCAGCGAATACGAGACGCGGAAGCGGTATATTGATCTCGATCTGAAGCTGGCAGGCTGGGAGTTCAAGAAGGATGTTATTGAAGAAGTTGAAGTGCAAGGCATGCCAAATGAGACCTCGCTAGGTTATGCTGATTTTGTGCTGTATGGAGATAACGGATTGCCGCTGGCCGTAGTCGAAGCGAAGCGGACAAGCGCTGATCCGAATAAGGGCAAGCAGCAAGCGAAGCTGTACGCGGATTGCTTGGAGGCAATGTCAGGGCAGCGGCCAATCATTTTCTATACGAATGGATTCGAGACGTATATCTGGGATGATATGAATTATCCAGCGAGACGCATATCCGGGTTCTACAACAAGGAAGAACTGCAACTGCTTATTGATCGTAGAACGATGAAGCGCCCGCTTGCGGACATCGTGATCAACGATCATATCACGAATCGTTATTATCAGAAGGAAGCGGTTCTCGCTGTGGCACAATCGCTGAACGAGCAGCAGCGGAAGACGCTGTTAGTCATGGCAACCGGAAGCGGCAAGACGCGGGTTGCAATCTCGATTGTCGATGTGCTGACGCGTCATAATTGGGTGAAGAACATTTTGTTCCTTGCAGACCGCAAGGCACTGGTGACACAAGCCAAGAAAAATTTCAGCAACTTGCTGCCGAATCTGACGCTGTGCAATCTTTTGGACAATAAGGACAATCCGGAAGAGTGCCGGATGGTATTCTCTACGTATCCGACGATGATGAACGCCATTGATGAAGCGAAGCGCAAGGATGGCAAGAAGCTGTTTGCGGTCGGGCATTTTGACCTCATTATTGTGGATGAGTCGCACCGCAGTATTTATAAGAAGTACAAGGCAATCTTTGATTATTTTGACGGCATGCTAATGGGTCTCACCGCAACGCCGAAGGCGGAAATTGACAAGAATACGTATGACGTGTTCGATCTCGAGAACAATGTGCCTACCTTTGCCTATGAGCTGGAACAAGCGGTCGCGGATGGGTATCTGGTCGACTATCGGACATTGGAGACGAAGTTCAAGTTCCTTGAGGAAGGAATTCGATACGATGACCTGTCTGAAGAGGAAAAGGAGCAGTACGAGGCGACGTTCGATGACGAGGTTGGCGACGAGATTAGCAGTGAGGCGCTGAACAATTGGCTCTTCAATGCCGATACGATTGATCAGGTGGTATACCAGCTGATGGAGAACGGAATTAAGGTTGAGGGTGGAGACAAGCTCGGGAAGACGATTATTTTTGCGAAAAGCCACAAACATGCCTTAAGCATCGTCCAGCGCTTCGATCTGCTCTATCCAGAGTATAAAGGGAAGTTCGCTGCGGTAATCGACTATGAGACGAAATATTATCAATCGCTCATTGACGACTTCTCAGATCCGGCGAAGATGCCGCAAATTGCGGTCTCTGTCGATATGCTCGATACCGGCATTGATGTGCCGGAGGTTGTCAATCTCGTGTTCTTCAAGAAGGTGCGTTCCAAGGCGAAGTTCTGGCAGATGATCGGACGCGGAACGAGACTGTGCAAGGATTTGCTCGGTCTGGGCAGTGATAAAGAGGGATTCATCATCTTTGACTATTGCGGTAATTTTGAATTTTTCCGGGCGAACCCGAAAGGGAAAGAAGGCAATATAGCGATCAGTCTTACAGAGAAGCTGTTCAACAGCAAGGTTGAATTGATCAAGGAATTGCAGGAATTATCTCTTCAAGACGAGGAACATATTGCGTACCGGAAGCAATTAGTAGACGACGTAATGGAGAGAATGCAGCTCTTGAACGATGACAACTTCCGAGTGAGGCAGCATTTGAAGTTCGTACATAAATACATGCGGATAGCTGGCAATCGCTTGGCTTGATGAATGTGAATGAGATCAAGGAACATATTGCGCCTCTAATTATCTCATGGACCGATGATGAACTGGCGAAGCGCTTCGACTATCTGATGTACACGATTGAGCTGGCCAAGCTGCAGGGAAATCAAGCGGTTAAGCCCATCAACAGTGTCATAAACACGGCAGAAGCCCTATCCAAGCTGGGAACTGTCCCGCAAGTAATGGAGCAGCGTGATCTGATTCGCAAGGTGAAGACGCCGGAGTTCTGGGAAGAAGCGGGTGTGTGCGAGCTTGAAGAGGTGCGGACAGCGTTGCGTGAGCTCATTAAGTTCCTGGAGAAAGAGGCACAACAGATCTACTACACAGACTTTAAAGACCAGATTACGGAAGTCAAAGAGAACAGGGCAATCTATCACACAAATGATTTGCAAAGCTATCGTAAGAAGGTCAATCAATATTTGATGGAACACCGTGATCATATCGCGATCTATAAGCTGCGCAATAACAAACAGCTTACGCTTCAAGATATTCGAGCGTTGGAGCATATTCTGTGGACTGAACTTGGTACGCGCGAAGAATATGAGAAAGAATACGGCGACACACCTGTCGCCAAGCTGGTTCGCAAGATTGTCGGGTTAGACCCGCAGGCTGCCAATGAGGCGTTCTCCGTTTTTTTGACCAATGAGCAGTTGAATCTCGAGCAGAGCAAGTTCGTGAAACTCATCGTGGACTATGTGGTCAAAAATGGAATTATGGACAAACGGGTGCTGCAGGAAGAACCGTTCAAGACGGTGGGCAGCATCATCGAACTGTTCAAGGATGATATGGAACAAGCAAGAGAAATCATCGCGATTATTGATCAGATTAACCGGAATTCTGAAGAAGTTACAGGAGCGTAAGAAAAAATATAACAAATAAAGACATCAACGGAACATACTTGTTCTCTTGATGTCTTATCCATTTGCATGCAGTTGGAAAAAGGTGCCGTCGAGTCCTGCGCTCCGCCAGCGTTTGGATCCTGCCGCTTCGTCAGAGAAAGCCGTGGTTTCTCGCCCTATAAAGGTATGGATGCTGTGCGCCTTGGCGTGTGATTGAATTGTACCGCGCCCATGGCACAAGCGAGCAATTTCACAGTGAAATCAAAACCGCTCTGGATCTGGAGCGACTTCCAGCCGAGAAATTCGCGACCAATATACCAACTGGAGCACCAGTTGTATCCACAGAATACCAAATCGGTAGCTTAGGCTGCGGTAATGTCAGGGATTCAAAGTAATGATATGATAGCTATTTTCATAGTTTACAATTCAAAAGTGATGTGATAAATTGAAGATAGCGAGAAAAAATGGTGAAAAAAGGAAGGTGAAGGTGTGGGTGAACAGCGCGACCCTAACGATTGGGGAATCGATACACAAGTATAGGCGCGAGGCCGAGATGACATTAGCACAGCTATCAGAGCTGAGCGGCATCCATAAGGGGACCATTTCCAGAATCGAGAATGGTGAGGTCAAGCGGCCCGGTTTCGAGACGATACGCCCTCTTGCTGCATCGTTAGGAATACCCTTCGAGGACATCGTCGAGCGCTACATAGAGATTGAGAAGAGGGCAGATTCCCTGTATACTATTTTGCTGGAAGCCGTTTCGACAGGAGATAGCGGGCTGATTAGCAAGGTTGCTGTGAAGTTTTTGGAATCGCCAAGCGAAGATACTTATTGTCTGGTTCAACGACTGTATGAGTTGGCCGATGCCATCGACGACCGAAAAATCCGATTATTATTGTATACCTTGATCACGAACTATTCGCGTGACCACGGAATGATGCCGTTTTTAGCCAAAGGATTACTTCAATCCTACTTCATTGCCCGAGATGATTTCAGCAGGCTGGAAGCTACTTATCAGGATGGAAGACATATTTTGCACTACACCAATTTCCTGTCAGACGAAGAAAAGCTCGCTTTTCATTACAAGTTGGGCGTCCACGCCTATAATCTCATGAGGTACGAGGAATGTGTGGAATTATGCGAGTATATTATTCACAATGATCCGACGAGAAGTGAGGTTAAAGCAAAAACTCTCTATTTGTTAGGGCTTGCGCATGAGCATTTAGGCGATTACGAAAAGTGGGAGTATTATTTACAGGAGTACGGAACTTATAATCATCCTGGAGTAGAAGAGAACCGAAAGGTGACAACTGCTATCGTAAAAAGCAGGACAGGTGAGATAGAATCGGCAATTGGCATATTGGAAGAGTTACTGCCTCAAGTGGCAGATAAAAATTTTATCATTATCATCACAAGACTTTTTGAAATTTATTTGGAAACCAACGACCAACATGCTATTCGAGAGCTGCTTAAATACGAGGAAAGATTAGCGAGCATTCCGGTCGGTACACCCATTACCCAACTGCATAAGGCTTATTTCTATCGTCTCAAACAGCTTGCATTTATTACAAGCGATTTTGATATGGCTATGGAAAGTTGCCGAATAAGCGCCCAAGAATACGCTAAAATATCACGGTTTGATCAGGTTTTCGAATGTCTCAGCATCATATCGAAAGAACTGTTAAAGAACAAAAGCCTAGTCCATGATGAAAATATACGAAAAATTGACATGCTCTATGATGAGTTAAGAGATTATGGCAAGGAGGAGTAGTATTTATGAAAAAAAAGTTGATTCCGGTTGTATGTCTCTTATTGTCGTTATATGTGGCTGTAGCCCCTCTTCCTGTCCATTCTGATTACACTGAGATCGGGTTGTATTCCGGAAATCCCGATTGGACCTCGCATTAATTGCTCCAACAGTTGTGTATATGAATCTATTTTGAGAGTGCCCTTCGAGGCACTCTTTTTTAGGGTCATTTTGTAGAATTGAGTCGAAAGTTACATTAATAACAAAATAATGGATATATGGAAACCTGTCATATAATGGGTACAACAATAATCGACAACTTTGTTGACACGTCATCCATGGACCAAATATGCGAGGTGTCTCACGGTGTGCATTTATTACAGCGCTTCAAATGACAGGTTATTCAAAAAAATTCAGCAGCTTCGGCATAAGCTCGTAACGATAGTGAATGTGAAGAAAAATTTTACGGACGATGAGGTCGTGAGCGTCAGCCAGGAGTTGGATTATTATCTCGTCGAATTTCAGAGGAAAATGAATCACGAACGGGCGGACAGGTGACGAATCAGAGGAATGGAGTCGATTCCAGATCAGCATCGCGGCGATACTGGACATCGACTCTGTGTATCGTTTTACGTGAATCGAAATCAAAAGAACCACCCGTATAAGTATCAGTCGTCAAGCCATGGATAATTCCCGTAGGCCTCGCGAATAAACTGGACTGCCTGATCAATCAGTTCCCATACTTGCGGGTAATTGTTCTCCAGCAAGTATCCCTCCAACATAGCGAACGTCTCCACATGATAATGACCCGCCCAATCTCCGATAGGCAGAAAAACGCCGTCCTCCCGCGTAATCAAGCCAGCTTCCTGATAATCCCTTACGATATGCCCGCGAATATCCTCATCACAGAGCTTCTGTCATTCATGTTGTTCATCGGTATACCTTCTCTCCTGCCGGTAGTAGATAAGCTTGATTGTTGATTGTAACCAACAAATAAAGCCCCTGAAATAGGAGCTTTATTTCGAGGATATAACCTGGATAGCTAGTGTAGCTACAGCGACAACGGTAGCCAAAAGACCAAAAATGGTCGTGATAACAAGTAATTGCGTATGTTTTTTCATCGAGTCGATCTTATCGACCGCCCGGTAAATCTCATGTCGTACCTCCGAACGCAACCCCTTAATCTCTTCTGAGATGCGGGAAACTAACTTTTCGTTCCGTTCTTCAATTGCTTTCATTTCTTCCCTATATCTTTTATCTTGTTCTATCATTTGCTGGTGCAGCCTTGACTCTCGTTCCGCAGCGTCCTTAGAAAGACGTTGTTCCCGCTCTCTGAGGTCGCTGTCCAATCTATCGACATATCTTCCCAAGTCGTTGCTCATGCCATCACCATCTTTCTGATCATGATCACTTGAAGCGATTTGCGAATATCCCGCTACAATTTCATGAAACGGATGCTCTCTAATATTTCCAATTGCTTGCTGGTCAATTTGATCATAATCAAACTTTTTTGGCAATGAGGGGAATACGGGTAAATTATCGTTTGAAACAACTTTAAACCGTCTTTTTGTTGTGGCATGATCAAAATTATTCATGATCATCACCTGTGGCAAATGTTCTTAATTGATCAGCCAAGGTTTCTATTTGCTTCCGTTTCCTGTCATCAAAGTCTGATTTGTCAAAATAGGATTCAAGGTAGATATTTAGATTCATCATAACAGAAATGATATTATTCTGATTTATTTCAACATCAAAATACTGTCCATCGGCTCTGGAGATTCTTACAATTTTAGAATCATTTGAAGCAGGGGCAAATTTGGTCAGTGAGAAAGGTGAGTTGCTAAGAGATGCTGCATAGCAAGCAAAATCGAAATAAAAACTGTTCTTCAATGCTATAAAGTATTCGCGATTGTCAGTTAGGTATTCATCATAATTTGAATTGCGATCAGCTAGTAAGCAAGCTATGGTTTGCCCGGTATGTTCCCCGAATATGTCTTCAATATACTCATTGATGTCTTTATCGGCAATTGTAGCTTTCTTTCGAAAAACTTTTCTAGTGATTTCCAGAGGACATCTCTCATAAATGGATTCTCTTTAAATAAGTTGTTAAGCGTCTGGAACCCTAATCTAATGTTTTCTTCGTTAAGTTCGATATCTCGTTCCGCAACGATTTCAGTGTTTGCAGCTGCAGTCATGCGAAATAACCTCCTACTTTTCATTGCGCCGGACCCTTATGCATCTATTTTGCCATAGTAAAATTAAGGAAGGTGTAGGATAAAGGCGGAAAATGTCGAACCAAAAATATATTTTTTCCAAGGACTTTGCGCAGCATTCGCCTTATAATGTATACATACAATATTGTACAAAACAGGAACGGGAGTCGACAATGATAGACATGAAGGAGATGCTTGTTGATTATATACGAAGCTTGAGAAGGGCAACCGTGTATACGGAGCAATTGGAGCGCGCGGTAGAAGGCATGCTGCTCACCTATGAGGATTTTGCGGGAGCTATCCTGGACCTGGAACAGTCGGGGCTGCTGGAAGCGATCCGATCGGCCGGCAGGAACCCGAGGCCGCCGCATGTCGCCTACCGGTATCGAATTCATGCCGCCCCGTTGCGAACCGGCTTGCAGCAGCGGCTCCATCAGTTGCGGCTGAAGCTTCATCCTTCGATCTCGCTAGATCGTTATTTTATGCTGGGGGAATCTGTGCTTGATTCGGATCTGCCCTATATTATGAAAATCGATCGCTATTTGCAGGCATGCGGTCTGCCAGCGGACAGCGCCGCTGCGCCAGAGAGGAGCTTTGCGTTAGTCGGCGACGAAAAATGGATCAAGGAGAAGGACGGCCAAGCTCTGTTGGAACGGATTGGGCTGCTTGACAAGCTGAAGCTCGACTCATCTCCGGATCCGGTGATGTTCGCCGTGAATCCATCCCGAGGCGTTCACCCTGGCCGTGAAGAACCGCGTATCCATCTTGTCGTAGAGAACAAGACGACCTTTCTGGCGCTGCTGCCTGCTCTGTCCGAGACGATCTTCCACACGCTTATTTATGGTTGCGGGAACAAAATCGTCGGCAATATCGACATGTTCGCGCAGCAGTATCCTGCTGCTTCGGGAGCGCACCGCTTTTACTATTTCGGCGATATCGATTATGCGGGTATCCTGATTTGGAGCAATCTGTCCCGGAAGGTTCCGATGATTCCTGCTCTTCCTTTTTATAGAGCCTGCCTGGAGAAGCCGGCCGTGCCCGGGAAGACCAGTCAACGGCCTGCCGCATCGGCCTTGTATCAATTCGGCATGTATTTCGCTCCAGCCGAGCGGGAACGATTGGCATGGAGCCTGGAGAGCGGGCGATATTACCCGCAAGAGACATTATCCGCTCAACAACTTCAGCAGATCGGGAAGGAGGCTACATGGGAACCGTGGGAACCGTTGACGTAACTCAGATCGTATCCGGCTTCCAGGAACGAATGGCGAAGCTGGCTTTGTTCGATCCGCTCTTCGAATTGCAGCGCCAGAGAAAATCCGATCGCA
Organism: Paenibacillus dendritiformis; assembly: GCF_015845845.1. GTDB lineage: Bacteria > Bacillota > Bacilli > Paenibacillales > Paenibacillaceae > Paenibacillus_B > Paenibacillus_B dendritiformis_C. The sequence goes on from NZ_LDIG01000080.1 coordinate 9,008, forward strand.
ACGGAGAACCGATTGAGATGATGGAAATGGGGCTGTTGACGCTGCTGTTCTTTTTCGAACAGAAGCTCATGCGCAATCCGAGAGCAAGCGTGAAAGATTTGGCGAAGTTTTTGCAAGAGACGGCAGCCGATACGGTTACGCTGGATGATGCGGCGTTTGAAGATTTGGCCAGAACGATCATTCAAGTGTTTCGGCCCTCCTCAGGCAAGAGGCGATCTTTCACTTTCTTTAATTGGGAGACGCGACAACAGGATACGGCCTATACTTCGATCTTGAGGGCCAGCTCCTTCGACAGCAAGACGAACACGCAATATTATGCGCTGGATGACGACGGCCTGGAGCTCGTATTTGCAACCAAAGAATTCTATATGGAATTCCAGCTCTCCATTCATCAACTGGTGCTGCGCAAGCAATTGGAGAAAGGGGAGTTCCAGGGGGCGCTGCGGCAGATCAATGAAATGCGCGTCGATGTGGAGTCGCTCCAAGAGCGCATGATCAAGCTGGGGCATGAGATTAAGCGAAGTATCGTATCGGAAGACACGTTGAAGAAATACGGCGCCCTTCTCGAAGATATCTACTCTCGCCTGCAGCGAGAAAATGAAGAATTCGAAGAGCTTCGCAGCTTCGTCAAAGAGACGAGGGAACGAATCTATTCGGATACGCTGCAGATGAAGGAGCATCATGCCTACGAATCTATTTTGCGGATATCCGCGGAATTGGAGAAGGTTCATACGGAGCATACCCTATTGCTGCAGCAGAGCATTGAATTGAAAAATGGCGCGCTGCATGCCGCCAAAGAATCTCTTTATTATACGGGAATGGATTCTTTCAATTTTGATCAGGATATCGTGAATCTCCTGCTGGGCACTCCATTGCCGTTGGAAGCGGCAAGAGGCGTGTTATCGCCGTTTCTTGGTCTGGAGCAGCACGCATGCTGGTCGCCCCTGACCGTATTTGCGGAACAGAACATTACGGCGGACGGAGAAGAGGAGCATCGCGAGGAAGGTTTTCTGGAGTTGGCCGAAGGTCAGGAAGCGGGAGCGTTCGTTCACTGGCGCGGCCGTTTGTTCAAGTCCATTATGGAAGAACTGCTGGTCCGGATGGAGGAAGGGCAGACGATTCGTCTGTCGGAAATGATTAAAGCGTGCGAGCAGCGGGAAGAGATGCGCGATTGGCTTTCTATGCGGGCCTTTTATGATTTCTGGCTGATTCTGCATCAGCGGAGTCCGGTTCAAGCGGGACGGGAGAATACGGATGATACCAAGCCAACCGGAATGGAGGAAGCGATCCGGCTGTTGGGCAAGCGTACGCTGATCGTGAAGGAAGCGGGACAGGTAATCGAGGTCAATGAGCGCTTCTCGATTCAGGAGATGGATCTGACGTTGACATTAGGAGGAAGAGACGATGCATTATCAGGGTGAGGTTGTCATGCGGGCATTCCGGCTGTATGCGGAGTTGGCCCGAAGCGGGGTGGTGGAGCGGGAAGGATTGCAGCAGTATTTGGCCGATGACGAGGTGAGGGGGCTTGTCGATCAATTCGCAAGAGAGGTCGACTGCTTGACCTTGGCGGCAGGCGATCAGTTGTTCCTCATTCCGCTCGTCCGCTTGTCTCCCTTCCATGTGTCCAATGAATATTTGAAAAGAACGTACATGCGAGGTCAGGCCGTCAACGCGGATCTCTACCTGATGTATGTGGCGATCATCGTATTTGTCGGAGCGTTCTATAACAGCTATCTCAGCATGGAGCCGACAAGAGATTTTATCCGGGTGGAAGATTGGCTGTTGCTTGTTCAGGAGCGGATAGACGGACTGAAGGAGCACGATCCTGAGGAATTGAGAGAGTACGAGAAGCAATTCTCCTATAATTGGACGGCCATTATCGAGAAATGGGACGCCATGGATGATATTAAGGAGACGGCCAAGCGCCAGAGCGGGAATACGATCAGCCGTTTCAGCTTCATGGATACGGTGAAGCGATTCCTGCTGGCGGAGAGGCTTGCGGAGGAAGTCGGGGAGAATGAACTGGCGATGACGGAGAAGACCCGAATTATCGTTCAGCGCTATTTCATGGAGCTGCAGTACAACCGCGGCATTTTGCAATTTCTATATCAGTTCGAAGAAGAGCGTCAGGCCCATTCCGCTCAGGAGGAGGAGAGATCCGGTGCCATCCATAGCCAAGATTAGATTTACGCATGTCTTGTATGAAGGCGGGAATAAGCGATATAACGATGTTACGTTCCAGTTCCATGGCCATAATGGCGCGGTTGTATTGGAAAATGGCGGCGGCAAGACGGTATTTATCCAGACCGCGATTCAGGCGGTGCTTCCCCATGAAGATCTCGCCGGACGCAAGGTGAAGGATACGCTTCAGCTGGACAGCGGTCCCGCGCATATCGCGATCGAATGGATTTTGACGGACAAGCCATACCGCAGATATTTGGTCACCTGTGTCACTCTGTTCCAGTCCGGCAACGGCATTGACTCTTATCGCTATGTGTATGAATACGGCGAGCATGATGAACATCGGCTGGAGAACATTCCGTTCGCGAAGGTTCATATGGGGAAGTCCCGTCCGGCGGACAAGGGAGAAATTCATGATTATTACCAAACGATGGCGCAGCGGCACCCGCTTCATGCGAAGACGTTCCCTACGATTAAGGAGTATAAGGCATATCTGGAGCAGCAATATCAGATTATAACGGGCGAGTGGGAGGCCATCGCGCGGATTAACGATACAGAGGGCGGCATCGAACAGTTCTTCGATGAATGCAAGACGACGAAGCAATTATTCGATCGTTTGCTCATTCCGGCCGTGGAGCAGTCGATTGAAGGTTATGAACAGGGGACATTTGCCCGCATATTCGAGAAGCACCGGGAGGAGTTCAAGAGATATAAGCAGTTAACCGAACAGATCGAGGAGAACCGGCGAATTCAGCAAGAATTGAACAATTATGTCGCGCTCTGTGAACGTCTGGATCGGGAAGAGAGGAAGTATCAGGAAGCCCGGCAAGAGGCGAAGGCGTATTGGCAATCCACTCTCGAGCTGCAGCAGGCGGTCGAGAAGGAACGCCTTCAGCTTCAACTTCAGGCCGAGGAGCATGGGGAGAGAAGCAGGCTTCTGCGGCGCAAGCAGAAATCATACCTTATCGCGCGGGAGATTCAGGAGCAGGAGGCGATTGCGGAGAAGCTGAATCTGGTCGAGGATGAAGCAGAACAGATCAGAGAGCGCCTGCATGATGCCGAGCATCAATATTATTCCCTGCAGCATGCCGAGATCCGTGACAGATGCCGGGCTGCCGAGGCGAAGGTTATCCAACTCTGCGTGCAATTGGAACGGTTAACCCTTACCGAGGATGAACGCAAGCTGGAAGAGCATTGGAAGCGCAATAGCGGACAGCTTCGTTACTTGTACGATGTGAAGGAGCAGACGCTTGAGGAACAGCGCAGCTTGCTCGAGCGGCGTCATAAGGAGCTCATGGAACAGTTAGAAGTGATACGGGGGAGTCTGCGCCAGCTGGCTGAGGAGAGCTTGCAAGCGGAGAGAGCCATTGCAGAGAAGACAGCCGGGATTCAAGCGCGGCGGGATCAACAGAAGGATATCGCGAACAGCCTGCTGGCGAATCCGCAGCTGGAGAAGGTGGAACAGCAGCTTCCGCTGTGGATGGAGGAAGAGCAGCAACTGGATCAGAGCCGGATGACTCAGTTGCAGGAGATCAAGCGGCTGGAAGAGGAAGCGGCTTATAAGGAACAGAAGCGGAGAGAAGTGAGCGAGGATATCGGCCGCATGGGCGAAGAGCTGGCGAAGCTAATGTCGGAGCATGAACGCCACCAATCCGATATGGAGGAGCTGAAGCAAGAGCTGTTCCGCCTCCGGCCCGCGTGGGACAAATATTCCTCCTTATATGAAAAGGAATCCACTATTCAGGAGCAACTGGCGGAAGGCATCGAGCGCTGCCGGCAGCAGAAGCAGCGGCTGCTGATGCAAGAGCGGCTGGCTTATCGCTTTGTCGATGATCATGGGCAGCAGCCGTTATTTTTCGCCGATGCCGTCGTGGCCAAATTATGCGAGCAATGGAGCCATCAATATTCGTTGCTTCAATTAGGAACGGATTATATCCGCGGGCTGTCCGCAGAGAGCAAGGGAGAGCAGGCCAGTCGTGCGGATCAGCTATGGGCCGTCACGCTCATCACGACGATGCACGAGAAGGAATCATTGCAGCAGCGCCTCCGGCAGGCGAGCGAGAGCTTCGCATTCCCGATTCGCGTCCTCGGCGCGCAGGAGGCGGCGGATATGCTTCAAGGAACGGGGGAGCCGCAATCATCCTCCTCATCCTGGATCGTGCCCCAGCATTGGTTGAGCAATGAAGAGGCGGACGCCTATGAAGAGTGGAAGTCCGAGCTTGCCCTGCAGGCCGAGGAAGCGAAGCGGGAACGGGAACGATCGGAGCAGTCGTTGCACGAATGGCAGTCGGCTCAGACGCGGTTCCAGGCTTTCATCGCGAAATATCCGCTAGCGGCTCAGCAGGAAGCGGAACAGAGAAGACTGACGCTCCAGGAGCTGAAGCTGGAACGGGCGCGTGAGCTTGAGCGGCTCGAGCATGAACTGGAGGTCAATCGCCGGACTGCCGAGCAGCGGCGCAGAGCGCTCGAAGACATAGGAAGCAGAATTCAACAATTGCAATACCAGCTCCAGCAGGGCCATTGGTATACGCTGCTTGGCAATGAAGCAAGCAAGCTGGAAGAGGAGCTTGTTCCTGTCCGGAATCAGCTTGGACGATTGGGCGATCAGCGGAAGCAGGAAGAGAGAGCCGAACGGCTGGTGCAAGAAGAGCTGCAGACGATTCAGGGGCAACAGCGGGAGACGGGCCTCCGCCTCGAAGTGCTGAAGCAAGACGAAGATTACCGGAAAGTGCGTGAATATGCCGCGCTGTCCTGCCAAGCTACGATCGAGGAACTGAAGGCGGAACGGAAGCGGCTGGAACTGGAGCGTCATCAGATTATGCAGGAGCAGACGCAGCTCGAAGCGGCGCTTGCCAGCGAGCGGGAGCGGGTGGCGGAATATCATCGGCTCATGGAGAAGCTCCGCATCGAGCATCCAGACATCGACGCAGCTATGCCGCTTCCGTTAGATGTCATTGAACGCCAAGAGCAGCTCTGGTCACGGATAGAAGAGCTGCGGCATCAGTTGAAGCGGATCGAGGGAGAGTATGCCCGGACGCGCGGCGAGCTGCAGGCGAAGGAAGGAGCATGCCTCAAGCTGCGGCAGCAGTTCGGAGAGGAGTTCCCGGATGCCGAGCCCGAACGGTTCACCGAACCGCTCCATTCGGTTCAGAATAAGCTGCGGGACGAGGAGCAGCGGTTGGCAGATGAGGAAGAGCAGCTCACTCGTCGCCAACAGGTCAACCGCAAGCGTCTGAATGAGATCGAGCGGGTGCTGCAGGTGTGGAACAAGCACTTGATGGTGTTCGCTCTGGAAGACGTGCGGCTGCAGCCCGCGATCATCGGGGAAACGGATCGAACGGAGTTCCCGTATAAGACGTCTCATTATGCCAATCTCTGCATCGAGAAGCTGAAGGACAGGCAGGCGCGCGTGGAGAAAGAACAATTGTCGGTCAAAAATGGCCGAACCCGGATGAAGGATTATTGCATTCACTCCGTCCAGGATACGAAGCTGCGCTATATGACGATTCAAGGCATTGAATCGAAGGAGCAATTCTCCGAGCTCTTGGAATTCCAGCAGTCGATGGAGAAACGTATTCGAACGGCCATTCACATCATGGAACAGAATCTGCAGACGCATGATCAAACTTTGCAGCAGTTCATTGTGCATGTTCATTCCCATCTGAAGCTGATTGTTCAGGAACTGAAGGAGATTCCGAAGAAGACTCGGGTCAAATCGGCGGACGGATGGAAGGAAATCTACAGTTTCACATTGGCGGAATGGGACGAGCAGGAGGGCAAAGATCGCATCCGCAAGCATATGGATTGGATCATGACGAAGCTGGAGCGTTATGCCGATGAACAAGATCAGCCAGATTGGCAGGAGCAGCAAGCGCTCATTCGCAAAGATCTGGAGAAGTGGCTTGATTCGCGGCAGCTGCTTCAGATCGTTATGCAGGGCGAAGGGATGAAGGTGGCTTGCCGCAAAGTAACGAATGATCAGCAGATTACGCGTGCCGCCTTCTCGTGGGAGCAGTCCAACCGCTGGTCGGGCGGCGAGAAATGGAGCAAAAACATGACCTTGTTCCTGGGGCTGCTTAATTATATCGCGGAACGCAAGCAGTACATTCAGGCGCAGATGAAGCGGCATCGCACGGTGATTCTGGACAATCCGTTCGGCAAGGCTTCCAGCGATCATGTATTAAGCCCGGTATTCTTCATCGCCGAGCAGCTTGGCTTCCAGATTATCGCCTTGACCGCTCATGTGGAAGGCAAGTTCCTGCAAGATTATTTCCCGGTTGTCTATAGCTGCCGTCTGCGTCACGCGGCAGATTCCGGCAAGCAGATTATCGAGGCGGCGCAGACGATTCAGACGGCCTATTTCCGGGACAACGATCCGGGCGTGCTCGAACGGATTGATTCGCACGTCACGCAGATGGAATTGTTCTGAGCGCGGGGGCCGCTGCCCCTTGGCGGAGACAAGGGACTGTCCTATAAGCATGAATCATGATGCAGGCCAAGACGGGACAACAGAGAAGGCAGAGGCGGTAATGGCGGCGGCGGGACGAGCTGCGGGATGAGCGGTGGAAGATGGCTAAGGCAGCGAATCCTGCATTTGTGCAGGAATTTACGCTTTTTAAGCCGCAATCTGATGAAATTCCTGCAAAAGTACATCATTTTTGCTTATTTTTACCTTTTGTCCATTGGCATGGCTTCAATTCCTGCAGTTTCGCAGCAATTTCGGGAGCGGAGGAAACATCACAAAGGAATACTGTATTTTCGCAGTATTGTCGGCAAGTCACCAAGTCGTGCTGCGAGAAGCGGGGGGCTGTCTCCAAGTAGTCAAAACTGCTTATGGGACAGCCCCTTGTTGCGATCCGGGCGACCCGGAACGAACCTGGAACGAACCCGGAACGATGCAACTGGATCCGGAGGCATGCCTGGCCGGGCATCTGAAGCGACCTCGAACATAAAAGGCGCGCCTCTTCATCACTCGTACCCGTTCAAGCAAAAACGGCCTCCGTTTCATTTCAATTCATATATACAGCCGGCGGGATGATGTCTACTTTTATTTTGTGCTGCTGTAATTGATCGATAAAGCCTTGCGGTGCGCGGGAATCCGTAATAATGGTTCCGATGTCCCGGGCGCTCGCGAACGAAGATATCGAGCGCTTGCCAAGCTTCGTGTGATCCAGAAGCCCGACGACTTGAGAGGAAGCCTGTACCATGGCCCGCTTCAGGTCAACTTCATAGACGTTGAAATCCATCATTCCGTCTTCCAATGTAAACCCGTGAGCGGAAGCATACATCGTATCAATATGAATCTGATTCAAAACGGAACTCCCCAACATGCCTTCCAGACCGACGGAACCGGCTCGGATGACACCGCCAACTACAATAACCGTAAAATTCGGATTTTCTTTCAGTTCGAGAGCCGAGTAGATGCCATTGGTGACGATGGTAAGGCGGATTGGCCTGCTTTTGAGAGCTTTGGCCATCTCCAGCGCAGTGGAACTTGCATCGAGCAGGATACACTGGCCGTCTTGCGGCAGCATGGCCGCTTTGCTTCCAATGGCCGATTTTTCTTCGTTATTTCGCTTCTCTCGCACGGCGAAGGCGGTATCCGTTTGCATGTCTTCTGCAATCATGGCGCCGCCATGTGTGCGATGCAACAATCCTTCCTCTTCCATCAATTGAAGATCGCTTCGCAACGTTGCCTCAGACACGTCAACGAGGCTGGACAATTCCTTCACCGTAGCGCGTTGCTTCTTTTTCAAGTACTCTAAAATTTTGCTTTTTCTTTCCGCAGGAAACATCTTCCCCAAGTGAGATCACCTTTTCAAGGTTGTTGTATTAACATGTGCCCATCATAACAAACAAAACAGAATTGTTCAAATGAAAGTGGGCTAAAATGAAAAGCGAAAACAAAAATAAATAATAAACAATTAAATACGAAAATAATAACAAAAATAAAATTGACAAAATGAAAATAAATGATAATATATGTGTGAATAAAACAAGAAATGAAGGTGAGGCTTCGGAAGAAAAGTTCAGGGAAACATGTCGATGTTTTGTAGCTTATTCTTATTTCTCGTCAATGAAAGTTGGACAACCGTTTCATTTCCAAGATCGGGGGAGTAGTCTTGAACAAAATGTTAAGAATGACGGGGCTCTGGTTGTTGGTGCTTGTCTTGTTCATGTCTGCCGCATGTTCTTCGGCGGGAGACAACGCAGGGACCGCGACGGCAAAGCCCCCTGAGGCCGGGAAGCGAGCCTTTGGCACAGAGTTCAGTTGGAAGCAATTCGAAGGCCATGAGATTCAAGTAATGCTGAACCAGCATCCGTATGCCGAAGCGATCATACAGAGACTATCCGAATTTGAAGCCAAGACGGGCATCACCGTGAAGTACTCCGTTACGCCGGAGGAGAACTATTTCGACAAGCTGACGACGGCATTGAATTCCCGCAACGGCAACCCGGATGTCTTCATGACGGGATCCTACCAATTGTGGGAATACGCTCCGGCGGATTATGTTCAACCCCTGGATGAATATCTGGAAGATAAGGAACTGACGGACCCGGATTACGCTCTCGATGATATCTACAAGGGAATTTTGGACGGCGTCCGCTGGGACCGGAAGCCGGGGCATCCTGTCGGAACGGGCAACTTGTGGGCGCTGCCGCTCGGCTTCGAAGCGAGTGTTTTGCTGTACAACAAGAAAGCGCTTGCTCATCAAAATTTGAAGCCGCCCGCAACATTCGATGAATTGATCGACACCGCCTCGCAATTGAACGGTTGGAACGGAGAAGGCTCATATGGCATCGCCGTTCGGGGCACCCGTTCCTGGGCCACGATCCATCCCGGCTATATGACCGCGTTCAGCCTGAACGGCGCGCAAGACTTCGCCGTTGAATCCGGGAAGCTGGTGTCCAGGCTGGACAGTCCCGAATCGATTGAGGTAACGAAGAAATTTGCGGAATTGGTGAACAAAGCAGGACCGAGGGATTGGACGAACTATACATGGTATCAAGTGTCCACCGATATCGGGGCGGGGAAAGCAGCCATGGCATTTGACGCGGATATTTTCGGTATATTCCAGGGGCAGGACGGCGCATCCGCGGAATCAGGCAATATCGCGTTCGCCCCGCCGCCCGCCATGAAGAGAGGGCAGGATGTGGGGGCGAATGAATGGATCTGGTCCATTGCCATGAACAGTTCCTCGAAGCGGAAGGAGGCGGCATGGCTCTTCATGCAGTATTTCTCCGGCAAAGAACACACGCTGTGGGGGGCGACCCAGGCGAGCGTCGTCAATCCGGTCCGTCAATCGGTATGGGACAATCCGGAGTTCATTGATCGTATTTCTGCATTCGAAGGTTACGAGGACACGTTCAAGAGCATTATTGATCACACATCGATCAAATTTACGCCGCAACCGGAATTCTTCAACACCACGACCGAATGGGCGGCTGCGCTTCAGGATATCGTTACGGGGCAAGCGCCGGCGGAAGAGCGGATGAAGAAGCTGGCTGAAGACATCAATAAGCGCGTAGCGAGGATTCGAACGGCAGAGTAAGCGAGGGGCATCAGCTCAGGGGGACAACTATCTTGCTTCTCATGCCATTGAAAGGAGGGCTCTCATGAGCTCGGTCGACAAAAATCGGGAGGCCCCGGCGGTGCCGATTGCCGATTCGGCAGAACGCAACAACGCTGCCGATGCGATCAACGTACCATGGAGAAGAAAAGCGCGCCCGTATTTCATTCTGGCGCCGGCGCTGCTTCTGACCATCGGCATTCTTATTCCTTTTTTTACATCCGTGTATTATTCGCTGACGAATTATTCGTTTAAATATCCGGATGCTTCCTTCATAGGATTGGAGAACTGGACGAGAATGTTCCGTGATCCGTCTTTCTGGCACAGCGTATCGGTGACCGGGCAGTATGCGTTTTTTGCCACCGCGATTGAAATGCTTCTTGGAATGGCGATTGCGCTGATGTTGAATCGGGACAATTTGTTGTCGCGGGCGCTGCGGATGGTGCTTATTTTCCCGTTAATGATTGCGCCGGTCGTGGCCACGCTCATCTGGCAGCTGATGACGAACTCTTCCGTAGGCGTGATCAGCCGCTGGCTCCGTGCCATTGGAGTGACCGATTTTTTGTGGGGGGCCGATCCGGCTACAGCCATGTTCTCTGTCGTCTTGATTGACGTATGGGTATATACGCCGTTCGTTATCATTCTCGTATTGGCCGGTCTTCGTTCCTTGCCCAAGGCGCCATTTGAGTCCGCGATGATAGACGGAGGTTCAGCGTGGTTCACCTTCAAGACATTGACATTGCCGATGATTAAGCCTCTGCTCTTCATTGCGCTGTTATTCCGCATGATGATATCGCTTCAGGAGTTCTCTATTATTTTCGCCTTAACCCGCGGCGGACCCGGCGATACGCTCATGACGCTGCCGCTTGCGGCTTATAATGAAGCGTTTATCTATAAGGAAATGGGGAGTTCCCTGCCCTATATGGTGATTCTGTGGATCTTCGTCTATGTGGCGAGCCATTGCATGATCCGTTATTGGAGCCGTGCGCAGCAACGGGCCTCTGGCAATTAGGAGGGTGACGATGGTAATAACAAATAAACTGACAAGCTTGTTGAAAAATTTAGCGCTCGTTCTCTATGCGGCATTTGCCCTGTTCCCCTTGTTGTGGATGCTGCTGATCTCGTTCAAGTTCGATCGGGAAATGTATGATACCGTATTCGTGTTTACGCCCACATTGGAAAATTACCGGATGCTTTTTTCAACGGGGGAGTACCTGGGTTACTTCGTGAATAACTTGATCGTCAGCGTAGGGGCGGTGCTGCTGTCCATCGCCGTCGGTGTACCGGCGGCATACGCTCTGGCGCGATTTGATTTCAGAGGCAAGGAGAATTTGGCCTTCACTTTTTTGTCCTTCCGCTTCGCGCCTGAACTGCTGGTCATTCTGCCGCTGTTCCTTATTTATCAGAAACTGGGACTGTATGATTCGTATTTCGGATTGATATGGGTGTATCAGCTCATCTCGCTTCCGTTCATCATCTGGATTCTGAGAGGGTACTTCGAGGATATCTCGCCGGAGATCGAGCATGCGGGTAGAGTGGACGGGTATTCTTGGGGACACGTCTTCATGAAGATCATGATGCCGCTAGTCAAGCCGGGGATGGTGGCTGCCGGACTCCTGTCCTTCATTTTTGTCTGGAACAACTTTACATTTGCGCTGCTTCTCGCGGGCCAGGGAATCGTCACTTCGACGGTGGCTTCATTAAAGTATATTTCTTCGGATACGGTTCACTACGGGCAAATGGCGGCCGCCGTTACCTTGTCCGCATTGCCTGAGGTGATTCTGGCGCTGCTCATTCAGAAGCATCTGGTTCGCGGACTGAGCATGGGAGCCGTCAAGGGGTGAGAATCTTGCGAGGGGGGAGACGGATGTCGGATATTTCACTAGCAAATATTACGATGAATTATAAAGGGAAGGCGGCTTTGAACAATGTATCGCTTGAGGTGAAGGATAAAGAGTTCTTTGTCGTATTCGGTCCGGCCGGAGCAGGCAAGACGACACTGTTAAATGTGATCGCCGGGATTGTCCTGCCGAGCGAAGGAGTTGTCCGCATGAACGGCAAGGTTATCAATGCGCTGGAACCGGAAGAACGCAATGTAGCCATGGTATTCGAAAACTATGCGTTGTATCCGCACTTGACGGTGTTCGATAATTTGGCTTCTCCCTTGCGCAGCCCCAAATCCCGCCAGCCGGATAGCGTGATCCGGGAGGAGGTTCGGCGCGTGGCGCGTATTCTGCGGATCGACGGGCTGCTGGACAGGCTTCCGTCGGAGCTCTCGAACGGTCAACAGCAGCGGGTGTCGCTGGGGCGGGCTCTCGTACGGAAGCCGGAGGTCTTCTTGATGGACGAGCCGTTGACGCATCTGGACGCCAAGCTGCGCCATCAGATGCGGGCCGAGTTCAAGGAGATGCAGCAAAGCTTGAATACAACCGTCATTTACGTAACGCATGACTATCTCGAAGCGCTTAGTCTCGGTGATCGGATAGCGGTCATTCATCAGGGCCGAATCGAACAAATCGGCAAGCCCGATGATATCTACTGCCGGCCGGCCACGGAATATGTGGCGGAGGCATTCGGCGAACCGGAGATCAATCTGTTGGATGCGGATATTATACGGAGACCCGAAGGCGCTTATCTGAATCTCCTCGGGGACAACAACCACTTCTCCGTTCCGGATGACGTGTTAGAGCGGATAGATCAGGCGGGTTGCCCGGTTGTCCGCGTAGGCTTTCGCCCCAGAGATATCTCCTTCTCCTTCGAAGAAAATCCGGAAGGATCGCTTGAAGCCCGAATCTACAGCTTCGAACCTCTGGGCGCGAAGGCGATACTAACCGTTGAACGGAACGGCCGGCGGATACGACTGACCGCCCCGGCTGATCTGGAATGTTCGATGGATGAGCCGATCTATCTGACATTCAACACAACGGAGGCTCTGTTCTTCGATTCAAATACGGGCCGCTTCCTTGGACGCTCTGGCGAGAAAGGGGGCCGCAAGGATGGCGGAGCTCATCATTAAAGATTTGTGCAAGATGTACACCAAAAATAAAAAACAGGTGCACGCGGTCCGAACGCTCAATCTGGTCTGCCGCGACGGAGAATTCATTGCCCTGCTCGGTCCTTCAGGCTGCGGCAAATCAACCACATTGCGTATGATTGCGGGCTTGGAGAACCTCTCGTCAGGGGACATTATTATCGGAGGCAAATCGGTCAGCCGTTTGCATCCAAGCAAGCGCAATGTCGGTCTGGCGTTCGAAAATTATGCGCTGTATCCACCGTTGACCATTTACGAGAATATAGCCTTTAATCTGCGAGCCCGCAAACTGCCGGAAAGTCAAATCAGGCAGGAGGTTAGCCAGATCGCGGAGCTGCTCCATATTACGGATCTCCTGCCCATGAAGCCATCCGCATTATCCGGCGGCCAGAAGCAGCGGGTCAATATTGCGAGGGCCATCGTCAGACGTCCCGGAGTACTGCTGCTCGACGAGCCGTTATCTCATCTCGACCGCAAGATGCGTCAGACCATGCGGACGGAAATCAAGCGGCTTCATACGGAAATGAAGACAACGAGCATTATCGTCACCCACGATCAATCGGAGGCGATGGCCTTGGCCGATCGGATCGCTATTATTAATGAAGGAGTGCTTCAACAGTATGGTACCCCTCTGGAAGTATACAACCGCCCCGTCAATGAATTTGTTGCCGGATTCATCGGGGAGCCGCCGATGAACTTGTTCCATGTGAAGACGGTGCAATTGCAGGATAGGCTTCAGTTCCAGATCGAAGATTCCGGGCTGGTGTTTCCTGTTCCTGACAAATATATCCAGCGGGTGAGGGCGTCCCAGAACTATCGCCTCGGCATTCGTCCGACCGATATCTGCCCGGTTGACGGGAACTCTCCTTGCACATTGTCAGCCAAGGTAAGCATCTTTGAGCCTCTGGGCGAGGAGAACCGCATTCATATCCGAATTCGCGAGCAATTGCTTAGTGTGAGTACTATGCAGGATACCGTTTATCGGCCAGGGGACGAGATTAGGCTGTTATTCCGGGAGGATCGCATCCATCTATTCGATCCGCAATCGGGTAACCGAATCTGAAGCAGGTCTTCTGACGGACTCGGATCATGCGAATCTAAGGGGGAGAACCAAGATGATGAACGAATGGGTTCAGACGTTGGAAGGGAAAGTCGCCATTCCAAAGACAATGAGAGCCATTGTCGCTTATGCGCCTGGCGATTATCGGCTGGAAGAAGTGCCGGTTCCCGAGATTGGAGAAGGCGAGATTCTGCTCAAAGTAGAAGCCTGCGGGATATGCGCAGGGGATCTGAAGGCATTTGAAGGGGCTCCGAGCTTCTGGGGGGACGAGACTCAGCCCGCTTACATTAAGGCGCCGATGATACCGGGACATGAATTCATCGGCCATGTGGCAGCGCTTGGACCCGGGGTAGAGGGGTTTGCCATAGGCAACAGAGTCATATCCGAACAGATTGTGCCTTGCTGGAAGTGCCGCTTCTGCAAGCGGGGGCAGTATTGGATGTGCGAGAAGCATGATTTGTACGGCTTCCAGAACAATGTGAATGGCGCTATGGCCGAGTATATGAAGCTGCCGAAGGAAGCGATCAATTACAAGGTTCCTGCGAATCTTCCATTGGAGAAGGCGATTTTGATTGAACCATTTGCCTGCTCGTACCATGCGGTGCAGCGCGCACAGATTCAGTTGGGGGATATCGTCGTGTTGGCCGGAGCCGGAACGCTTGGGTTGGGGATGATCGGCGCGATTAAGAAATCGGGTCCAGGAAAGCTGATCGTTCTTGATTTGTTCGATGATCGGCTGCGATTGGCCAAGCAGTTCGGTGCCGATCTCGTGTTGAATCCGAGCAAGGACGATGTTGCGTACATCGTGAAGGAACTGACCGGCGGGTATGGATGCGACATCTATATTGAAGCTACCGGCGCTCAAAAGTCGGTAGAACAAGGACTCTCCCTGATTCGCAAGCTCGGCCGATTCGTGGAATTCAGCGTGTTCACCGACCCCGTAACCGTAGACTGGAGCATTATCAGCGACCGCAAAGAACTGGATGTGCTCGGTTCGCATCTGGGGCCGTACTGCTACGAGCCTGTCATTAAGGGCATTGCCAACGGGGATCTTCCCACGGAGGGCATCGTCACGCATCAACTTCCGCTGGAACAGTTCAAGCGCGGATTCCAGCTGGTGAAGAGCGGATCGCACTCGTTGAAAGTCGTACTTATCCCCTAGTCAGCGAAGAAAACCCGATTCCCATCATGAATCATGAACAGAAAGGAGTATGGCCATGAAAATCGGATTAGGTTCTGACCATAATGCGTATGCGATGAAAGAAGAAATCAAGGCGTATGTGCAAACGCTCGGTTACGAAGTGCTTGATTACGGGTGCGGGTCTTGCGCGGAGGTGGACTACCCGGACGTTGCCTTCCGGGTTGCCGGCGATATTCTCTCCAACAAGATCGCGAGAGGAATCTTGATATGCGGGACGGGCATTGGTGTTGCCATCGCCGCAGGGAAAGTTCCCGGTATTCGCGCTGCCTTGTGTCATGACACTTATTCAGCGGAACGGGCAAAAAAGAGTAATGATGCGCAGATCATCACAATGGGCGCGAAGGTTATCGGCGTTGAGCTGGCCAAGCAGATCGTCACAGTATATCTGCAATCGGAGTTTACCGGCGGCAATTCGGCGAGAAAGATTCAGCAGATTATCGATAAAGAGCAGGATTTCCTGAAAGGGGCTGCATGTCATTGAAGAAATTGATTAACGCTCCGAATGATGTCGTCGAGGAAATGATTGCAGGCTTTGCCGCGGCTCATCCGCAATATATCCGACGGCTTCCGGAGCATCCGCGTTCGATCGTCAAGGCGAAGGAAACCGCGGAAGGCAAGGTTGGGATACTCATTGGCGGGGGAGCCGGCCATGAGCCTGCGTTCATGGGCTATGTCGGGGACGGGATGGCGGATGGCGTGGCGGTAGGCAATATTTTTGCTTCTCCGCCGCCCGATCCGATTCTGGAGGCCGCCAAGGCGCTTGATAAGGGTGAAGGGGTCGTATTTATTTACGGGAACTATGCGGGCGATGTAATGAACTTCGGCATGGCGGCGGAATTGGCCGCCCTTGAGTACGGTATTCCGGTAGGGGTGGTGATCGTAACGGATGATGTCGCCTCCGCCCCGACGGAAGAACGCGATCATCGCCGCGGCATTGCAGGGGAGTTTTTGGTGACGAAGGTAGCAGGGGCTGCTGCGGCCAAAGGATATTCATTGGATGAAGTGGTCAGCGTGTCGAAGAAGGCGAATGCGCGGACTCGAAGCATGGGAGTGGGTCTGTCTCCGTGTTATTTGCCCCAGACGGGACAGCCCAGCTTCGAACTGGAAGCGGACGAGATGGAGATTGGCCTTGGCCATCACGGGGAACCGGGAATCGAGAAAGGGCCGCTGCAAACGGCTGATCGGGTAGCTGAACGTCTCGTTCATGATATTCTGGCGGATATGCCGCTCGAGCCAGGAGCCCGGACTGCCGTTCTTGTAAACGGACTCGGTTCAACGACGCGAATGGAGTTGTATATCGTGTTCCGGAGAGTCGAGCAATTGATGTCGGATAGAGGAATTATCATTCACCGTTCTTACGTAGGCGATTACAGCACATCTCTGGAGATGGGAGGGTGTTCGGTTACGGTGTTGCATTTGGATGACGAGCTGGAAGAATTGATCGATTACCCAGCCGATTGCCCCATGTATGTGCAGAAGTGAGGAGGTTCTGTCATGAACATGACGGCGGATGATTTGAAGAGGTATCTGACCCATGTCATCGCTGTAATGGAAGAGAATAAGGATTACTTGTCCGAGTTAGATCGGAAGCTGGGCGACGGCGACCATGGGGTAACCATGTCGATCGGTTGGCAGGCTATCGGCGAACAATTGCGCGGCGCACTGAAGGATGAACAGGATTGCGCCAAGATCTGTACTGTTGCGGGACGCACGTTCCTCTCCGCGGTAGGTTCTTCCGTGGGACCTCTGTATGCTATGGGGTTTCTGCGGGGCGCGAAGGTCATTCAGAATGTTGCGGTGCTGCGCGACGAGGAACTGGTTCGTTTTTGGGTCGCTTTCATGGAAGGAATCAAGGAGCGAGGGAAGGCGGATATCGGCGACAAAACGATGATCGATACGCTGGGGCCAGCGCTCACCGTGCTGCAGATCCGTTACCGGACGACGGGCGAGTTCAGGGCTGCATTCTCCGACGCGGTAGCGGCGGGGAGACGCGGAATGGAGGCGACCAAGGACATGCTGTCGAGAAAAGGAAGGTCGAGCCGGCTTGGGGAGCGTTCTCTGGGTATTCAAGATCCGGGAGCAACATCCGCTTTTCTGATTCTTCGCGCGTTCCTGGACACGATAAATGCCCAGGTTGAATCGCAAGCCGCTATTCCCATACGTGAGGGAGTGTGTACCATTGATAACGAATGCGGAACGCAGTGATGTGACGGGCCAAATGTACATGGATTTTCTGGCGGTTACACAACAGGCAGCCATCGCCGCCTCCCTCTGGATAGGCAAGGGACGCAAGCAGGAGGCAGACGAAGCGGGCACTGCAGCGATGAGGGAGAACATGAACCGGATCGGCATGCGGGGCCGGATCGTGATCGGCGAAGGGGAGATGGATGAGGCGCCGATGCTCTATATTGGGGAACAGCTTGGCACCGGGCAAGGGCCTGAAGTCGATATTGCCGTAGATCCTGTCGAGGGCACGAGCTTGATGGCGAAGGGACAAGACAACGCTATTGCCGCCATCGCCGCTTCTTCTGGAGGCAGCCTGCTGCATGCTCCTGATATGTATATGAAGAAATTGGCGGTAGGGCCGCAGGCGGCAGGCCGCGTTCATTTAGACTGGCCCATGTCGGAGAATGTGCTCTCCGTGGCCGATGCGCTTGGCAAAAAGGTGTCCGAGGTCACGGTTATGATTCAGGACCGCCCCAGACATGAGCGGTTGATTCGCGAGGTGTTGGATACGGGAGCCAGAGTCCGATTATTTTCCGATGGCGACGTGACCGGAGCTATTGCGACAGCGCTTGAAGAATGCAGTGTGGACATGCTGGCGGGAACGGGTGGGGCGCCGGAAGGCGTGCTTGCCGCCGCGGCGTTGAGATGCCTCGGAGGCGATTTCCAGGCTCAACTTCTCCCGCAACATGAAGGAGAAGTTGAGCGATGTATACAGATGGGGCTGCCTAAGCCCGGAACAATCCTGACTCTCGACGATATGGTACGATCGGACGACTGTCTGTTCGTCGCTACAGGCATCACGGATGGCATGCTTTTGCAAGGAGTGCGACGGAGGAACGGAGCCGCGCTGACTCATTCTTTTATCGCCTACAGGGGCAGCCATGCGAGGTACCAATTCATTGAATCTTATCATTAAGCTGGATGCGGCCTCGCGATTCGCAGAGATCACAGGCCGGGAAGGAGGCGCGTGTGCCACAGAGAGGAATAGACATTGACGAGCGGTGCGTGAACACGATTCGAACATTAGCGCTCGATGCCATCGAGAAGGCGGGATCGGGACATCCCGGCATGCCGATGGGGGCGGCCCCGATGGCATATGCGCTGTGGAGCCGTTTCATGAGCGTCAGCCCTGCGAATCCGGAATGGTTTAACCGGGATCGTTTCATTCTATCTGCCGGACATGGTTCGATGCTCTTATACAGTATTTTGCATTTATTCGGCTATGACTTATCCCTGGAGGAATTAAGACAGTTCCGCCAATGGGGAAGCAGGACGCCCGGTCACCCCGAATACGGCCATACCCCTGGAGTAGAGGCGACAACGGGACCTCTGGGCCAAGGCATTGCGATGGCAGTTGGGATGGCCATGGCTGAGCGGCATTTGGCGGCTGTGTACAACCGGGACGGATTTCCGGTCATTAATCACTATACGTACAGCATCTGCGGAGATGGCGATCTGATGGAGGGCGTGGCGGCGGAAGCGGCTTCGCTGGCTGGACACCTGAAGCTGGGCCGCCTGGTCGTCATGTATGATTCCAACGATATATCGCTGGACGGGGAACTCTCGAAGTCGTTCACCGAGGATGTGGCAGGACGCTTCCGTGCCTGCGGCTGGCAGGTGATTCGGGTCGATGACGGGAACGATCTCGAAGCGATTGCCCAGGCATTGGCCGAAGCCAGAGCCCACGCGGAGCAACCATCATTAATCGAGGTGAAAACGGTTATTGGCTACGGATCGCCTAATAAGGGAGGCAAGTCGGATGCGCATGGCGCTCCATTAGGCCCGGATGAGGTCAGGTTGGTCAAGCAGCGGTATGACTGGCCTGCAGATGCCGAGTTTTATATTCCGGAGGAGGTGAGGGCCCATTTCCTTGAGCTGCGAATGGAGGGAGAACGCGCGGAACGGCAATGGAATGAGCTGTTCACCCAGTATGCGAATGCCTATCCGTCCCTCGCGGCACAACTGCAATTGGCGATGAACGGAGACCTGCCTCCGGGGTGGGAGATCATGGTCCCCGTGTATCGCGCAGGGGAAGATAAGCTGGCGACGCGCGCTTCCGGAAGCGAGACGCTGCAAGCACTGGCCAGCCGCGTTCCTCAACTGCTGGGGGGTTCCGCCGACCTAGCATCGTCGAACAAGACATTGCTTCGAGGCGAAGCGGACTTCAGCCCGGATGACTACAGCGGCCGCAACATCTGGTTCGGCGTGCGCGAATTTGCTATGGGCGCCGCGTTGAATGGAATGGCTTTACATGGCGGCGTCAAGGTGTTCGGAGCTACGTTCTTCGTCTTCTCCGATTACTTGCGCCCGGCGATTCGTTTGTCCGCGCTCATGAAGCTGCCTGTCGTGTATGTGTTCACCCACGACAGTATCGCGGTCGGCGAAGACGGGCCGACTCACGAACCGATCGAGCACTTGGCTTCCTTGCGCGCCATGCCGGATCTGTCCGTCTACCGTCCCGCAGACGGCAATGAGACGGCTGCCGCTTGGAAGCTGGCGCTGAGCAGCAAGGATCGCCCCTCTGTGCTCGTGCTTACACGGCAGGAGCTGCCTACGATTGTTGATCACGTAACTGCCGATGAAGGAGTAAGGCGCGGAGCTTATGTCCTGGCTCAAGCGGCGGGGGAGCCTCACGGCCTATTATTGGCTTCCGGTTCCGAGGTGAGTCTGGCGCTTGATGCCCGGAAGGCGTTGGCGGCCAGAGGATGGCATGTGGCGGTCGTCAGCATGCCGAGTTGGGATCGATTCGAGCAGCAACCGGACGATTACAAAGAAACGGTGCTGCCCGCCCAGGTCAAGGTGCGACTGGCCATAGAAATGGGCAGCTCCTTGGGCTGGAGCCGTTATACCGGTCCAGAGGGGAGCGTGCTCGCGATCGATCGGTTCGGCGCATCGGCTCCTGCAGACCGATTGCTTCAGGAATATGGGTTTACCGTCGATAATGTGGTGTCCGAATTCGAGAAGCTGCTTCGAAAAAGCGTCCCGGATCTTTGACCAGACGGGCATTTTTATCAAGATGAATGAGTACGTAATAGAAAGACGAAGGTCTGGCGTAAATTGCACCTTCGTCTTTTTTTTGGTATGACATAGTTGAGAGATGTATGGAATGGGTATTCATATTCACGGCATTTATGGGAGATGAGAGAATGCACGTCGAGGAGGGAGCGGGGATGCATTTTTATCCGCTTGGAGATGCCGCGGTCGTGGTGGAATTCGATACGGTCATCGGGCCGGCATCTCATGAACAAGTCCGATTGTTGTCGCTATATCTCGATCATCATCCGATTCCGGGAATGATCGAATATGTCCCCGCTTTTACCACGGTAACGGTATTTTACGATCCTGTAGTACTGCGGTATGAAGAGGCGAAAGCCAAGCTGGAAAGGGCCGTAGAACAGACGGCGGATATGCGGCTTGATGAGAAAGCACGCGCTGTCGAAATTCCGGTATGCTACGGCGGGGAATTCGGTCCCGATCTGGAGGATGTCGCCGCGCATAACCATCTGACGCCAGATGAGGTTGTGCGCATTCACAGTAGCGCCGAGTACCTGGTCTACATGATTGGGTTTGCGCCAGGTTTTCCGTATCTTGGCGGCATGCCGGAGCGCATTGCCGCACCGAGGCGATCTTCGCCGCGCTTGGCGATTCCGGCGGGCTCGGTCGGAATTGCCGGGAAGCAGACGGGGGTCTATCCCATTGTCACGCCAGGCGGCTGGCAGTTGATCGGCCGGACGCCGGTTCCGTTATTTCGCCCGGATATGACCCCTCCGACCTTGCTAAGGGCAGGGGATACGATACGCTTCGTCCCGATAACTGAGAAGGAATACGATTGCTGGGAGGAGCATGCGATTTGAGCATCCGGGTTGAGACGGCAGGCCTGCTTACGACGGTACAGGATAGCGGGCGCTTCGGATTCCAGAAATGCGGCGTGCTGGCGAGCGGCGCCATGGATGCGGTGGCGCTCAGACTGGCCAATCTTCTGGCAGGCAATCAGGAAGGGGCGGCGGCTCTGGAGATTACGCTATTAGGGCCTAAGCTTGTATTCGAAAAGGCGGCAGTGATTGCCCTGGCGGGCGGGAATTTGTCCCCTGTCGTGGACGGTGTGTCCCTTCCGCTATGGCGGCCTATCTATATACCGGCCGGCAAGACGCTCACCTTCGGCAGGGCGGTGTACGGTTGCCGGATCTATCTTGCGGTCGCAGGCGGGATTCATGTTCCCGAAGTGATGGGTAGCCGCAGTACGTATTTGCGGGCCGGCATGGGCGGATTTCGCGGCCGGGCGCTTCAAGCGGGCGATGTGCTGGAGACGGGAGCGTCAATGTTATGGCGGGACATGGCTTCAGACGAAGCCGTCGTGCTTCCGTGGGGGGCCAGTCATGAGCTTCGTCCGGCCTATCAGGACAATCCGGTGCTGCGCGTGGTGCGAGGACCGGAATATCATCGCTTCGATGAAGAGAGCAGACGGAAGCTCTGGGCGGAGCAATTCCGCGTCATGCCTCAATCGGATCGGATGGGATACCGGCTGGAAGGCGTGCCGTTGGCAGTAGCAGAGCCACTGGACATGGTCTCGTCAGCCGTTGGCGCGGGCACGATTCAGGTGCCGCCGGAAGGCAAACCGATCGTGCTGCTGGCCGACCGGCAGACGGCTGGCGGATATCCGCGTATCGCGCACGTGATTAGCGTAGATCTGCCGCTGATAGCCCAGGTGAAGCCGGGTGGACAGATACGGTTCGAAGAGGTTTCTCTGGAGGAAGCACAGGAGTTATATGTGATGCGGGAGCACAGCATCGCTCAATTCAGGCAGGGGCTGGCCCTGCAAGCCCGTTAGGAGGGATTCGCGTGTACAAGATAGACATCAACTGCGATATGGGAGAAAGCTTCGGCGCCTATCGGATGGGGACGGATGAAGAGATTTTGCCGTTCGTCACCTCGGCGAATATCGCCTGCGGCTTTCATGCCGGCGATCCGTCGGTCATGAGGAAGACGGTGGCCGCGGCGCTTGCGCACGGGGCTGCCATCGGGGCGCATCCGGGACTGCCTGATCTGGCAGGCTTCGGCCGCCGCAATCTCGACATCACTCCGGAGGAAGCCTATGACATTGTCGTGTATCAGGTTGGCGCATTATTCGGATTCGTCAAGGCAGCAGGCGGGAACATGCGGCATGTCAAGCCGCACGGCGCCCTGTACAACATGGCCGCTTCCCGTCGGCCATTGGCTGATGCGATCGCCCGCGCGGTCTATGACATTGACCCGGAGCTCATCCTGTTCGGCCTGTCGGGCAGTGAATTGGTCCGAGCGGGGCAGGCCGCGGGGCTTCGAACCGCGCATGAAGTATTTGCCGACCGGACGTATCAGGAGGACGGTTCATTGACCTCGCGCCGGGAAGCCCATGCGCTGCTTACGGACACAGAGCAAGCGGTGCAGCAAGTTGTTCGCATGGTGCGAGAAGGCGTTGTCCGCTCTGTGCAGGGCCATGACGTGGCGATTCAGGCCGATACGGTCTGCATTCACGGCGACGGCGCGCATGCGCTGGCCTTTGCCCGCAGCCTGCGGGAGCGGTTGGAACAGGCGGGTATTGCGGTTCAGCCTGTGTAGTTGAGAGGGAACTGGATGGGGGAGTTGTGATGACCTCGTTCGAGCGGTTGGAAATGGTTCGGTAACATGTTGAGCAATGACCCTGTAAGATGCGCATTAATGCGCGAGTGATGAATTGTTGTATATACGGACTCGAAAGGCACTATATTATGAAACTGCAAAATGTGGTAACTTATAGATAATAGATTTAACGATAGAGACCCCCAAGTTCTAGTGCGAATGTATAGTGCACATGAATTTCCCGGGGGATTCGCACCATGAAATTACTATATTATAGGAAGAATCCATATTATGGTTTGTGGCAAAGGTGAGAAACGACCTACTTTAGATTGATTCTATAGCTAATTTGATTTATTTAATCATAACAAGAGCGAAAAATGATTGGAACAATCATTTTTCGCTGTCGCATCCTACGCGGATGCGTGGATTGAAATGATAGCGCTCAAGTCCGACCCTAGAAAGATGTATCCGTCGCATCCTACGCGGATGCGTGGATTGAAATACCGAAACTTGATGAAACTCATCGACCCGAAAGGGGTCGCATCCTACGCGGATGCGTGGATTGAAATGTAGTCCAGTCGAGGAGGTGATTTTATTTACGGACAGTCGCATCCTACGCGGATGCGTGGATTGAAATAATTCAGATATCCCCTTTCGGATTTTAATTAGGCAGTCGCATCCTACGCGGATGCGTGGATTGAAATAATCGCTGTCAGCATATCGCCTAGCAAGTCATACACGTCGCATCCTACGCGGATGCGTGGATTGAAATGTTCGTGTCCTTGACTCGGTTCAGGGCCGTCGCCAGGTCGCATCCTACGCGGATGCGTGGATTGAAATTTTGGGTACCGTGGCACCCGGTAAAGCTGCTGCTGGTCGCATCCTACGCGGATGCGTGGATTGAAATATTGCCCCTCGATAAGTGCAATACCCGCGTCTGTGTCGCATCCTACGCGGATGCGTGGATTGAAATAATCCGTGCGGGCATATCGACATTGGCAACATAGTCGCATCCTACGCGGATGCGTGGATTGAAATCCGCATCAGTGCCCCGGGTACTGTGTCCCGGTCTATCGTCGCATCCTACGCGGATGCGTGGATTGAAATTGATTAGGGGTGATGATCATGAGGCTGGACCAATGGTCGCATCCTACGCGGATGCGTGGATTGAAATACACCCAACGATGAAACAGGCGCTTATTCCGGCTGTCGCATCCTACGCGGATGCGTGGATTGAAATACGATCGACGTATGCGCGAATGAACAAAATCACAAGGTCGCATCCTACGCGGATGCGTGGATTGAAATACGATCGACGTATGCGCGAATGAACAAAATCACAAGGTCGCATCCTACGCGGATGCGTGGATTGAAATACGATCGACGTATGCGCGAATGAACAAAATCACAAGGTCGCATCCTACGCGGATGCGTGGATTGAAATAAACGGTGTGATTACTAGACTATATGGCAGTGGTGTCGCATCCTACGCGGATGCGTGGATTGAAATATTTTCTTTAATGGATTATTTATCGTATGTACGGGTCGCATCCTACGCGGATGCGTGGATTGAAATCGCTGCGCGTTTTGTGGCAATCAATGAGCACATCGGTAGTCGCATCCTACGCGGATGCGTGGATTGAAATTTCGAATTTCGTCACTTTGCTATATTGGTCGCCATGTCGCATCCTACGCGGATGCGTGGATTGAAATTTGTACATC
This sequence comes from Paenibacillus dendritiformis, assembly GCF_015845845.1. Taxonomy (GTDB): domain Bacteria; phylum Bacillota; class Bacilli; order Paenibacillales; family Paenibacillaceae; genus Paenibacillus_B; species Paenibacillus_B dendritiformis_C. The sequence continues at coordinate 33,595 of NZ_LDIG01000080.1, forward strand.
AGGTACCCGCCGCCTATTGTCAGGAGCGTCGCATCCTACGCGGATGCGTGGATTGAAATATACAAAGCGACTATGCCAATTACCTCATGGGGGGTCGCATCCTACGCGGATGCGTGGATTGAAATGCTACATAACCGCCCGTTTTGCGGATTGTCGGCGTCGCATCCTACGCGGATGCGTGGATTGAAATATTTTCTGGATTAGTTTATCTATCCTAGCCATGGTCGCATCCTACGCGGATGCGTGGATTGAAATATTACTCAATCACCCCCAATATGTCATCTGCTTTAGTCGCATCCTACGCGGATGCGTGGATTGAAATCAAAGTACCCGATGAGGTGCGATAAACTGTCATTTGTCGCATCCTACGCGGATGCGTGGATTGAAATATGCATGCGCGCTACCAATAATACGACTACCACAGTCGCATCCTACGCGGATGCGTGGATTGAAATCTACCTCCCGCCGGCTTATTTGAGAGGGGGCCGCAGCGTCGCATCCTACGCGGATGCGTGGATTGAAATCCGTATAGGCTAACGTGTTTGGCTACGTAAAGGACAGTCGCATCCTACGCGGATGCGTGGATTGAAATAATCCGTCCTATGACCGTATCGACCAGACCGAGCGTCGCATCCTACGCGGATGCGTGGATTGAAATGCGAATAGACCGGATACGGATTTCGAGTGGATGACCGTCGCATCCTACGCGGATGCGTGGATTGAAATTGGTGGTGGGCCATGGATTATGCCCAAGATGGTGTCGCATCCTACGCGGATGCGTGGATTGAAATAATAAGGAATGTTATGCGATCACATACGGCGGCGTCGCATCCTACGCGGATGCGTGGATTGAAATGTCTCACGCTGTTTCTCGGTGCATTTCCTCGAACTCGTCGCATCCTACGCGGATGCGTGGATTGAAATGAGAATCCCTCCGTCTGGCCGCTCGCCAATTGCCGTCGCATCCTACGCGGATGCGTGGATTGAAATAAGTCCATATTCCCGTTCGTAGCGTAGTTGCATTTGGGTCGCATCCTACGCGGATGCGTGGATTGAAATCTTGTCGTAGGTTCCTAGTAGGATGGCTCCATGGTCGCATCCTACGCGGATGCGTGGATTGAAATAAAGAAGAGCATGTCTTCGTTGATGAAGAGGACGCGTCGCATCCTACGCGGATGCGTGGATTGAAATCGTGCGCCGACGCTGGATACCGCCATGCCCGACTGGGTCGCATCCTACGCGGATGCGTGGATAGAGGACGAAGAAACTTACCAAAATAGTAAGCATTGTGGCATTCTACTCGCATTCGTGGACCTCTCCAAGCAGTTCAAGCGCACATTTGAGCGTCGCATCCTGCACGGGCACGTAGAAAACATATGAAACCTAAGAAGCATCTATCCCCCTTATCAAAAGATAATGCGGGGGCAGGATGCTTGTCTTTTTTTTGTGGAACACTTGTTCCCTGACAGGCCGTTGTCACTTTCTTCAACCATAATAGAATTTATAGTATCAGTACGAAGGAAGGTGAGGATGTACGCAGCTATGAATACGACAGTTAGCGAGCAGCAACAACTGCATCCAAATGTGGTGCCATATTGGCGAATTTATCGGCTTTTCTCTGCATTGAAGCGGACTGCGCTGGCAAGCATCCCGATCATCGTTTATTTGATGTGGTTGCCCCAATGGAAGTGGATCCTATATGTTGATGCGGCCTATCTCTTGTTTCATTGGAGCAAAGACGTATTCTATATCATATATGGAGTTCGGTTCAGCTATGCCCGAAGAAGTTACGTCCTGACAACGGATGAGATTGTGATTCGGTGGGGCAGCATATGGTCCGTCAATTCATCGGTTATTCCGCTTAGCCGTGTTCAGCATGTAGATATTGATCAGGACGTCATCCAGAAAAAGCTGGGCATATCTGAAGTCGTTATCGTAACGGCAGGTGATGCGACTGGCATCGTCGGTTTATTGGAAGATGATGCGAATAAACTGCGGCGGCAGGTCATTGAACTGGCGAAGATAGGTGAGACTGATGCGTACAATCCATAGACAGCATCCGATCAAGATTGCCGTACATTTGTATCGAACGATCCGCTATATGATCATCCCCTATACTCTCTTGCTATTCAGGGAGATCAAGGCCGGCACAGGTCAACAGCCTTATTGGGTATATGGGGTAGCTGTCGTCATTGGTCTATCTATCTTGCTGTGGTCTATTATTTCCTGGTGGAAAGACACTTATCAGATCGGGGACTCTGAGATCGTCATTCAAAGAGGAGCGCTTATCACCACCCAACGAACAATTCCGCTGGAGCGAATAACGAATATATCGGTAGAACAGACTTGGACCGATCGGCTAGTAGGTTCGGCGACTGCCGAATTGCACACTTCAGATTCGAACGAAGAGGCGGATGCCAGGTTCGTGTTGACTCAACGCAACGCAGACATGCTCCTTGCCAGAATTAATCGACCCGTGTCGCGTGTCTCGAACCAAGCAAAGCCGAATTGGGTACTTGAACCCAAGGATATTTTGATGAGGGCGATTAGTTCCAATTCGTTCTGGCTGGGGGTTCCCCTATGTCTCACTATCGTAACGTATGTATGGGATTGGGTTGAACCAAGCACGGAAGAAGAAGTAAGCGTGGTCCGTTTTTTTCAAGATGAAAGATGGAAAGAATTATTGACGACGGAGCTTATACCCGTTCTGCTTGCGCTTCTTGGCATTATTGCCTTGTGCGTATTCACGTCCTGGTTGCTGTCTCTGGTCATGATGCAGATTCGCTATAACCAATGGACCGTTATCCGAGACAGTGACTATATTCATATCCAGTATGGATGGTATGAGAGGAAATCAATCTCCCTCCGGACTGCGAAGATTCAGTCGATCCGGGTCAAGGAGCAGTTGTTCAGTCGTTATTTTGGTTATGTGTCCATCTGGATGGATTGCGTTGGGTATGCAGGGGAAAAGAAGGTGAAGCTTCTGCTGCCCGCGGTCCACAGGTCAGAGATGCATGCTGCATTGAAGCGGCTGTTGCCCGAATTTACAATCGTGAAGCCTCAGCGCCATTTAGCGGCGGGAAAGGCGATGTATTTTGTGTGGCTTCCGGTCATTGCGGTAAGCCTTGTCATCTTAGTCTCCACATTTTTTTCTCTGTGGGCATGGTTGACGTTTCCGTTCGCGGCAGCAATATATTGGCGAGGAAGCCGAAAATATTCGGGAACGCTATGGGAAGTTCATGGGAATCAATGTGTGATCGCGAAGCCGGGTCTTACGCGAACTACAGTCTATGTACAGCGCCAAGCGATCCAATCGATAACCTGTCGTCAAACTTGGATCCAACGCATATTTGGCATTTTCCAGATTGAACTCGTGATAGATTCGCCATCCAAAGCGAAGGAATACGTATTTACCGGCGCATCCCAAGAGGATGTACAGCAGCTTTTACATTGGTATAAAAATAGAGGTAATTCCAAATGCCCATACATTGTTAACGAAGAAAAGGGTTGTTTAGTCTGATTTTTTTGCAGAAGCAGGCAGGAAGACCTATAGATGTTGTCGAATATCCAATATTTATAGGATATGATGATAGCATCTGGAGGAGAGTCAAAGATGTCCGATAGAATGATACGGCTGCTGAAAATGGTCATAGCCATACAGGCGAATCCTGGCATATCGGCGCAGGAGCTGGCCGACAAATGTGAGGCTTCCGAGCGGACCATATATCGGGATTTGCGAACGCTAGATCTCGTCGTGCCTATAACGAATGATGGATACGGAACAGGGTATCGCTTTATAGGCAACTTCGCGATGTATCCGCTTAATTTTACAGAAGAAGAGGAGATGGTCTTCTCTGTCCTCCCTTCCATGGTGGACAAAAGCAAGCTGTCTCCTCTGTTCGATTCGGCATACGACAAAGTCATGGCGACGCATGCCAAGGAGAAGCAGAAGCGCAGGGAAGCAATGGAGAACTTCACAAATCTAATACAGATGGGGACGCCTGCTTACAAGGCAGAGCGAGATAGTCCAAATTACCTACTCCCTGTGATGGAAGCGATTATAGCGGAGAAGACAATCCGTGCAGTATACCATACCCAAAGCCGCAATACAATTACAGAGCGCGAGATCGATCCGTACTGTCTTGTGCCTCGCGAGCAACGCTTCTACTTAATCGGGTATTGTCATCGGAAGCAGGACATTTTAATGTTCCGCATGAGCCGGTTTCATCGCGTCGAAATAACGACTAAAAGTTTCGACAAAGGCGATTTCGACATCCACCACTATATGAAGCATACCTGGTCGGTCCATCGGGGCGACTCGCTTATTACGTTCAAGATCAAATTTCAGCCCGATGTGGCCAGATATATTAAGGAAGAGGAGATGTTCGTGCGCCCCAAAATGACGGACTTGCCCGACGGAAGCTTATTGTTCGAGGCGACAGTCAACCATGAGCAAGGCTTCCTGAATTGGCTCGCCCAGTATGGCCCGTCTGCCGAAATTCTGGAGCCGCTTTCGATAAGGAAGCAGTTCATCGAGCGACTACGGCGTTGGATGGAGGTGTATAACTAAGTCAGCATTCGAAATAAATAAGTTCCCTGACATTTAGTTGTCATCATGTGTGCGGTACAGTAACTACGAGCATTGTAAAAAGGGGTGCTGAAATGCGATCGATTGCTCATATTCGCATGAGCGATGAGAAGGTACAGACTGTGGAACGGCATTTGCTGGAAGTGAAGACGCTGGCGGAAGAATACGGCAAGAAATTGAATATTCCTCATGTGACCGGGCTGGCGGGAATGCTTCATGATATGGGGAAATATACGGAGAAGTTCAGGACATACATATTGGCGGCTGCGAGCGGAGCCGAGGACCGGCTGCGCCGGGGGGATGTTGATCATTCTACGGCCGGAGGACGGTTGCTTTATGATCGTTTTCATGCGGATGCGAAAGCGCCTTATAAAGCGATTTTGGCTGAGGTTGTAGGCAATGCGATTATTTCGCATCATTCCTATTTGCATGATTTTCTGGATCCGGATTTGGAATCTCCTTACTTGAGACGGGTTGCTTACAAAAAGTTGGAGGAGTTTGATCAGAGCGTTGAAGCCTTTTTTACACATGTCATGAGCGAGCAGGAGTTCCAGGGATATGTGGATCAGGCGGCTGTGGAAGTGGAACAATTTCTGGCCAGAGTGCCTGCCAAGAGTATGGAACTGAAGCTGATGTTCCTGACCAAGTTCGTGTTCAGTGCCTTGATCGATGCCGACCGGACGAACACGCGCTGGTTTGAGATGGGAGAGCCGGACGAGCCGGAACAGAACGTGATGGCATTGTTTCAAGGATACTATGACAAGTTGATGGCGCAACTTCGTTCTTTCGAGGAAAATAAAGACGCAGATACGCCAATTGCGCGGTTGCGGAGCGAAATGTCCGAGTTATGCGAACATTTTGCCTTGAAGCCGTCTTCTATTTATACACTGTCGATACCGACCGGTGGCGGCAAGACGCTGGCTAGCTTGAGATATGCTTTGAAGCATGCGTTAACCTTTGGCAAACAGCGGATTATCTATGTTGTCCCGTTTACAACAATTATTGAGCAGAATGCAGCCACGGTGCGCAAAATATTGCAGGACGATGCGAATATTTTGGAGCATCACTCCAACGTCGTGGAAGTAGAGATGGAGGAAGACGACGAGGAGCAGGACGGGCTGGCGCTGACGGCGCGGCAAAAGGCGAACCTGGCTAAAGACAACTGGGATTCGCCGATCATTTTTACGACGATGGTGCAATTCCTGAACGTGTTTTTCGCCCATGGAAGCAGGAATATACGGAGACTACATAACTTGTGTGATGCAGTCATTATATTTGACGAAGTACAGAAGGTCCCTACGCATTGTATTTCCCTATTCAATCAGGCGCTGAACTTTTTGAAGGAGTATGGGGGCTCCAGTATCGTGCTGTGCACGGCGACGCAGCCAGCGCTGCAGTTCGTGGAGCAGAAGCTTGACATCGGGGCGGACACCGAGATGATACAGGATATTAATCGCGTAATCGATGCCTTTAAGCGTGTCGAGTTGGTAGATCAAGCTACCGACAAGGCCTGGAGTACGGAAGACTTGGCAGACTTTGTCCGGGATGCCGTTCAGGAAGCGGGAAATATGCTTGTTATTTTGAATACGAAATCGGTCGTCAAGGCGCTGTATGGACGATTGCAAGCGATGCAGGAACAAGGCCAGTTCGGCTCGGATGGGAAAATACATTTGTATCATTTGAGCACGTCGATGTGTCCCGCTCACCGGGTTGCGATTTTGGACAAGGTCAGGGCGCATCTTGAAGCAGAGGAAAAAGTGATTTGCGTCAGCACGCAGTTGATTGAAGCCGGAGTAGATGTCAGCTTCGAGTGCGTCATACGCTCCCTGGCCGGACTGGATTCGATCGCGCAAGCGGCGGGACGATGCAATCGCCACGGGAAGGATAAGGTCCGGAACGTCTACATTATCGACCACGCGGAAGAGAATCTGAAGCATTTGAAGGAGATTCAAATCGGCAAGGAACTGACACGCACGATGCTTGTCGATTTGAAGCGGGATGCGGCGGCGCATGGAGGTCAGTTATTGTCGAAGCAGGCGATGGAGTATTATTTCCAACGATTTTATATGAAGCTGGAAGCGGACTTGAATTATTTTGTCCCTAAGCTTCGCAAAGATATGACAGTCTTGTTGTATGCCGGCCGGATGGAAGCGGACAGCTACTTTCAGGCTTATCATCAGGACAGGAAAAAGAAAGGGGAGAAAAACACATGGCTGCCGCTGTTCCTTGCCAACAGTTACGGTACGGCTGCGCAACATTTTCACGTTATTGACGATCATACGCGCTCTGTCATTGTTCCATATGGAGAGGGAGGCAAGGAAGTCATAGCCGAACTGAACGGGGGCGGGAGCATTGATGATCTGACGCGCTTGCTCAAACGGGCGCAGCAGTTCACGGTCAATTTGTTTGAACACGATCTCCGTGAGTTGGATCGCGGCGGCGGGCTGGAGAGTTGTCTCGACGGGAAAGTGCTTGTATTGAAGGAGGGGGCCTACAGCGAGCATTTTGGAGTCGACCTGAAAAATGATAGCGTCATGAGTTTTTTAAGTTTTTAAATAGAGAAAGCCTATCGTTTGAAGATAGGCTTCTAATAAAATACTATATTTTTCAATCCGCGCTATCACAGCGACAACTAATTATAGCATAACCAAGGTCATATCTATAATAGATGTGTTAATTTAATTATACTTCATGCAATAACAGTTACAAAATGTTCATATAATATTTTATTAGATGGGATTGTTATTTCTTGTAGGAGAAGGTAGAATGAAGTTGTAGTTGAAGGGGAATTGTGGAAAGGAGGCGGCGCGTTGATACGCAACAGCATTGAGTTCGAAGTGTTCGGGAATTATGCGTTGTTTACAGATCCATTAACGAAGCTGGGCGGGGAAAAGATGTCGTACCCCATCCCAACCTATCAGGCATTGAAGGGGATCGTCGAATCAATCTACTGGAAACCTACTATTCTCTTCATTGTGGATGCCGTCCGCGTCATGAACCCGATCCGGATGGAGTCGAAGGGAGTTCGCCCGCTTGATTATGGCGGCGGCAATACGCTGGCATACTATTCCTATTTAAGGGATGTTCGCTACCAGTGCCGGGCTCATTTCGTGTTCAACCCGAACCGGCCGGACTTGGAGTATGATCGCAACGAAAATAAGCACCACAATATTTTGAAGCGCGCTTTGCGGGCGGGAGGACGCCGGGATATTTTCCTGGGGGCCAGAGAATGCCAAGGTTATGTAGAGCCGTGCGAATTTGGCACAGGAGAGGGCTTCTATGACAATTATGGCGAGCTCCATCTCGGAACGATGGTACACGGCATTAATTATCCGGATGAGACGGGCAGGAAGCAGATGGAGACGCGGCTGTGGAATCCGGTGATGAAGAATGGTGTCATTGAATTTATTAGACCGGAACAATGTACGCTTGTTCGTCCCGTGGCTGAGATGCAACCGAAGACGTTTGCGGCTGGGGAGATCGAATCGGTGGAGGAACTGGAGTCCCGCCTGGAAGTGGAGGGAAGCCAATGAGTTGGTTGCAGCAATTATATGAGACGTATGAGTCGAACCTCGATCGGATCGGGGTTGTCGAGAAGAAGCATAACGGGCAAGAGTTCACGCTGCTTCCGATATCTCATACGACACAGACGGCGCACATTGAAGTTCGCGTGACGGAAGACGGTGAATTCCATTCCGCTATCGTCATTGACAAGAGCGATGCCAGCACATTGATTCCGTGCACGGAGGATTCCTCCAGTCGCTCAGGAACCGCCGTATTTCCTTATCCGCTGCATGATAAGTTAAGCTATGTGGCCGGAGACTATATTGACTATGGCGGACATGCCAAGAAAGCGGATCAATTTAAAAAATATATTGAAAATTTGCAGGAGTGGGCGCTGTCTCCATTCAGCCATCCCCATATTGTCAGTATTTTTACATATTTGAATAAAAAGCGGCTCATACGCGATCTAGCAGTGGAAGAACACATACTGTCTCTCGATGGGGACGGTTGCCTGATTGGAAAATGGGATAAAAAATACGGTGACGAGAAACCACCGCTGTTTGGCGTGCTGAATGGCGAGCAAGAAAGCGCATTCATTCGTTTTACAGTTTACTCCCCGGTTCGGCCGCTCAAGGAAGTGTGGAAAGATCCGGAGGTGTATGATTCGTTCATTCGCTACTATAACAGTAAGCTGGGCAACAACAAGTTGTGTTATGTGACGGGGCAATGGGTGCCAAGTACGGACAAGCATGCGAACAAAATACGAAATCCGGCAGACAAAGCAAAATTAATCTCGGCCAATGATGACAAAGGATTTACGTTCCGCGGCCGGTTCAGCAGCAGTCAGGAAGCGGCGGGCATTAGCTATGAGGTATCGCAAAAAGCTCATAATGCGCTGAAATGGCTCATTAACCGCCAAGGGAAAATCATTGATGGGCGCGTGTTTCTCGTGTGGTCGAACGATGCGGTAGACGTGCCGGGTCCCGGAGAGGATACCTTTGCCCTATTTCCGGAACAAAGCGCGGCGAACAAAAGGGAGTCTTTCACGAACGAAGGGCTGGCGCGGGACATTGGGAGTTATCTGGCCGGGTATGGAGCAGGACAGAAGCTGTCGATTACGAATCCCGCTGTGAACCTGTTGATTCTTGATTCTGCCACGACCGGGCGCATGGCGGTGCTCTATTATCGCAATCTGGACAAGAAGCATTATTTTGAGAAGCTGGTGGAGTGGCATTCCAGTTGTGTATGGCTGCACCGTTATCGCAAAGATGAGAATGGTGATTATGTTCAATTTTTCGGCACACCGGCGACGAAAGATATTGCATATGCCGCTTACGGAACATCAGCCAGCGACAAGCTCGTAAAAGGTCTAATGGAACGTATGCTTCCGTGCATGGTAGACGGCGTCAAAATTCCGGCGGATATTGTGAATAGCGTCGTTCGCCGGGCGTCCAATCCGGTGGCGATGGAAAAGTGGGAGTGGGAGAAGACGCTCAGCATCGCATGCGCCTTAGTAAATAAGTTTTATCAGAAGGAGGGGTACACAGTGGCGCTGGACAAGGAGAACACGGACCGAAGCTATTTGTTTGGGAGATTGCTGGCGGTGGCCGATATTTTGGAGCGGCGTGCGCTAGGTTCAGAAGAGACGCGCGCAACGAATGCGATTCGCTATATGAACTCGTTCGCACAGCATCCGGTGCGGACGTGGAAGGTGATTCAAGCGAGTTTGCAGCCGTATCAGGCGCGATTGGGCGCGAAATGTACGGATCTGACGAAATTGATGGATGAGATTCTATCTGCATTTAACTATGAAGACTTTAATGATAAGCCTTTATCCGGAAAATACTTGCTGGGACTCTCCAGCCAAAGACATGACTTTTTCCAAGGAAAGAAGAAGGAAGAAAATCAAACCAAACCATCCAATGAAGGAGAGACTGAATCATGACAATTCTTGATCATAAAATTGATTTTGCTGTCGTCTTTTCGGTAATCAAAGCGAATCCAAATGGAGATCCGCTGAATGGCAATCGCCCCCGTCAAAACTATGATGGCCACGGTGAAGTGTCGGATGTCGCACTGAAGCGGAAAATTCGAAACCGGCTTCAAGATCTCGGCGAACCTATTTTTGTCCAATCCAATGATAGAAGCGATGATCAGCTCAAAAGCTTGCGAGAGCGTGCGGAAGGAAACGAGGCACTGGCGAAAATAGTAAATCAAAAAGACAGTTCCGGCGAAGAGTTTGCGAAAACGGCTTGCGAGCAGTGGATCGATGTCCGCAGTTTTGGCCAGGTGTTTGCCTTCAAGGGAAGCGGTGGTAAAGGGGTATCTGTAGGCGTGCGCGGTCCGGTGTCGATACATACCGCAACGAGCGTCGATCCGATTGATATTACGAGTATGCAGATCACGAAGAGCGTTAATTCGGAGCCGGGCGAGAAAAGAGGATCGGACACAATGGGCATGAAGCACCGCGTAGACTTCGGCGTCTATGTCTTCTATGGCAGCATCAATACGCAGTTAGCGGAGAAGACGGGCTTCACCGTGGAGGATGCGGAAAAAATCAAGCAGGCGCTCGTAACGCTGTTCGAAAATGACGCCTCTTCCGCCAGACCTGAAGGAAGTATGGAGGTGCACAAGGTGTATTGGTGGGAGCACAGCAGCAAGTTGGGTCAGTATTCATCTGCAAAAGTGCACCGCTCCTTGCACATCAGCAAAAATAGAGAAGAACCAAAATCATTTGAACACTACGACATTACAGTTAACGAACTGGAAGGTCTGAAGGTTGAGATCATTGATGGCCTATAATGATGAAGACAACTACTTATTGCTGTCTGGCATTCAGCATTTTCAATTCTGCAAGCGGCAATGGGCGTTGATTCACATTGAACAGCAATGGGAAGAGAATGTGAAGACGATCGAAGGGCAGTATCTCCATCGCAATGCAGATCAACCATTCACGAGGGAAAAGCGCGGCGACAAGCTTGTCGTCCGCGCTATGTCTGTCAAGTCGCATGAATTGAAGTTGACAGGCATCTGTGATGTGGTCGAGTTCATACAAGACAGTCGTGGCGTTCCGATTAATGGAGCCGAGGGAAAATATATTGCGTATCCTGTAGAATACAAGCGTGGCAAGCCTAAGACGGATGAATCCGATGTATTCCAACTGGCTGCGCAAGCGCTCTGTCTGGAAGAGATGCTGTTGTGCGATGTGCAGACCGGATATATTTTTTATCAAGAGTTGAAGCGTCGAATTGAAGTTCCGCTCACGGATGATGTGAAGCAGAGGGTCAGAGTTGTGGCAGCGGAAATGCATGATTATTATAAGCGCAGCCATACGCCCAAAGTCAAAACCGGGCCCTATTGCAAAAACTGCTCGCTGCAATCCATCTGCCTGCCGGCCTTGATGAACAAACGGACGGTAAAAAGTTATATTGAGGGGAAGATCAAAGATGAAGCGTCTCCTTAACACGTTATATGTAAACCAGCCGGACGTTTATATGGCATTGGACGGGGACAATATTGTGCTGCTGAAGGGAGAAGAGAAGCTGGGCCGTCTTCCGTTGCACAATCTGGAAGCTATCGTCGCTTTCGGTTATACAGGAGCAAGTCCTGCGTTGATGGGGTATTGTGCAGATCGGAATATCGCGATCACCTTTATGACGGTGACCGGCAGATTTCTGGCCAGGGTCATTGGACAGAGCAAAGGAAATGTAGTGCTGCGGAAAAAGCAATACCTTGTCTCTGAAGATGAGAGCTTGTCCGCGCAAATTGCACGCAATTTTATTGTCGGCAAAATTTATAACCAGAAGTGGATGATTGAGCGGATGACGCGAGACTACCCGCTGCGAATCAATGTTGATCAGTTCAAGGAGATTTCCGCGCAGTTATCGTCCCTCATTCTGGAAGTACGGGCTTGTGAAGATCTGGAACGTTTGCGAGGCTTAGAAGGACAAGCTGCAGTCAGTTACAATAAGGCTTTTGGCCAAATGATTCTGCAACAGACAGACGATTTTTACTTTCATTCCCGTTCACGCAGGCCGCCGCTGGACAATGTAAATGCGATGTTGTCGCTTGCGTACACATTGTTGGCGAATGATATGGCCTCCGCATTGGAAGCGGTCGGGCTGGATGCTTATGTCGGATTTTTACATCGCGATCGTCCGGGGCGGGCTTCACTTGCTCTGGACGTAATGGAAGAGCTGCGGGGAATCTATGCGAACAGATTTGTTCTCACCTTGATTAATAAAAAGATTGTGAACAAGGATGATTTTTACAAGAAGGAAAACGGCGCTGTCTTGATGACAGATGAGGCGAGAAAAAGATTTTTGCAGGCATGGCAGGATAAGAAACAAGAAAAGATTGTGCATCCCTATCTGGGAGAGAAAATCAGTTGGGGACTTGTCCCGCATGCCCAGGCCCTGTTGCTAGCTCGTTATTTGCGTGATGATCTAGATGAGTACCCTCCATTTCTCTGGAAGTAGGTAGTATAATTGTTGGTACTAATCACTTATGATGTCAGCACGACCAGCATTGCCGGGCAGCGCAGGTTACGTAAAGTCGCAAAGTTATGCCAAAATTATGGTCAGAGAGTGCAAAACTCTGTTTTTGAATGCAATGTAGACGCAGCTCAGTTCGCCAGCTTGAAGATCCAACTTGTCGATATGATTGATGAAAAGGAAGACAGCCTGCGATTTTATCAATTAGGAAACAACTACAAAAGCAAGGTGGAGCATATTGGCGTGAAGGCATCGATCGATATGGAAGGGACCCTAATTTTCTAGTGCGAATGTGTAGTGCACATGAAATCCCCGGGGGATTCGCACCACATTTTTTTCATATTATGGATAAAAACCATTTTGTGATTTATTACAGAAGTGAGAAACCACCTAGTTTAGATTGATTCTATAGCTAATTTGATTAATTGAATCATAGTAAGAACGAAAAATGATTGTAACAATCATTTTTCGCTGTCGCATCCCACGTGGATGCGTGGATTGAAATTATATCCGTAGGCATGAGAGAGGCAAAAAGGCAAGTCGCATCCCACGTGGATGCGTGGATTGAAATTCCAGGAACTTCTTGATGCTTTCAACGTGGCTTGTCGCATCCCACGTGGATGCGTGGATTGAAATTCATACTGTATCGTGCGCTTAACGACCGTGCAAGTCGCATCCCACGTGGATGCGTGGATTGAAATTTCCTCGCTTGTCCATTCGGTCTCGTACGTGTAGTCGCATCCCACGTGGATGCGTGGATTGAAATCATGCACGGATGAGCAGATTGAACGGAAATACGGTCGCATCCCACGCGGAAGCAGTGGATTGAAATCCGTAACACGCCGAATGTCGAACGCACTTTTCCCATCGTATCCCACGTGGTTGCTTCACTCCAGATTCGAATAGATGAGCGGTATGCTAATCCTTGACCCACTGTGAGTATGCTATAATATTGGCAAGTTTATAGCCTAATGGAAGGAGTAAATGCAATGGAGCGTGTTCAGGCCTTCCGAAAATTAATTAGGCTTACAGGGGATAGAGCCAAACTGGATGCAAAAGCAAACGGGACTTACGTTGTGTATAAAACGGATAAAGGTCAAATCGTCAAAGAATATGTTAATGGTGAGATTATAACATTAAACGATCCAGGGTTGCCTCATGAGTGAACCTTCCGCAGTAATATATGTATTTGCCGGAAATAATGGCAGCGGTAAAAGTACAATTCGAGATTTGATTGTAGATATACTGGGATTTAGTATGAATATTGATCCTGACGCCTTGGCTCGTGGCATTGATCCGAATCAACCAGAGAGTCGTAAATTTTCAGCAGGTAAAAGAAGCGATCAAGATTGCTAGAGACTGTATACGCAATAAACGGGATTTTTCTATAGAAACGGCTTTGACTGGGGGGAATGCAGTACGACTTATACGAGATGCGAGAGCAAAGGGATTTAAAGAAACGATGTTTTTGTGGGTCCTGGTGATTCTCATCTCAATATAGAACGGGTTGCCGCAAGAGTTCGAAACGGCGGGCGCCATATTCCGGCTGGAGATATTATAAGAAGGTATAAACATCGCTCCAAAATTTGATTTCCCATCTTCATCTTATTGATTATTTAATCGTTGTCGACAATAGCGAATCAAGCGGCGAAATTGTTCTGGATGTAGAAGATGGATCAATAAAATACGAGGCCAAGCTAATACCACAGTGGGTCCAACAAATAAAGGATAGTCTTAAGTAATACTTTTAGGCGAAAAAAGAAACTTGCTCTCTTTTTCGGAATCTAGCATGAATAGACTAGGAAATATGTTTCGTGCTGCAATAATGCCCGTAACAATCATGAACTTAAGGTAGGTGTATGACAGAAATACACTCACCAGATAAGGTTTTCCTCCTGAAAAAATTGAAGTGACATATAGCGAAGAAGACTGGATTAACATGGGTGGGGCTGTTATCTGCAGGTGCGAATGTCTAGTGCACATAAAATCACTGGGGGATTCGTACCTTGTTTTTTCTATATTATGGGTAATATTCTTTTTATCGTTTGTTACTGACTTGGAAAAACCTCTTTTTAGAGGCTATGGTATGGATGTTTTGATTGATTCGGTCATATCAAGGGCCAAAATTGATTGTTACTATCATATTTCGCTGTCGCATCCTACGCGGATGCGTGGATTGAAATTGTCGCCAGGAAGGGAATCCGGACGCGGGAAACGAGTCGCATCCTACGCGGATGCGTGGATTGAAATAGTCGATGACAACAATCAGACAGCACATATGCCCGTCGCATCCTACGCGGATGCGTGGATTGAAATACGTGGACTTTTACGATCCGGGCCTGCCCATTGAAGTCGCATCCTACGCGGATGCGTGGATTGAAATCTCTTTGGAAGATGTCGACATCTGCGTGGTTCCGTCGCATCCTACGCGGATGCGTGGATTGAAATTCTGGCCGGGTATGACTGCTCCGCATCCAGCAAGTGTCGCATCCTACGCGGATGCGTGGATTGAAATAAAATCTGCTATTTCCTGCAATTTCTTTCTGGACGGTCGCATCCTACGCGGATGCGTGGATTGAAATAGTCATTTCAGGCTCAAGGGATAGTGACTGCAGCCGTCGCATCCTACGCGGATGCGTGGATTGAAATCAAGATGTGCTTGTATGGTCGCCGGCTCCAGTGGGTCGCATCCTACGCGGATGCGTGGATTGAAATCGTCAGGATATCGAGATAAATCCGCAGGCTCTCAACGTCGCATCCTACGCGGATGCGTGGATTGAAATATGGCAGCCCGCCGGGAAGGGGCGAACAGCGTGAGGTCGCATCCTACGCGGATGCGTGGATTGAAATATTCTACGTAGTCCATGACGATAACATCCGGACGCGTCGCATCCTACGCGGATGCGTGGATTGAAATTCGACCACTCATAGGTTCGCGAGCAGCCCATACTGTCGCATCCTACGCGGATGCGTGGATTGAAATCCGTATCTGCATGGCACGGCGGGGACGGTGGAGGGTCGCATCCTACGCGGATGCGTGGATTGAAATGGCAGGGTGGCCGCCGGGATGGATGATCGTTACGGTCGCATCCTACGCGGATGCGTGGATTGAATTGGAATGTCGAAGGATACGTGTCTCCGAGCTGTGGTCGCATCCTTGAAATAAAGAAAGAGCCGAGACAGCATGTCAAACAGCAGTCGTATCCTACGGATGGTGGATTGGAATCGTAAAGTCACCGTGATGAACAATAAACCGGGCATGTCGTATCCTTCACGGATGCACAAAGTAAAAAACGGCCCCGCTTGCGATAAGATTTACTCGCAACCCCAGCGGGCCGCATCCCCTAATCCCATCCCACGGAACAGCCTCTCTTCCCTTCACACTTACACATCCCTCACTTTCTCTCTCCTCATACCTAGCCGCTCACCTCCCAACTCCATCCAGCCAAAAATACAATGGCAGCTTTCCCCGTACATGCACTTCTGGGCCATCGCCTACATACAATGTATCACTGCGCCGGGATTCGGCTTGCTGCGAAGAGATACCGCTAGGCGCAAATCGCAGAATAGAACGTTGTCAGACTCCTGGAGGTGGCTAGCATGACGGGTTTATTTGCTGCAATCGCCGTGTTCATCAAGCAATTGACGCTGCTTGTATCCTACGTCAAGAACAATGCGTTTCCGCAGCCGTTGGCGGAAGAGGATGAGATGAAGCATTTGCAGCGGATGGCGGAAGGCAATGCACAGTCGCGCAACACGCTCATTGAGCACAATCTCCGCCTGGTTGCGCACATCGTGAAGAAATTCGACAACACCGGAGAAGACTTGGAGGACTTGATTTCCATCGGCACAATCGGACTCATCAAAGCGATCGAGAGCTTCCAGCCGAACAAGGGAACGAAGCTGGCGACCTTCGCCGCCCGCTGCATCGAGAACGAGATCTTGATGCATCTTCGCTCTTTGAAAAAGACGCGCAAAGATGTCTCCCTTCATGATCCGATCGGGACGGACAAGGAAGGCAACGAAATCACGCTAATAGATATTCTTGGCACGGACGGCGATGAAGTCGTCGATAAAGTGCAGCTCAAAATTGAGAAAAGTAAAATATACCGGAATCTGGATATTCTCGATGAGCGGGAGCAGGAAGTGATTCGCGGCCGCTTCGGTCTGGATGGGGGCGGGGAGGAACGGACACAGCGGGAGATTGCCAAGGAGTTGGGCATCTCGCGCAGCTATGTCTCCCGGATAGAGAAACGGGCGTTAATGAAGCTCTACCATGAATTTTACAAAAATAAAGGTCACTTGTAACAGCCGCATTGCGAGAAGGCCAGCCCTGTCCTGGTCCAATCCGCTCCATGATTGTCCCGTGCAACACGGCCCCGGAGCCGTGCTGCGCGGGCATTCGCGATCGGCGGGGGCCATCGCGTCATGTCGTGCTGCGGCTCTGAATGGTGCCGTCCTGCCTGTGAATGACGATATCGGCTCCATCGGACGCCTTCCGCTGCTGAGCGTATTGAACGGCCTCCTGCTTCGTCGGCGCCGTCATGAGCGGATGCTTCCGCCCTTCGGCTTTTACCGCCCAGTCTTCGCCGGCCGGGACGACATGAAGGACGTGATCCGGCCCCGAATGGTCCGGGAAGTGCTCTCCATGCCATTTTTTGGCCTGCGCGGTCGCGATCGCAATCGCGCGTCCTTCTTCCATGCCATCTTCCAATAAAGCGTTGGCGATCTCAATCGCCTTGGCCCGCACCTCAGACAGCAGATGCTTCATGGACGGAGGATAGTTGTGCTCGTTCCATGGCATTCGGCTTCCCTCCTTGCTGCATAGGGTTGTCCATACTTTACCCGGATGCGTCTCCGGGCAAACCGGTACCTGCTCCGGCGGGGCGAATTTGCTATAATGAACGAGCCGGAACAACGAGATGGACGAGAGGAAGGAAGATGGCAATGACATCAGAGGCGAACACAGAAGCAGTATTCAGCAAGGCAACGGATAGCCCGGTGCCACGCTACATATGCCGCCGCGTGCCCGACGGCGAGGCGGATTGGAAGGGGGCGGAGGCGGCGGTCCTGGCCGATGTCGTCACCGGGCAAGCTCCGCGCTACCGCACCCAGGTTCAGGCCTGCTGGTCCAAGCGGAGCTTATATCTTCGCTTCGAATGCGAGGATGAGCGCATTGTAAGCCCTTATACGAAGCGGGATGAGCCCTTGTTCGAAGCGGATGTGGTGGAATGCTTCATCCAGCCGGGGGAAGACGCCGACGCGTATTATGAATTCAACATCAGCCCGCATAATGTCGTCTTCGATTCGCGAATCGTCTGCGAACCGGGCAAGGACAAGCTGTTCCAGCCCGAGTGGGATGCCGGGCTGCTGCGGACGACAGTAACCTATGTCAGCGAGCCGAAGCGGCTCCTTGTCTATGAGGCGGCAATCGCGTTTGAGGATCTGGGGCAGGCCCCTCGGCCGGGAGACTGCTGGCGCATCAATTGGTTCCGGATCGACGAGGGCGAGGACGGACAGCGGACGTTCGATGCCTGGTCGCCGACGGGCGCGGTGAATTTCCATGTGCCGGAACGGTTCGGGCGGATTCTGTTCGAAGCATAGAGATTTCCGAAAGAGGAAGGTTCAACAAAAAGCTGCGACAATCTGCAACAATGAAAGAAGGCTTCCCGCCAACGGCTGTAACAGCCCGACGCGGGAAGCCTTGCTCATGAGGTCTGCCGCATGCCCGAGGCAGCCGGGACGCGGCTATTGAACGCCCGGAGTAATCCCAATCTCCACGCCGCCAGCCGGGTGAATGAAGCTGATTGCGAAGGTCGGGACGCTTCATCCCAGGCGAGATCGAACGGGTATGCCTGGCCGCCGCGCTGCACGGTCACGTGCGCCGGGGCAGTCGGCGCATAGAACCGCAGCACCGCCCGGACACCGGCCGGCCCGCGCGCCGTATAGCGCCGGGACTTCGCTTGTCCAGCATCGGCGGGACCGTCGTCCGGCTCCGGGACAACCCGTCCGGCCGCGGCGACGAGGACCAGCTCCCGGCCGCTCTGCTGCGCCTGCTTCAGATCATACAGCAAGGCCTGTTCCCCCGGCCCGATCGTCACGCTTGGCCGCACCGATAATTGCCCGTCGAACAAATCGACGAACGGGCCTTCCAGGGTGACCGGATCGCTGCGGCAGCTCTCCTCAAGCACGGCTGCGGCCACGTACGGGCCCCGCTTGGCGACGAGCGCATGGGAAGGCGTCCAGCCTGCCGCCGACGGACCGTGGACCGCCGCCCATGCTGCCTTCACCGCGCCGCGCAGCCGGTTGGCGTCGTCCGCGGAGCGAGTGAAGCGGGCAGGATGCTCCGGCAGGTAAGCAACCGCGCCCCGGCCAATGCGCGTGATGGCCAGTTCCCCGTCCTGGCTCTCCATCGCGGCTCCCAGCGTCTCGAACAGATGCTGCGCCGGGCTGTCATACGTACGCGTTCCCGCGTTCCACCATTCGCGTACGGCATGATACGGATCGCTGCCATCCCCGACATACAGCAGAACCCCACCGGCTTGCACCCATTGCGCCAGCCCGTAATGGATATCCATATGCTCCGGCTTCATGAATTCATAGCTGACGATTAGCAGCCCGTACTCGTTCAAATAGTGCGGAATCCGGCGCACATTGTCCAGTTGGACCGGTCGGACCGGATACCCGTGCTTCAGCAGCGGCATCGCCAAGCCAAAGAACGCATCCCACGTAATATGCTCCATCTCGGAAGCGAACCGCTCTTCCTCCCGCACCCGTTCCCAATCGAGCGACAAATCGAGCCGCTGGTACATGCAGGAAGCGGCGACCAGCACTCCGATGCCGGGAAGGGAGGCCGTCCGCCCAGGGGATTCCTCACCGGACGTCCTGTCCGGTGATTGATCCAGAACCTGCTCCGACGTACCGGCCTGGCCCCCCAGCGGCATGTGCTGAAGCGCATGCATCACCGCCTGCAGGATCGTTCCATACGCTTCCGGCAGCGGCACCTTGCCCGAGCGATCCGCGGACAAATAGGACCGGCCATAGATGCGATGCGACCAAGGCGCCACTTCATAATGATCGATATGGGGGTGGAGGAGGGAAGCGACGACGGTTTTTTTATAATTGGCCTCGTAATCTTCCCAGGTCCGTCCGGGATGGTCTTCAATCGGATCATGCAGGAACCACATGCGGCGGTCGCTTCCCCGCACGAGCTCTTGCATGACGCCATACTCCAAATACGCCGTCTCGAACGTCCGCTCCCGCCGTTCGCCTTCATACACGTTCGGCACACGCGAAGTGCCTGTCCAGACTTGGGCGATATAGCCGTCGATGCCGGCCATGTCCATGAGCTTCGACTCCGGGCTCACAATGCGCCATTGGCAATAGTTGATGAGGCTGTGCGTCGCCACGTACACATGGATATGACGCCCGTGCGCATGCTTGGCGTAAGACTTGAGCCCGGAGGTGATGCGCTCCAGCGCCGGGCATACAAATGCGCCTTCAGCTTGGACGCCCGGTACTGGGCATCCGGCGACTGATGAGGCGGCATCCACGGCTATAATACAGCTCCCATTCACGCCGGAACGAAGGGGAATACCCGGCCTCCACCCAAAATTCCGGATCTTCCATAAAAAAGGCGTCTAGACCCGGCATCCACGGCCTTTTTCAACCGTTCCGTTATGTAATCCGCGAAAGACACCGTCGGCACCATATAAGGCACATCATCGGTCTCATGAATAAGCCGGGTCCCGTTGGCCCGGGTCTGTCCCTCGTCCCAATGCTGGCGCCCGTCGAACCTCCCGTTCAAATAAGGCTGGTATTCGCCCCATGCGGTGCCGGTCATGAGACCGACGCGATACCCTTGGGCCGACCAGCCGCGTATCCGCTCCTCCATCGTGTCATCCATTCCATACACCAAGACCATGTCGGTCTGTAGATCGAAGCTTCATACGAAGCGATTTCCTGAAAGGCCGTCTTCTCGCCAGGACGCTGCCGGTTCAGCATCGTCATCCCTTCTTCCTGATTGAAGTGGTCATCGGCCAGGCGCTGTGGCCTGCCATGCGAATCGCCCTCCATTGTACACCTCGCGGGAAGCGTTGCCAACCGGGCTTGTCACAGCTCTAGCCTGAGGCCTTTCCCTAATAATCGTGTCATTTGGATATGTGCCCCATTCAGGCCCAACTGCATACGTTAGAAGCAAGGGATAACCGGAAAGGATGATGGACTTATGGAAATGAAGCTGCAAGCGTGGGATATTATCTTGGTGCTGTTCGTCCTCTTGGTCATCGTGTGCCTGCTGCTGTTCGGATTAGGGCTGTAACTTGGTGGACCATGGAGAAGAGACATATTTTATCCGCCAATGACAAATACTGAATGCATACAACTGAAAATCAGATTGGATGCAGGAGGTGACTCAATGGCGACTTCGGCTAAATCCGGGTCATCCGGGTCCACAACTTGGACTTCCGGAGGAAAGACGATCTCGGAGCAAGAGTATAAGCAGATCGCCAAGCAGCGTGAACCGTCCCGCCCCGTATGGAAAAATTGCGTACGGGCTTTTTTGGCGGGAGGAACGATCTGCCTGATTGGACAAGCCATTGAACAAATATTAGTCACGTTTTTCGATATGACGAAGAAAGAGGCGGCAGGCCCGACGGTCGTCATTCTGGTGCTGGCTTCCGTCATTCTGACAAGCCTGGGCGTGTATGACAAACTCGCGCAGTGGGCCGGCGCGGGCACGGCGGTTCCCGTGACCGGGTTCGCCAATTCGATGTGCTCCGCGGCGCTGGAGCACCGCAGCGAAGGCCTCGTGCTGGGGGTCGGCGGCAATATGTTCAAGCTGGCCGGTTCTGTCATCGTATTTGGAACGGTGGCCGCCTGTATTATTGCGCTTATCTATTACATTTTCGGGATACAGTTCCAGCATTGATGCCGGACGTTCCCAGATGGTAAAGGAGGCAATCCGATGCGTATAGGACGCCATACATGGCGGTTTGCCAATCAACCGGTCATCATCGGCACCGCGACCGTAGTTGGCCCCGAAGAAGGAAAAGGGCCTCTGGCCGCCGACTTTGACTTTGTTCACGAAGATTTGGATTTGAAGGAGCCAAGCTGGGAAAAGGCGGAGCGCAAGCTGCTGGAACAGGCCTCCCAGCTCGCCATCGTCAATGCGAACATTACGCAGGATGACCTGGATTACTTCGTCGGCGGCGACCTGATGAACCAGATTATTAGCAACTCCTTCGCCGCACGCGGGCTGGGGGTGCCATACATCGGCGTATTCGGCGCCTGCTCCACCTCGATGGAGGCGCTGGCCCTCGGATCGCTGCTGGTCGATTCCGGCAACGCGAACATCGTCATGGCCGGCACATGCAGCCATAACTGCTCCGTAGAGAAGCAGTTCCGCTATCCGACGGAATACGGTTCCCAGAAGCCGCCCACCGCGCAATATACCGTAACCGGCGCCGGCGTGGCCATCGTCGGCAAAAAAGGAAACGGACCGAAAGTGACGGCCGCGACGATCGGCAAAATTGTCGATCTGGGCATCAAAGATCCCTTCAATATGGGGGCGGCTATGGCGCCGGCGGCCGTCGATACGATTCAGACCCATTTGACCGATTTGAAGCGCAGCCCCGCCTATTATGACATGATTGTGACCGGAGACTTGGCTGCCGTCGGTTACGGGATCGCCAAAGATTTGTTCAAAAAACACGACATCAACATTCAGACGACGAACTACCAGGATTGCGGGCTCATGATGTACGACATGGTCAAGCAGAAGGTGGATGTGCAAGCGGGAGGAAGCGGGGCGGCTTGCTCGGCTGTCGTCACGTACGGACATATTCTGAAGCGGATCAGGGAGGGCGAATTGAAGAAGGTCATGATCGTGGCGACCGGAGCCCTCATGTCCCCGCTGTCCTACCAACAAGGAGAGAGCATTCCTTGCATCGCTCATGCGGTAACGATCGAGATGGGAGGAGACGAATCATGATCTTTGTATGGGCATTTATCGTCGGAGGGTTGATCTGCGTCATCGGGCAGCTGCTGTTCGATGTCGCGAAGCTGACGCCGGCGCACACGATGGCGCTGCTGGTCGTTACCGGCGCGGTCGTGGACGGCTTGGGATGGTACGAGCCGTTGATCGAATTCGCCGGCGCGGGCGTCACCGTTCCGATTACGAGCTTCGGCAACTCCCTTGTGCACGGGGCGATTACCGATTTGAAGTCGGATGGTTGGATCGGCGCCGTCAGCGGCATTTTCAAGACGACAAGCGCGGGCATATCGGCGGCGATCGTCTTCTCCTTCCTGGCATCGCTCTTCGTACGGCCCAAAGGCTAAGCGCGGTCCAGCAGACAAGCTCCGCAACCCGAACAGGTGCGGAGCTTGTTTTATGCCATTAATTAGTTCAAAGACGAAATGAGTTGTTGATGTACCTTCACCATAGAATGGTGTAAAATGAGGAAATGTAAGGCAACTTCGCTTAGGATCCCCATGCCAGAGATATTATAAATTTATGGATATATTTCCTTATATTACCATATTGGAGGAGGTTTTTCCTTGCATTCGCAATCATCGCTCCATTCGATTATGGAACAGATCCAAGCTGCCTTGGATCAATGCATATTAGGGAAGTCATTCGAGATTGAATTAATGCTGACCGCCATGGTGGCCGGGGGCCACGTCCTTATCGAGGATGTGCCGGGAACGGGCAAGACGCAGCTGGTCAAATCGCTCGCGCGCACGATGGACGGGGCGTTCCGCCGTGTCCAATGCAACCCCGATCTGCTGCCGACCGACATTACCGGCGTTTTTATTTTCCACCCCAAAGACCAGCAATTCGTCTTCCGTCCCGGACCGGTCATGTGCAACGTGCTGCTCGTGGACGAGATTAACCGGGCGACGACGAAGACCCAATCGGCTCTGCTGGAGGCGATGGAGGAGCACCATATTACGGTGGACGGGGAGACCTTCGATCTGCCCGTTCCATTCATGCTCTTCGCCACGCAGAACCCCATCGAGTTCGAAGGAACGTTCCAATTGCCGGAAGCCCAGTTGGATCGCTTTATGTTCAAGATTAACCTGGGGTACCCGGATGAAGCGATGGAGCGGGCCATGCTGGCCCGCCATGTGCTTGGACAGCCGTCCGAGCGGGTTCAGCCGATTACGGATATTACCGTGATTGAAAAGATGCGGGACGCCGCTCGCGGCATTCATATCGACGATGCCGTCGCTTCCTATATTATTGATGTGGTCCGCGCGACGAGGAACCATTCGAAAATCGTGCTGGGCGCAAGCCCGCGCGCTTCCGTGGCGCTCATGCAGGCCGTGAAGGCCCGCGCCTGGATTCAAGGACGGCGCTATGTTACGCCGGATGATGTCAAGACGCTGCTTCCATTCGTCCTGGCTCATCGTCTCGTCCTTGATATGGAAGCGAAAATGGAGGGGCTGACCGCGGAGCAAGTGCTGATCGATGCGGTTCGAGGCGTGCCGGTACCGGTCCGGATGGAGCTGTAGCATGAATTCGCCGCAGCTGGTGCCCCGCCGTCCGCGTTCGCGGAGACGGACATTTCTGATTGCTTTCGTCATTTATGTCAGTTGTGTTTTCTATTTTTTATTCCAGGGCGGCAAGACGTCCTTCATGCTGCTCTCGATGGCGACCGTGCTTGCCGTCTATTGGGGCTGCGGGTGGTTCGGGGGCGTGTCCAAGGTTCGGGGCCAGCGCATGGTCCGGACCGGGACAAGCCGGTTTCTCCCCGCCCAATCCCGTATCGCGGTATCCGTGGAGCTGCGCGTTCCGGGATGGATTCCGCTGCCCTATATCATCGTGCAGGACGGTCTGTACCGCTTCAATGAACTGTACAGCCAGGCGGAGGCGGCCGTTACCCTGAACGCGGGACGGAAGGCCGTATGGACGTACCGGACGCCGCCGCTTCCTCGCGGGGCATACCGCTTGGATGCGACAACATGTTTGTCGAAAGATTTATTCGGCATTTTCGAGCAGCGCGGACAGTTCCATACGCCGTCCTCCTTTTTCATCTTGCCGGCCACGGTTCCCATCCCTTCATGGGCGCAAGCCGGGCATCAAGCGGTCCAGCCCGGACAGACGCTGGCGATGGATAAGAGGAAGCGGGAGTCGACGCAATTGAGCGGCGTGCGGGAATATGTCCATGGCGATCGTCTCTCGCGCATTCATTGGAACGCCACCGCCAAGAGCGGAAGCTTGAAATCGAAGCAGTTCGATCAGGAAGTGCAGGCCCCGATCCTGATCGTGATTGATATTAGAAGAACCTCTTATGAGAATCCGGCCGGCTTCGAATTGGCGCTGTCCGCCGCGGCGTCGGTTGCGCAATATGCGAAGGCGAACCGGCATCCCGCCTATTTGGCCGCGATTGGCGGCTCTCTGCATTGGTGGGACGCCGCGGCCCTCTTGCGCGAACCGGCCGCATACAAGCAATGGTTGGCTACCATTGAGCCGGAGGCGCCGAATCCGCAAGTCAATGATCGGATTGGCCCGATGCTGGCGCAACGCGCCTCCCTGCTGTGCGGGGCGGCCGTTGCCTGGATCGGCGGGGCGGTCTCATCAGGAGATTTGGCGGCGATCGGAGGCCTCCGATCCATCGGCGGAAGCGGCACGTTCATTCACGCCGCCGCCGGCCCCGGCCCCGATGAAGCCGATTTGCTGCGCGTATTGGCGAAGCAGGGCTTTGAATACAAATGGCTGGACGAATTGAACCATCTTCCTAAGCTGCTTGGAGGTGGGATGACATGGAAGTGAATCGGCAGGCGGCACCCGCTTACCCGGGAAGCCCCGTTCCGCCGGAACCGCCCGGAATGGTGAAGCGCTGGCTGCTGGGCGGTTGGAGCGAGCGCCTGTTCTGGACTTGCCTCGCCGTGATGGTATGGCAGTGGATCGTGATGCTGGAGCCGTATTGGTATGACGAGACGATTGCGATGTCCAAGGACGCGCTGCTCATGATATGGGGCGTGTGCGTATTATTTCCCCGGCAATTTTTGGGCCGGCTGCTTCTCGGGCTGCCGCTCGTATTGCGCGTCATCTATATGGAGCTGGTGCGCAATCATTTATGGATCGAGGACGGAGCGGGATGGGAGAGGCTGCAAGCCTTTCATCCTTATATTTGGTTCGTTGCCGGCATTTGGCTCTGCTATGAGGCGCTTAACCAGCTTGTGCGCGGGACCGGCCGCATCATTATATGGCTGCTCATTCAAGTTATCGTCTTCGGCATCCTGGATTCTTTCACCGAGGATATCTTATGGGATCAGGTTGCCTGGATCGTCGGCGCGGCCCTCGTGTGGCTAATCGGGCTCCATTTCTCACAGATGAAGCACAGCTATCCCGAGATGAAGCGAACCTCGCTGCGGTATCTTCTGCAGATGGCGGTCAGCGCCATCGTGGTCATTGCGATGATCATCACGGTCGGGGTGAACATGCCGGGACTGGAGCCGATCCTGACCGATCCGTATACGGCCTGGACGAACCGGAACGGCACTGGCGGCAACATCGTCGAGCGCATCGTCTCGAACGTAACCGGAAACGGAACGCCAACCCCGACGACTTCCGGCTACAGCAACCATGACAGCCAGCTTGGGGACGGCTTTCAGATGGATTATGAGCCGGTGATGACGGTAACCTCCGAAGCCCGCGGCTATTGGCGGGGGGAGGCCAAGGATATATACACCGGTCAGGGCTGGGTCGATGCGAAGCGGGAAGAGAGCCTGGAACCGATGAGTATCGGCGAGCGGTTCGAAGCCAACGACGCTCCTGCGAAGCGGGTTCAGACGAAAGAGATTATCCAGAAGGTGCAGATTCAGAGCGATCAGATATACCCGGTCCTGTTCGGCATGTATTCCGCATCCGCCGTGGAGGAGCTGGAAGGCGGCGATCCGGAGAGACTCGTCTGGAACGGGAGAGAGAGCGAGGTCCGGTACGAGGGGAGAGGCGCAGCCCGCTATCCGTCAAGCTATACGATCGTATCCCATGTCCCGATCATATCGGAACAGGAGCTGCGGGCCGCGCCCCCGGCCGAAGCGCCGGACAGTGTATACCTGCAGCTGCCGGACCGTTTTCCGGAACGAGTCGCCGACCTGGCCCGGAGCCTGACCGAAGGAGAGACGAACAACTACGACAAGGCCAAAAAAATCGAACAGTATTTACGGACCCAGTTCACTTATACGAATGTCCCGGATCTTTCGAAGCGGACCAGCGGCGATTTCGTCGACGGGTTTCTGTTCGAGATCAAGGAAGGGTACTGCGACTACTTCTCCACCTCGATGGCGGTCATGCTCCGCAGCGTGGGCGTGCCGACGCGCTGGGTGAAGGGCTATGCCCCCGGAGCCCGCGAAGGAGCGGAGCGTGAAATGATGACGGGCTCCTTCGATCCCGATGAAGGCGGCCGCTTCCGGGTCACGAATGCGGACGCGCATTCGTGGGTAGAGGTATATATGGGGGAATACGGCTGGGTATCCTTCGAGCCGACTCCGGGATTCAGCATGCCAAGCCCGGAGCAGGAGGAGCAAGAGCCCGGCACGCCGCCCGAGCAGGAGGAAGACAAGCAGCCCGAAATGAAGGAAGAGAAGAAGGCCGGCAAACCGGAAGAAGAGACCTCGCTTCCCGCTTGGGTCGTTACGGCAGCCCGCTCGATCGCGGGCGCTGCGCTGCTCGGACTCCTTGCATGGCTTGTCCGCCAATGGGGGCAGGCCGGATTCTCGCCGCGCTGGCTGCGGACCTTCCGCCGGCAGATATCGCCGAGCGATCGGGTCGTGCTCGAGACGGAGCTGTGGTTGAGCTACTGCCGGCTTCGCGGGCTGCGCAAGGAACCGCATGAGACGGTGCGCGAAGCCGCTTTGCGCTGGAGCGAGGGCCTGCCGCAGTTGGAAGCTTCCCTGCAGATTATCGTCCCGGTGTTCGAGCAGGCGAAATACAGCGGCGAGCCGCTGGAACAAGCCGATGTTGCCCGATTCCGGGAAGCGGTAAGACAGTTCCGCCGCGTCCGCAAGCGTTAATCTCCGCTTGCGTAGCACGCGGGAAGCGGGAGACAGGGAGCCGGAATGTGACGAAATGAAGCCGTTCCGCACGGGAACGGCTTTTTTTTGCACGAAAATCAAAGAATATGGTATAGTTTTTCGTATGAAAACGAGGTGACTGTTTTGTTGGAAAGGCTTATTCCCCGTCTTCGGGTAAGCTCCGTATACGATATTGACTTGGACAAGCTGGCGGAACAAGGCATTCTTGGAATCATTACCGATCTGGACAACACGCTCGTCGGCGCCAAGGTGCCGGAAGCGACCCCGGAACTGGCGGCCTGGCTGGAGGAAGTCAAGCGCCGCGGCTTCAAGGTCGTCATCGTATCGAATAATGATCATACGCGCGTATCCCGGTTCGCCGTCCCGCTCGATCTTCCGTTTATACACGCGGCCCGGAAGCCGGCCCAGCGGGCTTTTCGTCAAGCGCTGGCGCTGATGGGGCTGAAGCCGGAACATACGGCTGTCATCGGCGATCAGATGCTGACGGATGTCTTGGGAGGCAACCGGCTCGGCATATTTACGATATTGGTGCAGCCTATCGCCATTCAGGACGAAGGCTGGGGAACCCGCATCAATCGGCGCATAGAGCGTTATGCCACGTCCCGGTTGAAGCGGAGAGGATTGTGGCAAGAGGAGGAAAAAAGGTGAAGGACAATCAAGAGAAGCAAATATGCAGCGGCTGCGGCGTTACGGTGCAGACCGGGCATCCCGAGCAGATCGGCTATGTACCGGCGTCTGCGCTGAATCGTTCGCCGCTGATTTGCCAGCGCTGCTTCCGGATTAAGCATTATAACGAAGCAGCATCGGTAGCGCTGGATCAGGATGATTTTTTGCGTTTGTTGGGGCGAATCGGCCAGGAAGACGCGCTGGTCATCCATATCGTCGATCTGTTCGATTTTGACGGCAGCGTCATTTCCGGTCTCCAGCGGTTCGTCGGGAACAATCCGGTGCTGCTCGTCGTGAACAAGATCGATTTGCTGCCCCGTTCGACGAACTGGAACCGCTTGACGAACTGGGTGCAGCGGCAGGCGAAGGAGCATGGTCTCCGCATATTGGACGTCATTCTCGTCAGCGCCAAGCGCAATGCCGGCTTCGAGCGGCTGGTGGAACAGATGAGCCATTGGCGGCGCGGCCGCGACGTCTATGTCGTCGGGGCGACGAATGTCGGCAAATCCACGCTGATTAACCGTCTTATTCACGATTACAGCGATATGGATCGCGAACTGACGACATCCCGTTATCCGGGAACGACCCTGGATGTCGTACATATTCCGCTGGATGACGGCAAGCATATCATTGATACGCCGGGCATCGTCTATACGAGCCGCTTGACGGAATTGGCAAGCCGGCAAGATCTGGGGGCCCTGCTGCCGGATAAGCCGCTCAAGCCGGCCGTCTACCAGTTGAACGAAGGACAGACGCTATTTTTCGGGGCGTTTGCGCGCTTTGATTTTGTGGAAGGGGAACGGCAATCCTTTACGTGCTATATATCGAATGGACTTCCGATCCACCGGACGAAGCTGGAGCGGGCAGACGCTTTGTACGAGGAGCACCGCGGCGAGCTGCTGGCGCCGCCGGCGCGGGAACGCCTGGATGAACTTCCGGCCTGGACGAAGCATCAGTACCGGATCGCCAAAGGGTCCGAGACCGATATCTTCATCTCGGGGCTCGGATGGATCAAATGCAACGGCAAGGAAGGCGCGCTTGTGGAGATCTTCGCGCCGAAAGGGGTCAAGGTGCTGACCCGCCGCGCGATGATCTAGCACACTATACCGGGGGGAGCGGATACTATGGTACGGAACGATCTGGCCGGGGCGATGCGGCCTCCGGCGGTCATCGACAGCTCGACCGCCGTGTTCGCGGTCATCGGAGATCCGATCAAGCATTCCAAATCGCCGTTGATGCACAATGCCGCCTTGCGGGAGTTAGGACTGAACGCCGTATATACGGCGTTTCATGTCGCGCCCGAGCAGCTGGGGGAGGCCGTGCAGGGCATGCGCGCCCTTGGCATCGGCGGAATGAACGTAACCATTCCGCATAAGGAAGCCGTCATGGCGCATCTGGATGAAGTGGATGAGAGCGCCAGCGTCATCGGCGCCGTCAACACGATCGTCAACCGGAACGGCCGGCTTATCGGCTACAATACGGACGGGCTCGGCTTCGTCCGTTCGCTGCAGGAAGAGATGATTTCCGATCTCCGTCCATCCCGAATCTTGTTGATCGGGGCCGGCGGGGCGTCGCGCGGCATCGCTTATGCGCTGCTGAAGGCGGGATGCCGGCGCTTGCATATCGCCAACCGCACGCTGGCGCGGGCCGAGGCGCTGGCACGCGATCTGGCCGCCTTCGGGACGGTAGAAGCCGTCCAGCTTGGGGAACGTCCGGCTGTCGGCGCGGACGAGGTGGATATCGTCATTCATACGACCTCGGTCGGCATGCATCCGGACGTGGATGCGGTGCCGTTCGATCCGGACTGGCTGCGCCCGGATATGATCGTGAGCGACATCGTGTACAATCCGCTGGAGACGGCCTTGCTGCGGGAAGCGGGGAAGCGCGGCTGCCGCACCCACAGCGGGCTCGGCATGTTCGTCTATCAGGGCGCGATCGCGCTGGAACTGTGGACGGGCGCCGCAGCGCCTGCGGCGCTGATGCGGGAGCAGGTATGGAATACATTAAGTCACGAATAAACCATTGTTGTTATTAGACATATAAGGCAGGGACAAACATGCTAACAGGAAAACAAAAGCGTTATTTGCGCTCGCTCGCACATCATGTGCAGCCTATTTTTCAAGTAGGCAAAGGAGGAACCAACGATCAGCTTATCCGCCATATCGAGGAAGCGCTGGAAGTGCGCGAGCTGATCAAAGTATCGATCTTGAACAACTGCATGGACGATCGCTTCGAAGTTGCGGAGGAATTGGCGACCCGCTCGGGCGCCGAATTGGTCCAAGTCATCGGGAAAACGATCGTGCTCTACAAGGAATCGGCTGAACATAAACAGATTGAACTGCCATAACCGGCGGAGGTGCAGACGTGAGACAAATCGGGATTATGGGCGGGACATTCAATCCGATCCATCTGGGGCATCTGGTGGCCGCCGAATGCGCCCGCGAAGCCGCAAATCTTGATGAGGTGTGGTTCATGCCCGCTCACGTGCCGCCGC
This sequence comes from Paenibacillus dendritiformis, assembly GCF_015845845.1. GTDB lineage: Bacteria > Bacillota > Bacilli > Paenibacillales > Paenibacillaceae > Paenibacillus_B > Paenibacillus_B dendritiformis_C. The sequence continues at coordinate 64,382 of NZ_LDIG01000080.1, forward strand.
ATAAGACGAACCATATTCAGGCCGACGGCAGGCATCGCCTGGAGATGACGAGGCTGGCCATCGCGGGCAACCCGTCGTTCCGGGCGAGCGATTGGGAGCTAACCCGGGGAGGCGTCTCCTACACATATGACACCGTCATCTCTCTCCGGGCTGCCTACCCGGATGTAAGCTGGCACTGGATTATCGGCGGCGATATGGTTGATTACTTGCCGAAGTGGCACCGGATCGACGAATTGATGCGTCTGATCCGCTTCGTCGGGCTGCACCGGCCGGGCATCCGCTGGAGCGAGGAGAAGCTGCCGGCCGCCTGGCGCGGCCGTATCCTGGCGGCGGACATGCCCCAGATGGATATCTCCTCGACGGATATCCGGCAGAGAAGAGCGGCGGGACGCTCGATCCGCTATCTCGTTCCGGAAGCCGTCGAACATTATATGGCAAGGTGGGGATTGTATGAATCTGACACGCCAGCAATTGATTGAATCCGTGCAGGCCCAGATGCCGGCCGCGCGCTGGCGGCATACCCAGGGCGTAATGGATACGGCCGTTATTTTGGCCCGCCGCTTCGGCGCGGATCCGGAGAAGGCGGATCTGGCGGCGATTCTTCACGATGTCGCCAAGTATTGGCCGACCGACCGGATGGAACAGGTCATTCGCGAAGAGAACTTGCCGCCTGAACTGCTGGAATACGACAAGCAGCTGTGGCATGCGCCCGTCGGCGCGGTCGTCGCCGCCCGGGACTACGGGGTGCGGGACGAGGAGGTTCTGGATGCGATCCGCTACCATACATCGGGCCGGGCGCCGATGACTCTGCTCGACAAGGTGGTTTGTCTGGCGGATTATATCGAGCCGGGGCGCGATTTTCCGGGCGTGGATCGAATCCGGGAATTGGCCGAACAGGATGTCAATCTCGCGCTCATCGCCGGCTTCGATTCGACGATCGGCTTTTTGCTCTCCCAGCGCCGGCGTATTTTTCCGCTAACGGTAATTGCACGGAACCGGCTGATTGAAGAATTAGAGCAGAATTAGGGAAGCCTAACGGCAGAAGGGAAACGGAGCTGCATGCAATTCCGTTGCCGGAGTGCCAGTACATGAGGATTAATGGAGGTTACGGTATGACCATTCAACCAAGAGAGCTGCTCGACATCGTCGTCGCGGCGGCGGAAGAAAAAAAAGCGATGGATCTCGTCGTGCTCGATCTGCGGGGGATTTCCCTGATTGCGGATTATTTTGTCATTTGCCACGGGAATTCCGATACCCAGGTGCAAGCCATTACGAACGAGGTCCGCAAACGGGTTCACGAGGCGGGCGTAGCGGTCCGGGGAATGGAAGGCTTGGAATCGTCCCGCTGGGTCCTGCTCGATCTCGGCGATATCGTCATCCACATCTTCCATCGCGACGAGCGCGAATACTATAATATCGAGAAGCTGTGGTCCGACGCGAAAGTTGTGGAGATGGCATGACGCTGACCGCGGGCACGATAACACGGCTGCAGGTGGCACGGGAGGTGTCGCCATACGGCTACTTTCTGACAGACGGGGAACAGGACGTCATTCTTCATTATTCCGAACTGACAGGCCCGGTAAAGCCGGGGGACGAGGTCGACGTCTTTTTATTCTATGATACGGAGGATCGGCTCGCATCGACGATGAAGCGCCCGTATCTGACGCTGGATGAGATTGCCCCGCTCAAGGTGGCGGACATTCATCCCCGGTATGGCTGCTTCCTGGAAATGGGCATCGGGCGCCAACTGCTGCTCCCGAAGAGCGAACTGCCCGAATACGAGCCGCTTCACCCCCAAGTCGGGGACACGGTCTATGTGAAGATGGTCCATGATCGGGTAGGCCGGCTCGTGGCGCGGGCGGCGCTGGAACAGGACCTCGTTCCGCTGGCTTTTGACGCGCCGGCCGCTTGGCGCAACACATGGCATGAGGCCATCGTCTACCGGCCGCTGAAGATGGGGACCTTCTTCGTGCTCGACGGCGGTCCGATCGGCTTCGGGGTCATCGGATTCCTGCACGAGTCGCTTCGGCCGCGGCCGCTCCGGCTCGGGGAGAAGGTGCGCGTGCGCGTCACCCATATCCGCGACGATGGCCGCGTGAACGTGACGATGGCCGAACGCAAGGAAATTGGCATGGATATGGATGCGCAGCGGCTGTTCTCGTTTTTGCGGGAACGCCCGAACGGGGCGATGCCGTATTCGGACGAGACGCCGGCCGATATTGTGAAGCAGCGGTTCGGGATGAGCAAGTCGGCGTTCAAGCGCGCGGTCGGGCGGCTGATGAGGGCCGGCCTCGTCAAGCAGCAAGGAAGCTGGACGGAGCTGACGGAGAAGGGCGCGGCCCTTGGCCCGGATCAACTCCAGCAGATCCTACAGACCGAGAAGCCGGATCCGCCGCGGCCGAAGAAGCGCTGACACGCGGCACGTGAAGAAGCGCTGGCAACGGCGCAGGTGAAGAAGGCTAACAATGCCGCAGCGCGAGGGAAGGACGGAGAGGCTTGAATGGAATCTTACGGCCGCTTTGCCGCGGTCTATGACCGCTTGATGGAGGATATGCCCTATGACGCTTGGGTGCAATTTGCGGAGGAGGCGTGGCGGCGCTATTTGCCGTCGAAGCCGAAGCGGATTGTCGACCTCGGCTGCGGAACGGGCAACATTGCGCTTCCGCTCGCCGCCAGAGGATACGCGCTGACCGGCATTGATCTGTCAGAGACGATGCTGGCCGTCGCCGAGCAGAAGTCCGCCTCCGCGCCCGCGACGTCCGGCAGCATCCGCTGGCTATGCCAGGATATGCGGGCATGGAATGGTGGCGATCCGGCAGACGCTGTCGTCTCGTTCTGCGATTGCCTGAATTACATCACCGAAGAGGAGGATGTGAAGCGGGTATTCGCTGCTACGTACCGGCAGCTCCGCGCCGGGGGCGTCTTCTTGTTCGATGTGCATCATATTCGCCAATTTGAGTCGTATGCGGAGTCGCAGCCTTTCGCGTATGACGAGGACGATCTCGCATATATCTGGTTCTGCGATTATGACGAGGCGAGACGGGAAATCGAGCATCAACTGACTTTTTTCATTCGGCAAGATGGCGGCTCCCTGTTCGAACGGGTCGACGAAACCCATGTTCAGCGCGCCTATGAGACGGAAGCGATGGCGGCCTGGCTGCGCGAGGCCGGATTTGCCCGCGTGGACATGTATGCCGATTTCGCATGGGAGGCGCCGAACGGCCAGTCCGCCCGCATTTTCTATGTTGCAGTCAAGGAATAGCCGCCCATGAAACGGCTGCTAGGCGACAATCGTTGACAATATCCTTAATTTTCATTATGATAGAGATGCTTGCGTAAGCTGGTCAAGGCTATGCATACAATTGAACAAGTGCAATCAGACTGTGATGAGGATTAGTAGCTCGATGCGCGCATCGAACAGAGAGCCGGCGGGTGGTGGAAGCCGGTGATGGGCAGGAGCGAACTCGCCTCGGAGTCTCGCAGCCGAACGGCAGGGAGGCTGTGACGTTTCACCGGCGTTAACGGTGCAGAGGGAGTGGAAGGCAAAGCATGCCTTTCGCTAACTAGGGTGGTACCACGGGAATTGAACCTCTCGTCCCTAGCGTTTTTCGCTAAGGGCGGGAGGTTTTTTTGGCTGTATCGGAATAGAGAAGCGGCGGGCACGCGCATGACGTTTCGGTGGCAGCGGCATGAACCAGGCCCGGTGTCCGGCCGTATCAACGGGTACGGAGCGGAAGCGGGAGGTGACCGCGCGAATCGGGCGGACTGGCCCGATTCGGCACGGAGGGGCAGGAAGGGCCCGTCTCCTGCGGTTCAAGCATGATGATATTCGCATAAGGTGCGGGGCGGGCTGCGCGCGCAGCCTTCGCCGGGCACGGCAAGGAGGAATACGGATGAGTCAAGAAGTCAACCAGCCGCATGGCTATCAACCGCAAATTTTGGAGAAGAAGTGGCAGCAGTACTGGGAGGAGCACAAGACGTTCGCTGCCGAGGAGAACTCCGGCAAGCCGAAGTTCTACGCGCTCGACATGTTCCCGTACCCTTCGGGCGCGGGGCTGCACGTCGGCCACCCGGAAGGATACACGGCGACCGACATCATTTCCCGCTTCAAGCGCATGAGAGGGTACAATGTGCTTCATCCGATGGGCTGGGATGCGTTCGGCCTTCCGGCTGAGCAGCACGCGCTCGACACGGGCGAGCATCCGCGCGACATTACGGTGAAGAACATCAACAATTTCCGCCGCCAGATTAAGTCGCTCGGCTTCTCTTATGACTGGGACCGGGAGATTAGCACGACCGATCCCGACTACTACAAATGGACCCAGTGGATTTTCATCCAGCTTTACAAGCGCGGACTCGCGTATGAAGCGGAAATTCCGGTGAACTGGTGCCCGGCGCTCGGCACGGTGCTGGCGAACGAGGAAGTGATCGACGGCAAGTCGGAACGCGGCGGCCATCCGGTCATCCGCAAGCCGATGCGGCAGTGGGTGCTGAAGATTACGGAATATGCGGAGCGGCTGCTCTCCGATCTGGATGAGCTGGACTGGCCGGAGAGCTTGAAGGATATGCAGCGCAATTGGATTGGACGCTCCGAAGGGGCAGAGGTCCGCTTCGCGATCGACGGACATGACGACCATATCATCGTGTTCACGACCCGGCCGGACACGCTGTTCGGCGCGACATACTGCGTCTTGGCGCCGGAGCACGAACTGGTTGGCCGAATCACGGCTTCCGGGCAGCAAGCGGCGGTTCAAGCTTACCAGGAACAGGCTGCCCGCAAGAGCGACCTGGAGCGCACCGATCTCGCGAAGGATAAGACAGGGGTGTTCACCGGCGCGTATGCGATCAACCCGGTGAACGGGGCGAAGCTCCCGATCTGGATTGCCGACTACGTACTCGCCGGCTACGGAACCGGGGCCATTATGGCTGTTCCGGGCCATGACCAGCGGGACTGGGAGTTCGCGAAGCAATTCGATCTGCCGATCGTGGAAGTCGTCTCCGGGGGAGATGTGACGAAGGAAGCGTTCAGCGGAGACGGGCCGCATGTGAACTCGGACTTCCTGAACGGGCTTGGGAACGCCCAAGCGATTGCCCGCATGAATGAGTGGCTGACGGCGGAAGGCGTCGGCCAGCCTAAGGTGACGTACCGCCTGCGCGACTGGCTGTTCAGCCGCCAGCGTTATTGGGGGGAGCCTATCCCGATTATTCACCTGGAAGACGGCACCATGAAGCCGGTTCCGGAGTCGGAGCTGCCGCTGATGCTGCCGGAGGTCGATCACATTCAGCCGTCGGGCACCGGCGAGTCGCCGCTCGCGAACGTCGCCGAGTGGGTGAATACAGTTGATCCGGAGACAGGAATGCGCGCTCGCCGCGAGACGAACACGATGCCGCAGTGGGCCGGAAGCTGCTGGTACTATCTGCGCTTCATCGATCCGAAGAACGAGAAGGAGCTGTGCTCCAAAGAGAAGCAGGCCGAATGGCTCCCGGTCGATCTGTATATCGGCGGGGTCGAGCATGCGGTCCTCCACTTGCTGTATGCGCGCTTCTGGCATAAGGTGCTCTACGATATCGGCGTCGTCGATACGAAGGAGCCGTTCCAGAAGCTGGTCAACCAGGGGATGATTCTCGGCACGAACGGCGAGAAAATGTCCAAATCCCGCGGCAATGTCATCAATCCGGATGATATCGTGAACGAATTCGGCGCGGATACGCTGCGGATGTATGAAATGTTCATGGGGCCGCTCGAGATTACGAAGCCATGGAACGAGAAGGGCGTCGAAGGCATGTTCCGCTTCCTGAACCGGATCTGGCGCCTGTTCATCGCGGAGGACGGCCAGTTGAACAGCAAGATTACCGACGGGCCGGGAGAAGACAGCTTCATCCGCACCTGGCACAAGACCGTGAAGAAGGTGACCGAGGATATCGAGGCGATGCGCTTCAATACGGCTATCAGCCAATTGATGATCTTCATTAATGACGCGTACAAGGCAGAGACGCTGCCGCGCCAGGCGATGGAGAACTTCGTGCAGCTGCTGTCGCCGCTTGCTCCACATATCGCGGAGGAATTGTGGCAGCGCCTGGGGCATAACGGCACCATCACGTATGTGCCGTGGCCATCGTATGACGAAGCATTGACGGTTGACGCCGAAGTTGAGATCGTCATTCAAGTGAACGGCAAGATAGCGGATCGGATTCGAATCGCCGCCGATGCGGACGAAGCCGCCATGCAGGAAAAAGCGATGTCTCTGCCGAACGTTCAGGACGCCATTGCTGGCAAGACCGTCCGTAAAGTCATCGCTGTCAAAGGCCGGCTGGTCAATATCGTGGTCGGTTAACTTCCTGCCCGGCGAATTGGGAGTGAACCTTTTCCAGGTCCTCTTCATATTTCGCGTGGGTGACCTGAATGAGCTGGTGGAACATATCTGCCAGCTCTTGATTCATCAGCCGGAGCGCCTCGGCGGTGATGCCGCCGGGGACAGCTACGCGCTGCTGCAGCTGTTCCGGAGTGAAGCCCCCTTCCGTGAGGAGCTTGCCGGTGCCCAGCAGCATCTCGCAGGCGAGACGCGACGCTTCGTCACGGCCGATGCCGGTCGCTTCCGTCGCGGCATCGATCCACCGCTGCAGGAAGTAAGCGATGAACGCCGGACCGCAGCTTGACAAGTCGGAAGAGATGCGGGTGTACTTCTCATCGATGCGCAGCGGTTGGCTGATGGATGACATCAGCCGCTCCAGGAGCTCCCGATCCTCCGTCTGAATCCGGCTCCCGTACATACAGAGCGATGCGCCGCTTCGGACGTAGCTCGTAATGCTCGGGATGATTTTCGCCACCTTGCAGGGCAGCTGCCGCTCCAGGTGCTCCAGCAGCACCGGACTCGTAATCGACACCAGGATGAGATCAGGGTGTGCGGCATGCCGTATTTCCTCCAGAACCGACTTGAATTCCAGCGGCTTGACGCACAGAAAAACAATGTCGCTGTGCCGGACCGTCTCCGCATTGCCCGGCGAGACTTGAAGCCCGGGGTGTTGCGATGCAAGGCACTGCACTTTGTCCACCGTACGGTTGCTCGCTATGACCTGCTCCGGTGTCACAGCGCCGGATTGAATCAACGCATCGATCAGCGTTGTCCCCATACTTCCCGTACCGATAAATCCGACCTTCACGGATGTTCCCTCCTCTGTTTGCACATTTGCATACCCTGACGCAGAACGCCCAATATATACGAATGGCTATACTATGTTTTATTACCTATATGTAGGATGGGTTGGCCAATATACGTGTTTTGTCGAAAGGAGAAAATGCATGAAGAAGAGCCGTCATGCGCTATCCTTGCGCGCTTGGATTGCTCTGACGGGGATGGCGATTGCCGGGATTGCCGTCTCTATGGGCTTGTGGATGAAGCCGCAATGGGAGGAAGCTGCGGGCGGATGGACGCCGCTGAATGAAGCGATAGCCGAGCGTCTGGCCGCCGAGGAGGAGGGCGGGGAAATGGCCGAACGGTACGGAAGTCCGAATGCGGCGTCTGCTCATTCCTGGCCGCGAACCGGACGAGAGCAAGGTCCCGAATCGGCCTCGCATGCGGGTCAGACCGACAGTCGGGGCGCAGGAGACCCGAATCGGCCGCGAACGATGCAGGCAGACAAGAGGCGGGCAGAACCGGGCCCCGGCGAACAAGGGGGCGGTTCTCCGGCCTCGGCCGAAGCTCCCGCCGCGGGGCCTTCCGCAGACGCGAAGGCGAGGGGCGCGGCGAGCGGGCGCATCAATATTAACGAGGCCGATGCGGAAGCCTTAATGAAGCTTCCGGGGATCGGTCCCAGCAAATCGCAAGCGATCGTAACATACCGGGAGAAGCACGGCCCGTTCCAGCGGCTGGAGGATTTGAAGAAGGTCAAAGGGATCGGCCCCGCCATCTTTGCCAAGCTCCGCGATCAAGCCTCGATCGAGTAGCTGACAGCCGACCTGGTGACAGATCCGGTTGCGCAGCGGGGACATCGTGCTTACAATGAAGGATAAGAACGATGGCAGCGGTCATCAGCCTACTACAGACGGGAGAATGAATCGGATGACAACAAGTGTACGCAAAGATTGGGACACCTACTTCATGGATATCGCCTATATGGTGTCTACACGTTCACGCTGTCCTAGGCGGCATGTCGGCGCTGTGCTGGTGCAGGGCAAGAAGCTTCTCGGAACGGCCTATAACGGAGCGCCTATGGGAGTGCCGGATTGCAGCGAAGCGGGATGCATGATTGTCGAGCAATACGAGAAAATCGCCGTTGACGGCGAGGAGCGGATGGTGAAGAAGGAACGATGCATCCGCACCATTCATGCCGAGCAAAATCTGCTGCTGTTCACGGATCGGATCGACAGAGAGGGCTCCACGGTGTACGTGACGGACGAGCCGTGCTGGACCTGCGCCAATATGCTGGCGAACAGCGGTGTGACGGAGATCGTGTACCATCGCCCTTATCCGAAGGACAGCGAGAAGGTTGCGGCGATGATGAAGCAGAAGGGAATTACGTTCCGGACGCTGGCCTCCTACCAGCCGCCGCGTGAAACGATAATGGATACGACAGATTGATGATGTGGGGAAGAACCTCCATGCCGGAATTCCGGGCATGCCATGAACATGGGCGGCCGCGGAACGATGGCGTGGAGGTTTTTTTGCGTTCTTCGGCTAGGCGGCGGCCTGAATCCGCTGTCAAGCCGAGCGGGCGGCAACGAGTGTCCGCAACGATGTCAATCAAATGCAAATCACAAGGCAAATCAGGAGGTGAGGTTGAAATTGCTGTCGCGCAGACCGATTGTTGCCGTGGCCGTCTGCTTCGTGATCGGGATTCACGCCGCGGCCGCCTTATCCGCTGTTCATGCCGTACTGGCGGTGACGGGATTGCTGCTGACGCTTCCGCTAGGATGCGCGCTTCGCTGGTGCAGCGGGAGACAGGCGGCTCTCTACGGCGCAGCGCTTCTCTGTTCGGCGTCGCTATACATCGTAACCGAATATCGCAACTCCAGCCGCTGGGTGCCGCCTGCCGATATGGACCAGCCGGCCGCGGAGGGAAGCTGGGACGGCTATATCCTGTCTCCGGCGGAGCGGGACGGGGATCGCGTTCAGTTCCAGTTCCGGGCCGTCTCATGGCAGGGGGAGGCAGAGAGCGGGCCGGAGCCGGTGGACGAGAAGCTGCTTGTCCAGATCCGCCTGTCCGCGCCGTCCGAACTGGACGCGATGGCGCGGTGGGAGCGGGGCCAGCCCGTGCGCCTTCATGGCCAGCTGACGGCGCCGGGAGACGCGTCGAACTTCGGGGCGTTCAGCTATCGGCAGTATCTGCGGCCGCAGCGCATTCATTGGATTCTCCGGGTTGCAGGCGCGGATCAGGCCGTCATCATTGACGGATTGGACCGGAATGGATCCCAGCGGGCGGAACAGGCCGCGCACCGGGCGCTAGCCCGGGTCGATCGGGTCCGCGGAGCGCTCCTGGAGCTTATGGAGCGGCTGTATAAGCAGCCGCATACCGGATATATGCAGGGGCTTGTGCTTGGAAGCCGGACGGAATTGGATCCGGATACATACCGCCAGTTCTCGGAGCTGGGTCTGACGCATGTGCTTGCCATCTCGGGACTTCATGTCGGCGTATTCGCGGGGGCGCTGCTCGGCCTGTTTCGGCTGCTCCGCCTATCGAAGGAAAAGGGGCTGTTGATCGTTCAATGCGGTCTCCCGGCGTATATCCTGTTGACGGGGGCGGCTCCTTCCGTTATCCGGGCAGGGCTGATGTCGATGGTTGCCTTGTACTGCTTGCGCAAGGGCTGGCTGAAGGACGGGCTCCACATCTTGGCCCTCGTCCTGATCGCGATGCTGCTGTGGGACCCGTATTATGCGCTTCAGATCGGCTTTCAGCTGTCGTTCGCCGTGACCGCCGGCTTGATTATCGGGGTGCCCCGGGTCGTGCGGCTGCTGCCGGCCTGGCCGCTGTGGCTGTCCTCTTCCGCCGCCGTAACCTTGGTCGCCCAGGCCGTCTCTTTTCCGTTGACCGTCTATTATTTCCATCAATTTTCGCTCTTGTCGTTCGCGGCCAACTTCCTGCTCGTACCGATTATCAGTCTTGGCGTGCTCCCGGCTGGAACGCTCTCGCTCCTCGCGGGTCTTCTCTATGAACCGGCTGCGCGCCCGCTCGCCTGGATCGTGTCGCAGATGAACGGGCTGACATTCCGGATCGTCGAATGGCTGGCAGCCATCGAAGGCCCGAGCTTAATCTGGCCGCAGCTCCCGATATGGTGGATTGGCGCTTACTACGGAAGTCTATGTCTTGCCTTCGCTTCATGGCGCTGGACGGCGAAAGACGGAGGCGCGTTGCCCCGCAGCCGGGTGGGAACCGAGGGAGATACGCAGCCGCTGGGCACATTCGTGGAGGTGGAGCCCTCCCTTGGAGGTATCCGCCGCATCGCCTCCGTCTTGGCGGCCGTCCCGCTCGCCATGCTTCTTGTCTGGGGCTACCGGGATGGCCTCGGCCGAGATGCGGTGGTCAGCTTCATTGATGTCGGCCAAGGTGACAGTATTCTGATTCGAACGGCTTCCGGCAAGCATGTGCTGGTCGACGGAGGAGGAACCGCGAATTTCCGGAGGCCGGGAGATCGATGGAGAGAACGCCGCGTGCCGTTCGAGATCGGCGAGAAGGTGATCGTTCCCCTGTTGAAGCAGCGGGGCGTCCGGCGGCTGGACGCGGTCGTGCTGACGCATGCCGATCAAGATCATGCCGGCGGGCTATTGGCAGTCTTGCGGCATACTCCGGTCAGCCGCTTCATTACGAACGGCACGTGGAAGTCCTCGGCGACGATGAGGGAGCTGTACCGGACGGCACTGGAGAAGCGCATCCCGATCAGAGGCGGCCATGCCGGCCATTCGTGGATGGTCGATGAATGGACACGAATCGACGTCCTCTATCCGATAGCGGAGAGCGGCGCGAGTCTTCTCCCGGACGAGAAGAATCAAAATCGCGCTTCCCTCGTGCTGCTGCTGACGCTGACCCATCCGCGCAGCAAGGCGCAGGCGACGATGCTGCTGCCGGGGGATGTGGAAGCCGATGGAGAACGGCGCATGCTGGCTGGAGCTGCGGACCAAGGCCGGCTGCCGCCCGTGGACGTATACAAGGTGGCGCATCATGGAAGCCGGACGTCCTCTATCCCGGAATGGATAGAAGCGATTCGGCCGGCGGCAGGCGTCATCTCGCTCGGACGCAACAACCGCTACGGGCATCCGCATCCGAACGTGCTCGCCACGTTGGCGCGCGCCCAGGTGCCCGTGCTCCGGACCGATTGGGACGGAGAGATCCAGTTCAGGCTGACGGCACAGGGTTTGAAGGTGCGGACAAAGCGTGATAGGATAGTTCCATAGAGTTAGAGAGCAGCTTCAAGCACGTCGGCCTGACGTGCTTTTTGCGGCTTGTCACCTTGTTGTATCATGCAATGCAAATCAAAGCATCTTTTGCTATGCTAAGTGATGAATTTATGCGGATGAGAGAATAAACTACAAATTGGAAGTGAACCACTGCAACCATTTGTGGCTTAGGCACGTCAATGGATATGCAAGAGAGGGGGATAACAGGTAGTGGATTCGGGACTGATACGAGCCGCTCAATCCGGCGATCGCGACGCTTTAATCACTCTTTTGCGGGAAATAGAACAATACGTGTATCGGACAGCTTATTATATCCTCAATAATGAGCAGGATGCACTGGACGCGTCCCAAGAAGCTTTAATCCGGATTTATTCCAAAATTCAATCTTATGAGGAAAAAGCTCAGTTCAAAACATGGGTGCAGCGGATTGTGACGAATATTTGCATTGACAAATTCCGGCGCAATCGCCCGACGGTCTCGATTGATGAGCATGACCTCGTATTTGTCGGGGAAGAGAGTGTAGAGAAGGAAGTGATGTCCGCCTACGTGGCTCAGGACATACGTGAGGCAATAGATCGGCTGCCTGAACATCATCGTGCGGTCGTCGTTCTGCGATATCTGCAAGATTTCTCCTACAACGAGATTGCGGATAGCTTGAATTTGCCGTTGAACACGGTCAAATCCTATCTATTTCGCGCCCGGCAACAACTGCAGACGATGCTGCAAGATTATGAGAAAGGTGGTGTACGAGGATGAACTGTGCAGAGGTGATGGAACTGAAGCAACGCAGCTTGGACGGTGAGTTGACGCAGTCGGAAGAGAGCCTGCTGACAGAGCATATCCGCCGATGCCCCGCCTGCGCAGAGATGGCAGAACGGTTAGAGAATATTCATCGGGAACTGGTTCAGCTTCCGAAGGTCGCTCCCCCTTACAGTCTGGTGGATGCGATATTGCCTTCCTTGCAGCAGATAGATAAGCAGCAGGCGGCAGCCGCGGACGCATCGCCTTCCCGGGCTTCGGGCGCCATGGAGCGGCAGGGAAGCGATGCGGCGGCCCGGAAGCCAGGGCAGAAGCCGGAGGCCGTAACTTCGATACAGAAATGGTATCACAAGCGGCAATGGCGTTCAGCAGGAGCCGTGGTGGCCGCAGGTCTCGTCTTCGGATTATTCATGGTGATGTTCAAGCCGCCGACGGCAACGGAGCAGGCAGGCGACTTCGCGGAATTGAGGCAGCCGGCGCAAGAATCTGTCGGCGCGGCGGATTCGAGCCAGCCGCTTCGGAGCAGTCAACCGGACGGGAAGCCGGTGCCGCAGGAAGCCAACGCCGGAACGGGCAACGATGATCATGCGTCGGGCAAGCAGCACCAACAGGAGGCCCAACCGCCAGGCAACGCTGGAGAGAAGAAGGAGGAAGCGCCGTCCATTGCGCCGCCGAAGCCGGCGGAAGGCCGCGGCGCGGCAGATCGTTCGAGCAAGGGCGAGAAGCCGGAGCGGGATCGGAAGCCGGTGGCAACGCCTGCCGAGAAGCAAGAGAAGAGCGGACAGCAAGACAAGAAGGCCGAGGAGCCTGCGGCCGGCAAGCAGCATACCGGCACGGAGCAAGATGTGTCGCAGGACAGCCAGATGCCGCCGTCCATTGCCGCCGTTCCGGAAAATGAAGTCCCGGAGAACGGTTCGAGCGCCGATGCCGGCAGCATGGGGTTCGCGGATAAGGATCTGAACCGTCAATCTCTGTTCGCGGCGTCGAAGGAAGCGACATCGCCGGACGGCAAATGGATGGTCGTATGGGAGAACGGCCAGCTCATATTGTACGGCGTCAACGACACGGAGCAGACCAAGCTGCAGACGCTGGCATTCGCCGACATGCCGGAGGACCTGATCTGGTCTTCGGACAGCAGCCGTCTCGAAGTAAAAGTGCGGACAGCGGACGGAGTGCGCCAGTTCCATTATGACGTGTCTTCGAACGGACTGACGGAAACGGCCGCCAGCGAGACCGATAAGAAGGAGCCTGTCGTGGTGCCTGGCACGGCCAAGCCGGCAACCTAGGGCGCCGCAGGCTCGCGTGCTGTCAAAAATGGGCTGCGCTATGCCCCGGGAAGCGGCACACATTCGGCGCGGCGCGCGTATGATGAGGTATCAAAGGAAATGAAGCAAGTGACGTTCCCGTACGTCGTGTGACCGTTTGCGCGGAGTTTCTAGAGCTTCGCTGCAGGCGTTTATCATAGATGGTATGGGACAAAGGGACTAGCGCCGCCCGTCAGGGCTGCGCCGGTCCCTTTGTTTTTTTGCGGCGTTCCGCAATTTTTGCTATCATGAAGTGCATAGACAGGGGGAGGCATAAGGCATTGGATATGAAAGCGGCGATTAAAGAGATCCAGCGCGGGGAGCCGCGCCCGATATATGTACTTTACGGTACGGAAAAATACAGAATGCAGGAATTCGTTCAGTATTTGCTGGAGCATGTCTTCGAGCCGGAGAACCGGGAATTGGCCATAATGAAGATGGACACGGCCGAAGCTCCGATCGAGGCTGTCATCGAAGAAGCGGAGACTCTGCCGTTTCTTGTGCCCCGGAAGTGCATCCTGGTCAAGGATCATTCGATTTTTGCCTCCGGGAAGGACAAGATGGAGCATCGCACCGAGCGGCTGCTTGAATATATGGAACAGCCGATGGAGACCAGCATTATCATCTTCCTGGTGCAGGCGGACAAGCTGGATGAGCGCAAGAAGACGGTCAAAACCGCCAAGGCGAAGGCCGCGGTGCTCGCTTTTCAGCCGCTGGGGGCCGAGGAGCTGGCGCAGTGGGTAAAGCGGGAGACGGGCAAGCATGGCTGCTCCATCGGGGAGGAAGCGGTAACGGCTCTGTTGAACGCGGTAGGGACGAATCTGCAGGCGCTGGCGGGCGAGATTGAGAAATGCTGCTTGTTCGCCGGGGAAGGCGGCGTCATTGATACGGCGACGGTTGAAGGGCTTATTCCCAAAAACACGGAGCAGAATGTCTTCCAATTGGTCGAGGATGTCGTTCGCCATCGGGCGGGCAAAGCATTGGGGACCCTGCACGAACTGCTGAAGCAGAAGGAGGAGCCGATTAAGATTTTGGCGCTCATCGTCCGGCAGCTCCGGATGATGCTTCAAGTCAAGGAGCTGACGAACCAGAGCTTCACGCAGCAGCAGGCGGCCTCTCAGCTCGGAATCCATCCTTATGCGGCCAAGATGGCGGCCGAACAGGCGCGCGCCTACGGAACCGATGTGTTGGCCGGATGGTTGGCCGAGGCGGCCGAGCTCGATTATGAGATGAAGTCGGGGCGGGTGGACAAGACGCTCGGTCTCGAAATGTTCATCATGCGGATGGCGGCGGGCCGCACGCGGAGCGGAATGGCCGGTTCCCGCTAGCCCGCCATCAACAAAAGCCCGAAGACGGACGCGCAGGCGTTCATCTTCGGGCTTCTTTGCTGCATTTAAGTATGAAAGGCTGCTGCTTACGCTTGTGCGAGCAGAGCGTTCAATTTTTGTGCCAAGCGGGACTTCTTGCGGGCAGCCGCATTTTTGTGGATCAAGCCTTTTGTAACGGCTTTGTCCAATTTCTTCGAAGCCAGAGCGACAGCTCCTTTGGCAGTTTCCACTTCATTGTTAGCCAATGCAGCGTCAGCTGCTTTGACAGCCGTACGAAGTGCGGACTTCTGAGAAGCGTTCAACAGACGGCGCTTGTCGTTCGTTTTTACGCGTTTCACAGCGGATTTAATGTTAGGCATTGCATTCACCTCCGTTGCATCGTAGTGCGACAAATCGAATCTATACCATTTCCAGATCAGCATGAGATAGATTCACAACTTAAAATATTCTAGCATGACATACCCTAAAAAGCAATATGTTTGCCGCGGTCTCCCAATTTGCAAATAGGCATCGGTAAGCGATATTTCCGCTGCTGCCGCATAAAGTTGGCCTCCATCAGACACAATATCTGCAAAATGGAACTTTTGGGAGGTAGACTTATGACGGCGGATTTGCGCAATTATTCGGTTCGTACCGATTTGGCGTTGGAATCCAGGGAAATGGCATCCCCTGATCGCGCCGCCTCCATTCCCGGAGTGCAGGAGCATGTCGAGGAGGATCGCGGCATCAAAATAACGCGGATTCATGTGCAGACGGAGGAAGGCTCACGCGCCATCGGCCGCATCCCGGGACGTTACATCACGATTGAAGTGCCGGGCTTGCGGCGCAAAGATTCCGACCTTCAGGACCGCGTCGCCGCATCGTTCGCGAAGCTGTTCGCTTCTTTCCTCGAAGAAATCGGGATTGGATCTTCCTCGAAGGTGCTGATCGTCGGTCTCGGGAACTGGAATGTGACTCCCGATGCGCTTGGGCCGCTCGTCGTCGAGAATGTGCTGGTCACCCGTCATTACTTCGAGGTAATGCCGGACCAAGTCAGCCCCGGCTACCGTGAGGTCAGCGCCGTCGCTCCCGGCGTGCTCGGCGTGACGGGGATCGAGTCAAGCGATATCGTGCAAGGCATCGTCGATCAAATCCGCCCCGATCTGATCATCGCGATCGATGCGCTCGCCTCCAAAGCGCTGGAGCGGGTCAATACGACGATCCAGATTGCCGATATCGGAATTCACCCCGGCTCCGGCATCGGGAACAAGCGGCGCGGGCTGACCCGGGAGATTCTCGGGGTGCCGTGCATTGCCATCGGCGTGCCGACCGTATGCTACGCTTCGACCATCGTGAACAACGCCTTCGAAATGATGCGGGAGCACTTCAAGCAGGAGACCAATCAGACCCGGCACATCCTCGGCATTCTCGATGAGATCGGCGAGCAGGACCGGCTGCTGCTGGTGAAAGAAGTGCTGGAGCCGCTTGGCCATGATCTGATCGTGACGCCGAAGGAAGTCGACGAATTCATGGAGGATATGGCCAACATTATCGCCAGCGGCCTGAACGCGGCGCTGCACGAAGCGGTTGACAGCAGCAACGTGTCCGCCTATACGCACTGATGATGGACGAAGACGAGGAAGCCGGGAGCTATCCGGCTTCCTGGCCAGACAAGAGGCGGGAAACGGGGGGAGCTTTACGCTACCCTCGTTGAGCTGCACGGAGTTGATTGAGATTGCATTTACAGAGCTTGATTTGCTTTGAGCCGCTTCAGTTGGCTAGATTGCTTTGGATGGATTGGGATTGAATTGGGTTTGAAGTTGCTTGAGTCGGCCGAGATTGAATTGCTTTAATTGACTTGATCTGAATGGGTTAAGCGAACTGAATGTACTGAGTATACTAAGTTGCTGAGGAACTGAGTGTGCTAAGTGGACCGAGTGAATGCGTAACGAGTGAACTGAGTGTGCTAAGTGGACCGAGTGAACGAGCAATGAGTAGACTGGGTGCGCTAAGATGAACCGAGTGAACGCGTAACGAGTGAACTGAGTGTGCTAAGTGAACCGAGTGAACGCGTAACGAGTGAACTGAGTGTGCTAAGTGAACCGAGTGAACGCGTAACGAGTGAACTGAGTGTGCTAAGTGAACCGAGTGAACGCGTAACGAGTGAACTGAGTGTGCTAAGTGAATCGAGTGAACGCGTAACGAGTAAGCTAAGTATTGCTTAGTGAATCAAGTGAATGTGTAACAAGTAAACTAAGCTCACTAGGGCTGCCCTATCTGGCCAAACTTTCCTGAAAACTGCAAAAATGCAGCATTTCTAGGGTCTGTCAAGAGTTTTGTGTAAACGCATTGATGATGAAGCCCCCTCGGGGGCGGTTCGCCCCTTAGCTTAAATGTTGTCCGACCCGATCCGGGAAGAAGATGGAGAGCTGGAGGAGGATTTGTCCCCAGTTCTGCACGCGCCCCGTCCATTTGCGAGTCACATCCATCGTCGCCAGGTACAGCATCTTCAGCAACGCCTCGTCCGTCGGGAAGATGCTCTTGCCCTTGGTCACTTTGCGAAGTTGGCGATGGTAGCTCTCGATGATGTTTGTGGTATAAATCAACTTACGGATCTCTGGCGGAAACTTGAAGAAGGTCGCGAGCTCATCCCAATTGTTGCGCCAGGAACGGATAATGAGCGGGTACTTCGTTCCCCAGACTTCTTCAAAGCGATCCAATTCCACAAGAGCGGCTTCTTCCGTGCTCGCCTTGTAGATCGGCTTCAGATCGGCAGTGACCTTCTTTAGGTCCTTGTAGGACACATAGCGCGTTGAATTGCGAATCTGATGAATGATGCATTTCTGAATCTCCGTCTGTGGATAGCATGCGGTGATGGCCTGCGAGAAGCCGGTCAGGTTGTCCACACACGTAATGAGAATGTCCTGTACGCCGCGATTCTTCAACTCATTCAGCACGCTCAGCCAGAACTTTGCAGATTCATTCTCGCCGATCCAGATGCCCAGAACATCCTTGTTGCCATCCAAATCGATGCCGATGACCATGTAAGCCGCCTTATTGACGATGGCGCCATCTTGCTTCACTTTAAAGTGAATGGCGTCCAAAAATACAACGGCATACACGCTTTGCAGCGGCCGGTTTTGCCATTCTTTGACCAGGGGCATGATCTTGTTGGTGACATTGGAGATAAGCGTAGGGGACACCTCAATGCCGTATAGCTGCTGGAGATGATCCTGAATCTCCCGTGTGCTTACGCCCTTGGCATAGAGCGCAATGATCTGATCCTCAATGCCGGTCACGTTCGACTGATACTTTTTCACCACCAGTGGCTCGAACTCACCTTGCCGGTCGCGGGGCACCGAAATCTCTTGCTCCCCATACTCACTGGTGATCTTCTTGCGGCTCTTGCCATTGCGTGAATTGGAGGTGGTCTTCTCCGCTTTCTCATGCTTCTCATAGCCCAGATGCGTGTCCATCTCGGCCTCCAGCATTTCCTGAATCGTCTCGGCGAACAGATCCTTCAAGGCGTTTTGCGCATCTTTCGCGGTCATGAGCTTGTTCTCTTTAATAAACGCTCGTAGTTGCTCTTTCGTCCATAGTCCCATGTGTTCTCCCAACCTTTCTATTAGTTCCATTTTAATAGGTTTTGGAGTTTACACAAACTATTTTACAGACTC
>NZ_LDIG01000081.1 GCF_015845845.1 Paenibacillus dendritiformis
CCCCCTGAAAATGCTGACGGATCGCACGCACAAGCCCGCCATGCTGGTCCGAGACGATGTAATCCACACCCCGTAACCCGCGCTGCTTCAGTTCCTGGAAGAAGGCCCCCCACGTCTCTTCCGATTCCGAATCGCCGAGCATGTGCCCAAGCACTTCTCGTGTTCCGTCGGTATTGACTCCTGTTGCGATCAGAAGTCCACGAGAGCGTACACGACCGTCTTCACGTACCTTCAAGTACATGGCGTCTACCAGCACAAATGGAAACTGACTGTCACCAAGTGGACGATGGCTCCAAGCTTGTACGATGGGATCGAGCTTCTTGCATAACTCGCTCACCGTAGACTTTGAGAATTCGGCGCCACACAGCTCCTCGGTAATCTGCGACACCTTGCGAGTAGAGACACCATTGACAACCATCTCCATTAAGGCTAATACAAAAGCTTGCTCACTTCGTTGGTATCGGGCAAATAAATCCGTAGAGAACTTGCCATCCCGGATACGTGGAATATGAAGCGTAAGTGTGCCTACACGTGTTGTGAGCTTATGCGGGTATGTCCCATTTCGATATCCCTTGCGCTCCTCTGCCCGCTCATAACGTTCTGCATCCAACTGTTCGGTCACCTGCGCTTGTAAGACTTGATTCAATACGGATTCCAGCAGCTTGGCTACTCCCGCATCCTTACTATCTCCAATAAATAATTGATGCAAAATATTCGAATCTACGTTAATCTGATATTGAGCCATTTTCAAATCCACCTCACTAGTTTGTTGTGTCAGCAACTACATTCTACTTGAGGGGTTTGAATATGGCTCTCTTCATTTATTGGAAGAAGCTATTTTACACAATTATACGGACTCAACTAGGAGAATGAACATGTACCGTAATTCTTACTATCATAATCAATGGCATTATCCTATGCATGACAACTGGAGTAACAACACATGGGGCAATACTTTGAATCCTCATTATTATAATTGGTACAATAACAACTGGAATCCTTATTTTAGAAACATCAAATTAAGAGATTATGGATCAAGGCCATTTGTAGTGAATATTGACCAAGCTACTAAGCAAAATACTACTTACCGTACCGCTTTATGGACAGGGAAACACTTTCAAGTGACTGTGATGAGTATTAATGTTGGAGATGACATCGGTTTAGAAGTCCATCCGACAACTGATCAATTCATACGTATTGAGGAAGGTCAGGGCCTTGTTCAAATGGGTGATCGCAAAGATAAATTAGATTTTCGAGCAATGGCCTATGATGACTATGCAATTATGATACCTGCTGGAAAATGGCACAATGTAACCAATACAGGAAATAAACCACTTAAAATTTACGTTATCTATGCGCCGCCAGAGCATCCATATGGTACGGTTCATGAAACGAAAGCAATCGCCAAGTCTGCTGAAGAAAATTAACTTACTAAATGAGGCTCAAAACCGTAATCAGTGCTTGACGAAATAATCTCAGGCTGAAAATGGAAAAACATCTGCTAATCCTGTAATGTTGTAAGTCTCACCGAACAACAAAAAAGGAATAGACAGATGCAAAACCAGTATATCAATGAATTGCTCGACATACCAGAGCTAAAAATCCGCCAAATCCTGTCCATCGATGCCGATGAACTTCACATAGAAGCTTTCCCCATCAGCGAAAAGCAATGCTGTCCGTGCTGTGGGTCGGATCAAAATGTCATCCGCAAAGGAAGCAATGGCATACGGATCGTCCGACATCTTCCCGTGTTCGAGAAAAAAACCTATCTGCACGTGCCCTCCATTCGCATGTTCTGTAAACACTGCGAAGCCGGATTTGTATGGATGTATGAATTTGTCGGCCCCAAACAGCGCTACAGCAGTCTCTTTCGATTCCATACCGTTGAACAATCGCTTGGTTCTACAGCAGCGCATAGCGCTCGCATGCAGA
>NZ_LDIG01000082.1 GCF_015845845.1 Paenibacillus dendritiformis
CCCCCTGAAAATGCTGACGGATCGCACGCACAAGCCCGCCATGCTGGTCCGAGACGATGTAATCCACACCCCGTAACCCGCGCTGCTTCAGTTCCTGGAAGAAGGCCCCCCACGTCTCTTCCGATTCCGAATCGCCGAGCATGTGCCCAAGCACTTCTCGTGTTCCGTCGGTATTGACTCCTGTTGCGATCAGAAGTCCACGAGAGCGTACACGACCGTCTTCACGTACCTTCAAGTACATGGCGTCTACCAGCACAAATGGAAACTGACTGTCACCAAGTGGACGATGGCTCCAAGCTTGTACGATGGGATCGAGCTTCTTGCATAACTCGCTCACCGTAGACTTTGAGAATTCGGCGCCACACAGCTCCTCGGTAATCTGCGACACCTTGCGAGTAGAGACACCATTGACAACCATCTCCATTAAGGCTAATACAAAAGCTTGCTCACTTCGTTGGTATCGGGCAAATAAATCCGTAGAGAACTTGCCATCCCGGATACGTGGAATATGAAGCGTAAGTGTGCCTACACGTGTTGTGAGCTTATGCGGGTATGTCCCATTTCGATATCCCTTGCGCTCCTCTGCCCGCTCATAACGTTCTGCATCCAACTGTTCGGTCACCTGCGCTTGTAAGACTTGATTCAATACGGATTCCAGCAGCTTGGCTACTCCCGCATCCTTACTATCTCCAATAAATAATTGATGCAAAATATTCGAATCTACGTTAATCTGATATTGAGCCATTTTCAAATCCACCTCACTAGTTTGTTGTGTCAGCAACTACATTCTACTTGAGGGGTTTGAATATGGCTCTCTTCATTTATTGGAAGAAGCTATTTTACACAATTATACGGACTCAACTGTTCTATCAATCTGTCCAAATCTTAAGGAGGTAAATTTATCGGTCTTCAAGCTGATTTGTTTCGGTTATATTGAATGGTGTGTTTTGATTGATAAACAACATCCAATTGCTCTTAAATATCCCGATATATATGAACCTTTTATCAAATTGTTTGAACGAGGTGGGGGGCGAATTAGTATTCATCATCATGAGTTAGTAGGAGGATTCGGAGCATTTCCACGATCTATTGCTGCTGACAGAGGAAATATGGAAGAATTCGATATTAGCGACAATGCTCTTGATCAGGAAATCATTAAAAGTCTGGTGAAAAAGTCCGCTTAAACAGGTCTTTCCCACGGTTTTGTCGAATTTGTACTGTAACAAATAATCGAGAGAGTGATTGAACATGAAAGCCTATAAGTCATCGGCTGTCCAGCCTCAGATGTTTCAATTCGTGGATATGGATGAACTCGTGCCGAAAAAGCACATCCTGCGTCAAATCAACGAGGTGCTTGATTTATCCATCGTCCATGATTGGGTAGCGCCGCTATATACGGAACGCACCGGTCGCCCGGCGGCTGACCCGGAGCGAATGGTTCGACTGATGCTGCTTTCGTATTTGTTCAACCACTCCGAACGGGAATTGTATCAACTGCTGCCCATGCATGCGGGCTATTTGTGGTTTTGCGGACTGGATTTCGA
>NZ_LDIG01000083.1 GCF_015845845.1 Paenibacillus dendritiformis
TATGGCGTGAAGAAGGCTCCGTGTGTTCCGGTGCTGACTATGCCATGGCTGAACGGGAAAAGTGATGTGAAGATCGAGGGGCAGCCTGCCTTGACGCAGAACTGCACCCTACAGTGTCTATATTGTGGTCATATCCAAATCGAAAATGACGGGTAGGAGTTGGATTAAGGTTCTGTTTCCAAGCCGTCAAGTTTCGAGAGCCGGAAGGAGACATGAACTCACTTGAGTGTAGTACATAACGGAATCGGGTATGAAAGTCTGCGTTTCTACGGTTCCTTTCAGCCTCAGCATATAGAGAAGCTTCAAATTACAAGGACCATCAACGATCACGCCTATTTAACGGTAAGCGGCATGCTGTCGGAAGAACAGGGAGCCACATGCATTGGACAGAACATGGAAGAGGAACCGATCGTTATCCGTCAATTGGATGAGCAGGGACAATCACGGAGACGATTGTTCCACGGCATCGTTACGCGACTATCCGTGCATTGCATTCGGGGCGTGTATACGTTCGAGCTGGAAGCCGCATCGCATTCGTATCAGATGGATATCCAGATAAAGAAGCGTTCCTATCAGGATATTCATCGTACCTACGCGGATCTGGTCACCACGATGATTCGGAAATACAAGTATGGAGATGCCATTGATACCGTAACGAATGATGCCGAACTGGGCACTTTTGTTTTACAATATGAGGAGACGGATTGGGCGTTTTTAAAGCGCCTTGCCTCTCGCTTTGGGTCCGTGCTGGTGCCGGAGGTAACGGCAGCGTCGCCCAAAGTGTTCTTCGGGCTACCGGAAGGCAAACGGTACAAGATGGAACGGGATGCAAGTTACCAGGTACGGAGAACGTTCCATGATCTGGAGGCGGGGAAGCCGGGACAACGGGCAGGCTCATATGTGACCTACGTGATCGAAAGCCTGCAATACTATGCGCTGGGAGATATCATTGCGTTACCGATCGGATTAGGCAAGGAACTCGTCGTCGTTCGGGCCGTGACACGGCTGGAGGACGGCCTGCTGCGTACTCGTTATGATCTCCAGGCTGAACAGGATATTCGTCTTGCCCGTTATGAAAACGATCAAGCTGCGGGGATTGCGCTGACGGGCAGCGTGTTACAGGTACATCAAGACATGGTGCAACTCCAACTGGATATCGACCCCAAACAGGACCCGGCGAAAGCATGCTGGTTCCCGGTGGCCACCCGCTATGCAGCGGAAGAACATAGTGGCTGGTATGATATGCCGGAAGTTGGGGAGCGGGTGGAGCTTTACTTGCCGACGAGCCGGGAACAGGAAGCCTATGTCATGGACTCGCGGCAGCATCGCCACGCGCAAGGAGAGCCGGACGTGAAAGTATGGAGACATGCGCAAGGAAGCGGCGTGGACATGTCCGAACAAGAACTGACCCTGTCTACCTCGGGAGCATTGTCAATTACGCT
>NZ_LDIG01000084.1 GCF_015845845.1 Paenibacillus dendritiformis
GGGGTGAATTAACACGCGAAGTGCAACACCCGGAGTAGCTCGTCGAGTCGTTCGAACGGTGTTTTGTAGTCATAGCGTTTCCGGGGTCGGTGGTTGAGCTTGTGGGCGATGGTGTCGCAGTGCTCCTGCCGTACTTTGGCAAGGCTTCGTCGCTTGGGGAAGTACTGTCGCAGCAGGCCGTTGAGGTTCTCGTTGCTGCCGCGCTGCCACGGTCGATGTGGATAGGCGAAGTAGCAGCGTATGTCGGCGGCCCGCTCAAGCATCTTGTAGCCGTGGAACTCGGTGCCGTTGTCCCACGTGATTGTCTTGAACGGCAGGTCGCTGTCTGCGATCAGCTTGAGCGCGGCTCGATTGACCGCAGTGCTTGTGCGATGCGGCAACTTGGCAATCAGGGCAAGTCCAGTGCTACGTTCCACCAGGGTCAGGAGGCAGTCGCGCTCTGAAGCAGCGCCCATCACGGTGTCGCCCTCCCAATGTCCGACTTCGTCCCGGGCCTCGACTGTTTCGGGGCGGGTATCGATCATGGGCTTGCCTTGCAGGCGCCCCCGGTTCTCCGGGCCAAACGTGCGCTTCCGGCGGCGTTTGCCGCCATGGCGCAAGCATGACCACAGCGCACCGCCCTTCCTGGCGTCCTCCCGGATATGGCGATAGATGGTCATGTGGCTGATGCAGGCCACCGCGTTGTTGGCCGCCCAATGGGCGATCTGTTCGGGGCTCCACTGCTCATCCTGGAGCAGATCCTCAATCGCTTCATACACATAGGGGGCGTGCTGCTTCACCCGACGCGAGCGTCGGCGGCGACCGTTGGTCCGCTCCTGGGCCTTGCTGGGCCGGTAGGCGCCATCGGTGGCATGACAGGCATTGCGGCGTAGTTCGCGGCTGATCGTGCTGGGGCTACGGCCCATGATTCGGGCGATGGCCCGACCGGGCATGCCGTGTCGATTGAGGGCGCCCAAGGTGTATCGTTCGCTCTGGGTGAGCTGGCTGTACATGAGGGATCGTCTCTTGCCGGAGTGATCCCCTCCAGTCTGCCAGCTCACCTCTTCATTTCCGGGCGGCGTGGGTGTTGCACTTACTTTGTTAACTCGCGTGGCCTAACAATTCATTCAAGCCGACGCCGCTTCGCGGCGCGGCTTAATTCAGGCGTTCGGCACTCTTATCTATGACGAGACTGCTCTTCAGGATTATGTTTGGGTTCCTCGCCTGCTTCTGGATATTTGTGCCGGTTAAGGCAAGTCATTTCCTTAGTCACGGGGGAGGTGGCTATGCGATAGAAATGGATGTCGTACAAGTTGGAGAGGGACCCCGGGCCAAATCTACGATCTCTGCGGTTAGATTCCAGGCGCCGGGTGAGCGAGCGTATGTACGCTTAGCCGGTGGAGTTTCGGTTCAGGACTTCGAATTCAATCATCAATTGACGCTCGTCTATGACGGAAGTGATGGGTTGGTGCCCCCATTCAAATTCACGGTACGGGGCACGGAGGCTGTGTTGTCAATCAACGAGCAAGAGATACGATCAGATTTTGAATGGTTGATGTGACGATGCTGCTGCCAGCGGCGTCTGACAGTTGTTCAAGCCGGATTGCATCGCTTCGCCAACAATGTGGCAGGAAGAGCGTGCCATGTTGCCGGCGACACGCTGCAATTCGGATTAACTTGAGTGTCAGGCCTGTCACCAAGCACTTGCACGGTTCAAAGTGATACTGTAGTGTCACTTCATGCGTACCGAACTCGTCACTACCCTCAAGCGCCAGGCTACCGATCTGCTCTCAGACTTGGAGCGGGACAAGGAGCCAATCCTCATCACTCAGCACGGCCTGCCAAGCGCTTACCTGGTAGACGTTGAGAGCTATCAGCTCATGGAGCGGCGTATGGCTGTGCTTGAAGGCATCGCCCGAGGAGAGCAGGCGATCGCGGAGGGTCGTGCGGCTACTCATGCTCAAGCCAAGAAGCGTCTCGCGCGATGGCTGAAATAGTCTGGACAGAGCCGGCGCTAAGTGATCTGGAAGCTATCGCAGACTACATTGCACTGGAAGATCCAGTCGCCGCGTCTGAGCTTGTCAAACGCGTTCTCGACCACGTCGAACAGCTGGAAGATCATCCTGAAAGCGGAACACGCCCTCCGGAACTGGGGCGTTCCCGCTATCGTCAAGTAGTTGAGCCTCCTTGTCGGGTGTTCTATCGCTTTGATGGACGCAAGGTCTTTATCTTGTATGTAATGCGTTCGGAGCGTCTGCTCCGTAAGCGGAAGCTCCCCTCTCGTGCCAGGAAAACAAAGGGGTGAATTCCTGTAATTGGCGTTGGGTCGCCGCTTGTTGCGTGATGCGCAACATGATGCACTCCCTGCATGGTAAAGCGGTTCCGGCACAAAGGCCTGCGCAAGTTCTTTGATACCGGCGGCACTTCGGGCATCCAGGCCGATCACGCAAAACGGCTCCGGATGCAGCTAGCCGTCTTGGATACTGCGCGGGCCGTCGAGGGTATGGACATCCCCCGGCTTCCGGCTGCATCCGCTCAAAGGTAACCTCTGCGGGCGCTGGTCCATCACGGTCAATGGCAACTGGCGGCTGACGTTCGAGTTCCAGGACGGGAACGCCTACGTTCTGGAGTAGAGGGTTATCACTGATGGCCATGTATAACCCTCCCCACCCTGGCGAGTTCATCACGGAGGAAGGCCGTTGCAGTTCGTGACGCTGTGCGCTGGTATAACCGCAAGCGACTGCTGGGGCCGATCGGGCGCATCCCGGCAGCGAAAGCCGAGGCAGCTTACCATTGGCAACAAGCTGGTCAGGCCGAAGCGGCCTGACTCAAACCAAACGGCCTCCAGGAAAGCCGGGGCGGTTCAATGCTGTTCAACTCCGTGGACAAGAGAGTGGGAGGAGATGGAAATGGCAAAGATTCTGTGGGGACTGGCCGGGGCGCTTGGGGTACTGCTGACAGGCCTTGGCGTACTGTGGGCCCTCCAGGGAGCCGATCTGGTGCATATCGAGCCGGTTGCCTGCGTGGCTCACTGCGAGTCCGTTGAAGGATTTTCCACAAAATGGCTTGTTGCAGGCATCGTAACCTTAGTCGTTGGACTCACTATTGCATGGCAGTCAATACGTAGGGTCATGCGCATAATTCGCTCGTCCAGGCCGCAGGGATGACAATGCGCTCAAGCCGAAGCCGCTGCGTCCCGGTTTGACACAGGCGCCATCATTCGGGTGGGATTTACGTGACATCTACGGAAAAGCAGACGTTTCGCGATCGTGCGAATCGCGCCGCTCGTGAGCTGGAAAAAGAGAAGTCTGCCTTTGGCTACATCAATGATGGCGCCGGGCGGCGCTATCGCATCGGAGTCAATTTCCTTCTATCCGGCGACCTGCAAAGGTCGGCTGAGGCTTTTGACTGGTTCTACGAGGAGTTTCCGGACGATGTCGGCGAGCCGGTGTTCAACTTGTACAGCGCGCTTGCAGCATATCGCTGCGGAGAGATGGACAAGGCCAGGACCAGGCTTCTTGGAACCATGCTGAGCAACATATTCCTCCTGCCGCACCTGATCGGGCGGAAGTTCGAGGCCCCGGATGCCTGGCATCCCTCCAATCGCCATCAGGAAAGCTACCTCGGGGAGATAGAGGGCTTCCTGAGTGAACCTTCGAGCGAAGAGCTGCGCTGGATTGAAGCCGAGTTGAGCACTCCATCCTTCGAGGCGCTGAGAAGCGGCTATATCGCCACATTCTCCGCACTCAACGGCGAGCAAGACATCGGCAAGAGGGTTGGGATTCTTAAGCAATGGGAAATCCTCCAGGCCGCGCACTTTCCGGATGAAGGGGTGAATTGACGCGCGAAGTGCAACGCCCGGAAGGGTTCGTCGAGCCGCTCGAACGGCGAGGCTTCAGTCGCTTGGGGAAGGACTGGCGCAGGCCAGCTCGGAAACATGTTTTGCCAAATCAGCTGCGACGGTCGTAGCATGCATGGCGTGGACTCCTCCGGTGCTCCCGTTGACTGAAACCGCAGGCTCAGTGTGGCCCACGAGGCCGCTTGGCGACGCGGGAGGAGTCCATTTCATCATCCAGGCCGCGCAAGGAGGTCCTTGGAGGATCAGTGAAATTCCAGCGGATCGTTGCCAACGTGGCAACCGCGGACATCGCAGCGGTGGACTTCTTCTATCGCGGGATTCCCGGTCTCGATGTGGTCATGGACCATGGGTGGCTGCGCACCTATGGCTCCGCATCAACGACGGTGCAGCTCAGCTTCGCCAGCCAGGGCGGTTCGGGCACTCCCGTCCCCGAGCTGTCGATCGAGGTGGACGATCTTGCGGAGGCGCTTCGCAGAGTCCAGGACGCGGGGATCCG
Organism: Paenibacillus dendritiformis; assembly: GCF_015845845.1. GTDB lineage: Bacteria > Bacillota > Bacilli > Paenibacillales > Paenibacillaceae > Paenibacillus_B > Paenibacillus_B dendritiformis_C. Next base: position 4,335 of record NZ_LDIG01000084.1, read on the forward strand.
CATTGAATACGGTCCGGTTGTCGAGCCTTGGGGCGTTCGCCGGTTCTACGTTCTGGATCCCCTGGGCAGGCTCGTCAACATCCTGCAGCACGAAGCCCCGGCTGCGGCCTGAGGACTCCTCCATGTCCAGGCCTTCCGAATGCTCCGAGCCGCCCTTGCCGCTGCGTTCCTGCTTGGCTGCCAGCCTGCAGAAAACCCGGCTGCGACCGCGCACCGCCCTCCGGAGAATCAAGGCGCTGGAAAAAATCCTGCACCGGCCGGATCGGGTCCGCTGCGGGCGCCCCGGCGGTCCATGCTGGGGGCTGGCAATCAGGAGCGTCGCCATGGCCGGGGTGGCAGTCCGGAACGAGGGATGGCCCGGGATCCCGGCGCAGGGCGCGCCGTGCAGCGCGCCCCTGCGGCGCCTGGCATAGCCCGGTGCGCCTCTGGTCCCTCCATCCCCGGTACCTGGACCGCCAGGGCCTCGTCGCGCTGTGGCGG
>NZ_LDIG01000085.1 GCF_015845845.1 Paenibacillus dendritiformis
TGAATTGTTAGGCCACGCGAGTTAACAAAGTAAGTGCAACACCCACGCCGCCCGGAAATGAAGAGGTGAGCTGGCAGACTGGAGGGGATCACTCCGGCAAGAGACGATCCCTCATGTACAGCCAGCTCACCCAGAGCGAACGATACACCTTGGGCGCCCTCAATCGACACGGCATGCCCGGTCGGGCCATCGCCCGAATCATGGGCCGTAGCCCCAGCACGATCAGCCGCGAACTACGCCGCAATGCCTGTCATGCCACCGATGGCGCCTACCGGCCCAGCAAGGCCCAGGAGCGGACCAACGGTCGCCGCCGACGCTCGCGTCGGGTGAAGCAGCACGCCCCCTATGTGTATGAAGCGATTGAGGATCTGCTCCAGGATGAGCAGTGGAGCCCCGAACAGATCGCCCATTGGGCGGCCAACAACGCGGTGGCCTGCATCAGCCACATGACCATCTATCGCCATATCCGGGAGGACGCCAGGAAGGGCGGTGCGCTGTGGTCATGCTTGCGCCATGGCGGCAAACGCCGCCGGAAGCGCACGTTTGGCCCGGAGAACCGGGGGCGCCTGCAAGGCAAGCCCATGATCGATACCCGCCCCGAAACAGTCGAGGCCCGGGACGAAGTCGGACATTGGGAGGGCGACACCGTGATGGGCGCTGCTTCAGAGCGCGACTGCCTCCTGACCCTGGTGGAACGTAGCACTGGACTTGCCCTGATTGCCAAGTTGCCGCATCGCACAAGCACTGCGGTCAATCGAGCCGCGCTCAAGCTGATCGCAGACAGCGACCTGCCGTTCAAGACAATCACGTGGGACAACGGCACCGAGTTCCACGGCTACAAGATGCTTGAGCGGGCCGCCGACATACGCTGCTACTTCGCCTATCCACATCGACCGTGGCAGCGCGGCAGCAACGAGAACCTCAACGGCCTGCTGCGACAGTACTTCCCCAAGCGACGAAGCCTTGCCAAAGTACGGCAGGAGCACTGCGACACCATCGCCCACAAGCTCAACCACCGACCCCGGAAACGCTATGACTACAAAACACCGTTCGAACGACTCGACGAGCTACTCCGGGTGTTGCACTTCGCGTGTTAATTCACCCCGCGTACCCGATGACATGACTATGGGCTACACGACCGACACTTGCTACTGAACGAACCGTCTGGACGGCCGCCCTTGCCGCGAGCGTAGTCTTGCAGAGCAGCAAGCGAGCCAGAGCAGATCTTGATGTAGCGGCGCTCCGTGAAGCCGCCGGGACGAGCCATTTGTGTGTAAGTGCGAATCCTGTCGCAACAGGCACGATGCAGAACAAGATAGTCGTCAGACTTGCCTCTGCGGCGCGTAAGCACATAGCCATCAGGGTGCTCACGCAGCCAAGCAAGGTATGGGGCATCACCATCATCGAATGTTTCAGTTGCGGCAGTATTCATTAGCGGCCTAACACCTAAGTTAAGCCGCGCCGCGTAGTGGAGCAAACCATATGGCAAACTGTACCTGCCATGTGGTTTGTGGAACGAAGCGGGGTCGGCTTGAACGCATGGTTAGGCGCCAATGCTAGCCGAAGAAGCAAGCATGCTTGTCCTCATCTACTAGTGCCAGGAACTTCTCGATGCTTCCGACTCGCGGCACCGGCGGATAGCCATGCCGCTTTAGATCTGCACGCATCCAGAAGACACGCCAGAGCTCTTGGGTCCTGACGTAAGTGGCCTTTGCGACTGGATTTTCCATAGTCTCGCCAGGCGCCCCCTCCCAGCGAGGGCGAACCTCAAAGATCTCAACACTCTGGCCACTGATGCGAAAGCCAAGATCGAGCTTCGGCCGGATGTGCGGCGGCGGTCGACGCTGATCGATGAACGCGCCGACAACCTTCTCCAGTCGCTTTGTTTCAAGTTCGTTGAATGCCATATCAGGTTGCGACGATAGTTGGATTGGCGCCTAACGCTTGAGTTAAGCCGTGCCGCGAAGCGGCATCGGCTTGAACGAATTGTTAGGCCGCGTCATGTCGTTGTTGCTCCCCATGTGCCATTGCTTCCAACAACTACGAATATTTCTGACTTGAGGCCTCGCGCCTTGAATGTCTCTTTGATCTTGGCGCGAACATGGTCGCGAACAGACGCTGAACTTTCGCCTGTGTAAGTACCCATAACCGATGTGGTTGGGATCACCGTCTCGCCCTTTAGGTTGTTCTTTTGAACACGACTCAGCCCGAGACCTTCAAGATCTTCGTATGCATTGTCGTAATCAGTACGACTGGCATTCTTGAGATCGAACGTACAGAAGACTAGGTAGCTCATAGCTTCTTCCATCCTTTGCAATGCGATAGCGGCCTAACGCTTGAAATAAGCCGCGCCGCGAAGCGGCGTCGGCTTGATTGAATTGTTAGGCCACGCGAGTTAACAAAGTAAGTGCAACACCCACGCCGCCCGGAAATGAAGAGGTGAGCTGGCAGACTGGAGGGGATCACTCCGGCAAGAGACGATCCCTCATGTACAGCCAGCTCACCCAGAGCGAACGATACACCTTGGGCGCCCTCAATCGACACGGCATGCCCGGTCGGGCCATCGCCCGAATCATGGGCCGTAGCCCCAGCACGATCAGCCGCGAACTACGCCGCAATGCCTGTCATGCCACCGATGGCGCCTACCGGCCCAGCAAGGCCCAGGAGCGGACCAACGGTCGCCGCCGACGCTCGCGTCGGGTGAAGCAGCACGCCCCCTATGTGTATGAAGCGATTGAGGATCTGCTCCAGGATGAGCAGTGGAGCCCCGAACAGATCGCCCATTGGGCGGCCAACAACGCGGTGGCCTGCATCAGCCACATGACCATCTATCGCCATATCCGGGAGGACGCCAGGAAGGGCGGTGCGCTGTGGTCATGCTTGCGCCATGGCGGCAAACGCCGCCGGAAGCGCACGTTTGGCCCGGAGAACCGGGGGCGCCTGCAAGGCAAGCCCATGATCGATACCCGCCCCGAAACAGTCGAGGCCCGGGACGAAGTCGGACATTGGGAGGGCGACACCGTGATGGGCGCTGCTTCAGAGCGCGACTGCCTCCTGACCCTGGTGGAACGTAGCACTGGACTTGCCCTGATTGCCAAGTTGCCGCATCGCACAAGCACTGCGGTCAATCGAGCCGCGCTCAAGCTGATCGCAGACAGCGACCTGCCGTTCAAGACAATCACGTGGGACAACGGCACCGAGTTCCACGGCTACAAGATGCTTGAGCGGGCCGCCGACATACGCTGCTACTTCGCCTATCCACATCGACCGTGGCAGCGCGGCAGCAACGAGAACCTCAACGGCCTGCTGCGACAGTACTTCCCCAAGCGACGAAGCCTTGCCAAAGTACGGCAGGAGCACTGCGACACCATCGCCCACAAGCTCAACCACCGACCCCGGAAACGCTATGACTACAAAACACCGTTCGAACGACTCGACGAGCTACTCCGGGTGTTGCACTTCGCGTGTTAATTCACCCC
>NZ_LDIG01000086.1 GCF_015845845.1 Paenibacillus dendritiformis
TACAAACAAGAGTGTCGAAGCACCGACAAACAACTTTTGGGCTCGGTAGTCCAATGACTTATCTCGAGTGGAATTCACATGTAACCATTTTAGGCATTGACAAATGACGTTTTGATTCGGTACGTTATCCATAGAAATCTCCTTTGTTGAGCGTTTTATGGATACGCTGAGGGTAACTCAACAATAGGAGATTTCTTTATTTTTGTCCACGAATATAGTTCAATAAGTTACAAATATAGAGAATTATAGGGTGAAAATTTTCGTAAAAAGATTGATGCAACGCTAGTGTTATTTTCATCGATTTTTGTCTTTTATATATTGAGTAGTCTGAAATTGATGCAGTTTTGCAGGAACTCCAGTAAATGAGCACACGTCATCATGGAAAACTGTATTTTCACAGTTTTTTCTCCAAGCTGAGCAGCTAGAAGCAGGGGTAGGGCTGTCCGTTGCACGAAAAAACTGTTTATCGGACAGCCCCTCGAATTCTGGCGATTAAATTTTGAGAATTCCGCCTTGGCTCGCATTCGTGACGAGCTTGGAGTAGCGGGCCAGATAGCCGGTCTTGACCTTTGGCTCGAACGGCTTCCACGCCGCGCGCCGCTGCTCGAGCACCTCGTCCGGCACCTGCAGCTCGATTTTGCGGTTCGTCAGATCGAGCTCGATGATGTCGCCGTCTTCCACGAACGCAATCGGTCCGCCTTCGGCCGCTTCCGGCGAGATATGGCCGATGCTGATGCCGCGGGACGCGCCGGAGAAGCGGCCGTCGGTAATGAGACCGACCTTGGCGCCGAGACCCATGCCGACGATCTGGGATGTCGGGGCGAGCATCTCCGGCATGCCGGGACCGCCCTTCGGCCCTTCGTAGCGGATGACGACGACATGGCCTTCCTTCACTTTGCCGTTCGCGATTCCGGCCAGCGCCTCGTCTTGGGAATCGAAGCAGATCGCCGGGCCGACATGGCGTCCGCCGACCGACGGATCGACGGCGCCGACCTTGACGATCGCGCCTTCCGGCGCCAGGTTGCCGAACAATACGGCCAGGCCGCCTTGCTCGCTATGAGGATTGTCAAGAGAATGGATGACATCCGTATCCACGATCTCGCAGCCGGCGACATTTTCGCGCAGCGTCCGGCCGGTCACGGTGATGCACTCGCCGTGAAGGGCGCCTTCCTTCTTGAACAATTCATTCAAAATGGCGCTGACACCGCCTGCATTATGCACATCTTCAATATGATAATCGGAAGCCGGCGCTACTTTGGCCAGATGAGGCACGCGGGCCGCCACCTCGTTAATCCGCTCGATCGGGTATTCGAATCCGGCTTCGCGCGCGATAGCGAGCGTATGCAGAACCGTATTGGTCGATCCGCCCATCGCCATGTCGAGCGCGAAGGCGTTATCGATAGCTTCCATCGTGACGATATCGCGCGGCTTGATGTCCTGCTCGATAATGCTCATGAGCTGTCGGGCCGACTTGCGGACGAATTCACGGCGTTCCGGAGATATGGCGAGAATGGTGCCGTTGCCAGGCAAGGCGATGCCGAGCGCTTCCGCCAGGCAGTTCATCGAGTTCGCGGTGAACATGCCCGAACAGGAGCCGCAGGAAGGGCAGCCGTACTGCTCCAGCTCCATCAATCCCTTGTCGTCGATCTTGCCTGCTTGATAGGCGCCGACGCCCTCGAACACGCTGGACAAGGAGATCGAACGTCCGGAGGAATCTTTGCCCGCCTTCATCGGACCGCCGCTGACGAAGATCGTCGGAATGTTGACGCGCAGCGCGCCCATAATCATGCCCGGCGTAATCTTGTCGCAGTTCGGAATGCAGACCATTCCGTCGAACCAGTGGGCCGAGACGACCGTCTCTACCGAATCGGCGATAATCTCGCGGCTTGGCAGCGAGTACCGCATGCCGATATGGCCCATCGCAATCCCGTCGTCCACCCCGATTGTATTGAATTCGAACGGCACGCCGCCCGCTTCCCGGATCGCTTCCTTGACAATCTTGCCGAATTCCTGCAAATGGACGTGGCCGGGAATGATGTCGATATACGAGTTGCATACCGCGATGAACGGCTTGTCAAAGTCCTCTTCCTTCACGCCCGCTGCACGCAGCAGACTGCGGTGAGGCGCACGATCGAAGCCCTTCTTAATCATGTCTGAACGCATTTTCTTTTTGGCTGTCATTTTGTGTGAACCTCCATCTCTTGCTACCCGACTGCCGGGATTGGAATGATACCTCTCATAAGTGCTTGAGTATTTCTATAGAGTCTATCACAACTGCCTTTCTTTTTCTAGCGGTTTAAAGCGTCACTGAGCGCTTGCGGCCAAGCCGGATCGGGTTCGAAGGAAACGCTGCCGCCGGCGGGAACCTCCCAAAAAAGAGAGAAAATAAGAGAGAATCGTTCCCCGCCACCCGGAATATATTAGCGATAACTTGAGCCGGTTGAGTCGGCCTGGAGGCAAGCTTGACGAAAGGGGGAGAGAGCATGGACAGTTCCGCGCACGCCGGAAGCTATGGGAGCGAGAACCGGGAAGCGGCACGAGCGGCCGCCGCCGGCATGCCGTTCGCCTGTCTCGACCTGGATGCGCTGGAACATAATGCGGGCCAGGTGCTTCGGCTGAGCGGACAGAAGCCGGTGCGTCTGGCCACCAAATCGCTGCGATGAGTCCAGGCGATCAAGCATCTGCTGGCGCTGCATCCCCGCTTCCAGGGCGTCATGTGCTACCATCCGCAGGAAGCCGCCGCTCTCCTGGAGGCAGGCGTCTCCGACGTGCTGATGGGCTATCCGACGCTGGATCGGCCCGCCTTGGCCCGCTTGGCCGGATTGCGCCGCCAAGGGAAGGAGATCGTCCTGATGGCGGATGACGGCAGCCAGCTGCGGGCCGCGGAGCAAGCCGCGCGCGAGCAGCAGATCTGCTTCGATATTTGTCTCGATATCGACATGTCCTCCGCGTTCGGCGGCCTGCACTTCGGCGTGCGCCGTTCGCCGCTGCGCAGCGCAGCTTCCGCGCTGGAGCTGGCGGATGCGATCCGCCGCTCCCCGCATCTGCGGCTGGCCGGCATGATGGGCTATGAAGCGCAGCTGGCGGGCGTTCCCGACGCGAAGCCCGGGCAGAGGCTGATGAGCGCCGCCATCCGCTATCTGAAGCGTCGCTCCGCGGCCGAGGTGGCGGAGCGACGGGCGGCGATCGTGCGCGCGCTGCGGCGCGAAGGCCACCAGCTCCGCTTCGTCAACGGCGGCGGCAGCGGCAGCCTGCGCTTCACGGCGTCCGACGAGTCTGTCACGGAGCTGACGGCCGGGTCGGCGTTCTATGCGCCGGCGCTGTTCGACGGCTACGCGGATCTGCCGCTGCGGCCGGCGGCCGTCTTTGCCCTGCCGGTGGTCCGGGTGGCCGCGCCCGGCATCTATACCTGCTACGGCGGAGGCTATATCGCATCCGGCGAAGCGGGGCCGGACCGGCTGCCGCAGCCGATCTGGCCCTCAGGCGGGCAGCTCCTGCCGCGGGAAGGGGCGGGGGAGGTGCAGACGCCGGTGCGCTACCGGGACGGCGCAGAGCCGCTGCGCCCGGGCGATCTGATCTGGTTCCGGCATGCCAAGGCCGGAGAACTGGCGGAGCGGTTCCGCGAGTTCGTCGCCGTCAAGCAGGGAGCTTGCATCGGGACATGGGCTACGTATCGCGGAGAAGGGTGGTGCTTCGGATGAAACAGTGGCGCAATTGGGCGGGAAATGTCCGCTGCGAGCCGGAACGGTGGTGGGAGCCGGAGGGAGAAGCGGACGTGGTGGGGGCTCCTGCGGGAAGCGCAGCGGCTAGGCCGCAAGGTGCGCATCGCCGGCTCCGGCCATTCGTTCACTCCTCTCGGGGAGACGGAGGAATGGCTTGTGCGGCTGCCGCGGATGTCCGGTCTGGTGAAGCTGGACGAGGACGAGCGCAAGGTGACGGTGCGGGCCGGCACGACGCTGCGCGAATTGGGCGGGCGGCTGCTTGAACGGGGCTGGGCGATGGAGAATCTGGGCGATATCGACCGGCAGACGATCGGGGGCGCGGTCGGAACAGGGACGCATGGGACGGGGAGCGGCTTCGGGAGCCTGTCCACCCAGGTGACCGCGATCCGCGCCGTCCTGGGGGACGGCAGCATCGCCGAAGTTAGCGAAGAAGATACGGGAGAGAAGCGGGAGCTGTTCAAGGCGCTGCAGGTTTCCTTCGGGACGATCGGCATCATGACCGAGCTGACGCTGCGGATCGTTCCTGCGGAGCGGATGCGGCTCGCCAGCTTCCGCTCGACCTTGGAGGACACGCTGGAGAGGCTGGAGGAATACCGGAGCGGGAACCGTCATTTTGAATTTTTCTGGTTCCCTTATTCCACCGGGACGCAGGTGAAGACGATTAATCCGACCGACGCGCCGGCATCGAAGCGCGGCAGATGGAAGGAGTGGAGCGCCTACGCGGTGGAGAACGGCTTGTTCTGGGGGATGTCGGAAGCATGCCGCATCGCTCCGCGGCTCAGCGGCGTCATCAGCCGCTTGTCGGCCCGCTTCGTTCCGGTTAGCGGCGAGGTCGGCCGGGGACCTCGCTTATTCGTTACGCCCAGGCATGTCAAGTTCATGGAAATGGAGTACAGCGTGCCGGCCGCCGCGATGCGTCCGGTCCTTCTGGAGATGAAGCGCCTGTTGGAGCGGCGGCGGCATTCTGTCCATTTCCCGATCGAGTGCCGGTATGTCAAGGGGGATGATATTTGGCTGTCGCCTGCCTATGGCCGGGACTCGGCTTACCTCGCGCTTCATATGTACAAGGGGATGCCTTACGAGCCGTATTTCCGCGATATGGAGCAGATTCTGCTCGCCTATGACGGGCGGCCGCATTGGGGTAAATGGCATTCCCGGACCGCTTCGCAGTTGGCCGAGATGTACCTGAATTGGAAGGATGCCGCCCGAGTCAGGGAAGCGGCGGATCCGCGCGGCGTCCTGCTGAACCGGTATGTGGCGCGCCTGATCTCGCCAAGCGCCCGGTAAATGAGAACAGCACCCCGCGTCAAGCGTACGGGGCGCTGTTGATAAGGTTAACCCTGCTTCATGCCGCGATGGAATGCCGACATGCGGTGCCAGCCGCCGATGCCGTTCCATTGCGGTTCGATAATCGGGCGGCACAGCGACCGTACGGCCGGCTGCGCGAGCAGCACGGTGCAGGCAAGCGACGCCGCAATCAGCAGAACGGCCTGCGTGCCGGTCGTAATATAATGGTACAGTCCGGAGACGACGAGCAGCCGGATAATGAGGCCATGGAGCAAGAACACGTACAGCGTTCGCCGCCCCAATCCGGTAATCCAACCGACATGGAGAGGCACCCAGGCCAAGAACGCGACCGATGCGACAATCTCCAGCGCGTAGATGAACAGGCGCATTCCGATGGCGTACCATGGGGATTGCTCCAGCCATCCGAGCTCGCGGAACGTCATATGATTCATCAGCCATTCCGGATGGAGCGCGTTCGGCCACAGAAGAAGCGCAATCAGCAATCCGGCGGACAAGCCTGCTGCCAGCGGCCGGAAGCGGGAAGCGGCGAACCGCTGGAATGCGCCGTCGCGGAACAGATATCCGAACGCGAAGAACGGCAAATAGACCAATGTCCGGGACAGTCCGAGCCACGCTCCGTCGATCGGCAGAAATCCTGCGGCAATACCGATGATGGCCGACAGGATGACCGGGTGGCGAACCTGCAAGCGGGTGAACAGCATCAGGATGGCGCGCCAGATCAAATGTCCGATCAAGAACCACAGCAGCAGGTACGGAATGAAGAACGAGTGCTTCATTCCCGGAACATGGAACAGCGTAACGTCAAGCAGCGAATATAGCGATTGAAAAATGACATACTGGATGCCGATTTGCTTCATTACGGCCCAGCCCGCCCGGCCGTTCAGATTGCTGCGGGCGAAATAGCCCGTGACGAACACGAACAACGGCATATGAAACGTAAAAATCCAAACGAACAAACCTTTCAGCGCGGGCATGGTGCCGATGAGCGGTTCAATCGCATTGGCGACAAACACGCACACAATGAGCATGAACCGCAAATTCAATCCGAAGGTCTCTCCACTCCTGAAGGTCTCTCCACTCCTGAAGGTCTCTCCACTCCTTAAGGACACGGCCGACTTCAACCCGGAGGAGGCTTGATTCCACCTGCGCTCCTGCATTGTCCTTCCCTCCTACAAATCCTGCCGCGCATCGATTTTGTCTATATGGCTGCGGCTTTATGTTTACGATGTTAACGTACCATAGCGCCGTTTTCGGAATTGTGATTTGCATCACATAAAATGGGATGAAAGCGTCGTCCACTTTTGACAGAATGGCGAAAGTTCCTGCGCAAGCTTAGACAGCGCCCTGCAATTCAAGTAACATACAGAAGAGTTGCCAGATGGAAGCAACATTTCATTCAAAGGAGAGACAGGAACGATGTCGAAGGAACGTCCCAACCGCAGATCGAAGCTTCTGCGGGCCTATATTCCGAATCAGCACGGAGCCTGGGCGATGCTCATCATTCCGTTCGCGGCGGGCATGTTCGCCAGCAAGCCGCAAGCCATTCATGCCTGGCTCGGAATCGCCTGGCTGGCCGCCTATTGCGGATCGTTCGCCGGCCTGCAGTGGATCAAGACCGGACGGGCCAGCGTCTATCGGGGCCCGGTGATTGTATATGGCGGCGCATGCGCGCTCGCCGGGACAGCCGTATTGGTGATGCGGCCGGACATATGGTGGATGGGCGCCGTCATGCTGCCGCTGCTGGTGCTGAACGCGGCGTTCGCCAAGCGGAACCGGGAACGCCATCTCCTCAACGATTTTTTGGCCGTTCTCCAATTTTGCTGGATGCTCCCGATTGCTTTCGAAGCAGGCGGGGGAACGGATTGGAGCCTGGCTTGGCGGGCCTTTGCCGCCTGCCTGCTCTATTTTGCCGGAACGATATTTTATGTGAAGACGATGATTCGCGAGAAAGGGAGCCGGCTGTACTACGGCTTGTCGGTCGGCGTCCATATCGTGGCCGCGGCAGCCGTGGGCCTCATGCTTCCCCTCTGGGCGGCGCTTCCGTTCGTGGCGCTGTTCCTGCGCGCGGTCTGGATGCCTGGCCGGAAGGTCACGATCAAGCAGGTCGGCATTGCCGAGATCGTCTTCAGCATCGTGACGGCGATTCCGCTCATCGCCGTTGTCACTCCGTAGCCTGCCGCAACCGTTCCTTAATCGACGACAGGCCTGCCATACCGTCGGCCGTTGACGGTATGGCAAAAAACGGATTATGATAGAGGACAAAGCCTCATGTTATACAGAAGGAGGAAACGGCATTATGAAAGCGCTATCAATAAATGCCCCGGAGGTTGTCACGTTCGGCGAAGCGATGGCCTTGTTCAGCTCCGCGGACACGAGGGGCTTGGAATATGCGCAGACAGTGATGAAATCGTTCGGGGGAGCGGAGAGCAATGTGGCCATCGGGCTGGCCCGGCTCGGACACCGGGTCGGCTGGTGCGGCCGCCTGGGCCGTGATCCGCTCGGCCGGTACATCGTCAAGGCGATTCGCGGCGAAGGAGTAGATGTCTCTCGCGTCGAGATGGCGCCGGATGCGCCTACGGGACTGATGATGAGAGAACGGGCCGCCGGGAAGTCATCCGTCTATTATTACCGCGCGGGCTCCGCGGCAAGCCGAATGGCGCCGGGGGATCTGGACAAGGACTATATCCGCTCGGCCCGGCTGCTTCATGTAACCGGGATTACTTGCGCCTTGAGCGAGAGCTGCGCCGAGACGGTCTATGAGGCGGTCTCCGTCGCGAAGGCTGCCGGCGTGAAGGTAAGCTTCGATCCGAATCTCCGGCTGAAGCTGTGGACGATTGAAGCGGCCCGGGAGAAGCTGCTGCCGCTGGCGCGCGAGGCGGACTACTTCCTGCCGGGACTGGACGAGTTGAAGCTGCTGTACGGCACCGAGGATGAACCGGGCATCTTCCGGCGCTTGTCCGAACTGCCCGGCGTCAGTATCGTCAAAGGCGGGCCGGGCATGAATTATGTCGTGCAGGGAAGCCGCGTCGACGAGGTGCCGTACGAGCTGGCGGAGCATGTCGTCGATACGGTCGGCGCCGGCGATGCCTTTTGCGCCGGATTTCTTTCCGGCATATTGCAGGGGGCCGATGCGGCGGAGGCGGTTCGTCTCGGCAATATTACCGGCGCGATGGTCGTGCAGGCTTTTGGAGATTGGGAGACCCTGCCGACGGCCGAGCAGCTCCAGGCGGTATTGAACCGGGCGGTGCATATCGAACGGTAGGAGGCCGCCGCGTGCCCGCTGCCCCTGATTTGGCCAGGCGGGCTCATGGCTCGCAAGCATAGACGCCGTAGAGGGCGAAGAAGGGAGAATCATCATGATGGAAAAGATTCGAGTGATTCAGCAAATTCAAGAGCATGGCGTCGTCGCCGTACTGCGGGGAGACTCTCCGGATGAAGTGGTGGAGATGGCCGGACAAGCCATCGAGGGCGGCATCCGCATTATCGAGGTGACGATGACCGTTCCCCATGCGCTCCATGCGATAGAACAGCTGCGGAGAATGTATTCCTCGAAATCCTCCAGCAGCGACCGCTTCGCGGTCATCGGCGCCGGCACCGTGCTGGAGCCGGTTACGGCCCGTTCCAGCATTTTGGCGGGGGCGGAGTTCGTCGTCGGTCCGTCGCTCAACCCCGAGACGATAGCGATGTGCAATCTGTACCGCGTGCCCGTACTTCCGGGCGTCATGACGATCGCGGAGGTGCAGCGCGCGCTCGAGCTGGGGGTGGACGTGGTGAAGCTATTCCCGGGCAATCTGTATGATCCGTCCATCGTCAAGACGATCAAAGGCCCGCTGCCCCAGGCGAACCTGATGCCGACCGGCGGCGTCGATGTTCACAATCTGGGCGATTGGATCCGGGCGGGCGCGTTTGCCGTCGGGATCGGCTCGGATTTGACCAAGGAAGCGAAGGCGTCCGGCGATCTTTCTCACGTCCGCCGCAAAGCAGAACAGTATATGGAAGCGTTCTGCCGCGCGAAGGAGCAGATCGCCCGCGGATAAGCGACTCCCCTCTCTCTCCGGTATCATTGGAATCCGGGCGGAGAGGGGTTTTGTTTATTGAGAGGGTATGGATAAGGGCCGCGTCCCGAGCCGGGCGGAATGGGGCTTTCTTGCCTCCGGCTCGTTTGGACAGCACTTGATCAGACTCGTTTTTCCATCCTTCAGAAAAATTCATTCCTATCTTCCGTCCCGTTCATAAAACGTTCTCCGCCCGGAGGCATATGGCGTCCGCCTGCCGCATACAATATGACACCCGCGATATCTAAGTCTGCATGTACATACGGAAGAGGGCATCACTGACCGGATGCGCCTCTCTTCTGTGTACTTTTTTCCTGTCACAAGATGTCCATTCGGCTTCCGGTCGTCTGTGATCAATGTCATACCTGCCGGCCGGCTTCCCATATAACCTGTATTCAACCACGTCATATTCAGACCGGTTACGTGATTAGCGAGCAGGAGGTCTGTCCCGCGAGACAGGCCGTCCACATCCGAATCTGGCCCCGTCCCCTGGCGCGCTTCGTCTTGCAGCGGGAGCGGGGGAAAGGAGATGAAGCATTTCAATGGTCAACCTGCCCAAAGTCAATGAGCTCGGATTTTATGAAATTCGCTTGGAATCGATTGGAGGCCTGGGCGCGAACCTGGCCGGCAAAATGCTGGCCGAAGCCGGCGTCACGGGAAGCGGATTGAATGGCGTCAGCTTTTCCTCCTACGGCTCTGAGAAGAAAGGATCTCCCGTTAAAGCGCATATCCGTTTCTGCCAGCCCGAGACCCGCATCCGGGACACGACTCCGGTCGAACGGCCCCATATTGTCGGCATATTCCATGAAGCCCTGGCGAAAACGGTCAATGTCACGAACGGAATCTACCCGGACAGTCTGGTGCTGGTCAATTCCTCGTCCGATCCGGCGCGTCTGAAGGACAAACTGCGGCTGCCCTGCGGCACGATCGCGGTAGTCGACGCGATCGGCATCGCCTTGGAGGAAAGGAACCGGGTCAACATGGCGATGCTGGGCGCCCTGTTCCGCCTGTGCGACTTCCTGGACGCGGAGCATATGAAGGGCGTCATTCGCAAGTCGCTGGAATCGAAGTACCCGCACGCCGTCCAGCCGGCGCTGAACACGTTCCAGCGCGGTTACGACGAGGTCGTCTTCCAGACGTTCGCGCTGCCGGAGGGAGAGACTCTCCCCGGACCGGTTCGTTGGGATACGTCCACGCTGGGGTATGAGACCCAGCCGATCGGCGGGACGGTCATCAATCCCGGCAACTCCGTACTGAAGGATCTGAGCATTTCCCGTGCCGGCATGATGCCGCATTTCTTCGAAGATAAATGCATTCATTGCGCGGCCTGCGACAATGTATGCCCCGACTTCTGCTTCGTCTGGGAGGAGAAGCCGGACAAAAAAGGCCGGCTCCATATGTTCCTCCAGGGAATCGATTATCAATATTGCAAGGGCTGCCTGAAATGCGTTTACGCCTGTCCGACCGAAGCGCTGTCGAGCGAACGGGAAGAGGAAGGGTATGCGGATGCCCATCGGATGCCGCATCGGTTCGCGTTCGCCAATGCAGCGCAGCAGTAACCGGCGGGAAGCTCGCAGGCAAGCGATGCGCACCCGCGCACGCCTGCTTCCGCCGGAGCGGGCGGCTTCCGGAACGGCATTGCCGATGGCATGCGCTTGATGGAGCCGCACATGACAGTATGAATGGCAAGGGGGAAGAGAATCCGTGGCAATCGAGTATGATAAGGAAGCCATGCCGTCCCGCGTGGAGCAGCGCATGGTATACGAATCGGGCAATGAGATGGCGGCCTATGCCGCTCATCAGATCAACTATCACATTATGGGATATTATCCGATCTCGCCGTCTACGGAGGTCGCCCAATTCCTGGACTTGATGAAGGCGGGCGGGAAGCATGACATTAAGCTGATTCCGGCCGACGGCGAGCATGGCTCCGCCGGAATCTGCTATGGCGCCTCGACGGCCGGGGGACGGGTGTTCAACGCGACGAGCGCCAACGGCTACCTGTATATGCTGGAGCAGATGCCCGTCCAATCGGGGACGCGCTTCCCGATGGTATTGAATCTGGTCTGCCGCTCGGTCTCGGGGCCGCTCAACATCCACGGCGACCATTCCGATCTGTATTTCGCCCTCAATACGGGCTGGCCGATTCTGCTGTGCCGGGATCCGCAGGCCGTCTATGATATGAACATTATGGCGATTAAGCTGGCCGAGGATCCGGAGGTGCGGCTGCCGGTGATGGTCGCGTTCGACGGCTATTTCACTTCGCATCAGAAGCGGCGCGTTCAGACATTCGCCCGCCGCGAGGACGTGCAGCGGTTCATCGGCGAGCAGCCGGTGAGAGGGTTCGCGGATACGCTGGATCGGAACAACCCGATCACGGTCGGCCCGTATATGAATGAGCCGGATTACATCAACAACTGCTATCAGCAGTCGATGGCGATGTACAAGGCCGGAGAGGTGTTCGATCGCATCCGCCGGGAATATGCGGAGCTGACCGGACGCGATTATCCGGTGCTCGATCTGTACCGGATGGAAGACGCGGAGGTGGCCGTCTTCCTGCTGAATTCCGCGGCGGAGATTATTAAGGACGTCGTCGATCAGCTCCGGGAGCAGGGCATCAAGGCGGGCGCCGTCTCGCCGAATATGATCCGCCCGTTCCCGGCGAAGGAGATCGCCGCCGCGCTGGCCGGCGTCAAGGCGGTGACCGTCGGCGACCGCGCCGATTCGTACGGCGGACATGGCGGCAATATGGTGAACGAGGTGAAGGCGGCGCTCTTCACGCACGGCAACCGCGGCACGCTCGTCATCAGCCGCATTTACGGCCTGGGCGGCAAAGACTTCTATGCCGAGGACGGCCACGAGATGTTCCGGTGCGCGCTGGAGGCGGCCGCGGCCGGCGCTGTGGCGCGGCCGTTCGACTATATCGGGCATACGCCGGGGGACCCGGCCGCCGCGCCGAAGCGCGTGCTGGAGCCGATGAAGTATGAGGAGCTGAATTCCGGCCTCATTACGGTGAAGCAGGATGAGGAGACAGGCAAGCTGAACGTGCGGATTCCGCCGCTGCGGCAGCTGACCAAGAAGCCGAAGCGGATTGCGCCGGGCCACGGGGCATGTCCGGGCTGCGGCATCTTTTCGGGGCTGGAGCTCTTTTTCAAAGGGATCGAAGGGGACATCGTCGCTCTCTTCCATACCGGCTGCGCGATGGTCGTGACGACGGGATATCCGTACTCCTCGCATAAAGCGACCTATATTCACAATTTGTTCCAGAACGGGGCGGCCACCCTGTCCGGGGTCGTCGAGATGTTCTGGGAGCGCAAGCGCCGCGGCGAGCTGGACGAACTGAATCTGCCGGATGACTTCACGTTCGTCATGATTACCGGGGACGGCGGGATGGATATCGGCATGGGGCCGGCCATCGGGGCCGCGCTGCGCAATCATAAAATGATAATTCTCGAATATGACAATGAAGGCTACATGAATACGGGAGCCCAGTTGTCCTATTCGACGCCGATCGGCCACCGGACCTCAACCTCCAATGTCGGCAAGGCGCAGACGGGGAAAATGTTCCACCACAAAGATACGGCGCAAATTATGGCCGCGACCCATATTCCTTATGTATTCACGGGAAGCGAGGCATTCCCTCAGGATCTGCTGAAGAAAGCGGCCAAAGCCCAGTGGTACGCCCGCAACGAGGGGCTCGTCTACGGGAAGATTCTCATCACGTGTCCGCTCAACTGGCTGTCCGACGATCGGATGGGCACGCAGATCGTTCAGGCGGCCATCGACTCCTGCTTCTTCCCGCTGTATGAAGTGGAGCGCGGCGTCACGACAATTACGTACGACCCGGAAGAAAAGAACAAAAAAATTCCGCTCCTCGACTGGCTGACGATGATGGGCAAGACGAAGCATCTCGCGAAGCCGGAAAACGCGGAGCTGCTGGGCGTGTTCGAGCGGGAGGTCGAGCGGCGCTGGAGCGTGCTTCGGGCAAAGCATGCGCATCCTGATTTGTAATCAGGAAGATGGCTAGGGCGGAAGAAATATAGAGACTGATAAACAGGGACAGGGCGGGCTTCCGGAAGGAGGCTTCGCCCTGTTGCGGTTTATCCGCCTCGGTCGTGCGGAAGGGCGGAGGCCTCTCCGGGTTGGGGGAGGCCCGTTTCCTTTTCCTCCCGTCCTCGTTCGGCTATACTGGAGAGGACGAAGAAACTTGAGGGGGGCCGATGCAAAAATGAAGATGGACATGTTGGATGCGGACGGCCAAGCCCATGCCGCCGAGCTGGCAGACCGGCTGGGCCGCAGCCGTTATACTGTATTTTTTGGCGGGGCCGGAACATCGACGGAGAGCGGAATCCCTGATTTTCGCTCCGACCGGGGGCTGTTCTCGGCAGAAGAAGCGGAAGCGTTCGCGTATCCGCCGGAAATGATATTAAGCAGATCCTTCTTCGAGCGGGATCCGGTGACCTTTTACCGCTATTACCGGACGAAGATGCTGCATCCCGGGGCACAGCCGAACGGCGCGCACCGGACGCTGGCCAAGCTGGAAGAGGACGGGATCGTGAAGGCGGTCGTCACGCAAAATATTGACGGGCTTCACCAAGCGGCAGGCAGCCGCGAGGTGCTCGAGCTGCACGGCTCGGTGCACCGGAACCGCTGCATGGCATGCGGGGCGGAGCATGAACTCTCCCTCGTCGCGGAGAGTCAGGATCCGATTCCGCATTGTCCGGGATGCGGGGGCATGGTGAAGCCGGATGTAGTGCTGTACGAGGAGGCGCTGGATGAGGAGGTTATCAACCGCGCCGTGGAGCATATCCGGCGGGCCGACCTGTTGATCGTGGGCGGCACCTCGCTGAATGTCATGCCGGCGGCCAGCTTCGTCCGGCTCGCCGCCGGGGCTGATATCGTCATTGCGAACCGGACCCCGACGAGCATGGACTACCGCGCGGCCGCCGTATACCGGGAGCCGATGGGCGCGCTGTTCGAGGCCGCATACGAGATCATGGCTCAACGAAAGGGGTAAGGCATCATGTGGATGATGTAAACAAAGGTTCAAAAACCCTGTAATACCGCATAATGAAGGGCTCCCGAGAGGGAGCCTTTTTATATAAAATCACGAAAAAAATCACGTTTCCTGCAAATCTGGCCTAGCTCTGGCATTGATATTGTGGAAATTGAAGTTCAAAATATCCGTAAAGTGTATTTGTATTCTCTCATTCGCATTTTTTCTCATCTTCTCTGTAACGTGACTATAAATTCGCAATGTGGTTTTAGGATCATCATGTCCGACTCTTTGCATAATTGTTTTTAGATCAACTCCAGCTTCTGCAAGCATACTGATGTGTGTGTGCCGAAAGATGTGAGGTGTAGCTTCTTTTTTTATAGACGTCTTTTTAAGCAGTCTCTCCATCCGTATTAAGACGTTCTTCTGAACGAATGGGTATCCATTTTCTCGGCAGAATACGAAGTTTGCATCATGAAAATCAGGAATCAGCTTTTTGGCCTCGGCCATGATTTTATTTTGCCGTTCCTGAAACTCCTTAAGTAATTTCATTACGCTTTCATCTATATCGATGGTACGTATCGAACCTTTGGTTTTCGGCGTAACGAGTTCGTAGAGCTTCATGTTGCTGTTTTCGTTATATAGCGTTTTGGTAATTCGTACTTGATTTGTATTAAAGTTTAAATCAGGCCATTTTAAAGCACAGAGTTCGCCCGAACGCATACCAGAGAATGCAAGGAGATAAAACCTTTCCAAATCCATGGGCAAGCCATGGCGGTAAACTGCTTCAAGGAATTCGGTCAACTCATGTTTCTCTAAATACTCATCATCAATAGAAGTATTTTCGAGTTCCTCCACGGTTAAGACTTTCTCGGGGATGATAACTCCCGTACAAGGATTGTCGGTCCGCATCTTATGTTTTATTGCATACTTCATTATCATATTGGCCGTAACATGTACACCTTCAATTGTGTTTCTGGCATATCCCTTATCATCGAGATCGTTGAGGATACTTTGATACTGCCTGTGAGTGACCTTATCTATGATAACTTTGGCCATATACCGCAATAAGATCTTGATTTCTTTTTTTCTTATTCTTACTGTCCCGGGCTTAACATTCCTTTTAGAATATGTTTTCAGCCACTCCCATGCGGCTTCTTCAAAAGTGAATTTTTTTACTTTTTTACTATCTATTCCGTCTTTTAGCTTATTAAGTTCAGCATTTGCACGTTCAAATGCTTCCTTTTTGGTATCACCGCGGCGCGGGATTTGTCTTCGTTTACCTGTAACTGGATCAGGGGGGCCTTCTAATGTACAAACCCATTTATAGCCCTGCTTATTTGAAGCAGGAACTTTTCGATAACTGGCCATGTAAAGAACATCTCCTTAAAAAGATGAATTCATTTTAGGGAAATTTAAATTATTCCAATCCTTCCATCTGCGTTTTGCCATACTTAGTGGGACACTAAATTGGTCTGCGATCCATTGAACTCCTTGTTCAACATAGTTGATGTGAGCTATATTTTCTTGCTGAATCATAAAGAGCGGTACAAGAAGATAATCTGCGAAATGTGATGCTTGTATTTCGTGACGTTGAATATGTAGTTTTGAAATTTCCAAGTGCGATGCTACATGGAGCACATGATGGCAAAGCTCGTGTGCAACGAGCTGTCTCCATTCAGGCAATGTCAAATTATCTTGTATGTATAATGCGCTCCATCCTGCCTTGAGTGGATGAGGGATACAATGGCTGCGAAACGGCGTTGAGAAGACCTCGGCATGACATGAATAAGCTATTGCTTCAACATCGATTTGATAAGGGTGACAAATATTCAAGTACTTGAGCAAATCATTGACATGTTGTTCCAAATTCATGATGAACCTCCTTTAAAAGCTCGTTTAAAGAGAATGTATGTTCTGATTTTTGGGGAAAAGAAAAGCCCCAAAGGGCTTCGGTTAGATTATACCATTATTTATCTTTCAAATCCCAAGCCGATGAAGTATTTGTATCTTCAGTAGGCAGCGATTTTTTCTTCTTCTTAACTTCTTCATGCCAATAACGTATAAGCTCCTCTTTTTCTTCTTGAGAAGCTTCAAGAAAACCATCAAAGAAAATCCGCTCAAGAATAGGCAGATGGCTAGTGTCAAAATTAGGAGCTATAGAGTTATTTCTATGATCTTCTAAATAGCCACCTTCCGGCAGCGGTGGATAATCTGAAGGCTGAATTTGTACCGAACAATAGCAGTACGGTCAACGTTTCCTTTGATGATGTTGCCTCGGCTGAAAGTTATCGCCTTACGATTAAGGAAGGTTCAAATAGCGTCTATGAAGAGGAACTTAGCGTCGCTGGCCCACATCAAGTAACGGGGCTTGAACCGGGTAAGCAGTACACGGCTACGGTCACAGCCAAAAATGCCAGCGGATACGGACAAAGTAGTAACCTTGGCTTTTTGTCACTGCCAGCAGCTCCAGGCGAGTTTCAGTCGATCCAGATCAGAGAAACCGAAGTGGAATTATCGTGGAATGCATCTACAACCGCCTCACTCTATGAACTGCTGCGTGATGCCGTAGGCCGCTATAGCGGGTCTGATTTGTCGTATACCGATACGGGATTGGAGAGCGGAACGGAATATGATTATCAGCTTGCCGCTAAAAATGAGTCAGGCTTCGGTGACATCGCCTATTTGAATGGAGTTCTCACGTTGCCGAGCAAGACGGAAATTGACGTTGATGAAATCGGTAAGGACAAAGTGACATTATCTATAAAAAATGCTGTACGCGGAGCAGAGAACTACGTGCTGCTGGTTAACGGCATGAAGGCTAGAGAAATGTCAGCCGAAACAAGGCAGTTTACGGTAAATTCGTTGGAACCAGGAAGTCGCTATATCTTTGAGGTCTATGCTGAAAATCGGAGCGGAGCTGGTGTGGCCGGTAAGGTTGAAGTCAGCACGCTGCCGGACAAACCGCAAGGTTTGGTGATTCACGATATAGAGGAAAATAGTGCAAAACTCAGTTGGAATCCAGTTCTGGGAGCGGACAAGTACCAAGTGACGGTAACTGACGCAGTCTATTTTGAGATATCCGGAACCGAAATTGTTCTTACTAACTTGACTGCCGGTACTCTCTACCAGCCGGAAGTGATTGCAGGTAATGCATCTGGATATGGTGAGGCCATCAAGGGAGAGTTCTTAACGCTTCCAGCGCAGCCAGGAAATTTGCACCTTGCGGAAATCAAATCTGATCAATTTACACTGGCATGGGACGAAGTTATCAGTGCAAATAAATATGTGATATACAATAATAACGGTGAACAAATTGGCGAGACGGAAAAAACCAGTTATACGGTTACAGATTTAAAGCCTGGGGAAACAATTAAAGTCTTTGTGGGTGCTGAAAACGATACAGGTGAAGGTAAAAAATCCGGCTTTACGCAGCGCACCCTTCCGGCGGACTTCAGCGTTGATCCAGACGATCCGAACGGTCAGTCGGTTACGATTGGTGATCGCGGCGAGCACTTCGTAGTAATTTGCATTAAACCAGTGGATGGAGCGGACTGGTACAAAGTGATTGATGGGGAAGGCAATGTAGTCGGAATCGTTACTGCTCCAGAAACGGAGAAAGAGATCGGCGGACTGGAGAGTGCGAAGGAATATGATGACTGGACAATCATCCCGGTCAATGATGTAGGTGAAGGTAAGGCCACGCCGGTTCCTTCGTTCGTCACGTTACCATCCTCTAGTTTTGAGGTATCTGTTATTGATTCTACGCAGCATACGTTAACGGTCAAGGTTGAAAGCCTGCTTACTAACGAAATTTTTGTTTATGCAAGTGGAGGCAAAGAGCTGCATCGAGGTAAGGAAAAGGTGTTCACAGCACGTAATTTGAAAGAGGATCGATCTTACAAATTCGAGGTTTGGATGGAAAACAGTGTCGGTGATAAGACAGAACCTAAGACTGCTTTTGGCCAAACTTTGCGTGTGCCGTCGTCGGGGGGATCGGGCAATGGTGGAATTATCCCTGCCCAGCCGGACCAGCCAGTTGAGGAAACAGTGCCATCTATAGATAATGAAACGCCTGATGCTAGTGGTAGTGGTAATAAGCCTGGGTTTAGTGACATCGACAAATCCTTTGCCAAAAATGAAATCCTTGCATTGTACGAACGGGGAATCGTCAAGGGCGTGTCTGAATCTAAATTTGAGCCAGACCGGGAAGTGACTCGCGTTGAATTTGCCTCCATGCTTGTCCGGGCTTTAGAGTTAGAGAAAGCCTCGAATGTGTCTCTTACTTTTGAGGATATACATCGTACAGCGTGGTATGTTCCAGAGCTTGGAACGGCCGTGTTAAATGGTATAGCTCATGGTTTCAGCGTTAAAGAGTTTCGCCCGTTCGATCCGATTACCCGGGAGCAGGCCGCGAAAATGATCGCTAATGCGGCTTACAAAGGTAGCATTCCGGTTTCTGAAATTAATTTCAGGGATGCGGATATGATCGCCTTTTGGGCGAAACCGGAAGTGGCCGCCCTGACATCAGAGCAAGTAATTAGCGGTTATCCGGACAAAACCTTCAAACCTAAGCGTAAATTAACGCGTGCGGAATGTGCTGCACTGATTTATCGGTCGCTTCATTTATTTAGTAATTACAGTAGCTGACGACTGAAAGCCCGCGCGTCTACCTAATATGGTTGTCCTCCTATATATAGCCGCCCCTAATGGGGCGGCGATTTTATTAGACTATCGGATAAACCGTTCCTTCATAGGTAACGCCCCACCATTCACCGGCTCCATCTCTGTACGAGGTGACATATGTAATTTTAAGGTTACCAGCGTACTTGCCGTCGTTGTACTTGTATACTTGAGGTAAGGATGACCTTGTTGGGTATTGTTTTTTACTGTAGGCCACTACTACACGCTCAGTTTTGTTGATTTGGGCCTTAACCTCTGATAAGTTTTGAAGCTTTGCAGGGGATGGGGCTGCTCCGACGATGGTAGGGGTCAACATGGTTCCTAACAGAACACCCGACAACACAAAAGACCATATTTTGTGCACATAATCACCTTCCAATAATTTAATTTAATTTGAGTTACAATGATATCCATATTCGATGGAATGGGAATTATGCATGCATGTTCATGGCGGCTCCTTCGGGTATTGTCGCAACCATGATGGTAAAATGGTTGTTGGTATTTGCATTTTGCGAAAGTCGTGGTAAATTATAGGTGTATATCATTGAAAATGGGGGAAGGTGCATAGGGTGGCACAAGTATTGTCCATTGGTGAATTAATACAATGGCACAGGCACAATCGAGGCATGACATTAGCGCAATTGTCAGAGCTGACAGGCATACATAAAGGAACCATATCCAAAATTGAAAACGGCGACGTGAAAAGACCGGAATATATGACCATCCGTCCGCTTGTAGAAACATTGCAGATACCTTTAGAGACTTTGGTCGAACTGCACATCACTGTGGAAAAGAGAGCAGACACCCTCCTCTTCGTGTTGCAGGACGTGATTCAGCATTCAGGCACTGCCGAGCTGGTGACCAAAGTAGGGAGAAAATTTTTAGAGTCCCCCAGTGACGATAGTCACGCCTTGGTGGAAAGGCTTTATGACTTCGCGGGCCACGTGGAAAGTAAGGAGATTAAATTAGCCCTATATCAAGTCATCGTTGACTATTCTCGCGACCATGGAATCATGCCTTTTTTGGCTAGAGGGTTATTCCAGGCGTATCTTATCGAGCGAGACGACTTTACTCGGATGCGGGATACATACGATAGTTACAAGCATATCGTAATGTATGCAGATTTTTTGAGTGCGGAAGACCGCATCGTGTTCTACTACAAGCTGGGTATTCATGCTTATAATTTATTTCTATATCCGAAGAGTATCGAGCTTGCCCATCATGTGATTCAGGAAGCTAAGCTTGATAATGAATACTACGCTCACGCACTTGGTATACTGAGAAGCGCATACTTTCGTATTGGGGATTACGAAAAAAGTGAATATTACAATCATCTCTACTCGCAATATGATGGCCCTTACATCAAAGAAAATGTTCTGCTAACGAACGCATTGCTTAATGCAAAAAGGGGAAAGACAGATATAGCGGTATCACAGTTGAACTCAATATTAGAAACGTGCGATCAGGGTTTAGCTCTGTCAGCTTTGAATCAATTAATGGATATATATCTGCAAGAACGCCGACTATTTGAAGCTGAAAAAACTCTTTCTTACCCTATCGACCCCCAACAGATCAGCCATAACAATCCCAACCTGATTTCACAACTCGCTGAATATTATTACCATCGGGCAGAGTATTTCATGGCTGTTGGAGAATTCGACAGAGGCGTTGCTGAGTTTCTCGAAAGTGCGTTTTACTTTTCAAGAGTGGACGATGTACGTCAAGAAAAACAGTGCATTCAGCAAATCATGCAAAGTCATTTGACGCAAAATATTCCGATGAGCATACAAACAGTAGAAAAAGTGTCGGAATATTACAAACGAACCGATTAGGAGGGATTGCTGTGAAGCGTTTCGTGTCCAAAGCATACATCACTCTTCTGAGTGCTGTGATTATCGGGGAAGCTGCGATTGCTGCATTGTTTGGTAATAATGATGGAATCATGCCTTGGTAACCTACGAGCAGAGTATTTCATTAAACATGGTAACTTCGAGCGCATTTTTGGGTGTTGGTGGGAGGTATCCATGGTAAGAGTACCTATTAGGTACTCTTTTTTTTGGCTATTTCCCCTCCGTTTCCTTCAATTGAATTTAATGGTATTCCCTACGACCCCTATTATACTTATTATAAATAACCCCATTATCAAGAACTGTGATGTGAGGTGAGAGACCATTGTGCGCTGTGATGATGCACTAAATAAAGTTAATGGACTTAGGCAAGAATTAATCAGGATCGCAAATGAAAAAGGTAAATTTATAGATGACGAAGTAGTTCGAGTTAGTCAACAACTAGATATTTATATACTTGAGATTCAAAAGGATTACATAAAAAGGCAATATAAAAAGAACCTGAATCCGTGAAAGGGTTACGAATAAGAGAACCATCACTATCAGCTGTAACGATAGGCGCAGAAAGCAGAGGTGATGACTCGATTCACTTGAAAAAGACATCACGAAACAAAGCTTCCCTTGTGCAAAGCTTGAACGGAAACATAGGTTCGCAATCTATTATCCCGACAAGGTCCCGTAAATGCGCTGGAATGTCTGAAACCATGGACTATGTCTTCCGAAGCGGAGCTTCGTTTGTCTGGCAT
>NZ_LDIG01000087.1 GCF_015845845.1 Paenibacillus dendritiformis
CGACCAAAGCGAAATGGGAGACGTCCGAAAAAGGCAACGAAGTCGATGAAACCGAAACTGATTGTGAGGTAATGACAAACGAAAAATGATTTTACATATAATGGATAACGCGCAGGGTCTATTTCCAGCTCGACTTTTTTAGACTTAGCGCGGACATTGCAGATGTAAATATATATCATATATAGATGTTAATTGAAATTAGATTATGAACTAACCGCTCGATGCAACGCTAGTGGGAATTTAGCCTCTTGAGGTTAAAAATGCTGCGCCTGTGCAGCAATTTCGCACGCTTGCTTCATGCACGGACCAGCTTGCCCTAACCTGTCCTGCCTTCCCCGGCCCCGCCCTTCATAAAAAAAAAAGACTGTCGACAGGACTTGGTCGACAGTCTGAGGCGAGTCAGGGGCGCCCCTGACTCGCCTTGCCTTTCCTTGTTGACACGCTGCATGCGGCTATCGATTATCAGCTTGCCTGCTGCCACCGATCAGTTGATTTTGTATGTAACCGTGAAGTAATTCATCGCGTACGAAGATGGAGCGGCAAATTGAACATACAGATAACCGTCTTCCGTCGCCGTAAAAATTCTGCCTACATTGCTATTGTAAAAAGTCCCGAGATGATAGTATGAACTATACACCGAATAATAGGCGTAGCTTCCTTGCGCATAAATGGTAAGCTGCTGCCCCTTCTTCAAGTAGATTCCTTCCCATGGGCTGACTTCATTCGGCCGCAGCGCGTAATACTTGATGAATTGCTGGCCTTCTTGAACGACGGGACCGGCAGAGGCGCCAGGAACAGGGTTCTGAGAAGCATAGGCCGGCGAAGCGGTAGCCAGGATAGCTAACGCGGACAGGGAGAGCAGAAGCTTCTTCATTTCACATCACTCCTTAAATATTTGTATTAGATGTAATATATGGTAGATCTACCTTCTTAAATATAACAAAGATATAATATAATGTAAACCTATTTTTCCTAATTTTTGTGTCTTTTGGTAGAAAAGATCTGATTTCGCAGCTCCGGCCATAACAATAGAATGGAAACGAAAAAAAAACGGCTCTCCGCAGGCCATTGCAGCCTGATTGATGAGCCGCTCAGTAGAACCGGTCTTTACTTCAGGATAGGCAATCCTTCCTCACGCCATCGGACGATGCCCCCCTGCAAATTCATGACATTCTTGCAGCCCTGCGCCTGCAGAATGCTGGCCGCAATCGCCGAACGCGCCCCTGTCCGGCATTGGGCAAGCAACGGCTTGCCTGAAGGCACCTCGCGAATGCGCCCCGGAAGGGTTCCGAGCAGAATATGGCTTGCGCCCGGAATGCGGCCTTCCTCCCATTCCGCCCCGGAGCGCACGTCCACCACCGCTACCTCCCCGGCGAGAACCTGATCGGCGATGTCCGCCGGCGCCACTTCGCGATAGGATTCCAGGCCCGACGCCGCCGCATCGATGCCGCTCCACAGCGCGGAAGCCTCGATCGTGCCCGCGATCCGGTCGATGCCGATGGAACGCATGTCACGGATAATCTCAGGCAGTTGATCCGCTTCCCCCATCACGTACAGCGGCCGTTCATCATCGACGAGCCATCCGGCCCAGGTCGTGAAGGAACGGTTGTACGGCAGGTTGAGCGTTCCCTTCACATGCCCGGACGCAAATTCCGCACTTGGCCGCGTATCAATCACAACGGCGCCTTCCTCCGCAATATTGGAGACAGCCGTGAGTGTCCCCTCAATCCACTCCGGTGCGGGAAGGCGGGCGAGCAGCGCCGGACCATCGCGGTTCACCCGCTTCATGCGGGGGAAATAGGTTGGAGGCTCGGGCTGTCCCGCCAATAACGCGGCGGTGAAGGCCGACTCGTCCTCCATGGATAAGGCCCAATTGAAGCGCTTCTCGTAGCCGACGGTCGAGGACGGGATCGCGCCAAGCGCCTTGCCGCAGGCGCTGCCCGCTCCATGGGCCGGCCATACCTGCACATAGTCAGGGAGCTGCTTGAAGCGCTGCAGAGAGCGGTACATCTGCTTCGCTCCCTCCGCGGCGGTGCCTGCCAGGCCCACCGCTTTCTCCAGCAGATCCGGCCGGCCAATATCGCCGACGAAGACGAAGTCGCCCGTAAAGATGCCTATCGGGCTATCGGCGCCCCCGCCCCGGTCCGTCAGCAGGAAAGACACGCTCTCTGGGGTATGGCCCGGCGTATGCAGCACTTCGAACTCGAGCCGGCCCACCTGGAACCGATCCCCGTCCCGGACCAGCCGATGCTTGATCGCCGCACCGCCCTGCCCGCCGTTCACATAAGCGTAAGACCAGTCCGGCCCGCCTTCGCCCGATACGTATAGCGTCGCCCCATGCTCCTCCCCGAGCTCGCGGGCGCCCGATACGAAGTCGGCGTGGATATGCGTCTCCGCCGCGGCCACGATCGTCAAGCCTTCGGCCTGAGCCGTCTTGATATACGGAACAACATCGCGGCCGGGATCGATCACGATCGCTTCCCCCGTCGCTTGGCAGCCCACGAGGTACGAGGCGTGGGCCAGCTTCTCATTGTAAAAATAGCGCAGCAGCATGTATGCCGCTCTCCCCTTTCTCTGACACAGTAAACTGCCGTTTTGTATCTGTTTCTGTCGCCATGATGGGCCGGCGGCTACATCCGTCCCTTCAGCATGCCGTGCCAGTATAGCTTCGGCAGCAAATCCTTCTTCAGCACATACATGCTGTACCGCTCCTTCGACTGGTCGAACGGGAACGTCTCCCGCGGCGTCAAATCATAATCGAACTCCGCCAGAATGAGCCGGTTATAGCCCGTTACGAGCGGACAGGAGGTATACCCGTCATAGCTTGCATCCAGCGGTTGCCTCGCCAGCACGCTCAATACATTACGTGCCGCCACCGGGGCCTGCTTGCGAATGGCCGCGCCTGTCTTCGAGGTCGGCAGATTGCTGCAATCGCCCAAAGCGAACACGTTCGCGAACCGGACATGCTGCAGCGTATGCTTATCGACCTCGGCCCAGCCGCCCGGCCCGGCAAGCGGACTGTCCCGGATGAAGGACGGAGCGGACATCGGCGGCACGACATGAATCATATCGTACCGGAGCGTCTCCCGCTCCTTCGTGTCCACATGCTCGAAGACCGCTTCCCGCTTGGCGGAGTCAATCTCCACCAGATTGCGCTTGTATTTGGCCGTGATGCCTTTGCGTTCCACCACCTTGTCGAGCGCCGCGGCATACTTCGGCACGGCGAAAATCGACGCATTGCCGGATGCAAAGATAATGTCGGTCTTCTCCCTGACCCCCGCGCGCCGGAATGCGTCATCGGCCAAATACATGATTTTCTGGGGCGCGCCTCCGCACTTGATAGGCGTGCTCGGCTGGGTGAATATCGCGGTCCCGCCGCGGAACTCCCGGATCGACCGCCAAGTGCTGTCCACATAGCGGTAATCATAGTTGCTGCACACGCCTTCGCGCCCGATGCACTCCTTCAGCCCCTTGATCCGATCCCAATCCACCTGGATGCCCGCCGCGACGACGAGGACATCGTACCCGATGACGGTGCCTGTGCTCGTCACGATCCGGTTCTCCTCCGGACGGAAATGCGCGACCGCTTCCCGCAGCCAATCGGCTCCCTTCGGGATAAGCGATTGCTGATCGCGCTCCGTGGCCTCCTTGCGCACGACTCCGCCGCCGACGAGCGTCCACAAGGGCTGATAGTAATGCTTGGCCTGCGGATCGACGAGCACGACGGAGCCGTGCAGCTCGGCCGACGCGCGCAGCAAACGGGCCGCAACCGACAATCCGGCGCTGCCTGCCCCGACAATGGCGACGGCATAGTGAAGTTGCTGTGGCACCACTTACCCTCCCCTGTTCCCCAATGCTGCTAGCCTGCTTCTGCATTCAACCTATAAGGGCTTGCCTGCCGCTGTATTCCAATGTTCGCCAGGGTCCCCTAAATGCACCAATGGTCAAATTATATGGCTGGACTTCGGTTTCTATGATTTTCTTTTCTTTTTGACGCCGAGGCAAAAAATGAGCAGCCGTTGACATCTCCGATTCTCGTCGCTATTATTTATACTACAGAAAGTGACTAGTAGGTTTTATAGAAAACTATATGTTTTCTATATTGGAGCAAGAAGCCTCTCCTTGTTCCTGCAGCTTATCAGTTTACTTCCACATTACTTAGAAAGCAGGTCTTAACGTTATGCACAACCATTCCGCAGCACATCCTTCTCCGCAGGGCGGTGAAGTCTCGCTCAAACAGTTAATCGCGCCTCTTCTTGCCGTCATCATTGGAACTTTCATGGTTATACTAGACAGCACCGTCGTCAATGTTGCCATTCCGACACTCGTAGAATACTTTGATGCTTCACTTCAATCGATTCAATGGTCGGTGACGGCGTATACGCTCGCATTGTCCGCGGTAATCCCGCTCGCAGGCTGGATGTCGGATCAATTTCAAGCCAAGCGGGTGTTTCTGGCTTCTATAGGGTTGTTCACGGTCGGATCTATCCTGTGCGCGTTCGCGCAGACAACAGAGCAATTGATCTTTTTTCGGGTGCTCCAGGGGATTGGAGGCGGAATGGTCTCGCCTATCGGGATGGCGATGGTCTACCGTCTTGCGCCAGCCCGCCAGCGAGGTTCTGTCATAGGCATGTTCGGGATTCCGATGCTGCTTGCCCCGGCCCTGGGCCCGGTATTGTCCGGGTGGCTGGTTGAGTATGTAACCTGGCAGTGGATTTTTCTTATTAATCTACCAATTGGCATAGCGGGAATTGTGATTGGGCGGAAATGGCTGCCTTCCTTTCCAAGCATGCAGGCCCCTTCTCTGGACATGAAGGGGATGATCCTTGGACCGCTCGCTTTTTCCATGATAACGTTTGGAGTTAGCGAGGGCGGGGTGAGCTGGACCTCTGCGAGAACGTTAACCGGTCTGGTTATCGGGGGGCTTTCTCTGATTCTCTTTGTCATCTCTTGCTTGCGTCATCGACAACCCTTGCTGGAGCTGCGCGTTTTCCGGTCTGCGGACTTTACCCGGGGCATTGTCATCTCATGGGTTATGCAGACCGCCTTATTTGGGACGGTTTTGTTATTTCCGCTTCTGCTTCAGCAAATGAAAGAATATACGCCGCTGGAGACGGGGCTAATCATGCTGCCGCAGGCACTGGGCTCCATGATCTGTATGCCCATTGCGGGCAAAATTTTTGACAAGGTTGGAGCGCGTCCCCCTCTCCTGGTTGGGATGACGCTGATCACGGGCGCGCTGTTCACCATGTCATGCCTTACGCAGGATACCTCGTTAGCGATCATTATGAGCGCGCTGTTTTTGCTAGGTTCCGGAATGGGCCTGTCCATGATGGCTTTGAACACTCATGTATTGAATGCAACTCCCCGACACCTTGTCGGCAGGGTTACACCGCTTACCAGCGCTTCTCAGCAAGTCGTCTCTTCGTTCGCAATTGCCGGGTTTACCGGATATTTCGCTTCGCGCATGACGGTGAACATGGCCCGGCCCACCGCAGAAATGACGATACTGCAAGCAAGCGCGGCCTCTTTCGGGGAGACGTTTTTTCTGGCTGCGTGTATAGCTGGGGCAGGTTTGATTTCAAGCCTATTTCTCAGAAAACCAAAACAACAAGAGGCCGAAGCCAAGGATGGCAAATAGAACGTCATGGATCGCAAAGTATTGACATGCTCACGCTACAATCGGCCCAGCTTGCTCAAGTATAGCACGAGCTCCGTCCGGTTCCTGCATTCGAGCTTATCCAGTATTCGGGATACATAATTTTTAACCGTCCCCTCCGTGACGAACAGAGCTTGAGCGATCTCCTTATTGCTGCTGCCGGACAGGATATGCCGGGCGACTTCCGCCTCTCTCGGGGTAAGCAGCCCCAGCTTGTCCGGCACGGGAGCCTCTGGACGAGGCGGCATAGAGTTGTCCCGTCCGGAGGATATAGCTTCTACCATGCGTTCGGTCACCTTCGGATTGAGAAGCACGCTGCCGGAATATACCGTTTTAATCGCGTTAAAAATGTCGGCAGAACCGGAATCTTTTAAAATATATCCTTCCACCCCGTTCTTCAAGCCTTGGATAATATATTCATCTTCATTGAAGGTGGTCAGAATGATAATCTTGACCTTCGGATGCTGCTCCTTCACCAATTGGGCAGCCGTAATCCCGTCCATCACCGGCATTCTGATGTCCATCAGGATCACGTCAGGTGTCATCACTTCAAGCTGTTCCAACAACACCTTGCCGTTTGGCACTTCACCGATGACCGAGACCTCCTCATACATGCTCAGGATCATTTTAAGCCCTTCCCGAACGATTTCCTGGTCATCTGCAATCATTACCTTGATCATAGCGTCCCCCTTCATTCATGCATGCTGCCCGCTGCTTCCCCCAGCCTGCTCAGGCTGCGGAGGAGGCCGGACAACAATAGTAAATCCCTTGTCGGAACTCCATTGAAGTTGTCCTCCGGGAGCGGCGATTCAGCCGTTCCATCCCCAATAGACCGTTCGACTTGGCCAGCGGACCGCTTTCCAGAGCGTTATGATAAGTAGCATGCGAATTCCCGACTCCCGGCAACAGATGCGAATCGCGAACAAGGTCGCCCCGTCATGCCGAATCCCGTTCGTCTCGCCTTCCTGACCGTTGTGAGCAGGCACTCCTTAACATGGGGATTGTCCTCTTCTATCTCGTCATCCATTTCCAAGGGCCGCGGCAAGGAACTCCTTCGTCTGGTCCGGCTTGGAATCGATTGCTTGGCGTGCATATTCCAGGTTCATGCTTAACGTGCCCAAGGAATCATGCCATTCCCGGGCAATTCCGGTCAGCTCTTCAACGGCAGGCGAATAGATCTGCAGCGCGGCATTGGCTTCCTGCAGCTCCTTATATAGTTATTCCTTTTTGATTTTCTCATTAATGATGCTGCTAAAGAGCAACCCCACTAAGAAATCCGGCAAAAGAACTGTCAGTATATAGAAATCTACAGCTCGAACAGTACCAGTCGCAAATAACGATAGTTTCTGTTCGTTCTCCTGTTCTTTCAATACATATCACTTAATGATATCATGGCTTTTTTAGGTTTCATAGATAACGAAAGTCATCGAAAGAACAGGAAAAGTTATGCGGCGATTGAGTACTTTTGTGAATTGGGCGCAGCTCGCCATCATTCTACAATATTTTCTGTAAGGCAAACCAAATGACAACAGGAGGTATCAATCGATGCTTGAGCGAATCCGTCTGACCAAAAAATACGGCAATCAAACGATGATCAACAATTTGTCCCTTCATGCGCAACAAGCGGAAGCAGGGCTTCTGGGGCCGAACGGCTCCGGCAAATCTCCCGCGGTATCCATGATTTCCACGGTGCTGGCGCCCAGCAGCGGAGCCATCTTGATCGTCGTGCCCCCGGATACTGCTCTGTATGAACCTTTAAACGCCAAAGATAATCTGAAGTTTTTCGTCCGCCTGCATGGCTTTGACGGGCCTGCCGTTGGCATCGATCGCCAATCAAGGAACGATAGTTTAAAAACCGTCAAACATCTGAACCGGGAAAATGGAATAACCGTGATTTGTTCAAGTCATTGCATGGAGGAGGTTAGGATTCTCTGCTCTCGGGTCGCCATTGCGGATCAAGGGAGGCTCCTTACTTATGGCTCGAAGGATGAGCTGAAGCACAAGACGGGAGCTCTGGCCACGCTGACGATCATCTTCCATTCCTTGGACAGCGAGGCGGTCGGCAAGGCAAAGCATATTCCCGGAACTAAAAAAATCACAATGGACAAGCAGCAACTGTCGATTCTGGTGAATCTGCAGGAAGGCAGTGTGAGTGATATAATGGAGGGCCTGAGAAGCCTGGGCGCTATGCTTGTCAGTCGGCTGAGTTTCCCTGTGAATTGGGTAAACACCCCAAGCATACTGCATCTAACTTTCGTATACGGGCTGGCTCTCGGCTCTCTCGTTCTGTGCTGCGGATTGCTGGCGAACAATCATGCAGCGATAACCAGCTTTGCCGCATCGGTATTATATGAGTCCGGTTTCTTGGGAGGCCTTTTTTTCGATAAAGATGCTTTTCCGCCCGCTTTGAAGGCAGTTCAGTCCGCCACGCCCAATGGAAAGGCCATTAACGCCTGCCTCCATTTTTTTCAGGGCGGGTGGCTGACCGATATGTTGACGGATATTTTCATGCTTGCGGGTGCGGCAGCCGTATTTTTCATCGCGGTTCTCTTATTGGCAGGCAGGAAGGGGCAATAAAAATGCCGCTATTCCCGATTGGTTCCGCTGCTCTCCAGAACCATTCCAGGAACTCGGCATCGAAGCATACCCGTTAAAGAACGTCCCCTCCCGGATGTCGGACCACCGGTCCGGCACGGGAATGGGACGGGAACGGATACGAGACCTTTACTGCCCGCCTGCATTGGGCATCAGTGACTGGAGCTGGTGAACATAAAAACCGAGCTCCCTTTCCGCCGCCAGATCCCGAAGCAGCGCCTGTGTTAAAAATCCTCTCGGCTGATCTTTTTCCAGCTCGTCCCGCAGCATGGCCGCAACCTCGGATAAATCTTTTTTTCTTGCGTTTGGAACGGACATATCGGGTATGATCGATAATATCGTATTGAACAAGGCAGATCTTCGAATCTCCTGAATGCCGTTCTCGGGTTCAAATTGCGCATCCGCATATTCCTTCATGAGTTCATCCGTAAGAAGGGGGGCTGGCGAATGCCGCTCCAAGCCAATGATGAGATCATCCATGCGGCCGGCTATAAACAAGGCCAAATCTTTCTGCGCCAGCGGCTTGTACCCGAACAGCAAATGAAAGGTGTATTCCCTTATCATCCCGTTGAACAGAGCCGTGATGTCCCATTTCCAGTCCTCCACAACAGAACCGTACTGACGGACCAAAATATTCTGGTAGTAACGAAACATATTGATCCGGAGCTGTTTAATTACGGCTCCTATTTTATCGTTATTTGCCGGAGGGAGCTCGTTATGATCGCGTGATATATAATATCCATGCTCGATGAAAAAGTCGATCTGACAAGCGATCTCCTCAAGGAAGGTTTCTCTTTTTGACAACCCTTTTTGTTTAATTTTTTCTACAGCATCCATCATGTTTTGCTGCCGCAGCTCAAGGATATGGATATATAAATCTTCTTTGGAGGCAAAATGCTTATATAAGGAGCCTTTCGCAATGCTGCAATCATCGGCGATATCTTGAATGGACGTCGCTTGGTATCCTTTTTCTGCGAAAAGCCTGATCGCGGATTGTACAATTTTTTCCTTTAACATGCTCATGCTGATCCCCCCTTTGACAACGAACAAGCGATCGAACGTTTCTTAATTTGTACTTGTCCCCTTATGAGTATACGACTATTTTTCTACAAAATCATAATATACCACTGTCACTTACAATATATTTACTGTGCATATTATAATTTTCTATATCATTTTAGAATCCTGATTTTAACACTCTTATCTCCGACTTGAATTGTCCGTTGGTTGAGACTTTCCAAAAATTTTTGAAGTCTTCTTTCTCTTCTTTCATTCTTATAATAATGAATATATTGTCCCACTAAGGTTACCCCAGCTAGTATCCATATTATAATTTCCGCAATTTCCGATACCTCCATCTTAAGAATTTCTACTTCACTCCAAGAGAAAACATGAACCCAGTTCAGCTTTCCATTACGGTTCATACTGAAGCTGACAATAAAATCATTCTTATTCCCATTCTTCCATGCGTTTTGAAGAGCATAGCCGTAATCCTTGTTTTTATTTTCGCCGACATTAACAAAAATCAGATTTACCTGCTTCCACGATCTTGTCTTTCCGGGTCTTTCTGGATCAGGAATGAATTGATTCAGTTCACTATTTTTCTGATTGAGAACTTGATTCGCCTTCTCCTTATTCGGAACATCTCCAACAATTCGATTTATCGTGATAAACGAGGTAACTGCGTTTGGATACTTTGGCAGATCGGGGAAGTCTTTTTCATCAATCCCATCAATCTTGTAGAGAGAATAGGAAGCTTGAACTTTATTTTCATAGCGATGCACGGATGCACTTGGCGTCCCGGGAGGCCACATTTCTTTTAATTCGGAAGCACTGGCAGGCCAATCATCAGAATTCATTGCCAAGAATTTGCGGCAGTTGAATCGTCAGGCCCGGAGGGGCGGCGTTAGCGTTTAAGGAGTTTATTGAACACGGCATGTCCCCATACGACACGGTGTGTGAAGCAGATACGCTTTGATTATTACGCTTGGATCGAGCGCCTCATCGCCATAAACTCAACCTCTCCATCTCCGACTTTGCTTCGGAATAAGGGGCCTTTGGCAAACCCGGCCCGCTCATAAACTTTGATCGCCCGTTCATTAAATGTGGCCACAACCAATTGAATATCAGTGGTCTGATAACGTTCGCGAATAAATTCAAGGCTGCTCGTTACAAAACCGGCTCCCTTACCCTTCCCGGTGAACTCCGGATGCAGGCCTAAGCCAAAATCCAGATATGTATTAGGGTGATAGAGGCCGATGTCATAGCCTCCCGGCACACGCGCCGAGCTGCCTGCACAGATATACCCGATCAAAACATTCTCGTTATCCAAGACATAAAAATAGTCCCCGTTCATAAACTCTGCAATGGTATCCTCATCCCCGTCCATACTATAAAGAGAATAAGGCTCATCATAAGTCCAATTCGCAATGATGGAGGCATAGTCCTCTGTCATGGGGAAATAACGCAGAGATAACATGGAATATCGATTCCTTTCATTTAAAGGTGTACCTTCATCATGAAGTGGATTTTTTCTTTTATATGGGACTTTTGCTGAAGGTACTAACCGAGAAGAGTCTTTCAAATGAACATCTCGATCATCAAAGAAAATATGCGCTCCGAATGCTGTTAAAATCTCATCCTTGCTGAGGCCTCCCATGAAAAAGGCTTCGTCGATTCTGACGCCCCATTTCCTTAATGTTAATATTAGTTCTAAAAATATTATCTCCCTGTGAGAGATCAAACGTCGGCTTCCAGCGTCCATAAGGCGGCGACTTCCTGCTCGGTTTCGTTGATGCCCTCCCATTTAATCAAAGTATAGAAAACCGTTTGCTAGAAAACAACCATTATCGTGAAAACGCGGAAAAGCATGCCTGCATCAGCGGGCATGCGCTTTCTTCTTTATTCCTGTGCTTTCGCTTCTAAATCAAGGGAGATCTCCTCCGGCAGACGCCGGGTCGTTCCCGGGACCTCGCGCGGTTTATGATTAATCAGTTCGGAAGAATACACCGCCACGGTCATTTGGCCTCCGCCGGCATGAGCGCGGATGAGAACCGGTTGATTGTACAGGTTTTGAAATGCGAAATCCGGCCCGCCCCAGCTCACCGTCGCGTCGCGGCCGGGCGGTACATAGGGCACATGCCGGCTGTGGGAGTAACGCTGCTTGATGGCAAGCCCGGCCCGGTCCACGGCATTAAACAGTGTCGAGGATACTTGGCAAATCCCTCCGCCTATCCCTTCCGAGAACTCCCCGCGAACGATAATCGGAGCCTGCCGGTATCCTTTCGCCGTGGTTCGCATACCGACAACCCGGTTGAACGAGAAATGCTCGCCCGGAAACACGACGGTGTTATTAATGGCTTGCGCGGCCAGGGCAACATTATGCGAACGATTTTTGTTCCTCGAGTTATAAAAGGTGACGTAATGTCCAATTCTCCTGTCACGAATATGGGCCAACAGCTCGCTATCGACCTTGGCATGGACCTTCAAGCGCGGCGCTTCGATAGACAAGGAACCGCTGCCATAGAGAAAGGAATAGAATTGCTCTCGAAAACGATCGCGATCCAGTTTGTAACCGTTCTGTTCCGGTATGATCTCCTCGTAATCCCCAATCCGGGCATTCCTGGGGGCTTGATACATTTTCTTATCGAGATCGTCGAGGAGCCGGTCTATCTTATCATCATCCAATAGCGGAAACACCGGCTCCGCATAATCGGCACGATTCACGGTCGCCACGCTGCGCCCTTCCACGCCGATCTGGGCACTGCCGGGAAGGAGAGCCTGGTGCAGCAGAAGCAAAATTTGAACATATGTATTCCAATTCAAATCGGGACACCCCAATTCACGAAATGTACCTTCATACATTTCCCTGAACGGCGGCTGATTATCGGTACATAATTTGATAAAAAATGACAACACTATTTATAACTATCGCTTCGGCAGATTGAATTGACATGGAGGCCCGACCATGAATCCATTAATGATTCGCATCGTCCTATTTTTGCTGATCATTTCATTCTTTCCCGTTCACAATCCGTTCGTAACTGCTGCTCGCAAGCCGCAATCCACGGTTGTCATCAGTGTGCGAACCACTCCTTCCGCCACGTTTGAACATAAAACGGTTCTGAACCCAAAGGAGGCTGCTCAATTGCTGGAGGGGAGCAAGGAGGAAGAGGCTTCACGCCCGAATGCGCTTACCGACATTTATTTATTGATCGCGCGAAACGGTCAGGCTAGAGCATTCCGTTTGGAAAAGCCCGGTGTGCTTTGGAGCGCAACGGAGTCAAAACGGCTTGTCCTGTCTCCAAAAGCAGCGCGGCAACTGCAAAAATATGGTGCAGAATTAAAGGAGCGGCACTATGGAGCGACCATCCCTTGGAGCGAAGCGAAGCAATTAATCCCGCGGAAAAGCACATTCTCCATCATCGATTTGGAAAAAGGGCTCTCGTTTCGTGTCCAACGGCGAGCGGGAAGCAGACATGCCGACGTGCAGCCGCTGACCAAAGAGGACACCAAGATTATGAAGCAAATTTATGACAATCAATGGAGCTGGAAACGAAAAGCGATTTTAGTGGTAACGGATAAACATAAAATTGCCGCTTCCATGAATGGCATGCCCCATGGAGGAGATGGTATCCCGGGCAATGGATTTTCAGGCCATTTTTGCGTTCATTTCATGGACAGCAGTACGCACCGCTCCGCCAATCCGGATTTATTTCATCAGTTGATGGTCTATACGGCTTCTGGACAACGCGAGACTTTTCTCCATACGGCCTCGCCCGCCATGCTTGCGGAACTTTTCATTGGGGCGTTGTCCGTCAGGGATGCTGAACTCCTGGCCAGCGTTTCGAACGGGCTGGATCCCGAAGTGGTTGACGACTTTTTGCAAGAGATGGAGAGTGGAACCACTTTTCGTCTAACGACGAAAAGCAAGCGCAACAATAAAAATCGGAACACCAAACAAGATACGGTTCATAGCCTGACGGCGGAAGCGACCCGCAACGTATCGTGGCGCCGCAAAAATCAGGCCGAAAAGAGCGCGGTCTTCCAATTTGAGTTTGCGCGGGAGTCCTACCATTCCCCTTGGAAAATAAGCAAAGTAAGGAGCAGCATAAGTCCGCGGAGTTAACGTGTTAAACGTATTTTTCTGACCTGTTGAATTGATAAAATCACCGTCATATGCTTTAATTTTCAATAGTAAGGAGATTGCCCTGGAATCCTGAATTTCCGTGATGATTGACGAATATAAGTTCTTCTGTTACAATGAATGACGTTCAGTCATTTCTGCCGGGAGGTACCGCTTATGGACAAAAGAGAAAAGATCGTACAAGCGTCCATCGAAGTTTTTAAAGAGAAAGGGATCGAAAAAGCAAAAATCGCAGACATCGTAAAAAAGGCAGAGATCGCTCAGGGAACGTTTTATTTGTATTTTCCCTCTAAGTTGTCGGTTATGCCTGTCATTGCGGAGCAAATTGTTCTGCAATTTATCAAGAAAATTGAAGCCACGGTTTCACTTGACGAACCTTTGTCCGAACAACTGCGTCAATTGGTGGATGCCATCTTTCAGGTTACGGGTGAATTTCGTGATGTATCCGTTCTTGTCTATGCAGGCCTTTCCACAACCGAAAATATGAGCAAATGGGAAAACATTTATGCGCCGCTTTACGATTTGGTCGCTTCTCTGTTCGAGACGAACAAACAACGCCGCCTCGTTCGTGAAAACCTCGATCCCGCCCGTACCGCCAAATTAGTGCTTGGCCTGATCGAATCGGCGGCGGAGCAAGTCTTTTTATATGATGCGTACGATCAACAAAATGAAATCACTCAAAAGGCTGAATTACTGACATTTTTAGAGCATGCTTTGCATCCGTAAAGTATGTCCTCTTTTCAACAAAAATGACTGAATGTCATTCATTTAGGGGTGTGTGCCATGAACAAATATTGGATGTATGTAATCCTCACGTGTTTATTGGAAATGGTATGGGTTTTTGGGTTTAGCACGGCAGATGCCGTCTGGCATTGGATTTTGCTCGTCGGCGTCATTATCGTTGATTTTTATTTCCTGTCCAAAGCCTGTGAAGGGCTGCCTACCGGGACCGTCTATGCTATCTTTGCCGGGGTCGGTTCAATCAGGACGGTATTAATGGATTACTTCTTATTTGACGGGAATATGAGCGCGCTGAAATTGCTCTTTATCGGGTTGCTTGTTGCTGGAGTCATTGGTTTGAAGCTCGCTGACAATCAAGTGGAAGAAAGGGTTGAAGCTGTTCAGCCAAGAAAAGAATATCCGAAACGGCGCAATATTCGCGGGCGGGTTTGCTCTCTCCTTCGGTCTGCTGTATCAGGCCTTCGGCTATTTGCAATTGAGTATCGCGTATGCGGTCTGGATTGGAATCGGAACCGCTGGGGCCGTGCTGATTCTTTTTCGGAGAATCCAAAAGCGCGGCCCGCCTTGTCAGCTTGGCTCTGATTATTGCGGGCGTTACGGGATTAAAGCTTGTCTCCTAAAAAAGGGATTCCCGTGAGGGGACGCGAAGGCTGTCGAGATGATCTCGGCAGCCTTTTACGTCTGCGCCCTACGCACACCAGAATTACCCGCCCTCCTCTTTTTACAGCAGCTCCGCCGTTCGTTGCAGCGGGTGCGTGTCGTATGAATCTGTTTTTTCGCGCCGAGCGCCGAGATTTCCTCCCGGATCGCTTGCGTCACTTCATCGGCCTGCTGCTTCATGCAGTTGCCGCCGTTGCATATCAGCAGATGATGGCGGGTTTCCTCCAAATTCCATGTTGGCATGAATGTTCTCCTTCCCCATTAATCCTTTGATGGCTGCACTCTATCCGGATACAAGCCCGCAGCGAGCGTCTGCAGAGCTATCGGCGCGCGAATCCCCTCGGCGGCCGCCGAGAGCGGCAGCACGATAAACCGCTCGTTCTTGATCGCCTTCACATCGGCCAGCGGCGCTTTGTTCAAGAGCAGCTCCCGCTTCTGTTCGGCCGTCGTGTCGCCATAATCGACAATGACAATGACGTCCGGGTCGCGGTTCACCACTTCCTCCCAACTTACCTCGGCCCATCCTTTATCGATATCGTCGAAAATATTTTTTCCGCCCACCTTGGCAATCAAGCTGGTCAAATACGTATTGGCAGCCGTGAATGCCTTGTCTTCCCCGCTATCGAAGACGAATACGTTAAGCGGCTCGCTCACGGTGCCGATTTGCGCCTGAATATCTTCCAGCTTCTTCCGCATATCGTTCACGACCGCTTCGGCTCGGTCTTCGACCCGGAAGATGCGCCCGATATTCAAGATGTCCTGGTACACATCCTCCAGCGTCGGCGCAGCCTTGTTGGATGATTCCTGCACATAGGTCAGGACGCCCTGCCCGGCCAGATCCGCCCGCGCTCCCAGCGCTTTCTCTCCAAATGCGCTCTTCCATCCCGCATAGGCGAAATCGGGAGACACCGACAAGAACACTTCCTTCGACGGATATTTGTCCGCGAGGACCGGAATCTTGTCGTACTTCTCCTTATATTCGGGCAGGATGCTGTCGTCGAGATAAGCCGTTCCGACCATCGAATCCTCGAGACCGAGCGCGAGCATCACTTCGGTCGCATGCTGGTTCAGCGTGACTGCCCGCTTCGGCGCCTCCGGGAAGCTCAGCTTTTCGCCCATATTTTCAAGCTCGACCGTTCCGCTCTCGGATAGGTGCTGCCCCGCCGGCTGCTCCGCTTGCGCCTGCCGCT
Source organism: Paenibacillus dendritiformis (assembly GCF_015845845.1). GTDB lineage: Bacteria > Bacillota > Bacilli > Paenibacillales > Paenibacillaceae > Paenibacillus_B > Paenibacillus_B dendritiformis_C. Next base: position 15,992 of record NZ_LDIG01000087.1, read on the forward strand.
TCGCAACCGGCTGTTCCGAACTGCCGCATGCCGACAGCAGTACGAGGAGTATAGTCATTCCCAGCAATAATAACCTCTTGGTGAACGTTGTCCGATTCATACAATCCTTCCTCCGTCTATTCCTTCGTTATCTCTCATTTCATCCGGGCAATCAACGTCATCGTTGCCGGGGCGTCGGGCGATAGAGCCGGCAGCGCGCCGTGCAGCGGATATCCGCCGTCCACCCATGTATGATCCCGATACGGATGCACCGCTTTCCCGGCCGCGAGCGCTTCCTCTATCGTCTCTCCGGCATCCGGAGCGCTCCCTCTTTCATTAACTCCGGGTGGGAGCGCGGTTCGCCACGGGGTGGACGAGCCGTAATTTTGAATCATCCGCGTGACCTCAAATCCTTCCGCGGCGAGCAGCAGCGCGGCTTCTTTCGGCGTCATCAGCGCGTATTCGCGCTCCACCAGGTACCGGGATTCCATGGCGCCGTCGACATACGTCTCATAAGCGATGGCGCAGTGAAAGATCTGCCGGGACAGTGAGGTTACCCCGTCGATCTGGCGGCGAACAAGCTTGTGCGGCTGCACGCGCTTGCGCTCCAGCGTCTGCCAGGCGGCGCCGCCTCGAGGCAGGATCAGATCGACGGCAATCCAGCCTCCTGCCTGCAGCCACCGATGGATATTGCGAAGCAGCGCAATATGGTCTTCCATCCGCGTAAAATGCTGCAAAAACCCGTCCGGGCACAGCACATGGGTATAGGCAGCGTGAGCGCGGAACGCAAGAACGTCCTCTTCCGCCAGCTCCAGCCGCTGCTCCGCTTCCCCTTTGAACATCCGCTTGCGCTTTCTATCCGCAGCCTTGAGCATCATGGGACTCCAATCGACGCCGCAGTAGCTGGCTGCCAGGCCGGCCAGTTCGACCGCCAGGCGTCCGGCGCCGACGCCAAGCTCCAGCACGCTCGGCGCTTCCGCCGCCTGCTCCAGCCAATGTCTGTAGAAGGCAATCCCTGCTTTTCCGGCAAACTGATCATAATATTCGGCCTCCAGCCCCGTGTACTTCGGGCTCGGCTGCATTTCATGCCGGTTGCCCTGCATTCCGCAGTTGGTGCATAGCGTACCCGCCAAGTCCTCAAGCGGCGTGCCTGCCGGAACGCCGTTGCGGGTATCGCCATACCATTCATCATACATGAATTGGCAGTGGCCGCATCGGGTCATCGTCATCGGCTCCGCCTCCCTTCCCTTCTTATAAGCCGGCGATCATGTCCGGCAAAAACGTAATCGACGGCTTCCCCGTCAAGGGGTGGATGACAATCTCCGCCCGAACCCCGAATACGTCGTACAGCAACTCCGGCCGCATCACTTGCTCGGGGCTTCCGGAAGCCGCCATCCGGCCTTCTTGGAGCACATAAATGCGGTCGCAGTAGCAAGCCGCGATGTTCAAATCATGCAGCGCGGCGAGACAGGTCAGCTTCAGTTCCTTGACCAGATCCATCATCTGAAGCTGATACCGGATATCCAGATGGTTGGTCGGTTCATCCAAAATCAGAACGCGGGCTTGCTGCGCCAGCGCCCTGGCAATCAGCACGCGCTGCTTCTCTCCGCCGGCCAAGTCGGAGAAGCTGCTGCCTGCGGCATGCAGCAAACCGACGCGCGTCAGCGCTTGCTCCACAATCTCGTAGTCCTTCACCGAATCCGCTTCGAATATTTTCTTATGAGGACTGCGCCCCATCATCACGATATCGCGAACCGTAAAATCGAACGCGGCGGCCGACTCCTGGCCAACCACCGCCAACTGTCTGGCCAATTCCTTTTGCGGCATCCGGGAGACATGCTGCCCATTCAACAATATCTCGCCCGAATCAGGATCCAGCACGCGATATATATTTTTGAGCAGCGTCGATTTCCCGCTGCCGTTCGGACCGATCAAGCCGACCGTCTCGCCTTCCCGCACATCCAGACATATCGCGTCAATCAATCGTTTATCGTGAATGCTGAACGACAGGTCTTTCACTTCGACGTTCATTTTCCGCCTCCAAAAGAATATGAGTTGCGCCGCAGCAGCCAAATAAAGAAGGGACCTCCGCATAAGGCGGTCACAATGCCGATCGGCAATTCCTCGGGCGCCAGCACAAGCCGCGCCAATACATCGGCCCATACGATGAAGATGGCCCCCAGCAGCAGGCTGACCGGAAGGACGCGGCGGTGATCCGAACCGACGATGAGCCGCACGATATGGGGGATCATCAAGCCGACAAAGCCAATCGCTCCGCTCACGGACACAATCGTTCCCGTCAACAGAGCGACCACGACGACCAGCCATTTGCGGAAGGAATGGAGATTGACGCCAAGGGTAAGCGCCTCCTCCTCCCCCATTAGCAAGGCGTTGAGCGACCGGTACTGAACAAGCAAAAAGACCGTTCCGGCAATCACGATCAAGGCCGGGAGCGTTAAATACTCCCACTTCGCCCCCGTCAGGCTTCCCATCATCCAATACATCGCCGAACGTATGCCTTCTTCGCGCGGCGCCATCATGACGATCAAATTGGTGATGGCCGACATCATCATGGACACCGCGATGCCGGACAATAAAAGCCGGCTCGTTGCCATCCTGCCTCCCACGCGAGCCAGAACCATAACGATCGCCATCACGGCGAGCGAACCGAGAAAGGCAGATAAGGAAAGCGCATATTGCCCGAAGAAGCAGAACGCGCCGAATAAAATGACGAGCGTGGCCGCCGCGGACGCCCCCGACGACACGCCGAGTATATAAGGGTCGGCCAAGGAATTGCGCATAAGCGCTTGAATAGCCGCGCCGGCCACGGACAGCCCCGCGCCGACGATGACGCCAAGCAGCACCCGCGGAAAACGAATATCCCACACGATATGTCCCTGTCCCGTGTCCCATGTCTCCTCGATCCATCCATGGAAGCCCGGCAGATGGGAGAAGGCAATTTTCCAGACCGTTGCCGGCGCGATCGGAACCGGCCCCAGCATCACCGCGAGCGTAACCGAGAGGACGAGCCCCGCCGTCAGCGCCAACAGAATGGCCGTAAAAAAGAAGGAGCGGCGGCGGAAGTCTGCCGGTTCTTTCATCATTTCACAACCTTCGTCATCATTGTTATATGTAATTATTACGATTTAGGGAGACGTTGACTCATTTTTCTGCAAACATCCCCCGCAAAAAGAAGAAGTTCCCATCGCCGCGGAATATTAAAAATTAAAAGTATTCCTCTCCATACTATAACGAACGAACTACACCATTCAGTGACTTATATCATCGTTTTTTCTAAAGTTCCCTTCACTCCCTTCTCCCAGGTTAAATCCTACCGATCTCGGCAAAAACGCATCGTTGAAATCGCGCCGCCAAAGCCGGCGTGCACAGAGACTCTACTTCCGGCTGCGCACGCTTTTTATTGCATATATCCGATCCACATATCTCCCGTGCTGATAAAATGGGACCTTTCAACTTTTCCGTTCATGATATATTCATTGATTTGAAAAGCTTTTTTGTGTGCGAGCTCAAGTTCTTCCGCCGTCTCCAAGTCACTTTCCCACACATGATATCCATTTACATGTCTCTCCCATGCGAACAAATCAAAGCATGGATGCGCACGTTCATAAGGAAACGGCCTTTGTTCCGGATGCTTTATAAATAACTGTTCATAGTAATCCATCTTCGGTCCAAGCGCCGCAACGACTTGTGAATCCATGAACTCCGGATCTCCGAGCCAAATTTTCAGATAATAAGGCTCCTTCTTCTTCATTGCATCGAGTTGCTTCTTCCATGCCATATATATTTCGATCAAGTTGTACAACGTTTGTTTTCGAAATCGATAAGGCGGATTCTTTTTTCCTGCTTCCCGCTCATTGATCCGATGCAGATGACAAAACGGAGGAATCCGAACTTTTACATATTCTCTTTTATTGCGGGTTAAGGAATCGATGTCGAGCGTCTTATGATGAGCGCCCCATAATTGGAGGCTTCTTGCTCCTTCTCATTCCTCGAGTCTTCTTATGTACCGATATCAATTTCATGAAGTGCTCCTTTTCTGGCAATACTGATGTCGGGAGCGGATCGGAGGAATGATCCTCAACTCGCTGCAAATCCATGGCGTTTCCCAGATGGGCGGTTATCCGGCCTCAAGCCTGCGCTCCGCCTCTCATAGCATGCAATGATATCCTGCACGAAATCCGCTCCTTAATCCAGGCAGCTGTCTCGCCTTCAACCGTATACATCGCAATCCGCAACGCGGCGCTCTTTTTGTTGATGAATTTCGCGAGGAATTCCTCCATTTTCTCCGCATTTTTCAGGCCGGAGGGCGCAACCACAATATCACCGTTCTTCTCCGCTTGTTTGGAAGGATAAGCAGGCGGTCTTTGAAGATGATCTCCTCTATCGCCGAAGCATCCAACAATCAATATAAGGCCGGCCAATACTATTAACTTCTTCATTGCCCTACCCTTTCTAAGGAATTAATGAAACTCCGCATAACATCGCTTGCATTTGCGAACATAGCTGTGTTCTTTCCATTATAAAGATCCCTGCCATATTTTGATAGCAGGGATCCTAACTTCGCTATTTTATTGAGGCAACGCTATCTCATCACCGGATGATTCTGTACCTCCATCGGCTCGGCGAAGCGGACCTCCTTCAGGATGCGGCGCTGTCTTGCCCGCTTCTCGGCACGCGCTGGCGAGACGGAGGCTTCCATCGCCTGGATGACTGCCTGGTTAGGATCGAGCAAGGCTACGGTCAGCGTCCCCTCGGCCTGCGCTATCCTTAGCTCCGAACCAGGGCGCACCTCTACCTCCACCCGCTCAAATGGCGAAATATCAATGACGGCCTTCAAGGAAAGGTCCTGGAACTGGTAGCGATATACCCTGACCGCTTCATTGCGGTAATCAGCGGTAATGCGGCCCTTGCCCACGTTGATCGCATAATTCAGATCCGGAATCTCCTCCGGTATTCGGGGAGCGAGGACTAAGGTATGCTGAATCAGATCAGGCCTTACTCCCAAAAAGTATTGGTACCATACCCGCAAATGCTCGGCATTGGACCAGGCTTGCAAATACGCCCCCGTCAGTTTGGCCCAGTTCTCGCCTTCATGAGGGTAAGCATCCATATTTTCGCACAGTCCGCCGACGACCCCTTTGGTCAGCGCCATCCCGTTCATGTTCTTGAACAGCCGATAGGCTGTCTCTTCCTCTCCCGCCTCAATCATGCGCTGCATCGCGATGCCGTTCAGCCAGAGCCATACGGTTCCGTTGTGATAAGCGGCATCCTTGTGATAATGAGGTGTCAGGTGGAACGGATGGAACAGCGGATGGCGCCGGTCCAGAGAAGCGACTCCCCAAGGATATACCAGCTCTTCCCAAGCCGTGCGGATGGCCTGACAAGCAAACTCCCTATCATCAAGCATGTCGAAGGCAAAGAGCTGATTCGGACGCAGGGAGAACTCCGGCTTGCCTTCTTTATCGAGCCGGTCGGCCAAATAAGGATGGCCGGGATCATGGTAATCCTTTTCAAAATTCATTTTCAACCGATCCGCAATCTGCTTCCACTGTTCCGCATGAGCTTCATCCTTCATAAATTCGGCGAAGTACACTCCCGCCAGCAGTTGGTTGTACCATAGCGCCTGAATGTCGTTGGCCCGCGTATCCCTTGGGGAATAGGATCGCAGCTGGCTGTCCCGGGCATCCATCCACGTTTCATTGTCGGCGTGCGTCAGGTAGCCCTTCTCGTCCATCCAGTGCTCGATCGAGCCTTGAATGCTGCGAATGACGGCCGGATACAGCTCTTTAATGATGTCCGTATCGCCCGAATATTTGACATAATCCTGCAGTTGGATCACAAATCGCGGCGTGCCGTCCGTCGTATGATAATCAATATTTTCCGGAGCAAGGATATTCGGGACTCTGCCGTAAAACTTGGAATCCTTATCGGTATTCTGAAATTCGGCAAAAGAAAGCAGAATATGGCGTGCCGTCTCGAATTGCCCGCTAACCAAGACAGCCCCCGGAAGCGAAATAAACTGATCCCGTCCCCAATATTCATTGAACCAAGGAAGTCCGGCGTAGATCCCGTCTCCTTGCTGCCTCGTAACAAGCTGATCCATCGTGATGCTTATCCAGCGCAGAGCCAGCTCCAGCGTGTCATCCGTGCTCCTCATATACGTATTTTCGAGAAGCAGGCGTTCCATGCGTTCGACTCGCTCCGTCTTGAGGCGGTCGACCTCTCCTCTCGTATCCTGCAGCAGAGCGACGGCTTCCTCTGCCGTTCTGCCGGCAGCGATGCAGAAGCCTTCCTCCTCCGCATCCGCATAGATGATATGCCCTTCCAGCGTTAATGGCTGCAGCCGCCTGGATCCTACCGCGATCACCCAGCCTTCTGTCATCGCCGAGAAGAGAAGGATATGCCCCTCTTGACGCATCGGCTTCACATGCTCTCCTCTGAGCTCCATGCCGATAGTCGGCTGCTGCGCCCCGGCAAGGCCGATTTCCAGCACATTTCGATAATCCGGCATCCATAGTTCCTCTGTGAGTGGGCCATGCTGGCGCACCATTTTGTAAGGATAAACATACACTTGGGATTGCTGATTCTCCAGCCTGCTGCCCCCGTCATATAAATGATAGCCCTGAAAGATTCGGCGCTTCGCGATGTTCCATCCTTCAAAATAAGCATGCTCCGGATGATTCGTGTCGTGAGATTGCGTAAAGTAAAATGCGGACTCCTTATTGGTAAAAGATATCGCCCGGTTCGCTTCCTTCGATACGAACATTTTCATGTCATCTAACATTGATGTTGCACCTGCATTCGTCATTGCTAACCTCCTGGACGCCATGTGGTCGGCCGGCTTCTTTCCATTGTATTGGGCTTCGCGGAACCTGGTGACTTATTCCTTGACAGAACCGACCACGATTCCGGACACGAAATACTTCTGCAAGAAAGGGTAAATCAAGAGCAATGGCAGCGTAGAAACGACGATTTTGGCGGAATTCAGCGTCCGGTCTGAAATCTTGGCATATTCGGCCAATTTCGCCGGGTCCGTGATGTTCTGCACTTCCACGCTGAGCTGCTGAATATAGGTCTGCAATGGATAGTTCGAAGTCTTGTTGATATACACCAACGCGCTGAAATAATCATTCCAGTGGCCGACGATCGTAAACAGCATCACCGTCGCCAAGGTCGGCAACACGACCGGCAAATAGATCGAAAACAAGATTTTCCATTGCGAGGCTCCATCCATCTTGGCCGCTTCCTCCAGCGACTTCGGAACCGCACGGAACGCGTTCATCAGCAGGATGACATTGCCGATGGGCACCGCTCCCGGCAAAATCAAGGCCCAAATCGAATCCAGAAGTCCAAGCTGCTTCACGACCATGAACGTCGGAATAAGTCCTCCGGAGAACAGCATCGCGAAAATTACGATATTCATGTACACTTTCTGTCCCCGGAATTGCTTCGAGCTTTTGGATAGCGGATAGGCCATCAGGATCATCAGCGCCATATTTACGCCGAGCCCCAGCACGACCCTTTCGACCGAGATCATGAACGAACGCCAAAACTGCGAGTCTGACAGCAGCTTTTCATAGGAGCTCCATGTAAAGTTCACCGGGAACAGGCCCACCAAATTAGCGGAAGCGGCTGCATTATCACTCAGTGAAATAGCTACCATATTGAGTAACGGAAACAGACAAGACAACGTAAGCGCCAGCAACAAGATCCAGATAATCACGTCGGCGACGCGGCTTTTCATCGTCTGAGCTATGATGGAAGACACCCCCTAGAAAATGCGATAATCTGTCAGCTTTTGCGTCAGTTTATTCGCGGATAAGATTAAAATAATGCCGACAATGGAACGCAAGAGACCGACTGCGGTTCCGAGGCTGTACTGTCTTTCGACCAGACCGACCCGGTACACATAGGTGTCAATAATATCGGCGGTCTCGTACACCAACGGATTATACAGATTAAAAATTTGGTCAAAGCCGGCGTTCAACACATTCGGCAGGTTCAACGTCGTGACCAGTAAAATCGTAGGCATCAAGCCGGGAAGCGTGACATACCACAGCTTCTGGAACCGGTTCGCCCCGTCGATCGATGCCGCTTCGTATTGCCCCGGGTCAATGGAAGTCAGGGCGGCCAAATAGATGATCGAGCCATAGCCGAACCCTTTCCACACATCGGACAACACCAGCATCGGCCGGAACCATTCATTGCTCGCCATAAATAAAATCGGGTCTGCGCCAAACCATCCCAGAAATGCGTTGATCGGACCTTCATAGGAAAAGATGTTCATCACGACGGTAGCCAGTACGGCCCATGACAAGAAATTCGGCAAATACACGACCGTCTGCATGAACCGCTTGGCAATTTTCAGTCGAATCTCATTCAGGAGCAAAGCAAACGTAATCGAAACGAAGGTCCCCACAATAATCTTCCATACCGCGATGACGATCGTATTGATAAAAATCTGCTTGCTGTCCGGAATTTGCAGCATGAATTTGAAATTATCCAAACCCACCCAGCGCGAACCGCTGATCCCTTTGGCAGGAACATAATCTTGAAAAGCCATCACAATCCCGAACATCGGGATGAACGAGAAAATAATGAGGAAGATCATGCCTGCGGCCATCATCGAGTGGAACGCGATCTGATCGTTTTTATTCTTCATGAAGAACGCTCTCTTTCGCTTCAATTGGAGGCAATCGCTTCGTTCACTTCATCCGTAATGATATCGCCGCCGGTTTTCTTCCAATTCTCCACGAATTTATCGAAATCATCCGGCGTTTGCTCGCCCGTAATAATTTTCAGATACATTTCGAGTTCCATTTTCATTAAGGTCGGCCATTTCAAAGACATGGACCGTGTGCTGCCGAAGAAGATCGGATTGACTTCTTTGATATTGGAGTTGTTGACCAGCTTCGCCGTCGTAATGCTCGATGTATATCCGGCCCATGCGTTGGCATCGACTTGGTTTCCGTTTTTCACGTCATCCAAATATTTTTTGTAGGACTTATAAGCCGCAATATCCAGATTGCTCGTTAATTTGCCGGCGTCGCCCGTCTCCAGTGCCTCTTCCATAATTTCAACATTGCGGTAGAAGGCATCATAATAGTCAATGTTGATGGCGAGCGGAGATCCGCCTACATTATGCGCGCTGTAATCCTCGAATTCCTTGAGCACGGCTTCGTCCTTCTCCTGGTAGCGCTGGTAATCGAATTGAACGCTCGCAATTTTAATGGCCGCTTCCGGATGGCTGAACCCTTTGCGGACCACCAGATAACTGCTGGTCGGCTTGCCGGTGAACATCGTGACCGAGCCGTCCTCGGATTGCGGAGCGACATAAGACACCCACTCGGCATCCGGATTGAGCTTGAGCGAGTCCGCCACGGTCCAGCTTCCCCACCAGTTGTCCAGGAACGAGCCGCTTTTGCCGCTCGTCAGCAGCGCCTTGCGGTCATCCGAGGTGCGGACGGCAAATTGGCGATCAATGAGCCCTTTTTTGTACATATCCGCGATTTTGGCAAGAGCGGGCTTCATTTCAGGCTGAATGGAACCGTATACGGCTTTTCCCGTGCCGTCATCGATCCATTGCTTCGGGAAGGCTCCGTATAAGGCAAAAATGTTGTTCACTTCATATTGCCCGCCCGAAATTCCGACAGGTTGTTCATTATCGATGACCAGTCCCACCGTATTACCCGGTCCGTTGCCGCCGGGATCTTTTTCTACGAACTGGGTGATGATATGCTCAATATCTTCAATGGTTTTCGGTTCTTTCAGCCCCAATTTGTCCATCCAGTCCTTGCGCAGCCACAGGACGCCCGGACCGTGCGAGATTTCCGTGGTTGGCAGCGCCATCAGCTTGCCGTCGAACTTGGCCGTGTCCAGAACGCGGCCATCATAGGAATCATAGATTTCCTTGATGCGCTCACTGGCCGTATTTTCATAGGCTGCGGTAAGGTCCTCGATCAGATCGTTCTCGTAAAGCTGCTCCAATGTTTCATGATCGGGAACGACCATGATATCCGGAATCTCGCCGCTTACGATCGCCATCGATACTTTTTGCTGATAGTCTGTACCGTCATTGGCCTCGAACGCAATCTCATTTTGGACATTCAGCTTGTTCTTGAGATATCTGGTCCAGACATTGTCCGTCGCATTGTCCTTCTCATAGGGCGTGCCTTTCAGCGAAGAGTAATTCCCTGCTACCTGGCCCACGGTATAGGTAACGGTGTCAGGATAAGGTGCAAAAGGCGTCGTCTTCGCTTCCTTCCACGCCGGGTCATTCATATCCACTGCGGATTCCTCCGCAGGCTTGTCCGCTTTTTGACATCCAGCCATGGCAAAAACCAATAGCAATGCTATCGCAAAGAAAAGACCGTTTCTTCGTTTTGTGATCATGACAAAAGCTCCTTTACCTTGGTGTGAACGATTTCAAAACGCCGGCTCGCTTCAACATGGATATCCAACATGTCTTGCACGTCTCTCATTTTAATGCGTTGTCTTTACGGCCGTATATATGAATTAATTGTGGTTTACGCGAATTTTTTACGAAGTTTCATCATGAGCGCTCTTTCTATTTCATTCGTTTTGAAAAGGCTTATAATAAATGGTGATAACGCTTGAAAAGAGGATGCACATGCTAACCATTTTAATCGCAGATGATCAACAGGAAGAACGTGAAGGCATCGCTTTTCTGATCGAAGAGCTTCAATTTCCTCTTAAAGTGGAGCTTGCGGAAAACGGCAAAAAGGCGCTTGAATTTTTGCGGCGCCAGTCTGCCGATATTTTGTTCACCGATGTGAAGATGCCGCTTATGGACGGGCTTCAGCTTACCGGACAGGCACTGCAGCTTCGGCCGCAGATGAAGGTCATCATATTCAGCGGCTTCGCGGAATTTGAATATGCGAAGACAGCTATCTCCCTTGGCGTATCCGACTACCTTCTCAAGCCAATCCATGTAGACGCCTTTCAAGAGACGTTGCAAAAAGTCATCGAAGACATCACCAAACAAAAGCAAGAAGATGAAGCATCGAAAATGAGAAAAGCCTATGTGAAAAAACATGTGCTGTTCACCCTCGTGAACGGCGTTGGCGCTCCTCCTTCGTTGAAGGGAGCTTCCCTGGATTTGCCGGCGGCTTACGATAGAATGCTGCTGTTGGAATTCGAAAAAAACTTCTTCGAGCATGCCGGGGCCGAGTTCGAAGGCTATGTCCTCTCCCTGTTGGAGACGCCGGCTGACTATATCAATTTGAATGGCTCTCAGAGCTTGCTGCTCTTTCCCGAAGCGAAGTGTTCCTCCGGCTTGTCCTATCGTGACATGGCACAGCGCATTCACGAGAGCATTCTCACCAAGTTCAATTCGGTCTGTTATATCGCCTTGAACGAAAACCCGACGGCGATGGAAGATCTGGCAGCCGGGCTCGACCAATTGGAGCAGTTGATGGAGTCCCGCTTCTTCTCGCCGGACCGTTTTATTTTTGAAGAACAGGATGATAACCTCTATGCTTCCGAGGACACGGATCAATGTGACAGCGCTATCTTGGACAAGATCCGGGCAAATATCAAGAACCGGGATATATTCGGCCTGAAGGCGAATACCGGAATCCTTTATCAAAAATATGCCAAGCAGGTTCAGTTTTCGCAGCTCTATGTCAAATATATGTTTTCGAATCTCTGCCAAGAAATTGTCACCCATCTTATGGCGGATGTGTCTGAACTGGACCTGAATCACGCAATTGAGAAAATATATAGAGCCGAGGATATCCGGGATATCCAAAAAATCATCAATGAGTACGTCTTGCGGCTGGAGGATAAATATACGAATTCCGAAGCGTCTTGCAACCGTGACATTGCCTATATCACAAAATATATCAAGGACCATTATGCTGACGATCTGAGTCTGGATTCCCTCGCCGCCAAAGTCTACTTATCGCCCCATTACCTCAGCTCCATGTTCAAGAAGACGATGGGCTGCGGCTTGAACAAATACATCAAAAACGTGCGCATGCAGAAGGCGCAGGAATTGTTAACGAGCACTCATCTCAAAGTGTCCGATATATCGAGCGCCGTGGGATATCGGGACGTGTCGTATTTTTGCCAGAACTATAGAGACTTTTACGGGCGCACTCCCGAAAAATACCGGCAATTCATGACTGCGGGAGAAAGAGCATGAGAAAATGGAGGGCGCTGAAAGCACGCATCCGCGACATGAAATTCCAAACCAAAATCAAGCTTGCCTTTCTTCTAATCAGCTTGATTCCCGTTATTGTGTTGGGCGGCTTTTGTTTTTTTGAGACCAGGCAGCTTTTGTTGGCGCAGTCTGAAGCGGATCTGAAGGCGAATCTGGAGCAAAGCGTGCAAGCGGTGAACAATCAGTTGAATACATACAATAAAATCATTACCTTTCTGAGCTTCAACCAAGCCATCATCAATGCGGCCAATCATACGTATGACAGCGCTTATACGATGTACGATCAGCTCAAAAACGTCATTGATCAAAATTTCTACACCGCCCAATATCTGAATCCGGATATCACACGAATCACGCTCTATACGGGGACCAATTTGCCGAAGCATGGAAGCACGGTCATCCCAATCGAGGAAGCGGCCAATGCGTCCTGGTATCCGCAAGTGATGGCCACGACGGAAAACCTGTGGTTTTTTGATGGAACGAAGATGTTCAGCGCCGGGCGCATTTTTAATACCAAACAAAGAAATCCGAAAGATAATATTTTGTATACCGAAGTAAATCATGCTTCTCTGTTCCAGTCCTTTGCGTCCTTGCAGGCCAATGGAGCCGAGATTCTTGTCACGGACGCAGGCGGACATTCTGTCTATTCCTCGGCAAAGCTGGAGGGAGATACAGAGATTCCGGTTCTCAATCAAGCAGGTCATGAGCTGCTATGGAGCGAAAAGGAATACACCGTTTTGCAATCCATCATTCCGATCTCGGGGTGGAATGTATTTTTATATAAGCCGACGAATTTGATCACGGCCTCCGCATGGCTCATCATTTTGACCATCGTGCTGATTATGATCGCCTGCATCATTGCCGTAGCCGGAGCCGGCACCTTTTTCGCCAGAAGAATGATGTCCCGGATCGATCAATTGCATCAAAATATGAATCTTGTTGGGAAGGGCGTGCTCGAGGTCACGGTCACCAGCGAATCGAAGGATGAAATCGGGGACTTAATCAGAGGGTTCGGCCATATGGTGGAAGAGACCAAAACGCTGATTCATAAAGTGTATGTGGAGGAAATCGCGCGCAAGGAGTATGAAATGAAGGCGCTCCAGGCGCAGATCAACCCCCATTTTCTGTATAACTCCCTCTCGCTTATCAATTGGAGGGCGATTCGGCTGCGGGCCCCGGAGATTAGCGAGATGGCCCAGTTGTTATCCACCTTTTATCGGACCACCCTGAATAAGGGCGACAATATGATCCTGGTCTCGGACGAGATTCTCAATGTGCAATCCTACCTGCGCATTCAGCTTATCATGCACAGCAACAGCTTCGAAGTGGACTACCGGATCGAGGATGAGATTCTATCCTGCCGCATGCCTAACTTAATGCTGCAGCCTCTGATTGAAAACGCCATTCTTCACGGCATTGAAAACAGAGAAGAAGGCGGCGGGAAAATTGGCGTGTCGGGAGGACGGGAACAGGACTGCATCGTGTTCGAAGTCCAGGACAATGGAGTAGGCATCCCGCCGGAGCGGCTTCCCCTGCTGCTGCATACGCAGTCCAAAGGCTATGGCCTCAAAAACGTAAACGACCGCGCGAAGCTCATGTACGGTTCAGATTATGGCTTAACGATAGACAGCACCGTCCAGCTTGGAACTAAAGTAACGCTTAGAATTCCTGCGGATTGGTAGTTAATCCTCGGGGTTGCCGGCAGGCACCTCCGGGGTTTGCTCATTTGCAGGCCAAATTGCACGCTAGTGATGTTCACTTCTTTTTCCAATTGTGATATCATACGATTAAAGAAGCCGAGTGCGGCAAACACTCGGCTAACAATTGGCTTGGATGGGCCTATCCCTTCTAAGTTGCAAAGACATAAGAACCCACCTGGGCGGTAACCTTAGGGTGGGTTCTTACTTTTGCTGTGGATCTTTCGTTTTTGAACCTCAATAAAGTCATAAACCTTAATAATTTCTTCCTCATAATTTTGATCTATTTCAAAATAAGGAACACCATGTTCCTTGCAGCTTCGTCTAAAATGATCATGCTCATCGATGAATTGACTGATCGTGCGGTCTTCCGGATAGAGGCGGGTTTCAATCCCGCTTCTATGCTTTACTATGTTGGAGTCAAAGTTTTCTTTAATATATTCGTTGAAAAACCGAGAAACACGGATATGATGTTTTCGGAATATGGTTTTTCAAAATCCTTGATAAAGCGAGGCAGTATATAACAACCTTCAATAATCATGTTTTGATTATTTTCAATACTCGTCATGATCATCCCTTTAATGATCGGCCATAACTTCTCGCCAATTACTTCATCACTATCCAGTGGTGTAAAGCCGCAGCTGCTATCCCCTCTGTATAACCCCATTTTGAGGTGGTCGATCGAAAAATAAGGAATCAAATATTTTTCAAGCAATCTTTGCGACATTAAGGTTTTCCCTGTGAGCGCCGCTCCGATAACCATGGAGACCGAATACACTCCGGTTACGCCCAGCTTGTCGGGAAAATGCTTTTTAATAAACCCTGACATAAGCGGCCCCGCAATCCCGATTCCGATGCCGGAGAATAAGGCAGTGACGAGCAGAAGAATACTGCTGCTTGCGAACATGCGCGCCAACGTAGCCAAGAAAATCAACAGCATCGCGATCATGAGCGACAACTCATTGCCCAGACGGTTGCATAACCGGATAGCTAAAAGAGCAAACAGCCCCATGCAAAACACGGGCAGCGTTGTCATTAAGCTGGCCATCATTCCATTCATTCCAAGCTCCGTCTGTATCACATCAAGCAGCGGCCCAACGGAAGTAATGGCTGGCCGTAAGTTAATGGAGATAAAAAAGATGACCAAGATCAGATAAAAAAATGGCATCGAATCCCTTCTTTCCTTCCCATTGAGGATGGATTCAGTATAGTCTTGCCTTTTACATAGTTCAATACTATTATTTCTATACATATAATAGTTTGTATCTATGATTTTGAAGGGAGAATTCGGATGGAAGTAAGACAATTGCAATATTTTCTCATGCTGTGCAATGAACTTCATTTTTCGGAAGCCGCTTATAAGCTTGGCATCTCGCAGCCCACGTTAAGTCAGCAAATTCGCGTATTGGAAGATGAAGTCGGGATGCCGCTATTCGACCGTATCGGAAAAAAAACAGTCAAGACCGAAGCCGGCGCTATCCTGGAACATTATGCTGCCCATGCCCTTCAACAGCTCGAAAATGCGAAACATGCCATCTCGGATCTGACACAGCGGCATGCCGGGCATTTGCGCATCGCCGTATTGCCCTCCGATCTGGATTACCGGCTCACTTCATTGCTGATCGACTTCCATAAGCAATTCCCGCTTACCAAGGTTCAAATCATCCCGTCGATTCAAATATTGGATCAAGTCTTGGCTAATGAAGTGGATATCGGGGTTGGCCTGGCGATCAAGCCGGACAGCCGGCTGCATCGCATCCCCATTTATACCGAGATCTACCGTCTATATGTTCATGAAGGCCATCCCTTGGCGGATCGGGAGATGCTTCTTCCTGAGGAACTAAGCTCGATTCCGTTAGTGATGTACCCTAGAGGCTTCTACGGTCGCGAGTTAATCGAGAACTGGTGCAAGGAGCAAAATACGAGCGTCGACACCATTATGGAAACCGGCTCCACCGCATCGTTGTTCCAACTCGTGAAGGAAGGCATCGGAGGGTCGATTCAGCCAAGCCGGTTAATATCGCATTTTCAATCCTTGGGGGTTCGCTCCATTCCCATTAAGGGATCGCCGGTTCGGGACTTGGAGATTTATTATCGCAACGACAAATACATCAGCATGGCTGCCAAGGTGTTCATGAAAATGGTTGAGGAATTTTTTCAAAACGAGGCGCCTGAGTAAGGACGGACTCGCTTCAGCAAGAGTGGAACTTCAAGCGGACAAAACGTACGGCGTTTGTACACAATGGAGAGAAGACAGCAAAAGCTGAACAAGCTGACACCGGTGGAGTACCGGCGCCAGCTTGCTGCCTAGAGGCCTTTTTCAATGTCTGCAAAATTGGGGCTTGACCATAACCTATGGGTGGGTTCTTACCTTTCAGATAAAAAACTTGTCCACGAATACGTGTACGGGTGTAGCTTCCAAGCGCTCTTGATTCTCGCAAAGCTCCACAATATCCGCCACTTGCTTTGCGGGGAAACGCGTCTCCAAATTGCTTTTAAATTTCTTTTCCAGCAACGGGATGCCTTCCGCTCTTCTGCGGCGGTGGCCAATCGGATATTCAACGGCCACGTTGTCCGTCTTGGAGCCGTCCTTGAACATCACTTGAACGGCATTGGCAATGGAGCGCTTCTCCGGATCGAGATAATCCTTGGAATATTGCGGATTTTCCACTACTATCATCTTCTCCCGCAGGGCATCGATACGCGGATCTTTTGCCGTGGAATCTTCATAATGATCCGCCGTCAGCTCACCGAAAATAAGTCCGATTGCCGTCATATACTGCAGGCAATGATCGCGGTCCGCCGGGTTGTACAGCGGTCCTTTTTTATCGATGATGCGGATCGCCGACTCGTGTGTGGCAATCGCAATATGGTCGATGTCGTCCAGCCGGTCCTTGACGTCCGGATGGAGCTGAATCGCGCATTCCACGGCCGTTTGCGCATGGAATTCCGCGGGGAACGAAATCTTGAACAGCACGTTCTCCATGACATACGATCTGTAAGGACGCGGGAACTTGAACTCGCTGCCTTTAAAGAGAACATCGTAGAAGCCCCAGGTTTTCGCCGTCAATGCGGAGGGATAGCCCATTTCGCCCTTCAGCGACATCATGGCGAGACGCACCGCGCGACTTGTCGCATCGCCTGCAGCCCACGATTTGCGAGAGCCCGTGTTAGGCGCATGACGGTACGTGCGAAGGGATTGCCCGTCGATCCATGCGTTGGACACCGCATTCATGATCTGCTCCTCGGTTCCGCCGAGCAGCTTCGTAACAACGGCGGTCGAAGCCACTTTGACGAGCAGGACATGGTCCAGTCCTACGCGGTTGAAGCTGTTTTCCAGTGCGATCACGCCTTGAATCTCATGCGCTTGAATCATGCCCGTCAAGACGTCCCGCATCAACAGCGGAGCTTTTCCTTCCGCAGAA
This sequence comes from Paenibacillus dendritiformis, assembly GCF_015845845.1. Classification (GTDB taxonomy): domain Bacteria; phylum Bacillota; class Bacilli; order Paenibacillales; family Paenibacillaceae; genus Paenibacillus_B; species Paenibacillus_B dendritiformis_C. The sequence goes on from NZ_LDIG01000087.1 coordinate 33,298, forward strand.
TTCTTCCGGCTTACATAATCGGCAACGGCCAGAATGCCGCCCAGATTATCCGAAGGGTGGCCCCATTCCGCAGCCACCCACGTATCGTTGTAATCCAGCCAACGAATCATGGCGCCGATGTTAAATGCGGCTGTAACGGGATCCAACTGGTAGGAAGTACCCGGCACCTTGGCACCGTTCGGCACGACCGTTCCCGGCACAATCGGTCCGAGCAGCTTCGTGCACTCCGGGTAACGAAGCGCCAGCATGCCACAGCCGAGCGAATCGATTAAGCAGTATCGGGCCGTTCGGTACGCTTCCTCGCTATCAATCGTCTGGCCTACATAAGCGGCGATATCCTTAATCGCTTGATCATGATCAGGTCTTACATTGCTGATATGTGACGACACAGTGCATTCCCCCTTACGAGTACTTATGCTCTCGATTCCATCGGCAGCCACGGCTGCGGTTCTGGACCGATATATTCCGCGTTGGGGCGAATCAACTTATTGCTCGCTCTTTGCTCGATGATGTGAGCGGACCACCCGCTCGTTCGGGATATCACGAACACGGGCGTGAACATCGCCGTCGGGATGCCCATCAGGTGGTAAGCCGAAGCGCTGTAGAAGTCCAGGTTCGGAAACAGCTTCTTCTCTTCCCGTATCACCGATTCAATGCGTTCGGAGATGCGATAAAGATTCATGTTCCCTGCATGCTCCGACAGTTTGCGCGACCAGACCTTAATGACATCGGACCGCGGATCGGAGACGGAATAGACCCGGTGCCCGAAGCCCATGATCCGTTTTTTCTCCTGCAGCATCCGGCGCAGGCCCGCTTCCGCCTCGTCCGGCGTTTGGAACTGTTGGATCAGTTCCATCGCCGCCTCGTTCGCGCCGCCGTGCAGCGGACCGCGCAGCGTGCCGATGCCTGAAGTAATCGCCGAATACATATCCGACAAAGTAGAAGCGGCGGTGCGTGAGGCAAAGGTCGAAGCGTTGTATTCATGCTCCGCATACAGAATCAAAGAAACGTCCATCGCCCGCTCATGCAGCGGTTCCGGCTTCTTGCCGTGCAGCAAATGCAGAAAATGTCCGGCGATGCTGCTGTCGTCCGTTTCCGTCTCGATTCTGGCGCCGGTCTGGGCATAATGATACCAGTACAGCAGCATCGAGCCGAAGCTGGCCATCAAGCGGTCGGCAATATCGCTTTGGCTGCGTCCGGTACCCTCAGGTTCCATGGTGCCGAGAACCGAGCACCCCGTACGCAGTACGTCCATCGGGTGCGATCCGGCCGGCAGCTGTTCGAGCACCCTCTTCAGACCAGCCGGAAGTCCGCGCAGGCGCTGCAGCTTCGAGCGATAAGCGGACAGTTCACCGAAAGAAGGCAATGTTCCGTAAATGAGCAGATAGGCCGTTTCCTCGAAGGTCGCATGCTCGGCCAGATCGTAGATGGAATACCCCCGATAATTCAGGCCCTTACCCTCTTTCCCCACGGTGGAAATCGCCGTTTGGCCGGCGATAATTCCGGCTAATCCGCCTTGCTTTTTCGCCGTTGTCATTTATTGTCCCTCCTTGCCGGTAGCGAACAATTCATCCAGCTTTTTTTCGTACTCGTGATACTTCAAAAATTCATACAATTCGTTGCGTGTTTGCATCATATCGATGACGCTTTTCTGCGTTCCTTCGCGGCGGATCGTCTGGTACACCTGTAAAGCTGCGGCATTCATAGCGCGGAAAGCGGACAGAGGATAGAGCACGAGGCTGACGCCGGCGGCTCCAAGCTCCTCCACGGACAGCATCGGCGTTTGGCCGAATTCCGTAATATTCGCAAGAATCGGCACGTTCACGGATTCAGCGAATTTCCGGTACTGCCACACTTCGGTAACCGCCTCGGCAAAAATCATGTCCGCCCCGGCTTCCACATAGGCGGCTGCCCGTTCGAGCGCAGCATCGAGCCCTTCGGAAGCCAGAGCGTCCGTGCGCGCCATAACGACGAAGGAGCCATCCGTCTTGGCATCGACAGCCGTCTTAATCCGATCGGCCATTTCGTCCTTGCTCACAATCGCTTTGTTCGGCCGGTGCCCGCATCGTTTGGCCATCGCTTGATCCTCGATATGCACGCCCGCCGCCCCGGATCTGGTCATTTCCCGGATGGTTCTGGCAATATTGAAGGCGCTTCCGAATCCCGTGTCGGCATCAACCAGAAGCGGCAGGTCGACCGCCGAAGTGATGCGGCGGACATCCTCCGTCACATCGTTCAGTGTCGTAATGCCCAGATCCGGCAAGCCGAAGGAAGCGTTGGCCACACCGGCCCCGGACAAATAAATCGCTCGGAAGCCTGCGGACTTGGCCAGCATAGCGGCATAGGCGTTAATCGTGCCAGCCACCTGCAGCGGCCGTTCCTCCTCAACAGCTTGGCGCAAGCGTAAGCCTGGAGAATCTAATCGGATCATACTTGCCACATCCCTTTCCTTTTCTATCTTCTTTCCCCTTTCAACGAAGCTTGGACTGCCCTTTCGACGCAAAATGAAGTTCGGAGCATTAGCCCGCCTTCAGCCTTCCTCATCGCCGACAAGCGCATTGGCAATCGCCTTCCCTCTAGTGTTATGCAAACGCAGAGAAAAAAAGAAATCAGAGAACGCATCCCGCAAGGAATCACCCGAGTCATCGAATGCAAATGCCGCTTCAATACCTGGGACTACGGATCACGATAAGAGAATCTTATTTTTTGCATGTTAGTCTAAAAATAAGGAGATGGATGCCATCCATAAGGAACGAATTGTCGAGCTGTACACAAGACGTCTGGAATAAAAAAGGCGAGTTCTGCGTCGCCACGCAAACCCGCCCAGAATCATCCGTGGAAAACCACGTATGATTCAACTAAAATTAAAATTAAGCGTACCGCACCTGGTAAGGCTGCCCTCTGATCACACTAGTGACATTTTCACACGATTATCATTCCTATGCCCGCGCATCGCGGACTGATCGTCATCGGCGGCAGCATCAGGCCAATACCATTCTCAAGCGATTGAATCAGAACTGGAAGACGAAACCGATGTGGTCACGCCGATACGGTCAGCTCATCGTCGTTCAAATCATTTACTTCAATCCCGTTCACAGTGACCCTGTCGCTGTCTCGGTCAATGCCGCCGATGATCTTCATCAGTGGACTTTCCCAGCCTGATGACCCGAGGATGACTCCGATCTCCCCTTTTCCAGCTTCATTCCGACTCCCTTCAAAACTTCCGTTATCCTATTCTTCGGACGAGAATGTAATATTGCACTGGGTTCCTTGATGAAGTTTACTATTCATTTCAATATTTCCTCCATGAGCCATAATGATCTGTCTTGCAATGGCCATCCCTAATCCCGTTCCGGAATTATTAGAAGAGGAACTCGTCCCCCGGAAGTAGCGCTCGAATAAATGATTGATCGTGTCTTGATCCATACCGATCCCATCATCCTCAATCACAACACGAATTTGCTTAGGATGAGATAGGTCTTCGTGAAGGATGACTTTAATTTTCGTGTTTGGCGGATTATGTTTTATACTGTTCGCAATTACGTTTTCGAAGGCCCGCTTCAAGTATCTAGTGTCCATATTAAAAAGAATGTGTTCTTTATTTGTTTCGAATGAGAATACTTTGTTTTTTGCTTCTGGCAAGCTCTTCAGTTGCTCCAAAACATCTTTGAAAACAATCACGAGATTTGCTTGTTCAAATTGTAATGGGATAACTTCATTTTTTAATTGAAACGTTAAATTGAAGTCTTCAATGAGTTGCTCCATATACTCCACGCGTTCTTCCATAATTTTGGAAAAGCGACGTACTTTATCTTGTTCCCATTGATATTCGGGTGAAGATAACAGAACCGTATACCCCTTGATCACTGACAAGGGTGTTTTCAGATCATGGGAGACTCCTGTCAGCCATTCTTCCCTTGTCTTTTCCAGTAATTCTCGCTCTTCCATGTTTTTCTGAAGGGTTGATGTGAGCTTGGAAAGGGACTTCATCAATTCTTCAAACGTTTTATATTCAGCCTTTTTTCGCCAGCGTTGTTTTGAATTCAGCTTTCTCCAAGAATAAAATGGTTCTTCATACTTTCCTTTTGACAGATTATCAATCCAAGAGACAATATAGAGCAGAGGCGCACCTAATTGCTTTCCAAAAAATAAAGCTATGAAAAATCGGCTCAAAACCGTAATCAGTGCTTGACGAAATAATCTCAGGCTGAAAATGGAAAAACATCTGCTAATCCTGTAATGTTGTAAGTCTCACCAACAACAAAAAAGGAATAGACAGATGCAAAACATTCTGTCCGCTAGCTTTCTATCCATATATTTAGTCATTCTATTTTTGATAAATTGTTTAACATGTACCAACTTAATATGTATACAATCTGTTCTCGGTGAAACTTTTTTTCTTGAGAATAAGACTTTAGCAACCTGATAATTTCCAAGTTCTATTTTAGAACCTCTCGATAATTCATTACTGTAATTGTTCAAGCCACTTATAAAACCAAACCTTCCTAAAGCTTTATATAGGTTTGGTTCACAGAAGATATTTTCGCGATTAAAGTTTAAACCGGTCTTTACTTCACAAATTAATCCGATAATACTCCCTCTTGGAAAATGACTTAATAATGTGGCATCCCAATCTTCTTCTCTTCCGCCAATGTCCTCATACACATATGGAAAGCGAACTGCCAGTAATTCAGCGTCCGATGTCCTGCTTGCAGTATCATGATGTAATACAAAATTATTTATGATAAAAAAACCAGCTTCTTCGCCGTTATAAATGCAATGACTTGTCGATACTGGAATTAAGAACCCAGTAGAGGACAGGTGTTTTCATATGTTTGCAGCAAATTTAAATGAAGGTCAACTTGAGGAACTGCTTCATATTCCCGAACCATGGTACATTGATCGTGTAGAGTTTAGCCTTGAAGCCAAGCAACTTGATGTGTATGTCAAATTTCGTAAGCGAGCATTGTTCCCATGTTCAAATTGCGGGGAGCCTGATCAACCGGTTCGAGATATCGCGACCCATGATCGTACGTGGCGTCATCTCAACTTCTTTGAGTATCCATGCTACATCCATGCCGAACATCCTCGCACGAATTGCGGCAAGTGCAATTCCATTACCCGGGTTAAAGTGCCGTGGGCACTGGATAAACCGAAGCATTACTTTACCTTGCACTTTGATGCACTCATTATTGCACTAGCCAAGGATATGCCGATGAATGCAATCAGTCGATTTGTAGGAGAGCACGATACACGCTTATGGCGGATCCTGCATCACTACGTGGATAACGCGA
>NZ_LDIG01000088.1 GCF_015845845.1 Paenibacillus dendritiformis
AGCGCCGCTGCGCATCGGATTCGCCTTCCCCGGCCCGTTCGACTATGCCGCCGGCGTGGCGCGCCTGCAGGGCCTCGGCAAGTACGAGCGCCTCTACGGCGTGAACGTGCGCGAGGCGCTGCGGACCGAGTTCGCCCGTCAAGCCATGCGCGGGGCGCCGCACGCGGCTCAGCTCGCCCGGGCCGACATCCGCTTCGCGAACGATGCGCTGCTGTTCGCGCTCGGGCTCAGCCGCCGCTATCCGGGCGAACGCCTGCTGTGCCTGACGCTCGGCACCGGCCTCGGCTCCGCCTTCATCGAGGACGGGCAGCCGGTCGCGGGCCGAGACGGCGTGCCGCCGGGCGGCCAGCTTTATGCGGAGCCCTACCGCGGACAGCCCGCGGACGGCCATTTCGGCCGCCGCGGCATTTTGCGGCTCGCCGGCGAGCTTGGCTCGGGCGCTGCGGGCAGCGCAGGCGGCGACGTGCATGATCTCGCCGCGGCCGCGTATGGCGGCGATCCCCGGGCGGCCGCGGTCTTCCATGAATATGGCAGACGGCTCAGCGAGTTCCTCGCGCCGTATGTCGCGGCCTTCCGCCCCCGCCGCCTGATCCTCGGCGGGCAGATTGCGAAGAGCGCCAGCTTGTTCCTCGCCCCGCTGGATGCGCTGCTGCGAAGCGGCGGCGGCTTCGCGGAGACAAGCGATCGCGTCATGGAGCACACGTATGAGGGCATTGACGCTTTATTCGGATAATCAATGACTTCGGTCAACGGAGAACGTTTTAGACCACCGAGAAAGGATGATAAACTTGAGCCGACAGATTCAACAGGCCGACATGCCGAAGCCGAAGCGGGCATGGACCATCTGCGCCATTCATCATTCGCACACCGATATCGGATATACGGAACGGCAAGAGAAAATTGAGCAGTATCACGTCGATTTTATCCGCCAGGCGCTTCGCATCCTTGCCCAGGCCAAGGATGGCAGCCGCCCGGAATACGACGGCTTCCGCTGGACCTGCGAGACGTTCTGGGCGGTTGAGCGGTTCCTGGAGCGCGCCGCGCCGGAAGAGCGGGAGCAGTTCGCCGAAGCGGTCCGCGGCGGCCATATCGAGCTCTCCGGCACCTACCTGAATATGACGGAGCTGCCCGACTATTCGCTCCTGAGCCATATGCACGGCAAAGCGGCTTCCTATGCGGCTTCCATCGGCCATGCCGTCGACTCGGCGATGACCGCCGATATTAACGGCTATGGCTGGGGCTACGCGCGAAGCCTGCTTGAGAACGGCATCAAGCATCTATTCAGCTGCGTCCACACCCATCATGGCATGTTCCCGCTGGGACGCAAGCAGACGCCCTTCTGGTGGGAAGCGTCCACGGGAGAACGGCTGCTCGTGTGGAATGGGGAGCACTATATGTTCGGCAATGAACTTGGCCTGTGCCCAGGCGCGCTCGGCAAATATATCATCCGGGACGAATTCGATCACCGGCTCATTGACGAGCGGCATGACGACATCGCACGCATCCGTCTTCATCGCTATGTCTGCAAGCTGGAAGAGGAGGGCTATCCGTTCGACTTCGTTCCGGTCATGCTCTCCGGTCTTGGCACGGACAACGGTGCGCCGAACGGGCGCATCATGGAGTTCATCCGCCAATGGAATGAACAGTACGGAGAAACGATCCGGATCGAGATGACCAGCCTGCACGGCTTCTTCACCCGCCTCAAACGGGAGGATACGAGCCTTCTGCCTGTCCATCGCGGGGATTGGCCTGACTGGTGGTCGGACGGCGTCGCCTCGACCGCCATGCATACGCAAATTTTCCGGGATGCCCAACGCGTGCTCAGGCAGGCGGAGCGGCTGGATCCGGAACGGGCCGTGCTGACGGAAGCCGATCGGGACGAAGCCCTGCGGCCTCTGATCATGTATGCGGAGCATACGTGGGGATACCACTCCTCCATTTCCGAGCCCTGGCATCCGAACGTGCAGCGCCTGGAGGTGCGGAAGCTGGCCTATGCCGCGGAGGCCAGCCGCCGTGCTCATCAAGCTCTGGATAAAGTGCTCAGCGCCCAAGGCGGCGCGATGCTCTTCCCGGAACGGCCGCTTCGCTACCGGATCATCAACCCGGCATCCGTCGCCTCGATGCAGCTGGTGACCCTGCCGCTGGATGGATGGGAGCCCGCTCTGCTCGCCAATGGATTCGATGTCATTTGTGAAGCGACCGGACAGAGACTGGCTTGGCAACAGCCGGATCCGCAGGCCATTGTCGTCGAGGTCGCATTGGGAGCCGAAGAGGCTTGCGTGCTTCGCATTCAACCTTGTGCGGAAGAACAGGATACGGCTGGCGGGGCCATGACATCCAGCACGCGGCTAATCGGCAGCGATCGCGTGTATGATATGGAAGACATGTACCCCAACGCTCCCGGTCATGGGCCGATTTCGATTACAGAGCATGGAGTTGAATCTCCATTTTGCCGCATCGAATGGCAGGAAGATCGGGGCATTGTATCGTGGCGCAACCGGTTGACCGGACAAGAGCTGCTCCACCCGGATCATCCGCATGGGGCATTCACGCCCATTTATGAAGTGACTCCGGCAGAAGATCCGACGAGCCCCCACCAAGTATGGTCCGTGCGAAGCCAAATGGGCCGCAACCGCAAAGGGATGGGCGTCCGGCGCTCCGCGGGCCGGCTCGTCCGGGTCAAACCGTTGGAGAACGGCCCGCTTTACGCCACCCTGGAGCTGCAGTACAAGGTGGACGGCATGAGCTATTACAGTCTCCTTCTCAAGGTGTATGCCGCGTTGAACCGGGTCGATGTCGCTGTCCGTCTACACAAAGACAGCGTCTGGCAGCCGGAGAACGTCTATGTCGCCCTGCCATTCACGAATGGCCATCCGTCCGCAGATACCCTGTATGCCGACAAGGCGGGCGAGCTGATTCGACCGTGGACAGATCAGCTTCCGGGAACGTGCCTGGACTATACTTGCGTTCAGCACGGGCTGGCGTGGGTCAACGAGTCGACCGGCGCTCTCCTGCTGGGCATGCCGGATACGCCGCTGGTACAGTTAGGTCCGCTCGAGTATGGACGGCGCCTTGTTCATACCCAGCAGCCAGCGGACGCGAAGCCGCAGACGTACTCCTGGCTGATGACGAACTACTGGGAGACGAACTTCAAGGCAACGCTGGGCGGATTCTATGAGTTCCGCTACCTGTTGGCAGCCGGCGATTCGATCGGCGCAGCAGACATTGGACATGAGCTGCAGGCGCTCAATGACGGACTCATTGTCTCCCGCATGAAGCAATCGATATAGACACCTATGAACAGAACGCTCGGCAAGGGCAGTACGGATGCGCTCCGGCTGCCCTTGCCGCCTTCTTTTTCCCGCCATCTGCGTCCCCCGGACACGGACTGGACAAATGTGCTCGCGAAGGAAGCTCTAATTATGATATGTTCAAGGGAGAGTCATCGAATTGCTGCACTACGGAAAGGATGAAAACCGATGAACAAGTCCTGGATTACATTACGTACGGCAATGGAGCAGGAGGGCCATGACGCCGTCCTCATTACCGACCCGAAGCATGTCTATTACTTGACCGGTTTCGCCTGCGATCCGCATGAGCGCTTCCTCGGCCTCGTCATCGGGCGGGATGCCGAGCCGACGCTCATCGTGCCGGCCCTGGATGCGGACAAGGCGGCGTCCGCCTCTTCCGTCAAGAACATCGTAACTCATGAAGACACGGATAATCCTTACGATGTGTTGAAGCCCTGCCTGCCCGCCGGGCTGAACCAGTTGGCCTTCGAGAAGAATCATGTCTCGGTCGCCCGGTTCGAGGCGCTGGCCGCAGCGCTGGAGGCCAAGCGCTATGCCGATGCAGGGCCGATTCTGCAGGAGATGCGCGTCATCAAGTCTCCGGAAGAAGTGGAGCGGCTGCTGGAGGCGATCCGGGTCATCGAAGCGGTGCTGCAGGAAGTCACAAGCCGTGTGCGTCCCGGGATGACCGAGCTGGACGTGGTGGCGGAGCTGGAATATGTCATGAAGAAAAAGGGCGCGGAGCGGCCTTCGTTCGATACGATGGTGCTGGCCGGCGAAAGAGCCGCGCTGCCGCATGGCGTTCCAGGCAATCGCGTCATTCGCGAAGGCGAGCTGCTTCTGTTCGATCTGGGCGTCTACGTGAACGGATACGCTTCCGACATTACCCGCACCTTCGCCGTCGGCGAAGTGAACGAAGAGAGCCGCCGCATCTACGATACCGTATTGGCGGCGAATGAAGCGGCCGTTGCCGCCGTCAAGCCCGGGGTCACCTTCGGCTCGCTCGATCGCACGGCGCGGCAGGTCATTGAGGACCGAGGCTACGGCCCCTACTTTACCCATCGGCTCGGGCACGGGCTCGGCCTGGACGTGCACGAGTATCCATCGGTGCATGGCCGGAATGAGGATGTGCTGAAGCCGGGCATGGTCTTCACGATCGAGCCGGGCGTCTATGTGCCGAACGTGGCGGGCGTGCGCATCGAGGATGACGTCATCGTCACGGAGGATGGCGTGCGCGTGCTCACCTCCTATCCGAAGGAGTTGACCGTCATCGGAGGATAGCGGCTTCACTTGCCAATGCTGCAAAAATACAATATTTTCAAAGGTGCTGAATGAAGAAAAAGGAATTCCTGCAAAAGTGCGGCAATTTGCGCCGTTATCGCATCGATCCGAGGCAATGCGGGCAAAAAGATGTAAAATTGCAGGATTTTCGCCGCCTCCCGCCCACCAGGGCCAAAAATACTGCATTTACGCAGGATTCAGAAGTTCAGCTCCATAGCGAAAACAAGCCCTCCCCAAGCAATGCTTCGGGAGGGCTTGTTTCATTTTTATTTCTTCATGCCGAGCGTGAAGATTTCCGCTGCGCCGAGCTCAACGCTGACGCTGCGCTTGTCGCCGGATGCGAGGTCTTCGCCCTTCACTTCCATGATGCTGCTGCGGTAGAAGCCGCTGCCTGCCTGCGGAAGCGTCACGTTCAACGTGTTCGCTTCATGCGCGAAGTTGACCCAACGGCCAACCATGTCGCCAGTCTGCTCCGCCATTTTGATCGAGGAGAACGCGATGCCTTCGCCTTCCCATGCCAGGAACGCATGGTTGGCCGGCAGCTTGCCGTCATGCACCTCGGCCTGGCGGACAATCCACGGCACCTGGAACGCGTGCGCTTCCTTGTACGCGCCGGAGGTCACGACATCGCCCGCATGCGGAATAATCGCATATTCGGCCGTGTACGTGCCCAAGCATTGCGCTTCCGGCGTCGGGAAGACGCCCCAGTCGCCGAGCTCGCCGGAGGAGCGGAGCAAGGTGACCGCCATCGTGTTGCGGCCGTCGCGCAGCACTTCATATTCGAACAGCCCTTTGTTGGCGATGGTCAAGCCGAGTTGGCCGTCGCTTACGCTGACGAACGTATGCTGATGCTGATCGTTGCTCGGATTCTCCCATTCCGGAGCCGGCTGCGTATTGCGGCGGGCCACCTCGAAGATGGATTCCGCCTGATGCGTCTCGGCCTGAAGAGCGGTCGGGAACAGCGCGCGCAAACGGTGATCCTTCGATTCGTTATGAATGGTCACCTGAACTTCGACGCGCTTCGCGCCGCGATCAAGCGTGTAACGGGTCACCAGCCGGAACGGCGCCATGACTGTGGAGCGTTGAGCGGTACGTCTTGGGAAATCGACCAACTCATTCATCTCCTCCTGCAGCTTCTCGTCGGCGGAAGCCGGAATCTCCCAATGGTGGACGGCTTCGATGACGGCGCGGTATGGCGCGTCTTCGACGACGCGGATATCGGCCGCCAGGCCTGCCGTCGTCAGCGGCACCTCGCCGTCCGGCTTGCGGAACATGTACTCGTTGCCGATGTCTCCGCTGTCTTCGTACACATTCAGCCCGCTGAACGTATGGCCCGTCGCCTTGTCGGTCAGCGTCAAGGAACCGTCCGCTTCGACGATCGCCTTCAGATGTTCGTTCTCCAGCGTATTGTGCCCGTTCAACAGGCTGGCCGCTTGCGGCGATTCTCCGCCCGCCACCCAGGCGAAGGTCTGATACGCGAAGGCCGGCATGCCGCTAGCCTGCAGGCGAACCTTCACGCAGCGCGCCACGTAAGGCTGGCGGAACTTATCCTTCGGCAGATCGTAGCCGAACTGGACGCCGGCGTCTTCCCATTCGCAGACGACCGCATTGCCGTTCGCATCGATGACGGTGCCCGGCACGATCGGCTCCTGCTTCAGCTCGCGCGCCAGCTTCGTCGGATGCCCTTCGCGGAAGTAGCGGCGCTTCAGCTCTAGCGTCACTTCGACGACGCCGCTGCGCTCGTAGCCCGCCGTGTTGAAGACGACGAACGGCACGGCTTCCTTGGCGCCGTATGCCGAAGTATCGATCTGGTTCACAAGGCTGTCTACCGTCTCGTTAATGATCATCTCGGTCATATGCTTCGACTTCTCGAAGCGCGTCACCATCTCGCGGTGCACTTCATCGACGCTGCATCCGCAGATGCTGTCATGCGGATGGTTCTGCATCAATGTCTTCCACGCATAGACGAACAGATGATGCGGATACGGTTTGCCCGCCTGGTCGGCGAATGCCGCCAGCGGCTCCGCCACCTTCTCCAGGAGCGTCTGGTTCTCGGCGTTCATCTGCTTGAGATAGACGCGGGAAGACGCGGTATTGACCAGCGTATACCAGCCGTCGGTGCGCTGGCTGCGCAGCTCGCCTTTTACCGTCTGCAGATTCTCGGGCAATTCCTGTCTCAGCACATCCACATAGTAGTTGAAATTGGAGTGAACGAAGTCCACATCCGGGAACAGCTTCTTCGCCACTTCGATCGCCTTGGAAAGATCGGTCTGAATCGGCTGGTGGTCGCAGCCATTCATGAATAACAGATGCGGCGTGGAAGCGAATTTCTCCGCATTGGCGATATTTTTCTCCCAATAGGCGATCGCTTGCTTCTCGTCAACCGGCACTTCCATGCCGTTGCAGTACCAGTTCGCGAACAGAATGCCGATGACGCGCGATCCGTCCGGCGATTCCCAGATCATTTCCGAGAATGGAGACTCGTATGCGGCATCTTCGGATACCTGGTTGTTGAAGCCGGTCGGCTTCACGCCGCGTCCGAACACGGCGACATCGATATTGGCCTGCTTGAGCATCTGCGGCGCCTGGCCCATATTGCCGAACGAATCGGGGAAATACCCGATTTTGGAGATGGTGCCGCCGTAGTGGTTGGCGTCGCGATGTCCGATTTGCAGGTTGCGCACGTTCGCCTCGCTGCTCGTCAGGAACTCATCCTGCAGAATGTACCATGGACCGATATGAATGCGGCCTTCGCGGATATATTTCTCCAGCTTGTCCTTCATTTCCGGGCGGACCTGGAGGTAATCTTCCAGCATGATGGTCTGGCCGTCGAGATGGAAGCTCTTGAAGCCCGGGTCGTGGTCGAGCGTATCCAGCAGCGTGTCCATCAATTCGATCAGCAGCGCATGGTGATACTCGTAAGGCATATACCACTCGCGATCCCAGTGCGTATGAGAGATGATGTGGGCCGTTTTTTTCGTCATGTTCTGTCCCTCTCTTCTTGTCGGATTAGGCTTTCAACCAATATTCGCGGTAGATTAGCTCAGAGAACAAGCTGTTCGACCACGCGAACCATTCACGAGTGAATTGGGCCGGATCGTCGACATGAAATCCTTCATGCATATAACCGGTATCGGCATCCGTCGCCGTCAACAGCCGAATCAGGCCGTCGATCTCTTCCTGCGTTCCGGCGGTCAGCCCCTGCATCGACAAGGCGATATGCCAAATATATCGGTCAGGGGTATGCGGGCTGCCGATGCCCTGAGCGGCCTTGCCGGAATAGTAGTAAGGATTGTCCTCGCTCAGGATGAAGCGGCGCGTATTCTGATAGATCGGATCGTCCTCCGTCGTATAGCCGAGGTAAGGAATGGCCAGCAAGCTCGGCACGTTGGCGTCATCCATCAGATTGTAGTTGCCGAAGCCATCGGTTTCATAAGCATAGATTTTTCCGTATTTCGGGTGATGAAAGATGCCATAATTGCGAATGCCGTCTTCAATCTCTTCACACAGCGCCCGTGCCTTGGCAGCGAATGGCGCATCCTCGTAGACCGCCGTCGCGATCTCCTCCAAATAACGAAGCACGACAACCGCGAACATATTCGAAGGAATCAGGTAACCGAAGGTGCACGCATCGTCGCTTGGGCGGAAGCCCGACCACGTCATCCCCGTGTAGTTGACCGGCATGCCTCGTCCGTTGTTCTTGAGCGTGTCCGTCTTGCGGCAGTCCATCCGCGAGAAACGGTAAGGGGATTGCTCGAAGTGGCGCTGCTCCGTCGTCCACAGGTTCATGATAATATGCGCAACCGTCTTGTATTCGCCATCGAAGAGCGACGTATCGCCCGTCTCTTTCCAGTACAAATAGCTCAACTGGATGGGATAGCACAGCGAATCGATCTCGTATTTCCGTTCCCACACCCAGCCGTTCAATTCCGTCTGATCCCGGTGATGAATCTGATCGAGCGGAATCTCTTCTTCATTGAATGCATTGGCGTACGGGTCGATCTGAATATATTTCAACTGCTTGCGCACCAGCCCGGCAATGATGCGGCGAATATCCGCATCCTCTTTGGCCAGCGGCATATACTGGCGCACCTGGGCGCTGGAGTCGCGCAACCACATGGCCGGAATGTCTCCGGTGAAGACATACGACGTGCCGTCTTCATGCAATTTGGTTGTCGTCTGCAGCGTGTTCGGGAAACAATTCAAGAACAGCTGCTGCAATTTCGGGTTGTCCGCCAATCGGGTCTTGGCTTCTTCCATCACGCGAAGCACGGCTTGCGGTAGGCGTTCCATATCAGCTCTCTCCTTCTCCATCCATCGATCAAAGTCGTTGTTGTAGCCGTCTTATCCGGCCATTATCTTATTTATTACATTAGATATGTCCATCATATTGTATATAAGGCTTGTGCAAAATTCAACCAATCATCCCTACCTATTTCGCAGTCGTCAAGCGCGAATAGCAGACAGTCAGGTGAAGCCTACGCTCCACCTGACTGCACAGTTGCGGCGATTCATTGCTGGCCGGCAGCAGACTGCCTTCAACCAGCGAATGGAACGATGCCGTTACTTATTTTCTGGATGCTTTCCACTCATCCAATTGTTTTTGCATTTCGGCTTGAACTTTGTCCAATCCAGCCGCCTTGAACTTCTCGATTGCTTTCGGCACGTATACCTTCGGATCTACCGAGCCGGTGAACAGGGACGCATAGAACTCGTCTTTGACGTTCGTCAGCGCGGTCATTTCCGTTTTTACGCTGTCCGCATTGAAGTGGAAGCCAAGCAATGGAGCGTTTTTCGCGCTGTCGTTGAACTTCGCGAATTGATCCCACTTGTCTGCCGGGTCAGCAGGCAGTCTGTCCAGAATGAAGAAGTTGCCCAGCGTAAAGGTTGGCATATCATACGATTCTGTTTTTGCCGGCAAGTACTCTACCGTTTCGTCATCGATGCGCTTGTAGTGCACGCCTTCGATACCGTTGTTCACCAGGTTGCGCAGGTAGCGGTCAGAGTTCAACAGGTTCAGGAATTGCATCGCTTTTTCAGGATGCGGGCTGTTCGCGGAAATCGCGTGCATAGAACCCATTACAGACCAGTTATACACATATGGTTCGGTGTAAGGAACCGATACGACCGGATAGCCCAAAGATTGGGACCACAGGTTATCGGCGAACGGCTGCGTATCCGGCATGTCTACGAGCCATTTTCCGGTTTTCATTTCGTCCCCGCCGGAAGCGGTTGCGGCATCCTTCTTCAGGTAGCCTTTTTTGTAGTACTCATGCATCGTCTCGAAGCCTTTCATCATGTCAGGCTGTTCGAGAATGTTGACGATTTTGAGATCGTTCGTATCGGTCAACGCGACGCCCAACGGCAAATTCTCGTTCACCAGGTCATAAGGAACGGCGAATTTGAATTGCTTATCTGCGGACAACGGATACAGCCCTGGCTCGCCCTCTTTGACCTTTGCAAGCAGCGGCTCCAGATCTTCCAGCGTCTTCACGCTGTTTATGTCCAGATTGTATTTGTCAACAAGCCCTTTGTTGAAGCGGAATACTTTCTGTGCCGGCAATTCCTTGTTGACCGGAATGGCATATGTTTTGCCGTCGATTTTGGCGCCTTCGAGGAACGAAGGGTGAACCAGCTTTTTAATGTCTTGGCCATATTGATCCATCAAGTCATCGAGCGGGTAGAATGCGCCCTTTTTCGCATTGGCAACGTATTCAAAAGCCCACGAAGAAGTGAATGCGATATCAAAAGGCTCTCCGGAAGCGGCGATAACACCCATCTTTTGGTTGTAATCGCCCCAATCAAACAGTTTCATTTTTACGGTTACGCCGATTTTTTCTTTGGTGTACTCGCTAACCTTTTCCATGACCTTGTCCAAATCTTTTTGCGGCGCACCGATGGAATACCAGATCAGCTCAACCGGCTGCTCGCTCGTGCCTGCTTCTGCTCCGCCCGCTTCTTCCTTCTTGCTGCCGCAGCCAGCCAATGCCAGCGAAGCGACCAGGACAAGACAGAAGGTCATGAGCAACAATTTTTTTGCCTTAGCCATGTTTTTCCTCCCCTTTTTGTGACCAAGTTGTGGTGTATATTATTTCCGGAGCGGCCGCCTGCTTATGTATGCCGCCGCCCGGGAATAATCGAAGGTTGTCTTGCTTATTCTTTGACAGCTCCAATGGTCAAGCCTTGAACGAAATAGCGCTGGAAGAACGGGTACGCACATGCGATCGGCAGCGTAGCCAGGACGACGAGCGCCATCCGTGTCGATTCTTGCGGAAGTGTCCGCATCAATTCAAGCGTCTGCCCCGATGCGTTGAGCTGCGCATTGTTGAGCAAGAATTGCATGCTGTTCTCGATCCGCATCAGCATCGATTGCAGCGGAACGAGCGCAGGGTTGTCGATGTACAGCAAGGCGTTGAACCAGTCGTTCCAGAAACCAAGCGTGGCGAACAATCCAATCGTGGCAATCCCCGGCAAGGAGATGGGCAGCACAATCGTAATGAATGCCCGCAATTCCCCGGCTCCGTCAATCTTGGCCGATTCGATGATCGCATCCGGCACTGTTGTATTATAGAACGTTCTCATGATAAGGACGTAGAACGCATTCATGATCAGCGGCAAAATCAGCGCCCAGATCGTGTCCTTCAAATGAAGCACCTGCGTTAGAACCATATAGGTCGGAACTAACCCGCCATTGAACAGCATCGTAAAGAAGGCGATAAAAGAGAAGAATCCTCGATATTGGAAGTTCTTACGCGAAATCGCGTAAGCGTATAGACAAATTACCGCCAAGCTGATAAGCGTCCCCACAACCGTAATCAGGATGGTGACTCCATAGGAGCGAAGAAGCTGATCTCCGGCCTTGAAAATGTATTCATAAGCGGAAAAGCTCCATTTCTCCGGGAATATGGAATACCCGTTCCGTGCGAGCGCCTCCTCATTCGTCAATGAAATGACAATGACGAACAAGAACGGGTAGACGCACAGGAAAGCAAACACACCGGCAATGAGGTTGAATATCAGGTTCGTGCCTCTCGATAAATTGTGGAAATCTCGTGTTTTTTTTCTCAATGTCGTCCCCCCCTTAGAACAGCGCGTTGTCCTTGTCCACTTTACGCACAATCCAGTTCGATGTCATAACGAGAATGAATCCGACCAGCGACTGATACAAGCCTGCGGCCGTACTCATCGAGATTTCCCCTGTTGCCTTCAGCCCCCGGTACACGTACGTATCGATGACGTTCGTTACACTGTATAACGGACCGGAGTCGCGTGGAATCTGATAGAACAATCCGAAATCCGCATAAAAGATTCTGCCGATGGCCAGCAAGGTCAGAATGGTCATCAAAGGCGTAATCGCAGGTATCGTAATATGGCGAATCTGCTGCCACTTGTTGGCGCCGTCAATCATCGCTGCCTCATAATAAGTCTTGTCAATCCCGACAATGGCGGCCAGATAGACGACGCTGGAGTACCCGATTCCTTTCCACAGATTGAGAAACACGAGAATATAAGGCCAATACGTTGTATCGGAATACCAGGAGACCGGATCCTTTCCTAGCCAAGTGAGGAATTGGTTGAGCACCCCTTTGTCGACGCTCAGGAAGCTGAACGTGAAATAACCGACGATGACCCACGACAAGAAGTGAGGAAGGAACATCCCGGTCTGGTATATCTTCGCCAGTCGCTTGTTCACAATCTCGCTCAAGATGATGGCCATCGCCACGGCCCCGACCAGGCCAAGCACGATAAACACCATGTTGTACAAAATTGTGTTTCGCGTAATGACATAAGCGTCATTGGTACTGAAAAGATATTCGAAATTTTTAAAGCCTACCCATTCACTCTGCTGCAAGCTGGCAAGGAAGCCGTCTCTGCTAAAACGATAATCCTTGAAAGCGATAACAGTCCCGAACATCGGCAGGTAGGAGAAGAACAAAAACCACAAGGCTCCCGGAAGAACCATGATGAGAAAAATCCAGTTGCGGTTTAAGCTCCGAAAAACGTTCTTGATGGATTGCATCAGATTCATCCCCCGTTGCTATGTTGTACCTATAGCGTACCCCAATTGATGCGCTTCCAATAGTCAACAAACTTTAGATTTGGTGTACAAAATAAAGGAAGGGCTTTCACAGCGGCCACATTTTGATGTGTCGCCGTGGAACCCCTTCCCAGTAATGTATTTCATACGATTTCATTTCGGTTTGCATGGAATTCTCTGTATTCTTTCGGGGATACGCCGACGTACTTGCGGAACTGTTTATAGAAATAACTTTTATCCCAATAACCGACATTGGAGGCAATATCGGTCATTCGAAGATTCGTATTGACAAGCATTTCCTTCGCCATCTTGATGCGGGTCTTGTTCAAATAATCGGAGAAGGTCGACTGGACCTCCTTCTGGAACAATTGCCCTAAATAGACCGGATTGATATTATACACCTGGCTTAAGGTCTTCAATGACAGCTCTTCCGCATACCGGGCATGAATATCATGCAGTACTTGCTTGATGACCGGACTCATATGCTCCGGCTCCGCCAACTGCTCCATAATTCGGTAGGCGACCTGGAGCACATGATCCTTCAGCACCTCCAGGGTCTGAATATGGTACACATCATCGAACCAGTCCCGCTCCTCTTCCATTAAATAGTGAGCGGTATCCTTCACGGCCTGCTTCCAGGCGATAAGCAATTCGACGGCGAAGTTGCGAATATCCCGCGGCGTAACCCCTGACGTCGATGACAGCCGTTCGAAATCGGCTTCAAGCTGCTGCCGAAGCTGCTCCTTGTCCCGGTCGTACAGCAGCTTCACGTAAGGCTCTGTCTCCGGCTGGACATCCGCCGGACGGGACGAGCGATAGTCGGCGATCTCATCGGCGTCGACCCATTCGTCATCCGCACGGACAAGATGGTAAGGCTGGACCCGCTTCGCATGCAAGTAGCTTGCCGAAGCATTGGCGTATCCTTCCTGGATACTTCCCAGCGTAATCTGCAGGGAGGTGCCCAGCGTATCCTCTACCTCCCGCTTCCATTGGCGCAGCCGCTCCGTCAGCTCTTCCTTCTCCACGCTCCGGTACAGGCCGAAAATGATCGCGGTCTCTCCGTCCCATTCCGGGACGCAAAATCCGCCGTTCGTCTGCTGCAACAGACGTCTGGCGTGGTTAACGACCTCTTCCTGCTTGTCATAATCCGCCTCCTGATCCATTCGCGGCTCGTGCCGGACGAGGACAACCATATAATAGGGGTGAACAAAACGGATATCCAACAAGTCCGCCCGCTGCTGCAGCTCTTCCAGATGAATCAAATCACGCAGCCAGCGGTACAGCACATTATCCCGCAAAATATCACGATTATGCTGCTCCGCCATCCGATGAACCCGGGACTGGTCAATCTTCTGCACGGTCGTTTCCAGCGTGGAGCGGAACTCCTCAATATTGATCGGCTTCAGCAAATAGTTCTCCACGCCCAGCTTAATGCCTTCCTTCACATACATGAACTCGTTATAGCCGCTCAATATAATGAACCGGGTCTGAGGATGATCCTCCTTCACTTTCTCGATCAACTGAAGGCCGGTCATGCGCGGCATCATAATATCGGTAATAATCAAATCCACCGGCTGGCGCTGCAGCTTCTCCCATGCATCCTCCCCATTCTCCGCCGTTCCCGCCACGCTTAACCCGTAATCGTTCCACTCCAGAATCGTCTGCAAGCCTTCTATAATAAATGGTTCGTCATCTACTAAAAATACGCTGTACATCGTATCCCCCCTTAACCGCTTCCCGGCGTCAATTCAAAGGCACACGAATGGTGACCGTCGTGCCGGCCCCGAGAACGCCTTCCAGCGTAATCCCGCAGTTGTCTCCATACCATATCCGCAGGCGGTCATGAATATTGTCAACCCCAATGAACCATGTTCCTGAATGCCCGATTAGACCGGGAGCTGCCCCGGCATGAAATCGGTTTACGCATCCATTATCATATCATAACTCGGCAGCCCGTTTGATACCGTCGATGAATTCGCATATCAACCTTGCCGGCAGCCAACAACTTCCAAATACAACCTTGTGATGAATGATTTAGAGGATATAATAAAAATATAAAAAGTTTGAAATAACTGTACCGCATTGCTGCAATACCACTTTTTGTTATCCAGTCTGCTCTTGGATTTCCACTCTATTTGTAATAAAGTAAAAAATGTTGCATAATTATACCGAAATCTAAGGAGAATTATTCATATATGGTAGCCAAGAACGACAATGCGCAGCCAAAACTTGCGCACACACAGCAATTGAATCTAAGAGGCCTGCTGCATTTCGTCATTCCCTCTTTACTTGGGTTGCTTCTCTTCGTCATTCCCGTTCCGTGGAACGGAGAAGTGACCGTGCCCATTGCATTCCTGACCAACGCCATCACCCAAGGGCTTGCGCCTTGGCTTCCGTCGGCGGTCACCATCATCATCGTGCTCGCCTGGCTGGGAACCGCTTATACCCGCTGGTTCAAACCGGTCAGGCTGCTGCATATGCCGCTATGGAATGCACTGTTCCATATTTCCCCTTTCTGGTTCGCCGCACGGACGTTAGGGGTCATATTCGCGATACTTACCTTTTTCCGGGTCGGGCCGGAATGGATATGGTCGGAGAATACGGGAGGCATGCTGCTCTCCGGTCTTATCCCCGGCTTGTTCGTTGTTTTCTTGCTGGCCGGGCTTCTGCTCCCGCTGTTGGTCGATTTTGGCCTGCTAGAGTTTTTCGGCACACTGATGACCCGAATTATGCGCCCCATCTTTACTTTGCCGGGACGAGCCTCGATTAATTGCATGGCATCCTGGCTTGGAGACGGCACCATTGGCGTCATGATGACGAGCAAGCAATATGAATCCGGATACTACACGAAGCGCGAAGCCGCCGTCATCGGCACGACATTTACGGCTGTGTCCATTACGTTCAGTTTCATCGTGTTGAGCAATGTCGGGCTAGGGCATATGTTTCTTCCTTTTTATGCGACGGTAACCTTTGCCGGGATGGCAGCCGCCGTTATCATGCCGCGCATTCCGCCGCTGTCGCGCAAGCCGGACACCTATTCGCCCGATGCCGCGCCTGCGGAAGAAGAGGTCATCCCGGCCGCATGGAGCCCCTGGCGTTGGGGACTGCGCCAGGCCGTCGGCAAGGCGCGCCAGCATGGGGGAGCAGGCTCCTTCCTTCGGGACGGCTGCAAAAACATTATCGACCTGTGGTTCGGCGTTATCCCGGTAGTTATGGCCATCGGCACACTGGCTGTGGCCATCGCCAAATTCACGCCCATCTTCAAATGGCTCGGCTTGCCCTTCATTCCGCTGCTGCAAATGCTCGGTATTCCGGAAGCGGAAGCGGCTTCCCAGACCATTCTTGTCGGATTCGCGGACATGTTCCTGCCTACGGTGCTGGCCTCCGACATTACGAGCGGCATGACCCGCTTCGTCATTGCCGCATTGTCCGTTACCCAACTCATCTATATGTCCGAGGTCGGCGGATTGCTGCTCGGCTCCAAGCTGCCCGTAAGCTTCAAGGATCTGGTTGTCATTTTCCTGCTCCGCACCTTGCTTACATTGCCGATTATCGCGTTCATCGCGCATCTTCTATTTTAATGGCACTCACATTCGATAGGACCCAATCCTGCGAGATTTCTTCCAAGCTTCTCGAGGATTAGGGTCTTTTCTTGGTGTCGGATATCCCTTCGTCAAATCAATGGCACGCGAATGGTGACCGTCGTGCCGGAGCCGAGAACGCTTTCCAGCGCAATCCCGTAGTGGTCTCCATACAATATTCGCAGGCGGTCATGGACATTTTTCAGCCCCAATGAACCATGCTCCTGAATGCTCGACTGTCTCAGTTCGTTTTGAATCTGCTTCAGCCGCTCGGGCTCAATCCCTTTCCCGTTGTCGGCAACCCGGATCACCAAATCCCCTTCATCAGACTCGACTTCGATGGCGATATGGTTGTCGGTCCGGTCCAACCCGAGCCCGTGCACCAGATAGTTCTCAATAATCGGCTGCACGGAGAGCTTCATAATATTATACCCGCCCAGACGCTCGTCCATAAAGATAGAGTACTGCAGCTTGTCCCGGTAACGGATTCGGGTCAGCTCCAGGTAACGGCGGCAATTTTCTATCTCTTCATTGAGTGTAATCGTGGTCTTGTCCTTCACCATATGCCGGAACATGGACGCCAGATTATAGATCATATCGCCGACATCGTTCGCGCCCTGGGAGATCGCCCGCATCCGGATAACCTCCAGGGTGTTATACAGAAAATGAGGTTTGATTTGCGACTGAAGCGCTACCAGCTCCGCATTTTTCTGCTTCAGCTCTGATTTATAGACTTTATTGATATACTGCTGCAAATCCTCGCACATTTGGTTGAAGCTGAGCGCGATAAGCCCGAGCTCGTCTTCCCGATCCACCGGAAGCTTCGTGTTGAGATAACCCTCTCTTACCTTCTTCATCCCTTGGATGACCGTCTGCGTGCGGCGCGACAGATGGAGAACGGAGAAATAGGTAGCCGCCAGGACCGTTATGATGCATAACAAAGTAATAATGCCTATCGTATTTCGAATTCCCGACAACCGGTCGGTAATCGCTTTCTCAGGGATCGTGTTGACGACAACAAGGCCCAATTTATTCGTCTCCGACACCATGACATAGGACTTCTGTCCGTTCAGCTCCACTTGCTCCGACTTGTTGCGCGGCATAGACATCAATTCTTTGTAAATTGGCAAGGGTACCGGTAGCGGCGAACTTTCCGTATGGTATACCGTTTCGCCGTTGGAATCAAGCACGAGCCATTGTTCCCCCGGCATTTGCTCGCCAATCTGCCGCGATATGCCGTCGGCGTTGAAGTCGATGGTTATATCTCCGGCCGTCGCCAGCGTCTCCGGGTTGCTGATCCGATTCGTTACGCTCAGCAGAGAGAGCGGCTTGGCCGTCTGATCCGGTTCAAACGGCGGCATATTCCCGATTTCCTCGATTGGCTTCGTTGCGATGTCATGCCCCGTCTCCACCCCCGGATTGGAGTTCACCGACTCCAGCGAGTAGCGCTTGGTCGGAATGGCATAACGATTATTCTGCCATAGCTGCTGCGCCTGGCTGTTCTCGCTCCAGTCGTAATATCCGCGATAGAAGCCGCCTTTATAATAGATGTAGGCAAATTTCTTTTTCAGACTAATCAAATTGATATTTTGGAGATCCTGATCCTTTACGAACTGCGTAGAGAAGAAATCGTGCATATTCCGGATATAGAAGCCGTTGCTTGAACTGAAGCTGTCCAGCCGGTAGCGGATGAAATTCTCCAGCCCTTCATTAAGCAAATAGACCGTTTCCTTCACAAGAATGGTATCCTGATACACCTGCTGAATGATAGCCTGGGCCGTATCATACTTCTGATCGAGAAAGCGGTTGATCGCATCCACATTCCGCTGCTGATCGAACAGCGCATTGTTGACGTTGTTATAGACGAAGAAATGATACGCCGACACGGACAGCGTAACCAGAGAAGCGACGGCAATAATCGAGTAAACGACAATCAGCTTAATGAACAGCTTTTTCTTGAAGTGCTTCATATATATCTGTTTGATTGCCTTGAGCATCCTGATGCCTCTCCTTTATTCGACTGCGTGATCCGCAGCCCATCCACCATGTAATCGGTTTACGCATCTTCTATCATACCATAATCGCTATATCCGGTTGATGAGTCCATTAATTAGCATATAAGAGAGTTCCCTAGTTGAGGACTGGCTGCTTTAGGCGTGTAAAGTGAGAGGGTATGCCGCCGATTGTTCAACAGTTTTCGCTAAAATATTACATAGACTGCATTAAAATTAAATCAAATATCAATTCAATATTCTGTACATCCTAGCTTATACTAAAAGAAACCATCTCAAAAATATCCATTAATTGAAAATTAAACATTATCTCACCTATACATATGATGAACTATAAGAACGGGGGGGGATCTATAATATGGTATTCGATTATCATTTGGCACCTAAGATACTCCGACAATATTTACAGGAGGAACTTGTCAAGAAAAGATGGAAGCAAAAAGAGTTAGCAGAAGCTGCAGGAATCGATTGCGCTACGATAAGTAACATTTTCAACCACAAGCAATCCCTTATGCTTCCCCAGCTTCACGCAATCAATCAAGCTTTTGGATTGCCGAACGATGCCTTTTATGAACTGTTTATCGGGGAATGCTGCGGTGATAACGGACGGTTCAAGCCGGAGAAGACGAGCGATTTCCTCCTTCATTGCATCCTGGTCGAAAAATACGAAATTGTTAAACAGATTGTTCAGCTTCTTCATGAAGAATCAAGCCGCTCCAAAATGATCGACACTACCTTCAAGATTGCGGAGTATATTTTTCAATCGGACAAACGCAACTACTCCCTCCCCTTCTACGATATCATCACCCAGAACGGATACAGTCGAAGCGAGAAATTGGCGATCTCTTATTACAGAAGATTTCTTATCCTCAGAGACCTGGATACTTGCGAGGCCGGTAACGAAGCCTTATGTCAGTTGATTGAATATTTGCCATTACTGCCAGATGACATCAGACTTGATGCCTACTACCGTATCCTAACTTTTTATAATGTAGTAGAGAACTGGCCGAAGTTGCTCTTGTATGCCCAAGAACTAAGAAGCATTGCACTTGCCGAGGGAAATAATAACTATGTGGCTGAAAGCTGGTTGTATGAGTCAATGGCCTTGAAAGGTATGAAAAACTTCGAAGGCGCATTAAAGGCAACGAAGGCGTATAGAAGTTATGGAGATCATTATGCATGGCTGTCCAAATGTAACGAGCTCTATATTTCTATTGAAATGAAGCGGATCGAACCAATCGAAGAACTTATGGGCATGCTGAAGGGCCCTCAAGCGCTTCTTGTGCTCCCGGTTGCCTTGGACAGTTACCTTAGCAACAATGCGCTCATCGAAGCGAGAGGGTACCTGGAAAAATATAAAAGCTATGTGGACGACCTGTTATCCCGAAAAGATCCGTTTCATTTGAAGCATAAGCTGCGGCTGACGCAAGCTTTGAGTCAGTACTATTTCAGATGCGGACAATATGATACCGGGTTCGAATATAACGCTGCTTCTTTGAAAATGGCGCTGAATCTTAAAAATATGCATCGCGTAGGAATGGCCGTTGTTTCATTTCAAGAACATGAAAAGCAGGCTTCAGCAGAACATAAAGAACGTTTCATAAATATCCTATTGAGTATGAATCACGATCTCCATGGCTCTTTTCTTGTTCAGTATTACAGGAGTGTCGTCGCTGGGTGATATTGGAGGTGGTTGGTTCGTCCACGATATTGGAGGTGGTTGGTTCGTCCACGATATTGGAGGTGGTTGGTAAGCTGAGAGCTGCTGCAGTTGCTTAGAATTTCAGTTAAACATACTATTTGAACATAAAGGAGTATGAGCCGCGAAACGATTTCGACGGCTCATTTTTATTTATTTTTGGTTACTATTATTTTCACTGCTGGCAGGTGCTGCTTCTTCGGCAGTGACAGGTGATATGGCGCCGAATTGCAAGGCCATTTGTTCTAATAAGAGAAAATCGCACAGCGGGCATTTAACTTTGGTTGTTTCCGGCTCTTCACAATTTGATACAATCGTTTTGCTTTTTTCTTGATTGCTTCTTCATTTTTCCGAACATACAACATTTGTTTCATCAATAATTGCCGATACCGATGGTCGGGTTCACTCCCAATATGAATCGGAATGATGACAGGCGGAAGGACGGGAATCATATTATTCAAATTAATAAGCCCCAATCTTCCACGCTCTATTTTAATGACATCAGGTGCGGTGTCAGCTATAAATTCGTGTTTTGGTTTTGGAGAAGACAAGGGAGCATAATAAGAAAATTCATTTACCTCAAGCAGGATTCCAACAAACTTCCGATTCTCCCTAAAAAATAAGGGTAGCATAAATGCTACCCGTTCTAACTTTTTCGTCCCTCACTTGTACAGCAGAGGATCTCCGGCTTTTTCAGGAGCAATCATGCTCCTCCCTCACGTTAAGGGATACATTGGAAGTTGTCAAGATGCTGAATTGCATCTGTATTAAAGCCTGTCCTTCTATTTCACCGCACCCGCGGCAATCCCCTTAATAATATACTTCTGCGCAAAGATGTAGAAGAGGACAATCGGGATGATCGTGAGCGTCAGCCCGGCCATCGCCTGGTTCCATACGATCGTGAACTCGCCGAAGAAGTAGAAGGTCGACAGCGGAATCGTTCTCAGCCCTTTGTCCGCCAAGGTCAGGGATGGAAGCAAATAATCGTTCCACAGGGCAATCACGTTTAGAATGGCTACCGTGATCGTAATATTTTTGAGCATCGGGAAGACGATTCTCCAGAACACCCCGAACTTGCTGCAGCCATCGATGGTTGCCGCCTCCTCCAGGTCGATCGGAATCGACTTGATGAAGCCATGATAGAGAAAGACCGCCATGCCCGAGGCGAAGCCTACGTTCATGTAGATCAAGCCTTCATGGGTATTCAGCATCGGAATATGAAGATGGGTGCGAATCCAGTCCATCACCTGCATCAACGGCATCATCAGCGTCTGGAACGGAATGAGCATGGTGGCGACCAACGTCATGAAAATGATTTTGCTCAGCTTATTGTCGGTGCGCACCAGCATCCAGGCTGTCATCGACGCCAGCACAATGACAAGAATGACGGAGACGACCGTGACATACAGCGAGTTGCCGAAGGCGGTGAAGAAATTCATCTTCTCCATGGCTTCTTTATAGTATTGGAAGCTGAATGAAGTCGGAAAAGCGAGCGCGTTCTCATACAGCTCCGCACGGTTTTTGAATGAATTGACCAGCATCAAATAGATCGGCGACAAAAAGAGGAGAGCCAGCAGAAGAAGCAATAGTTCAAGCAGCCATTTGCTCGTTTTCTTCATTAGTACTGCACCTCTCTTTTCTTCGTCAGGAACACCTGAGTCAGGGTAAATACCGCCACGACAAGGAAAAAGAGCACGGCCTTCGCTTGTCCGAGACCGTAATTGCCGTAAGCAAAGATCTCATTGAAAATATTCATCGCGAACATCTCGGTCGCATTGTTCGGACCGCCGCGCGTCAAGCTCAAGTTCACGTCATAAATCTTGAACGCGCCGGACAACGTCAGGAAGAGACAGATGGTGAATGCCGGCATGAGCAGCGGAAGCGTGATTTTGGTGAGACGATGCCACCAATTCGCTCCATCCACCTTCGAGGCTTCAATCAACTCATCCGGTACGCCTTGAAGACCGGCCACATATATAATCATCGTATATCCGGCAAATTGCCACGTGAACACGACAACCAGGGCGAACAAGGCGAATTGAGAGTCGAGAAGCCAGTTAAAGAATACGTTGGCAAGCCCCGTGCTCTCGCCGATATAGCCCATCGCATCCGTAAATATGAACTGCCAAATATAACCTAGAATGAGTCCGCCGATCAGATTCGGCATAAAGAACATCGTACGAGCGAGATTGCGCACTCGCAGCTTCGTGGTGACAAAGAGAGAGAAAGCAAGACCGAACACGTTGACGAGGAGTACGGCTAGAATCGTGAATTTCAGCGTGTGCCACGCCGATGCCAGGAATCGTTCATCCTGGAACAGGTGAATATAGTTGTCGAGCCCGACGAATACTTTGGGATTGGCCGGAATGCCATCCCATTGCACGAACGAATAAGCAATACCGAACAGAAACGGTATGACGACGACGGTGGTAAAGATAAAAAGCAGGGGAAGCGTAAATAAGGCAAACCATAGCCGGTCTTTCCGCTTCTTCATGGTTTATCCCTTCTTTCCGGTAAAGTTCGAGCCAGCCGTCCTATCACGCTGGAACATGATGACGAGAGTCCGAATAACAAAAAGCCTAACACGGTCATGTATGTAAACCCATGGGTTAGGCTTTTTGTCTTCAAGCTGTGTATCCGGTTATTTGGCCGCCTTGGCCCAGACCTCATCCAGCTTCTGGAGGAACTGCTCTCCTGTCATCTCCTTGCTCAAGAAGAATTCCTGGGCTACCGGCGTAAGGTCATTGGTAATGATGCCGGCCGGGAAGTAGGTGTGCGCCGTCATTAACGTCTCCCCGCTCTGAGTGGCTTCATATACCGCTTGAGACAATGGGTCCATGCTGCCTGCTTCGATATTCGTCATGGCCGGAATGAATTGGAAATCCTCCACAATCGTTTTCTTGCCGGTCTCGCTATTGAAGAGCCAATCCAGGAAAGCGTTTGCGGCTTTGATTTCATCGGCATCCGCCGTCCCGTTAATGGCCCAGTAGCTTGCCACGCCTACCGTCAGCTTCTTGTTGCCGTTGATCGGAAGCGGCATCATTCCGATGTTGGAGCCGAAGTCGCCGAAGTCCTTCAGCATCGAGAAGCTCCAGTTGCCTTGATGCACCATCGCTGTCTTGCCGGTCGCAAAGTCACCCATTTGCGTATCGTACTTGATTTCCATCGGATTTTTCGCGTAGGCCTTGATGGCATCCATGAACTTCGCGAACTCCTGGAACTCCTTCGTGTCGGCCATCTTCACTTCGCCTTTGTTCAGCTTATTAATGTAGTCGACCGGATCGGCCTGCAAGGCGAACGGCGTATTAATGATATGGCCGATCAGGAAGTACGCCTCTTGAGAAAGCGCAAGACCGTTGATGTTCTCGTTCTTGAACTTTTCCAGCGTCTTGGTGAAGGAATCCAGGTCCGTCACGTCGGAAGGATTGACGAGATCCTTGTTATACACCAGGCCGTAGCCTTCGACGCCATACGGAATGCCCGTCACCTTGCCGTCGGTCTCTAACGCCATGTTCGGCGCTACATTCTTGGCATATCCTTCATTGCTCATATCATAGAAGTACGACTTGAACTTCTCTGCTTCCGTGCCCGGCCCGATGCTGAAGATGGACGGCCCTTGATTGCTGGTCAACTTCGCCTGCAGCTGCGTGATATAGTTATCGCCGGCAGCGCCCCATACTTCCGCCTCATTGCCGGTTTCCTCTGTATATTTCTGAGCCAATTTCTCTAATTGCTCCGCGATCTCAACCTTGGATTGGAAAATGGTAATCTTCTTCAGCTTCTCCTGCCCCGAAGAATCCGTGGAAGGATTTGCATTTTTGCTGTCCGATCCGCCGCCGCAACCTACAAGCGCCGTTATCACGGCCAGCACGGTCAGCAAGCTAAGCGTGCGCGTAATGTATTTTCTCTTACTCATTTTTTACGCCTCCCCGATCAAGATGAATACTTCGTAGTTAAGCGCTTTCAAACCCATCTTAACGGATATTTTGTGTGAATGCAATAAAAAATAAGTGAAATAATCCGATGTTTTTATTCGTTATTAGATAAACTTTAACTCTTGACCAAGTAAAATAATGATATATTTTTACCTATTTCGTTGTTTTTCTCCATTGAATCGTTGCATTGAGCTTCACGGGCTCACGATTCGCCTGGCCGCGTATCATCGCAAGCAGCTCCTTTGCCGCCAAGTAACCGCATTCATACCGCGGAATCGCGATTGTCGTCAGCCCCGCCATCATCGCTGCGTCGGTGTTGTCGAAGCCTGTCACCGCAATGTCTTCGGGAACCTTGATTTTATTTTCCTCGAAGGCCTTGAACGCGCCGAGCGCCATATGGTCATTCGCGCAGACGAGCACTTCCGGCAGTTCATTGCTGAGAATAATAAGCTTCGCCGCCTGGTACCCGCTCGTCTCGCTGTAATCGCCATGGAAATAATGACGCGAATCGAAGGTCAGGCCATTGTGATGAAGCGTATCCTTGAAGGCCGCAAAGCGTTCCTTGTGGTCCAGCGTGAAGTCGACCCCGCCGATATAGCCGAACCGCCTGTAGCCCTTGTCCACAAGCCCCTGAACCATCTCGCACATGACGGGATAATTATCGACGACGACGCTTTTCGTATTCGCGTAATCGTGGGTGATCATCCGATCCATCAACACGACCGGGAAATGGGGCTTCGCATATTCGATCAGGACGTCGTCGCTCATATGGCGATCAAGGCAAATGATCCCGCAGGCGAAGTTATTGCGCATAAATTTTTGACTGGACTTATTTGTGCAAATAACCAAATCATAGCCATTCTCCGTCAGACAATGGTTAATTCCTTTAATAATCTGCAAGTAATATTCCCGATCAAAATCACTGAAAATGAACATTACGGTGCTGCTGCTCACCGCCTTGTTCGAAGAGCTTGAATAATAGCCCTTCTCCATGCATATTTTCAGCACTCGCTCCCGGGTCGCTTGTCCTACATTTTTACGGCCATTCAATACGTTGGACACGGTTGCGACCGAGACATCCGCAAGCTCCGCAATTTCCTTCAATCTGCTCTTCAAGCCGCTTTCCCTCCTACAGCACTTGTTTTATCCAAAAACCCGATTTTTTTCCGGCTCCCTCCTCCTCCTGACTGCATGATTAACATTTATGGATTGCATTATTAACTATTTTACTAAACCATTTTACTAGAATACACTCTTTTTTTCATGCCGCTGCCATGGATAAAGATGATCGCCCCGTTCTCCTCATTCAAAAAGGCTGCAAAACCTTCTCAGGTTCTGCAGCCTTGGCCATGCTTTTGCATTTGTTTGAGTGGTTCTCGCCGCTAACTCCGGATGACCCGGCCCAGGAACCGCTTGACCGGACCGTACGGGGTATCCAGCGACTCGTAGAAATTGACCATCACCGGATATTTGACGCTCGCCAAATCGATATTCTCGAAGTAGATATGCTGCACTCCGTCCGTCAGCCGCGGCTCTTCGACCAGCGAGAACTGCTTTGTTCCCAGCACGCGGCCGCCGTGATCCGTCAGCTCCAGCCGGATGCGGGACAGATTCGCATCGGCCATCACCTGCCGCGCCCGATCGATATTGAGCCTGAGCTCCAGGTCGTAGGAGGAGGAGTCCGATTGCGTCATCGGATTCATGTCCCGGATCCACTTGCCATCCCAATTGTCGATCTTGATGCGGAACGGATACATGTCGTAGATGAGATCGGAGGTGTTGTCCAGCGTCGTCGAGAAGCGGAACGTGTCCATGACGACAGGGTACCCCTTCTCTTCCCGGTTGTCGACGAGATGCAGGAGCAGATCCTTGCCCGTCTCGCCTTCCGGAAGAATAAACAGATGCGACTCGACGACGGAGGCGTTCGGGATGAGCGCCTTCGGTTCGGCCGCCGGCGTGCCGATTCGCTCCCCGCCATACCGCGTCCCGTCCGCGCCCTCAAGCTCCGCATGGAACGGCGGCGGGATGATGGACGAGCCGCTCTTGTTCTCCAGCTTGAACCGGAGGAGCAGCGCAGTGAAGCCGGCCTCCTTGTTCGCCAGCATCGTGTCTTCCTCGATGGACATACTCAGCCCCTTCGGGAACAGATCCGAACCGGAAGAGAACTTCATCGGCGTTCGGAGCTTATAATCGATCGGCGGGACGGAGGCCTCCGCCTGCCTTGGCACGGCAATCTGAATGCGCCCGACCTGATAGGTTACCGCCTGAGCCGGATCAGACGCGTCGGGCGGCAGGAACGTCTCCGGCGTCAGCACCCGCAGCATGGTAATCTCCCGGTTCGCTCCCGTCTCGACGGCATAGCGGAGCTGAACCGCTTCGCCCGGCTTGAGGACGGGCGGAGCCGGCTGGCCGAGCCGCTTCCCGTCATAGATGGCGGTATCCGACCATGCGGTCAAGGTGAACTCGGGGAGCTTCTCGCTAATATTATTCCGGTTCTCTACCCGCAAGGTCACGATATGGACCGTATCCAGCTTCTCTCGCGCCCGTTCCGTCGTCTGTTCCGGCTTGCCCGAGCTCTTCACGATGCTTATCGGGGTGAAGATGAGCATCGAGGCGCCGGCAGGACCATTCAATTGAAACGGCTGCCCCCAAGGCTTCACCTTCTCCGGATCGGTAATCGGGCTGTAGTCGTTCTCCCATACGTCCCGGATGGGCATTCCGCCGAGATTGGTCGCCTTCGCCGGATACACCTCCCGATCCGTCTTCTTCCAGATGAACCGCACCGGAGCGGATTCCTCCGCCAGCGTCCGGCTCATCCAGCGCCACTCCACGGTCTGGCCCGGCATGAGGAAGCGCGGGCTTCCGGCGCTCGGCTCCATGGCGGCTTCCGCCCCGGACGCCATCCGGACGGCCAGCTCATAGTCCGGGATACGGACCCGCTTCCCGGAACTATTCTTCAGCTGGAACACGGCGGCCACCTGGCGCCCGTTGTCCTGCTGCCCGTAGATGACCCGCTCCACCGCGATCTCGATACCGTGGGCGGACTTCATGAAGGCGGCCGCATCCGTCTGGATCGAAGCCCGCGAGGGCGCTGCCTTGCCGCTCTTCTGCTCCTTCGCTTCCGCCGTGCCGGACAGTCCCGGCACCGGAACCGCCCCGGTTATCGCCATGGCCAGCAGACTGACCGCCCATGCCACGGCCGTGATTCGCTTCAAGCTCCGCTTCGTCTTCGGCTTCATTGGTTATCCCCCTTCTCTGGCTGCTGCGGCTTGGCGGATGGCGGCTCCACCGATACCGGCTCATTCTCCTTCAGCCGATGCTGTCCCGTCACGATGACGGTATCTCCTTCCTTCAGTCCATCCGGCACGGCATAGAGCGTGCCCTGCAGCGGGCCGAGCTCGACTTCCTGCCGCACCGCCTTGCCGTCCTTATAGACAAAGACGAACGTCTTGCTCTCCTCACGGAGGATCGCGCTGGCCGGAACGGCCGGCACGAGCCGCTCCGCTTCCGTCTCCAGCCGAATGCGCACCTTCATGCCGGGCTTAAGTTCCCCTTTGCCGTTCGCGGCCCGCAGCTCGACATCATAGGTTCGGGTGCGCGTATCCATGACCTCGGACAGATAGGCGAGCGAGCCCTTATAGGTCTGGCCGGGGCGATCGGATACATAAAAGGCAAGCGAGCTCTTCCCTTCCACCAGGGGCAGCAGGTCTTCCGGAAGCTTGGCCCGGACAAGGACCGGATCAAGCTGCACGATCCTGCCGATCGTCCCCCCTTGGTTCAGCATCATGCCAGGCTGCGGAGTCCATTCGGTCAGGATGCCGTCTGACGGCGCGGCGATCCGGGCCTCCTCGATAGCCATCCCCGCCTCCAGAAGCTCCAGCTTCGCCGTATCGAGCTGTTGGCGGGCGGTGGCCTTCGAATCGCTATTGTCCGCCGCCTCCAGCTTCATCTTCCACACGCCGAGATCAATCTCCGAATTTTTCAGCTGCAGCTCGGCCTGATCGACGGCGGCCTTCTCTACCGTGCCTTCGTCATATCCGTTTTTGAGGCGGTTCAGTTCCTTCGTCTGCTGCTCCATCTCCCGCTCCAGCTTCTCAATGCTCTGCTTCACCTCTTCTTTGCCTATCCGCTCCTTCTCCTCCGTCTGCTCCAAAAGATTCTCGGCGCTGCGGATAGCAAGCTCCGCCCGCTTCTTTTTCATATGGGCGGCGGTGTCATCCAGCCGGGCGATAACCTCTCCGCGCTTCACGCGATCGCCTCGCTTCTTCAGGACGGCGGTCACCTCGCCGCTCCCCTTCGCCATGACGTCCATGGAGACGGAAGGCGCGATCTCGGCAATCAGCTCGGCCGGCATGCCGATCTTCTCGCGCTTCACGACGGCTGTCTTCACGAGCGGAGCCGCTTGCTTCGCATCCGCAGGCGCCGCCCCATTCTCCGGCTGGCCGGCGCAGGCCGCCAGCAGCACGGCGCAGGCGGCGATGCCGGCCATCATGCCGAGCCCGCGCTTGCGCCGGCTCTTCTTGCTCTGTCTCATTCGTTACATCCCCTTTCCTTCCGCTTGCTCCGGCGCGGCGGCCGGCAAGACATGAACTTGACTGCGCTTCCCACGTCCGATCAGGTCATACATAACAGGCACGACCAAGAGAGTCAGCAGCGTGGATACGGTCAGTCCGCCGATGACGACGACGGCCAGCCCTCTCGATATCAGCGTGCCATGCCCGAATCCAAAAGCGAGCGGCAGCAGCGCCACGATGGTAGCTCCGGCCGTCATGATGATCGGCCGCAGGCGCGACACCCCGGCCTCCACCAGCGCTTCCCGCACCGCAAAGCCCGCCTTGCGCAGCTGCTGCGCCTTATCGATAAAGACAATGGCATTGGTGACGACAATGCCGATCAGCATCATGAACCCGATTAGCGAGGTAATGTTCAGCGATTCGTTCGTCACGAACAGGCCGAACACGCCGCCGATCGCGGCGAACGGGAGCGAGAACAGAATCGAGAACGGCGCGCTGGCATTGCCGAAGGTCAAGACCATAATGAGGTAGACGACGCCGATGGCAGCGCCCATTGCGACGAACAACTGGCCGAAGCTGTCCCCGATGTTCTCGCTGATGCCGCCCACGGAACGGCTCACGCCTTCCGGGAGCTCGATCTGATCCAGTTCAGCGGCGATATCGGCGCTGATGCCCCCCTTGTTTTTGCCGATAATTTTGGCCGTCACCGTGACGACCTGCTCTTCATTTACCCGCTTGATCGAGGCGGGAGCCAGCTCCCGGGTCACATCCGCAACGTCGGCGACGCGAACCATGCCGCCGTTCCCCGTCTCCATCAGGATATTGCCGACCCCCTCCAGATCCTGCCTTCCGTTCTCTCCCGTCTGGATGGTCAGCGCGCGCAGGCCTTCATCGAACCGGTATTCGCCCAGCTTCTGCTCGAACAGCCAGGTGCGAAGCGAATGCTGGACGGCAGCCGGGGATACCCCCGCCTGAAGCGCCTTGTGCGGGTCCAGCCGAATCGTCACCTCGGAGGAAGCTTCGCTCAACGAGTCCTTGACCTCCGTCAGCTCCGGGTAGCCCAGCGCGGCTTCCTTGATGACGGCCGCGGCCTGGCGCAGCTTTCCGCTGTCCTCTCCCTTCAGCACGTAGGAGAAATCCTCGCCTCCTCCCGAATCGCCCGACAAGGTGCGCGTATCAATCTCGCTTCCGGCCGGGACAAGGGACAGGAGCGATTCCTTATACTCCCGCTTCACCTGCTCGACGTCGGCATCTTCATTCACCTCGGTATAGATCTGGGCCATATACGGAATCGCGTTCGGATCGCCCCCGTAGCCGACCAAGGCCTCGACGAAGGTGAACAGTGGACGTCCCGCCTTGTCCGACGCCGACCGCAGCTTCGCCTCCATATCCTTGACGACGGCATCCGTCGTCTTGAGCGCCGTCTCGTAAGGCAGCTTCACCGTAAAATAAAACTGGCGCGGCGGATTCCCTTCCGGCATGAAGGTGAAGGACAACTGCGGCACGAGCGCAACCATCGTGACGACAAAGAGCAGCGCCGATGCCCCCAAGGTCTTCCAACGATGGCGCAGCGACCATTCCAGGATGCGCCGGTACCCCTCCGTGAAGGCGGACGGCCCCGGCTCCACATGAGCCTTGGCGTTGGCGCTGCGGAGCACGAGCAATTTGGCCAGCATCGGAATGACGGTCAGCGCGACGGCGAGCGAGGCCAGGATGGCGCAGGACAGCGTCACCGCGAACGGGCGGAACAATTGCCCGGCAGGCCCGCTGATCAGACCGATGGGCGCAAACACCCCTACCGTCGTCAGCGTGGACGACGTAATGGCATTCGCCACTTCCTTCGTCGCGAGCAGGATGACCGACTCCTCCTTGCGGGCCGCCTGCTCCAGCTTGCTGTAAATATTTTCGATAACGACGATGCTGTCGTCGACGACGCGGCCGATAGCGATGAACATGCCGCCCAGCGTCATGATGTTCAAGGAAATATCGAGCCACTTCATCATCAGCAGCGCGATCAGGACGGACAGCGGAATCGACACGAGCACAATCAGCGTCATCCGCATGTTGCGCAGAAACACCAGAATCATGAGCGAAGCCAGCACGGCGCCGACCATTCCTTCGCGCAGCAGTCCGCCAATCGACTGCTTCACTTCATCCGCGTAATTGTACACCTGCTTGAACGTAATCCCCTTCAATTCGGAGGTCCACCGCTCCATCAAGTCATCGGCCTGGTCCGTGAATTGAACGGCGTTCGCGCTCCCGGTCTTATACAGCAGGACCCCGATAGCAGGCCGATCGTCCATGCGGGCCGCGAACGCCGATTCGCGTATCTCCGCCACGCTTCCGAGACTGCCCACCGTTAGCTGGCTTCCGTCCGGTGCCGCCAGCGGGATCGCCTCCAGCTGCGAGATGCTGCGCAGGCCGTTGTCCATCCGGGCGAGCAGCGTGTTGCCGTCCAGCTCCACAGTCCCCGCCGGGCCGGCAGCCATCGCGCTCTGGACCGCCTCGGACACTTGCGCCGGCGTGAGCCCGTTCACTCGCAGCAGCTCCGGGGACAGCCGGATCGCCACCTCCGTCTTGCGCTCGCCGATGACATCCATATGATCGAGCCCCGGCATCGCCTGGAATCCGGGCCGGATCACTTGCTCGAAATGATGCTCCAGCTCCGTCTGCTCCATTCCTTCCCCCGCCTGAATGGCGAGATAGTATGTAGGGATGGACGAGACGCCGAATGTCGATACTTTGGGGC
The DNA here is from genome assembly GCF_015845845.1 of Paenibacillus dendritiformis. Taxonomy (GTDB): domain Bacteria; phylum Bacillota; class Bacilli; order Paenibacillales; family Paenibacillaceae; genus Paenibacillus_B; species Paenibacillus_B dendritiformis_C. The sequence continues at coordinate 31,100 of NZ_LDIG01000088.1, forward strand.
GTCCCGCTTCCGACGGCAGCTCCGTCTCCTGGAACAGGCTCTCCATGTCCGCCTTTTTCCGATCCGGGTCCGCACCTTCCTCGAATGTCACGATAATGGTCGCCATCTGATCGCTCGAAGTGGACTCGATCGTCTTCACATTCTCCATCGCGCTAATTTTCTTCTCCAGCGGCTTGGTGACGTCTTCCATGACATCCTGCGGCGAACCCGGATAGGGAACGGTGACCATGACGATAGGCAATGAAATATCAGGCATGTTGTCCACCTTGAGGCTGGTCGCGGCATAGATCCCGCCCCCGAACAGCATGCAGCACAGGATGATGACGGCCGCCACCTGTTTCATCGAAAATTGAACAAGCGAATTCATCGTTGTCTATCTCTCCCCTCCTTTTTCTCTGCGCTACCGCAACGAACGAATCCAAGATAGCAGCGAAATATGAACGGAGTATGAACTGATGAAAATAAAAAAAGCCGCCTGCACCTGGAAGGTGCAAGTGGCTTGACGTGTATTTACGGATGGCGCCGGATCGGAAGCGTCACGCTCACGGTCGTCCCCTGGCCGGGCTCGCTGTCGATTCGGATCGTCCCGTGATGCAGAGTGACGACCTTTTTCACGATGGCCAGGCCGAGGCCGCTGCCGCCCGCATTGCGCCTGCGAGCCTTGTCCGCCTTGTAAAAGCGCTCGAACACGCGCGCCCGGTCCTCCTCCGCGATGCCGATGCCGTTGTCGGCAATGATGACGAGCGCTTTGCCGTCCTGACGCGCAAGGCTGACGGTAATCCTGCCGTTCTCCGGCGTGAACTTGATCGCATTGCCGAGGAGATTCGTCCAGACGAGGCTCAGGAGATCCTCATCGGCTTCGATCGTGACGTCTTCGAGCCGCTCCTCCAGGCGCAGCGTCTTGTCGGCCCTTTGCGGCTCGGCGGCGACGATGACTTGGCGAAGCTGCTCGTCGAGCCGGTAGATGCGCGGCGCGAACGGATGATGCTCCGAATCGAGCGAGGCGAGCTGCAGCAGATTGTCGCTGAGGCGCGACAAGCGTTCGCATTCCGTCATCATAATTTCCAGGTAGCGCTCCTGATCCGTCTCGGGGATGACGCGGTTGCGAAGCGCCTTGGAGAAGCCGTAAATCGAAGTAAGCGGCGACTGAATCTCATGCGACACGCTGGAGACGAAATCCTGCCGCATCTGTTCCATCTGGCCGAGCTCCTGCGCCATATGGTTGAAGCTGGCGGCGAGGACGCCGATCTCGTCCTTCCGCCGGAAGCTCAGCTTCGTGCTGAAATCCCCCTTCGCCATGCGCTTCGTCGCCTCGGTCATCTTCTTGATCGGCCGCACGACATAGCGGGCGGCGACGAGAAAGCAGAGGCTCCCGGCCGCCAGCACCACGGCAAGCGTGAACAGAATCAGCCGGTTGATAAGTTTATTGTCGCCATACTTCATTCGCAAGAAGAGAGCATGCGGCTCTCCCTCCTTCAGAAAGGAGATGCCGATGATGGGCTCGGAGCTCTCCGGCTCCGTGCTGTGATACGGCCTCCCGGACAGCACATCCTTCACCACCTGTGCCGCAATCGACTCCGGCGGACGTCCGGCGAGGGTATGCCGCACGATCGCGTTGCTCTTGCTGTCGAAGACATGAACCTGTATCCATTCGAATGATTTCAAGGAATCCAGATAATCGCGGAACTCCGCTTCGGGCACCTGCTGATACAGCCGGACCATATCATTGCCGAGCTGGGTCAGGTCCTGATAGACAATCTCTCTCATCTCTCTCTCGAAAAAAAAGCCGGAAGCGGCAAATGCGACGATAATGCCTGCGATTACGGCGAATAAAAAGGTGAGCACAACCCGGACGTACAGCGTCCTCATCATGAGCAGACCTCCAGCCGGTACCCGAGACTGCGGGCAGTCTCGATGCGGAACTCGTGCGCGTGGCCGGCGAAGCGCTCGCGCAGACGCTTGATATGGACATCGACGGTCCGTTCCTCCCCCTCATAATCGATGCCCCAAATGTCGCGGATCAACTGTTCCCGGGTCAAAATCTGCCCCGGATGGCTCGCGAGCTTGAACAGCAGCTCGAACTCCTTGAGCGGCAGCGTCGTCCCCGTGGACGGGTCATCCGCATAGACCTTGTAGCTGTTCCGGTCCAGCTTCAAGCTGCCGAGGCGGATAATCTGCTCGTACACGATCTTGTAGCGACGCAGCAGCGCCTTTACCCGCATCACCAGTTCCATCGGATCGAACGGCTTTGTTATATAATCGTCCGTGCCGAGACGGAAGCCCTTTACCTTTTGGCCGGACTCTCCCTTGGCCGTGACCATGAACAGCGGAAGATCAGGGTACTGCGACCGCAGCTCGCTGCAGAGCTGCCAGCCGTCCATTACGGGCATCATAATATCGAGGATAACCAGATCGGCCGGATCCGTCTCCATCAGCCGGAGCGCCTGCTCCCCGTCCTCCGCCTCCAGCACCCGGAAGCCTTCATTGCGCAAAAACAAACCTATCATCTCGCGGATATGCTCGTCATCATCTGCGACCAATATCGTTCTCATCGTCTGTTCGACACTCCATTCCCCTCGTTCTCCCTTAATTTCTTTTTCTAATGGATGACCCGATGCCTCTCATGACACCGCATTTATTGTAATATACCTCACCCCCATATTCCATGATTTCCCTTACGGTTGCGAGCCATCTTTCTCTTCATCGGATATATCTTCCCTGTCCTGAATAAGACGATCGCGAACAGGCCGCTTCCGCTATCGAAAGCAGCCTGCCGATGCCAACCGTACGGTTCAATCCTGCACCAGACGGTCCGCAAAATAAATTTCCAGATTCGGATGGACGGCCCGAAGCAGCCTGCACCGCGGCCGAACCGCGCCGAACATCTCTCCCCGCTGCGGGGCGGTCAAGCCTTCTGCGCTCACATACAGCTTGATATCCATGATGGCGCCTTCGCCGTTCCGCTCATCCTGCGCTTCAATCTGCAGGGCGGACAACGCCCATCCCCGTTCCTCCGCGTAGCGCTCCATCTCCGCTCCAACGTCGGATGCAAGCGCCATCAACCATAGTTCCCCAGGCCTAACGCCCCGCTCTTGCTCGCCCTCCTGCACAATCGCAATGTTTTGGGAACGAACGTTCCCAACCTGGCGATGCGGCTCCATTCGTTTGACTATAACTTGCAAATGTCATGCCTCCTTTTCAAAAAAGCCTTGCTTGACGCCAAGACTTGTCCTGCCGAGCCTCCGCAGAGAAAACTCATTAAACCTCCAGGAAATTGATTCCTTTTCTTCGACGTCCCTTTCATTTCCATAGCAGCTTCCGATAATACTGCATTAAGCCTTGTTTCGCTCCAAAATGGCTCTGCAAAGCGAAAAAAAGCGCCTCTCCGAAAAGGTTACAGTTTTGTAATTATGATTCCCGCAGACTATTGTAATCATTTTGTAACCTATGTTAGGCTAGTTTTGTCGATTTTTTAGTAACCCATTTACAGTTTTAACAATGAAGGAGGAGATGCCGTGAAGACCGCCATCCGATCTGCCCTTGTGGCTGGCGCCGTATTCGGATGCATGCTGTTGGCAGACAGCGCATGGACTCATGCGACTGCCCAAGCCGCCGCAGCTACGAAGCAGATTACATTCCAAGTTAACGGTGAAAATTTGCAATTTACAAATAATATTATTCCCATTATAGATGAAGCGCAGAACATGCATGTTCCTCTGCGCACGGTAGCCGAGCAATTGGGCTATGAACTGAACTGGCAAGCCGATGACAAAGGCGCGCAGACGATTGAAATGTCAAATGGCACGAACACGATCCGGATGAAGTCCAACAGCTCCAAAGCCGAGGTGAACGGCAATACGGTGAGCATGGGCAGTGCCCCGATGTCCTATAACGACAGTACATACGTGCCTTTTCGCTTTCTGCTGGATCAGCTTGAATTGAGCTTTACATGGGACGCGGAACAGATGAAGGACATCCCTCGCATCAATCGGAGCCGGGGAGAGGTACAAACCGCTTCGGCCCGAGCGTCCGAGAACAAGGCCGCCGCGATCCTGAACACGGCCCGCAGCTACCTGGGCGTTCCTTATGTATGGGGCGGAACGACGCCGAGCGGCTTCGACTGCTCCGGCTATGTGGGCTACGTCTTCCGCAAGCATGGTATCGAGCTGCCGCGCACGTCCCGCGCCATGTACAGCGCTTTGGGCTCGAAAGTGAGCAGCCCGCAGCCTGGCGATCTCGTCTTTTTCGCGGGCGACGGCAAGACGATTTCTCATGTCGGCATTTACATCGGTGACAACAAATATATCAACGCTTCTTCCGGTTCCGCCGGCCGCGTTACGATATCCAGCTTGTCCTCCGCTTGGTCCAGCCGCACCTACGTCGGCGCCAAGCGGGTGCTCTAAATCGATAACCAGCTTTACCCCTTATTCCCTTCCCCTGAAACACCTGCCTGCGATGATCCATCCAGGCGGGTGTTTCTTTGCTGTTTTCTCCTTGGTCGAATCCGCGTAATTGCAACCTGTACGGCGAAGAACTCAATCTGCCGATAACGCCCGTTTTGATGTGATTCACATCATTGACAACTCCAACCTGAATTGAAGTAAACCTTCAGAATCGGGCGTTAGCGCGAGCAGGATGCGCAATCTGTTCTGAAAACGGTATCAATATGACGGTATAGCCGAATTGTTCCCTTTTTCATAATCTGCTACGCTCGGATTGGAAAATAAAGCGCTTATAACTTGTTCACTAACATTCCGTTTTCAACGCCGGGAAGGTTGCTGGAACGCGAAGCGAACGCTTCCGATTTTACCCCCCATTTCAAGGAGGAAAGCCATGAAACTATCCATTGGAGGCTTCTCATTCAACACGATGCGCGTGGAAGGCAAAATGGATATCTTCAGTTATATCCGCACGGTGCATGAACGCTTTGGGCTTCATGCCGTTGACTTCTGGAACGCTTTCTTTGCCGATACATCCCGTCCGGTCTGGAAGGTGGCGGATGACGATCATCTGCGCCGCATTCGTCAGGCGCTGGACGAACGGGAGATGACGCTGGTCAACATCGCCGTCGATACGGCTCACCTCTGGGATCCGGACCCGGAAATTCGCGAGGCGCTGCATCAGAATGCGCTCGCCCATCTTCGCGCGGCCGAGATTCTGGGCGCGAAGTCCGTCCGGATCGATGCGGTGCTGCATGGCGGCGATCAGATAAGCGACGAGGCCCTGGAATATATCGCCGGCCGCTACCGTTCCTACGCGGACCGGGCCGCAGACGGCGGCTATTGGGTCGGCCCGGAGAATCATACCGGCTTCGCCCTGCGTCCGGAAGCGCTCGCGCGCATCTCCGAAGCCGTCGATCATCCCCAGTACGGCATCCTGCTTCATCTGGGACGCTGGCAGGCGAAGAATAAGCCGATCGTGAACGCCAAGCTGATGACGGATGAGAATGAATCCTTCATCTGGGAGGGCGATATCGAGGTTGCCCGCTGGGTGCGCCATACGCATGTCGACTGGCGGACGCTTCAGGCCCCGAATGCCGCGATGCGGCTGTCGAACCTGGTTCAGGCCGGGTACGACGGGTACTGGGCCGTCGAGTACAATGCGCCGGCCAATCAGCTCGCGGCCATCGAAGAGGCGCTGGCGCGGCTTCGCGCGCTCCTCCAGGAGACCGGGCCGGACAGCCAGCCGGAAGCATAACGCCGGGGAGAGCACGGAAGCTCCGCGCCGAACGGGAGCACGCCGATTCTATTCGCATGAATTCAGGAACACCAGGAGGCAGATTCGATGGAACAAAGACGTATCGCGATCATTGGAGCAGGCCAGATTGGGAAGCATCACCTGAACGAATATCATCGGGTGGGCGGCGCCGACATCGTCGCCATTTGCGATATTAATGAAGCGGAGGCGCGCCGGGTCGCGGAGGCGAACCAGATTCCCTATGTGTACACCGATTTCCGCGAGCTGCTGAAGCGGGATGACATCGAAGCGGTCGATGTATGCCTGCACAACAACTTCCACGCCCCGGTGTCGATCGCGGCCATGGAAGCTGGCAAGCATGTCTATTGCGAGAAGCCGATTGCCGGTTCCTACCGGGATGGCGCCGCGATGCTGGAAGCGGCCCGGGCCACAGGCAGGATGCTGCATATCCAGTTGGCCACCCTGTACAGCAAGGAGACGAAGGCCGCCAAAACCCTGATCGACGGCGGCAAGCTCGGCAAGCTGTATCATGCGCGATCGACCGGCTTCCGCCGCCGCGGCCGCCCATTCGTCGACGGGTACGGCACGACGGCGTTCACGCAGAAGGCCACCGCCTCGGGGGGCGCCCTCTACGATATGGGAGTGTACCATATCTCCCAGATTCTCTATCTGCTCGGTCTCCCAGCGGTGACCCGCATTAGCGGCCAGACCTATCAGGAGATGGATATGCTGCCGGACCGGAGGGAGATGAGCAAGTTCGATGTGGAAGAACTGGGGGTCGGCCTGATCAAGTTCGAAGGCGGGATCACGCTCGATATCATCGAGGCTTGGGCGATCCACCTTGGCGGATTTGAAGGCAGCAGCATCGTCGGCTCCGAGGGCGGCATCCGCATGCCGGCCCGCAAGGGGGACCATATTCAACCGTTCACGTACCATAGCACGATGCTCGACCTGGACCTCGACACCGTGATCGACCTGAATGCGATGGACCGGCGCCGCCATCTGCTCAACCCGAACGAGTGGGCTTATGATTCGTCGCAGGGACACTGGGTTGCCGCGCTGAGCGGGATCGTTCCCCTCCTGCCGACGGCGGAACTGGCTTCGAGCACGATGCTTATCAGCGAGGGCATCTATATGTCCAGCGCGCTCGGCCGGGAAGTGACGGCGGAGGAGGTCGCCGCCTCGTCCGTATCCATCGCAATCCGATTGTAGAGAGAGGAGCGGCTGCGTTGCCATGAACCATCCCCCGCTGGAGACCGCCGCCATCCACCGGTCCAAGTCATCCGGCAGGCTCTGCTTCCTGCTTGCCGATGAAGGAGGATGGGGGACGGGCCCCCTGACCCTGTACTCCAGTCCTCGCTCCCAATATGATCCGGAGCAGTCTGCCTTCGCGGCCACCATAGTGCCGGGACAGGAGGTCTCCTTCCCCGATCCGGCGCCGGGCCGCAGAAGCTACTATCATCTATGCCAAAATGGACAATATCTGTTGACGACAGCCGAGCGCGTGCTTCCGCTCGCGGGCGTCTCCAACTTCCGCGATCTGGGCGGATACCGGACGGCAGAAGGACGGTATGTCCAGTGGGGCAGGCTCTACCGATCTCCGGAATTATCGGATCTGACTCCGGATGATCTCGACTACCTGGATTCGCTGCACCTGCGCCAGATCTGCGATCTGCGGGACAGCGACGAAGTGGCGGCCATGCCGTCTCCGCCGCTTGCGCCCGCCGTCCTTACCCATATCCCGCTCGTCGAGATGCTTGGCAAGGACGTCATTCGCCAGCCGGGGGACGTCTCGGATCAAGGCAGACCGCCGGCAAGCAAGCCGGGTCAACTGCTCGTCGACATGAACCGCTCGCTCGTCCACTCGACGGCAGGACTTCGCGGCATCTTCGATCATTTACTGGCCGAGAACGGCGCTCCGCTGCTGTTCCACTGTACGGCAGGCAAGGATCGCACCGGCCTGGTGGCCGCGCTGCTGCTCCTGACGCTGGGAGTTCCAGCACGGAAATGATTCCCCCGCCGATCAGCAATGCCGTAGCGGCGTCTACCCCATTGGCCGCGAGAGCAAGGCCGGCCAGAAAAATCGGCAAGCCGATATTTGTGCAGCCAGAAATGAACCGTCCCGAGCGTGCTGTCGCCGGCTTGCGGAAAGCGCGCATAGATCAATCCGCTGATCGCCAGTGACACCCAGCCCAGCAGATTCAGATGCGCATGCAGCGACGTATATTGGAACTGATTGGTCGCCCCGGCGATCAATCCGGCCAATACCCCCGCCGCAAAGTAAAATGCCGCTGCCTTAATGAAGCGGACCCCGACCGTCACCCTATTCCCCCATCCTCGCATTAAATTGGTTATACATATGAACGGCGGGACTTGTTTATTACGAGCCCCGGACCAATCCTGCAAAAGTGCAGGATTTTTCCCGATTTTCGCTCGATGGAAGGGGATTTGCTGCATTCATACATCAATTTCACCCGTTCCAGCTTCCAATGGGGATAATATGAGGAAAATGATGCAGCTGTGCAGGAATGGTTCAAATTGTACCCCTCAAGGGAAGGAAAGCTGCATAGTTGCAGGATTTATTGCTGTTTACCATCAACCTTATTAACTAATAATGAGATTAAATACCAGATAACGGAGGTATGAGCTGCCCTATCCGCCACCCGTTGCATGGAGCGCTTCACCCCCACGGCAAAAAACCGGGTCCCCAAGGAACCCGGTTCATGCAACGGCTGCAACCAGCAATACATGGCAGGTGCAGCCCAGGTGCAGCCGCTTCGCGCTATTCATGTGTGGCCAGCATAATGGTGCTCGCAGCCAAAATTAACCTAACGTCATCACTTCATGCCGGGAGGCGAGCTGGACGAATTCGCCCATGCTTGAAATCTCTCCCGCCTCCAGCTCATCCGCAATGCCGTAATGATCTACGCATGTCTTGCAGGCGAGCACAGGCACTCCCGCCTTCGCCAAATCGGCCAACTGCAGCGAGGCCATCGACTTGGAGGTCAGTGCAAGCACACCCCGATTCATGCAGAAAATCGCGGCCGGAAGCTCTTCCTGCTGCTTCAACAGCGTCAGGAAGGTCTCCAGCACGGACGGGCCAAGCCCGTTCTCTTCGGCGCCGATACGATCCGACGTCAATAGAATGACTTTGTTTTTCATGACAGCCACCCTTTCCTCAGCGTGTCTCCTTCGACTCCACCGCCTGGCCCTCCCGCCATTACGCTTGCTGTACAATCCTAACAATAGCAGCTCCAACGGCTCTTGGGAGGCTCATCCCGTTCGAAGTTACTTCTTCGGCAGCTCGAAAGAGCTCTTCAACGATACGATAAGATTGAAAACGATACGTCCGTTATTCGTATATTTCGGGTCCGCATTGAAATAGCCGTGGCGGAAAAATTGATACTTGTCATGGCCTGCGACATCCTTCATATTCGGCTCCACGAAGCCCTGCTCCACGACCAGGGAAGACGGGTTGACCCGATCGAGGAACGTCGTGTCGCCTTCATCCTCCGTCTCGTCGAGAATGAGCGGCTCATACAGCCGGAATTCCGCCGGAACCGCCTGGGAAGCCTCGACCCAGTGAATCGTTCCCTTGACCTTGCGGCCGGTGAAGCCGCTGCCGCTCTTCGTCTCCGGATCATACGTGCAGCGCACCTCGACCACCTGGCCGTCGCTGTCCTTGATCACTTCGTTGCACTTGATGAAGTATGCATGCTTCAAGCGGACTTCATTGCCCGGGAACAAGCGGAAATATTTGCTTGGCGGATTTTCCATGAAGTCGTCCTGCTCGATGTAAATCTCGCGCGAGAACGGAATCTGGCGAATTCCCATCTCCGGATTCTCCGGATTGATTTCCGCGTCCAGCCATTCGATCTGGCCTTCCGGATAGTTCGTAATGACGACCTTCAGCGGCTTGAGCACGCCCATCGTGCGCGGCGCCTTCAGCTTCAAATCTTCGCGGATAAAATGATCGAGATACTTGGAATCGACGGTGCTGTTCCCTTTCGTCACGCCGATCTCCCGGCAGAACGTCCGAATCGATTCCGGCGTGAAGCCGCGGCGGCGCAAGCCGGAAATGGTCGGCATCCGCGGGTCGTCCCAGCCGTCCACGATCCCCTCGTCCACGAGCAGCTTCAGCTTCCGCTTGCTCATGACCGTGTTCGTCATATTGAGGCGCGCGAATTCGTATTGATGCGGCGTAGCCTCCATCTCGCATTCCTGCACGACCCAGTCATACAGCGGCCGCTGATCCTCGAATTCGAGCGTGCAGATGGAATGGGTAATGCCTTCGATCGCATCCTCCAGCGGATGGGCGAATGCGTACATCGGATAAATGCACCATTGGTCGCCGGTGTTATGATGCGTCGCATGCGCAATGCGGTAGATAACCGGATCGCGGAGGTTGATATTCGGGGAGGCCATGTCAATCTTGGCGCGCAGCACCTTCTCCCCATTTTGGAATTCGCCGTTCTTCATCCGTTCGAATAAATCCAGATTCTCCTCGATCGAGCGATCGCGGTACGGGCTGTTCTTGCCCGGTTCGGTCAGCGTGCCCCGCATCTCCCGTATCTCGTCGGCGTTCAGGTCGCAGACGAAGGCTTTGCCCTTCTTGATGAGCAGGACGGCGCGCTTATACATCTCGTCAAAATAATCAGAGGCGAAATAGAGCCCATCCCAATCGAAGCCGAGCCAGCGGACATCCTCCTTAATCGATTCGACGAATTCCGTATCCTCCTTGAGCGGATTCGTATCATCGAAGCGAAGATGCACGCGGCCCTTGAACTCTCGGGCCAGCTCGAAATTCAGGCAAATCGACTTCGCATGCCCGATATGCAAATATCCGTTCGGCTCGGGCGGGAACCGGGTCACGATTTTGTCTACCCGGCCTTCTTCCAGATCATTCACAATAATATTGCGAATAAAATTCGATGTAGCATTGGGGTTCTCCACCAGCAATCAACCTTTCTCTGTCTAGCGCTTTGTCTATTAATATACCCATATCATGGGGGGACTTCAACTCTGATCGGCCGGGAACCAATTCTCGATCAGCGCGGCATACTCCCGTTCCGAGGCGGCCTGCTGCCGTTCTGCGCTCGCGGCTTCCTCCTCCAGGCGCCGAATCGTCGCCTCAACGTGCCGGACCGCCTCTTCCACCCGTTCCAGCGAACGGTTAATCCGGCCCTGCACCATCCAATCGGTCAGAAATCCGTCGAACACATAATCGGCGAAGGTAAGCCCCGCGCCGATATCGACGGCCTGTGCCGTCTGCCGCAGCTTCTTCACGTCTTCCAGCTCCCGGCCGAAGCGGCGCAGCCGATGATTGGCATGGTTCAGCTCGGCCTTGGCATCGTCATAGCGGTTATGCTTCAGGTAGGTAGCAATCGTGCCGCCGCCGAGCATATCATACGTTCCCCAATTGCGGGCGGAACGGAACTGCTCTTCGGCCCGCTTCAGAGCGCGCAGCGCGTCGCGTCCCGCCTGGATGGCCTCGTCCAGCTCGCGCTTTTCCGTCTGCAGCCGGGCCCGCCCGGAGATGAGCGCATCCAGTTCGGCTGCCACGGTCCGGTCGCAGGCGCGAAGCAGACGCTCCTTCTCCTCGATGGCCCGCTGCAGCTCTTCATCCGCCCCGCTGACGCCGATCAACTGGCGGCGCCATTCCGCCGCATCCGCCTCGGCTTGGCGGTAAGCATCCTGCGCCAGATCGTATTGCTCTTTGGCGCGGAGCGCCTCTTCCTCTTCCCGCTCGAGCTTGCGCTCCTTCTGTCCAATCAGCGTGAAGAAGAAGTTCGCCATCGACCAGGACCGCAGCCGTTCGACATCCCGTTCTTCCTCGCGCCACCACTTTTCCAGCCGCTCCAGCTCCGCCTTGCGCCGCTGACGCTCCCGCTCGGCTTCCTGCAGACGCGTCTCATACTTGTCTTGAAGCCTTCCATTCAGCCGTGCCCGCTCGATGCGTTGCTGCAGTTCATGCCATGTCTGCATGCCATCTCCTCCTTTTTCCCGCATTCCTTACCTATTTATACGTGAGGAACGCCTGCCGGGATTCGTCCGAAGCGCGCAAGGCAGGGGGCAGGGGCAGCGCAGCCAGGATGATTACACGAGCATATTGTACAGCGTCGCGTTTTTGTTCACTTCCACGTACTGGATGCCCCGCTTCTTCATCCGTTCGATGAGCGGCTTATAATCTTCAGTGTGCTCCAGCTCGATGCCGACCAGGGCGAAGCCGTCATCTTTATTATGCTTCTTGTTATATTCGAACCGGGTAATGTCATCATTCGGCCCGAGGACATCCTCCAGGAATTCGCGCAAAGCGCCCGCACGCTGCGGGAAGTTCACGATGAAGTAATGCTTCAAGCCTTCATAAATGAGCGACCGTTCCTTAATCTCCTGCATCCGGTCAATATCGTTGTTGCCGCCGCTGATGACGCAGACGACATTTTTGCCGCGAATCTGATCCCGGTACAAATCGAGCGCCGCGACAGGCAGCGATCCGGCCGGCTCCACGACAATCGCATTCTCGTTGTAGAGCTGCAGGATGGTCGTGCAGGCTTTCCCTTCCGGCACGAGAATGACATCATCGAGCACCCGCGAGCAGATCTCGTAAGGAAGCTGCCCTACCCGCTTCACGGCGGCGCCGTCCACGAATTTGTCGATCTTCTCCAGCGTGAGCACTTCATGATGTTCCAGCGCCGCCGTCATCGAGGCCGCCCCTTCCGGCTCCACGCCAATCACGCGGGTGGACGGACTCACCGTCTTCACGTATGTGCCTACGCCGGCCGCCAAGCCGCCGCCGCCAATGGTCACGAAGACATAGTCCGCCGGCACATCAAGCGATTCCATAATCTCCATGCCTACCGTACCGCTGCCTGCGACGATATAAGGATCATCGAAAGGATGAATGAAAGTGCTGCCGTTCTCTTCGCAAATGTTCATGGCCGCTTCATAGGCATCATCGAAGGTGTCCCCCGTCAAAACGACTTTGACGAACGATCCGCCGAAGCGCTTCACCTGGGTTACCTTCTGGCTCGGCGTCGTGGTTGGCATCACGATCGTGCCCTGGATCTGCAGCGCCTGGCACGAATAAGCGACTCCCTGGGCGTGGTTCCCCGCGCTGGCGCACACGATTCCCTTCTGCAAATCCTCGGCGGACAGATGGCGAATCATATTGTAGGCGCCCCGGATTTTGAATGACCGGACGATCTGCAGATCCTCCCGCTTCAAATAGACATTGCATTGATATCGGGCGGATAAAATCGGGTCGCGCTGCAAAGGCGTCCGCACAATGACTTCCTTCAACACATGGTGGGCACGGACGATATGCTCCATCGTCACGGCCGGTGCAGGATGAGTCGTCTCCATGTCACATTCCTCGCTTTCGGTCGGTATACAGTCTAGTGTTGGGCAATTGCCGGGAAAATAAAAAAACTCGTCCCAAAAAAGGGACGAGAGTTACCGTGGTACCACCCTTGTTCCGCGAAAGACCGGATTCGCTTGCCGAATCCGCTTCTGCGGCGCTTGGCCGCGGCAATGCCGCGCATCCGGGTAACGGCGGATGAGCCGTCCGCGCTTACTGAGCGCCGCCAGGCGGCATACGGTTCAGCGCGGCATCTCGGAGAGGATATTCAGCTGGTCCAGACATCGACTCGCACCGGCCGTCGACTCTCTGCGGACTGCATCCCAGCTTACTTGTTCTCGTCATCGATTCCAATAACGTTTCATGAATTGTATCCTATTATTATGAACATGCGTCCGGCTTCATGTCAATGGGCACGGTTATAAATTGTTCACTGGCCTCAAACGCCGACATTCGATCATTCCTGGCCGACGGCGGGTTGGGCCGGCTCGGCAGGCTCCGGCGTCTTCTTCGTCCGCAGAATCGGCAGCATCACGGCAATGCCGACGATGAATAGAACCGCAGAGATCTCATACATGGTCGTAATGGAAGTCAAATTTTTGATCCATCCGGAGATCGACATCATAATGACCATCGCTCCCATGAACAGCGGCGTCAGGATGCCGTTAACCCGGCCGATGAAGGACCCTTCCGTATTTTGCAAGATCATCGTGTTGATCCCGATCTGAATCGACGGCAGCATCAAGCCGCTGATGAATTGCGCCACAAGCGTAAGCCACAATTGAGTCGACATGCCGGCCATCCAAATTCCGATGCTGCTGAACAGCAAGCCGATCGCCAGCATATGCTGCGGCAGCAGCCGCTTCGATATGCCCATCGCGATGGCGCCGCCGATCATCATCGCCACGCCGTTCGTCATCATCAGATAACTCAAATTCTCCTTCGGCAGGCCAAGGCGTTCCGTCACGAGGAAAGCCCCCATCGGCTGAATCATCCCGATCGCCAGCCCTGCGAAGGCGAAGCAGCCGCCAAGCGACTTCAGCAGCTTGCTTTTCATCACATAGCGCAAACCGGCTCCAAGCTCATCCCATACCCGGGAATCCTTCTGATTCGCTTCATCCTCCCGAGAATCGCCAGGAAGGAACGTCAACGAGATGGCCGAGAGTACGAAGGCCAATCCGGTCAGAACGAGCGATGTCGTAATGCCATAATGCTGGAAAATCATCGTACCGATGACCGGGCCGAGCACCATGAACAGCGCCACCATCGTCTGGAAGATGGACATTCCCGCCTGCATCATGTCGGCCGGAACATGCTGCTTGAACAGCTTCATGGAAGAAGGCTGCGAGAATTGCGACAGAATGGCCGAAATAAAGGTGGTGAAAAAGACGGCCTGCCACGATCCGAGCAGGATGGTCACCAAGACGGCGAATACGGACAAGGCGCTTAAAATATCACACCATATCATGGTGAGCTTCGGTCGCCAACGGTCGGCGAAGGTTCCTCCGATAAATGAAAAGACGAAGATCGGAGCGAACTCTGCTACCGATATCATTGAGACCGCAAAGGCATCCCCGTTCGTCATCTCCATGACAAATAACAGCACGGCGAAGTTGCGGATCCAGATGCCGACCTGCATGAACAAACCCGCCATCATGATGGCTTGCACGAACCGGTTCCGGAACAGACTGAATACCGAGTCATTTTTCTTGGCAGTTGGTGCAGAATTCATGTACATTTCCCCCCACTCTATCCTCAATGCGGATGACTCCGCTTTGGAATTTTTCTGAACTTGCATGGTTTCTTCTCTCTGAACTCAACTAGTTTACTGGATCATCACCGCTTTTCGCAATCATTTTGTTTCAAAAATTTTGTGTAGATGTTGGATGGAGGATCAGTGCTGTGCTCCGCTCCTCTTATGCCGTTCAAAACAAGGACACAGCCGCGTTTTTATCGGTATCGCATTGCTTCCGGGCGGGCTTCAGCCACAATTCAGTGTACCGGAAAAGCGGGAATGGCTGCATCCGCAACCAGCAGGAACTTCCGCTGCGTCCCGGAAAGGAACCAAGGCTCCGCCTCGGGTTGGATAGTCTCTCCGCCTCTGGACCGATCCAATCGGCTCGAAGATCGGTCTCGTCCTCATTTCGTTGGGCTGCCGCGTTTGATCCGGCTAGCCGAATGCTATATTTAAGGAAGAGAATTGGGCCGGAGAACAAGATCGGGATCCGTATGTCATAAAATGGATTGCGAGAAACGTTATACATTACTCTGGTAACGTGGTAATGTTTTAATTAATTATTATCATCAAGTGAGGTTGATCTTTTACATGAATGCGGTTCTTCTCTCTCTCGCGGTATTATTCGGACTAAGCCTGCTGCGAGTGCATGTCGTCCTCGCCCTGCTCGTGTCCGCCATCATCGGCGGCTGGGCCGGGGGGATGCCGATCTCGAACACGATCTCGGCCTTCTCCGAAGGGCTGAAGGACAACGCCGGCATCGCGCTCAGCTATGCCTTGCTTGGCGCTTTCGCGGCCGGGCTGGCCGAGACGGGGCTGCCCGAACGGCTGGTGCGGCGCGCGGTGCGGCTCGTCCGGGGCCGATCCGACAGCGGTCCAATTCGCGCCCCCGTCCGGTTCGGCGTGTTGGCCGCGATCGCCGGCATCGCCTGGCTGTCGCAAAATGCGGTGCCCGTTCATATCGCTTTCATTCCCGTGCTTATCCCGCCGCTCCTCATGCTGTTCAATGCGGCGCGTCTGGACCGGCGGGCCGTCGCGTGCGCGCTCACCTTCGGGCTGATTACGCCCTATATGCTCTTGCCCGTAGGCTTCGGCGCCATCTTCCACGATATCGTGGCGAGCAATATGACGCAGAACGGCCTGGCCGTCGATGCTTCCCAGCTTCCGAAGGCGATGCTGCTTCCGGCGCTCGGGATGATTGCGGGCCTGCTGTTCGCCATGATGATCAGCTACCGCAAGCCGCGGCACTATGCCGAAGGGGCCGAGCCTCAACCGGCTGCCGCAGCCGAAGAGGGCTCCGCTTCCGGCAGCCGCTTCGCGGCCGGAGCCGGCATCGCCGCCATCGCGGCCATGCTTGCCGTGCAATTAAGCACGGGCTCCATGATCTACGGCGCGGCCGCCGGGCTGGCCGTACTGCTGGTCTCGCGCGTCATGCCGCTCGGCCGGGCCGACCGCGTCCTCTCCGACGGCATGCGTTCGATGGCCTACATCGGCTTCGTCATGATGTCGGCGGCCGGCCTTGGCGCGGTGCTCCGCGAGACCGGGCATATCGAGTCGCTCGTCCAGGGGGCCGTCCACATGGTCGGCGACAACCGGGCGCTGGCGGCCATCCTGATGCTCGCCATCGGCCTGCTCGTCACGCTCGGCATCGGGTCGTCGTTCTCGACGATTCCGCTGATCGCGACCGTTTTCGTGCCGCTCTGCGTCGAGCTTGGCTTCAGCCCGCTGGCGACCGTGGCGCTCATCGGCACGGCAGCGGCGCTGGGCGACGCCGGATCCCCGGCCTCGGACAGCACCCTGGGCCCGACCGCAGGGCTGAACGCCGATGGACAGCATGATCATATATGGGACACCTGCGTGCCGACCTTCCTGCACTATAACGTGCCCCTCCTGCTGTTCGGCTTCCTCGCGGCTATGATGCTGTAGGAGCCGCATCCGGCAAGGCGCGTCCTTCCGCAGAGGAGCAGGCTAAGCAGCCCCCGCAGGGCAGGCTCCTGGCTGCGCAACTTCCGGCTGCGCACGCTTCCACAGGCGCAGACGCCTGTCAAGGAGCCCACGCGGGGCCGGGACGGGCAGGGCAAGCTTCCGCAGCGCACACATCTGGCAGGCAGGCTCCCGGGCCCGCCCCGCATGCGCAGCCGGGGCTACACGCCGTAGCAGCGCTTCGCGTTGGCCCGCAGGAGCGCGGCGGCCTCGCCGAACTCCAGCCGCTGGAGCGCGGCCCATGACGCGGCGACGTCGCGCACCATCAGCGGGAGCGTGACCTGCCCCGCAAATGGCCCTTCGAACGGCCACGGCCCGTCCGTCTCTGTCATGACGCGGTCAGCCGGGTAGCGAAGCGCCAGCTCCCGGATCTCGGCTTCATAGGCGAGATCCGGCGTGAACGAGATGTAGTATCCGTTCCCGGCCATCCGCTCCGTCGTTTTTGCGTCTCCCTTGAACCAATGAAAGTGGGCCGTCCGCACGCTGTACCGTTCCAGCAGTTCGATGACGAGCGGCGCGTCGTCGTAGACCGCATGCAGCACGATCGGCTTATCCCACGCGGCGGCCCGCTGCACGAAGGCCTCCAGCAGCTCCAGATAAGCGCCGCGGGGAAAGGCGGCCTCGCTGCCCTCCGCGCGGACGGCTTCCTGCCTCATGTAATAGGGCAGGCCGACCTCGCCGATGGCGATCATGGCATCGCGCCGCTCATCCATCCATTGCAGGAGCGCGCTCCGCTCCGGCTCGGAAGGCAGCGCTTGCTCCGGGTGGAAGCCGTACGCGGGGTGAACCCGCCCCGGATACCGCTCCGCCCAGCGCTGCACCTCGCGGCACGAGGCCGCGTCCATCGACACGGCGATGACGCCGTCCAGTGCTTCCGCCTCCAGCGATTGCTCCAACAGCGGCCGCTGCTCCGGGCCATATCCGTCGAGATGGATATGGGCATCCATGAAGCGAAGCCGCTCCGGGCCTGCGGCGGTATGATTGCTTTCCATTGTCCGCACCTCTCCTCTTCCTCTATGATCGAATGCCGAAATACGGGTTGTTCCAACGGGTCGTCGTACGGGACTGCCGTACGCTGCTGCTCTACGTGGATGCCATTCATGGCTGCCGTACGCGTCACGGCTCTCTACGTGGATGCCATACATGGCTGCCGTACGCGTCACGGCTCTACGCGGCTGCCGTACGGGGCTGCCGCCGCGAGCGCGGATCCGCCCCCTTAAGTTCCGGCTAGTGAAAATGCATTAAAAAGCAGTTCAACTTGTTAATGCTGTAAAAATACAGGATTTTACGCCAAAAACTCCTCTAAATGGATAAATTCCTGCAAAACTACATCAATTTTGTCGAATACATCTCGTTTCGGGCTGATACTAAGGAAAATCATGTAATTTTGCAGGAATGCTCTTGCAGCGACCGACCCTCGAAAAGAAAGCTGCAGAATTGCAGGATTGCCGCGGGTTGGCACGTCATGGGGTGCAGTATGCGATATACGATACCAATAAGGCAACATACGGGACAGGCAAACAGTAACAACGATACCAAATAAGGCAACATGCTGGACAGGCAAACAGTAACGACGATACAGTTAAGGCAGCACGCGGGACAGGCAGACAGTAACGATACAGAGAAGACAGCATGCGATACAGGCAAGACAGGTACGATATGGACAACGCAGCCTGCCTTGCAGCTAACAGTAACGAGACAGACGGCACTAGCCAACCCTTACCACCCGACACTCCCGATATGAAAAAAACCGCTGCGCTCCCAGGCAGGCAGCGCAGCGGCCAATGTCTGCAAAACAGCGGCCCTGCTCAGGACACCGCTTCTTCCGATTTGGCGCCGGAGCCTTTGCCGGCGGCGTCATCCATCATGCGCGCATTGCCCATCAAGGCGATGCAGATGAGCGCCAGGCCGACCGGAATCAAGGCCCAAGCAAAAATGCCGCCGATGGAGTCGGCGAGAGCGGCCGCCATCCCCTTTATCGCCTCCGGCGGGAGGTTGGCGCCGCCTCCGCCGCGGAGCAGCTCTTCGGGCTTGATGTCGGCCGGCATCGCTCCGCCCGGCATCATTTCCTTCAGCCGCCCGGTGAACAAGGAAGACTGCAGCGAGCCAAAGACCGTAATCCCGATCGTCATGCCGAGCGAGCGGCAGAAGGATGAAGTCGAGTTCGCGGTTCCGCGCTGATGGTAGCTCATCCCGTGCATGGAAGCCATGCCGAGCAAGGAGAAGGAGAAGCCGACCCCGAGTCCGGTCAGCACCATGTACAGGGTGACCAACGCGCGGGGAGTATCCGCGGACAGCGTGCTCAGCGACACGATGCCGGCAGTGAACAGGATGCCCGAGATGATCATGAGCTTGCGGAAGCTCGTCTTCGCGGCCAGAATCCCGCCGATCGAGCTCGTGACGACCGACCCGATCA
Source organism: Paenibacillus dendritiformis (assembly GCF_015845845.1). Classification (GTDB taxonomy): domain Bacteria; phylum Bacillota; class Bacilli; order Paenibacillales; family Paenibacillaceae; genus Paenibacillus_B; species Paenibacillus_B dendritiformis_C. The sequence goes on from NZ_LDIG01000088.1 coordinate 50,288, forward strand.
TCATCGGCGTCAGCACGAGGCCGCTGTTCGTGGCCGACCCGCCGTACACGCCCTGCACGAACATCGGAATGTAGACCGTCGCGATGACGAACGTGACGCCGTAGAAAAAAGCGACCCCTTGGCTGGAGGCGAACAGCCGCTTCCGGAAAAGAGCGAAGGAGATGATCGGCTCCTTCGCATTCAGTTCGAACAGAACGAACGCGAGAAGGAAGATGGCGAAGGAGGCAAACAATCCGATGATGAATAAAGAATTCCATTCAAAGCCTTCCTTGCCGCCCAGCTCGAGGGCGAACATCAGGCTGACGACGGCGACCACCAACGTAACCGCGCCGCCCCAGTCGATGCGCTGCTTCGACTTCGCCGCACTCTCCTGGTAGAACTGGATAATCAGCCACAAAGACACAATGCCGAGAGGCAGGTTGATGTAGAACACCCACTCCCAGCCGATATATTCGGTAATATAGGCGCCGAGCAGCGGCCCCGCCACGCTGGAAATGCCGAACACCGCTCCGAACATGCCGGTCATTTTCCCGCGTTGCTCTAACGGAAAGACGTCATAAATAATCGTAAAGGCGATAGGCATCAGCGCGCCGCCCCCAATCCCCTGGATGGCGCGGTAAATCGCCAGCATCATGATGCTGTCTGCCGTCCCGCACAGCATGCTGCCCGCCAGGAAGACGAGCAGGCCGAAAATGTAAAACCGCTTGCGGCCGTACATATCGGACAGCTTGCCGAAGATCGGCATGCCGGCCATGGTCGCGACCATATACGCCGAGGTGACCCAGACGTACAGCTCGAAGCCTCCCAACTGGCCGACGATCGTCGGCATCGCTGTCGCGACGATCGTATTGTCCATCGCCGCCATCAGAATCCCGAGCAGGAGCGCTACTACCACCAAGCTCAAGTTGCTCTTTTGAGCCACCATATATCATTTCCCTCCTTCTATGTACCGGATCGGCTTCGGAAGCCGGTCCTGATTCACCCGCAATCACTTCGCTGCCGAAGCCGGGATAACTTATTATATAGCGTCAACTTTCCATTTACCAGTAAAAGTTATTCATCCGAATTTGCCATAAAAGATGGAAATTCCCCGCTGGAGAATCGGTTCCGGCCGCCGGAAAATGGGCCTGCTTCTCCCTGACACTTCTCACTGCATCGGCCAAAAAGGGACGGCTCTCGCCGTCCCTCTGCCTTTATTTGTCCAGTTCGCCGGTCCCGTGCCGCTGCGCCTCCCGGAGCAGCCCGGCCAGTTCCCGCTTCAAGCGGAGAAAGGATTCTTCCCCCGTCAGCGTCTCCCGCCGCGGACGAGGGAACGGCACAGCCACCTCCCGCAGCACGCGGGCAGGGCGGCTCGAAAATACGTAGATCGTATCGGAGAGCAGCAGCGCTTCTTCGATACTGTGCGTAATGAACAGCACGGAGCGCCGGTGCTGCTCCCACAGATCGATAAGCCAGCGCTGCATCTCGGTGCGGGTTAAGGCGTCGAGCGCGCTGAACGGCTCGTCAAGCAGCATCAGCTCATGCGGGCTCATCAGAGCGCGCAGGAACGCGACGCGCTGCTGCATGCCGCCGGACAGCTCGTGCGGATACGCCCGCTCATAGCCGGACAAGCCGATCTTCGCCAGCCACTGCCGCGCTTCCGCCCGGGCCTCCTTCTTCGGCCGGCCGCCAATCTCCTGGGCCAGCATGACGTTCTGCTCCACCGTCCGCCACGGGAAGAGCGCCGGCTGCTGGGGCATGTAGCTGACATGCCCCGTCCGCCCAGCCGCCTCTTGTCCGTTCATCCGGATATGGCCGCCATCCGGGCGCAGCAGGCCGCCGATCAGATGGAACAAGGTGCTCTTGCCGGAACCGGAGGGGCCGATGATAGAGACGAATTGCCCCTGCTTCACCTGCAGCGACACTTGGTCCAGCACCGGCAGCCGTCCTTCGCCGCGGCCGTTCGTCCCCGGATAGGACATGTCGACCCGCTCCAGCTCCAGAGCGGGCGGCCGAGCGGCGGCCGCCCGGGCAGCCGCGCCTTCTATCGAATCGGCCAGATGGGCCGTTGCCTTCATAGCGCTTCCCTCCCTCATTTGTCGTTCTCCTCGGGCCGCCAGCGGATGATCATCCGCTCCAGCAGGCGGATCGCTCCGAACATCGCCAGACTGAGCAGAATGATGACGACGATGCCGAGGAACATCCGGTCGACGCGGTAGGCCGCTTTTTGCAGCATCATATAATAGCCGATGCCCTGATCCGTTCCGAGCCATTCCGCGATTACCGCTCCCATCACGCTGTAGGTGGCGGCGATCTTCAAGCCCGAGAAGACGGAGGGCATCGCATGCGGCAGCTCCAGCTTCCAGAACAACTGTGCCCGGGTCGCCCCCGTCATGCGCATATAATGAAGCATCGTCCGATCCGTCTGGGTCAGGCCGTCGAGGGCGGCGACGCAGACCGGGAAAAAGCAGACGAGCGCAATGACGATCACCTTCGGCAGCAGACCGAAGCCGAACCACAGCATCAGGAGCGGCAGCAGCGCGATCGTCGGCACGTTTTGGCTCAATATGATGAGCGGGTAGATCGCCCGCTTCAGCCAAGGGAGCGGATGGAGCAGACAAGCCAGCGCGAGGCCGATCCCCGCTCCGGCCCCGAAGCCGATCAGCATCAGCTTCAGGGTAGCCAGGGCGTGCAGCAGAATGCCGCCGCCGTTGGCCGCCGCTTCCCGCGCAATATCAAGCGGGCTCGGGAGCATCCATTTCTCCACATCGAACAAAATGACGCCAATCTGCCACGCCACGATGAACAGCAGCAGGGCCGCCATCGGCGGTCCCGCCGCTGCAAGCCGTCTTTTCATCCCGCCGCCACCTTCCTGCGCATTCCTGCCGCACCTAGGCGGTTCGTCCTCCTCATGCCAAATTCCTCCTCTCGATGCTGATCCCGCTCTTGGTGCCGACTCCGGCTCGAACCGCCCGTCCCGGAGAGGGTAGACCCCTTGGACGGATTATCCGCCCTCATTTATCTAACGCCGGCTATCGCCCGCTCCTGAGCAGCGCCAACGTCAGGCTTCAGGCAGGAACTCATTCGTGAACGCCTTGTCGATATCGATCGGCTTCTCCATCAGCTTGTTCTGCAAAAGCCAGTTCGTATAGTTTTCCCACACTTCCCGCTTCTGCTCTCCCCAGCGCGGCGCATCGTCGCGGTATTTCGGGCTGAGCCAGCGCTGGCTGGCCATAACCAGTTCCTTGTCCAGGTCAGGCACCTGCTTCAACAAAATCCCTGCCGCCTGCTCCGGATTGTCGATCGCAAACTGATATCCCCGGGAGACGGCCCGCATGAACGCCTTGACCAGCTCGGGATCGGATTCGATCAGCTTCTCGCTTGTGGCGATGACCGGAGTATAGTAGTCGAGCGCATCCGAATATTGATTGACGTACATCATATCGATCGGCTCGTTGCGCAGCTCGGCCTCAATGCCCGTCCACCCGTAGAAAATCCAGGCGAAATCAATATCCTTTTTGACCGCGGTAAAAAAGTCGGCGGAGCCCATATTGATGTTCTTGATCTTGTCGTAGTCGGCCCCCTCCTGCTCCATGAGCGTCCGCAGCACCATTTCTTCTACCGGCGAGCCCCAGCCCCCGTACGTCTTGCCCTCGAAATCTTTGGGCGACGTAATATGCTTGTCGCGCGGGGCGGCGAACCCGGACGTATTATGTTGAATGATGGCCGCCAATGACACGATCGGCACATTCTGCGTGCGCGCCAGCGTAATGCTTTCCTGCACGCTGACGCCGAACTGCGCCGAGCCGGAGGCGATCATCGCGTCGGCTCCGCCCGTGCCGGGCTGAATAATGTTCACTTTCAGCCCTTCGGCCTCAAAGTACCCCTCTTGCTGGGCCACATACACCCCGGTATGGTTCGTGTTCGGCGTCCATTCCAGCACAAACGTAATCTCGCGCAGATCCTTCGGCGCTTCAGCGCTTTGGGCTCCGCTTCCTTGCGGGGTCGGGGCGTCTACTCCTCCCCCGCAGGCTGTCAACAGGAACATGAGCGCCAAAGCAAGTCCAAGCGCTCCTTTTTTTCGTGCACGCATGCTTCTCATCCTTCTCCTCTTCCCCTTTCCGATTTGCTGCCACTCAGGCGGTCGAGACGGCCTTGCTCCTTCTCTGGCATACGATTCCGGCGTCCTGCCGGGGGTCCTCCCTGATAAGCGGCGGCCGCGCAAGCACTCGCGCGGATCCAAAAAAGCGCCCCTCATCGGGGCGCTTACGCTATTCATTACCTATGCGCATGCATGGCGGCAGCTCGAATTGTACGACGCGTTCCATGCAAAGCATTCCGCTTGCCCGTCCGCGCTATCAACACGGATGCGGTGCATCGGAATCGCCGACCGCAAATGAACACCTCCGCCGTTCGGCATGGCGCCATTCTCATTCCTACGCTGGCATTACCCAGATCAGGTGTAAGGGTCAGTATCTTGACGGGATACGATCTCAGCCGGCCCTATTCCAGCCCCCCTAGTATGCATATTCAGTTGCCGTTTCACATGCAATTATAGACCTCGTCCGCTCCCTTGTCCAGCCGTTATCCGGGGCAGGAGCGGCATTTCCCGTACCTTTTCTGTGACGAAGCACACAGCGATCCGCTTTCCGGTTCGGGTATGATGGCCTCGGGAGGGATGTCTTCATGAAAAAACGTCTGGCATGGGTTGGGGCAACCGCGCTCGCCCTCATCTTCGGAACCGCGGTCTATGCCTCTGGCAGCGACGACAGCGGCTTCGGCCAAATGCTCCCCCATATGAAGCAGATGCATCCGGACATGACCGATGCGCAGGTTGATCAAATGGTTCAACACTGCCACGGATCCGATCGCCAGGCTGTCCGCAGCCAAGGCATGATGCGCGGGGGCATGATGCATAATCACATGATGCAGAACGGACATTGGTATTGATCGCATATATCAACGCCCGAGTGAAGCAAGGGGTTCCGGCCGCGAATCAGCGCAGGAACCCCTTTTTGTGCAGGGAATCAGGCCGCCGGCCATGGCGAAATCGAGATATTCGCGGCAGACATCCCGAGGCGTTGCTTGGCGCAATAGTAAGGCTTCTGCCGCCCCAAAAGCGGATGCCCATTATGAACGGACGCCCTCTTTCCGGAAAACGTTCCATGTGAAACATGGCGCAATTTGTCAAAAAACCTCGACCGTCCTCTCGGCGGGAAATGCCATCTCCGCCGCATAGCGCCCCTCGTAATGGCCGCCGACGCGGATCAAACCTCAACGCAGAACCGCGAAGCCGCGCCTTCCGGCTTCAGCTTAGCTGCCTATCCGATGATTGCTTGGATTTTTCCCTTCGCTTCTGTCCGAATTTTTTCGATGTCCGCATCACAAAAAAACCGCCCGGCTCCGCATCTTGTCTGCGGAGCCGGACGGATATTTTTACGCGAGTTATCGTCTGTCCATGCCGCCTTCCCGAGCGGCGGACGATTCCATTCCGGGCACGCGGAAGCTTCTCGCCCAATACAAAAACGGCGTTGACGCTACCGACAGCAGCAGCTTGACGACATAGGTCGTCAGCAAAATTTGGAACCATACATCCCATTGGTAATAGCCGGCAAACGCGATCGTGCAGAAGACGAACGAGTCCGCCAATTGGCTGATTCCCGTGCTCCAGTTGCTGCGAATCCATAGCTGGCCCGACTTGGGGAACCGTTCCCGCAGCATGCTGAACAGCTTGACATCGAGAAATTGACTGACGAGATAGGCCGTCAGGCTCCCCGCGGCGACCCGAGGCATCAAATCGAAAATATGCGCCAGCGACGCCTGCGCCGTCTGGGCAATCTCATCTCCTTGAGGAATGAAGGCAAGGGCCATCTGCATAATAACCGTTGTCATGATGAGCATGAAAAATCCGAACCAGACCGCGCGGCGCGCTTCCTTCGGTCCGTATTTCTCGTTCAGCAGATCCGAGGTCATGAACAGGCTGGCATTCGCCGCGTTGCCCAGCGTCATCACGATGCCGAACATCTCGATCGTCTTGCCGACCTGAATATTGGCGACGATGGTCATGACGCCGACCCAGGCGAACAAGCCGTTCTTGCCGAACAAGCGGTAGCACAGCAGAAAAAAGCCGAAATTGGCCAGGACAAACAATATCCCCCATATGAAATTGAACATTCGGTACTCCCCCTAGTTTTGATTACGCGGGATGGTTGCGAACCGCGGTGTGGTGGCACACAGGGGTATACTTTACCATAGACCGGGTCAATTGCCAATGCCAAAAACTCACTGTTTTCCTTCCCTCGCGCTCCTCGGCAGGTGTGCCCAATGCGGCCCTCCCTTGCCGGGCGCCGCCCCGTCCGGGCCCAATCCGTCCCGCTCACGGGAACTGCCGGGGCCCGTGCCGCCGATCCGCATGCCCGCTGCCGTCGTTCACCCTTGACGCTGCGCGAAAATATGCAATAATCAAGACATGTAAGCGAATTCATGACAGAATACGACATGGCAGGGGACATCTATGATAACGAGCCGTCAACAACGAATGCTTCAGCTTCTTATGGAAGCTCGCGATTATATCCCGATACAGCAATGGGTTGATGAATTCTCCATCTCCCCCCGCACCGTCCGCCATGATCTGCTTCAGTTGGAAGACTGGCTGTCCCGGCACGGGACCGTGCTGGAACGGAGCCGGACATGCGGCGTCCGGCTGCGCCTGCAGCCCCGGCAGACCGAGCTGCTCGTGCAGAAGCTGGCGCAGCCGCCCGACACGGTCGACGCCAAGGAGAGGCTGGCGCTTCTGCTGAAGCGGCTGCTGCAGCAGGCCAGCATCCATATGGGGAAGCTGATGGAGGAGTACGGCATCAGCAAAAACACGCTGCTGGTCGATCTGGCCGAATGCAGGCGGTGGCTGGAGGAACGCCGCCTGACGCTCGTCAAGCAGCGCGGCGTATTGAGCGTGCGCGGCAGCGAGCAGCGGAAGCGAAGCGCCTATCTCGAGCTGCTGCGGGCCGAATTGACCGACGACAAGCTGATGCGCTTCGTCTGGGACAGGCAGGCGGAACGCCAGGATCCTTATGGGGCGCTGCTGTGGAATTCCTGGTTCCAGGTCGAGGACGCCCGCTTCCTCTTCGATCTCGTGCAGCGGCTGGAGCAGATGCTGCAGGTGCAGTTCACCGATGCCGGCTATTCCACGCTGACCCTCCATCTGCTTATGGCGATGGAGCGGCTGAAGCATAAGCATGCGATCGAGATGGAATCGGGGCTGCTGCAGGAGCTGCAGGCCCATCCGGCCTACCGCCTGATTCAGATCCGGATCCGGCCGGAGATCGAGCGCCACTTCGGCGTCGCGCTGCCGGAGGCGGAGATTGGCTATATTACGCAGCATGTGCTCGGCGCGCAGAAACAGCAGCTTCCCGAGCAGGAAGAACTGTTCCATGCGCTGGCGCAGCGCATAATCGACCGTACGGAAGAGATGCTGGAATCGCCCCTGCAGTTGACCGAACAACTGGTGCAGGGCCTGGCGATTCACCTGAAGCCCGCCGTCTACCGGGCCAGGTTCGGGCTGCAATCCAACAACCCGCTCCTCCCGCAGCTTGAAGAGCAATACGGAGCGCTGCTGGCCTCGCTGGAGCGCATCGTCAACGAGGAGGTGGCCGGCATGTCCGTCACCTTCGATCGCGATGAGATCGGTTATATCATGCTTCATATCGGAAGCGGCCTGACGCCGAACGTGTCGTATTCCCCGAAGCGCGTCGCCATCGTATGCGGATCGGGCCTGGGCACCTCGGCCATTATTGAGCGGCGGCTCTCCGTCCTCTTCCCCCAAGTCGAGATCGCCGGCACGTACTCCTACAAAGATTCTTTGAAGCTGCGGCTCCAGGATGCCGACGCGGTGCTGACGACGATGGATATCGGGCACCCGCTTCCCCTTCCATGGATGAAGGTGTCTCCGCTGCTGACGGAACCGGAGCAGAAGCGGATTGCCGCCTTCCTCGGCGTCCAGCCGGCTCCCGACACGGTGGCCGCGGCGGCGATTCAGACCGTCAACGACGTGCTGCGCATCGTGGAGCGCCACGCCGACATCCGTCATCGCGGCAAGCTGCTGGAAGAGCTGATCGCGCTGTTCCAGGGCGGACCGCTGCATCGGCAGGAGGAGGATTGCCGTCTCAGCCGCCTGCTCCCGCCCTCCGCCATCCGGCTGCAGCTGGAACCGGCCGATTGGGAGACGGCGATCCGCATCGGGAACGGTCTGCTGTCCGCTCACGGATGGACGGACGCTGCCTACGAGGAGAGGCTGCTCGCGATGATCCGGTCGCAGAAGCATCATTTTATTATTCATGAAGGAATCGCCTTCCCGCACGCCTATTTGCCCCAACATGTCCGGCAGACCGGGTTCAGCCTCGTGACGTTCAAGGAACCGATCTCCTTCGGTCCGGCGGGGCATCCCGTATGGCTCGTCATTACGTTGGCGGCGGTGGACAAGGAGAAGCATATTGCCGCCTTGAGCACGCTGCTTGACGCGTGCAATGACGGCTCTTTCCTGGGGGCGCTCCGTACGGCGTCCGATCCGGACAAGCTATGGCGGCTGTTGAAGCAGAAGGAGGACCTATGCGAAAAATAATTGTAGCGTGCAACAGCGGTCTGGGGACGAGCCTCATGATCCGAATCAATCTGGAAGCGCTGTTGAAGGAACTGGGCGTGTCTGCGGAAGTGGAACATACGGATGTGACCTCCATGTATGCCCACGGCGCCGATCTTATCATCGGATCCTCCGTCATTATCGATGGCCTGGACCCCGGTCACGGCGTCGAGGCGATCGGGCTGGAGGACATTCTGGACCGCCAATATTTGAAGCGCAAGCTGCTGGACAGCCCGGCCTTCCGGCAGTGGCTGCCCGCGGAACGCCGGGAGGATGCAACGTGATATGAATCCCGCCCAATTCATTAACAAAGGTTTGCTCGGGGAGCCCGCCCTTCTGCTCGGCTTCATCGCCTTCCTCGGCCTTCTGCTGCAGAAGCAGCCGGTGCAGCGGTTGGCCAACGGCACGATCAAGACGATGCTCGGGTATACGCTGCTCCAGATCGGGGCCGCCGCTGCGGGCTCATCCCTGTCCAACCTGTCCGCCATCATTCAGAACGGATTTCAGATCATCGGCATTATTCCGCATAATGAGACGATCACCGCCCTTGCCCAAATCAATTACGGCGAAGAAATCGCCTTGATTATGCTGTTCGGCATGGCGCTTCATCTCGTGATCGCCCGCTTCACGCCGATCAAATGCGTCTTTCTGACGGGCCACCATATGCTGTTCATGGCCTCCATGCTGGCCGGGCTGCTCATGTCGATGGCTTTGCCGCTCTGGCAGACGGTTCTTCTGGGCGCGACGGTGCTGGCGGCCGCGATGTCGCTAGGCCCCTTCATTACCCAGCCCTACGTCCGCAAGACAACGGGAGACGACCAATTCGCCATCGGGCATTTCAACAGCATCGGCTACGTCTTGAGCGGCTGGATCGCCTCCTGGTTCCGCCCGGGCTCCGAGCCGTCCGAGCCGGCGAAGCTGCAGAAGCTGCGCGCCTTTTTCCAGGACCATATGATCGTCATTACGGTGTTCACCTTCGGTTTGTTCCTCGTCTCCGGCTTGTTCACGCCATCCAACCGTATGGAGGAGATGTTCTCCGGACGGCATTTTATCGTCGTCTCGCTTATCCAGGCGACCTGGTTCGCGGGCGGATGCTACATCATCCTGGCCGGAGTCCGCATGATGCTGTCCGAGATCATTCCCGCGTTCAAAGGCATCGCCGATCGCATCGTGCCGGGCGCCATCCCTGCGCTCGATTGCCCGGTGCTGTTCAAATATTCGCCGTTCGCGGCCATGTTCGGCTTCTTTCTCAGCTTCACGGGCGGCATCGTCGCGATGATCGTGCTGCTCCAATTTCAATATACGGTTATCATTCCCGGCGTCATCCCGCATTTTTTCTCGGGCGGCGCGGCGAGCGTCATCGCCTACAAGACGGGCGGAAGGGCAGGCATGATCGCCGCCTCCCTCATCCACGGCTTTATCATCACGATGCTGCCGGTGCTGCTGATTCCGCTGCTGTCGAATCTCGGTTTCCTGCGGGCCACCTTCGCCGACAGCGACTTCTCCGTCATCGGCGTGGCCGTCCATTCGATTGTGCGGCTGTTCTATTAAGCGAGGCGCCGTTCGGGAACTCATCACCGGAAGATAACGAATATCCGCATGATTCGCGTACCTTGACAGACGGCTCCGGCCCGAGACAAGGTACTATTTTTTTGCCATGACAAACGGCAGGAACTTGGACTCACACCCGTGTAAGCGCATCCAATATAATGGAGCCAAATCAAGAGGTTGAACTCGCACTTCTTACTCAACCATTCCTATTATTAGCCAAGGGGGATCTACACAATGAGAAAATGGACAAGCATGCTCACTTCACTCGTCTTGATGGCCGCGCTGTTCGCGGGCTGCGGCACGTCCGGCTCATCCGGAACCGCGGCGGACGGCGCCCAGGGAGACAAGCCGGCGGCATCGGGCAAGCTGACCGTCTATGTCGGCTTCCAGGAGGACCATGCCGTGGAAGCGATGAAGCAGTTCACCGCAGATACGGGGATCGAAGCCGAGATGATCCGGATGTCCGGCGGCGAGATTCTCGCCAAGATCCGGGCCGAGAAGGACAACCCGCAAGCCGATATCTGGTATGGCGGACCGGCCGACACGTTCGTGCAGGCGGTGAGCGAAGATCTGCTGCAGCCGTACCAATCGCCGATTGCGGAAAAAATCGATCCGAAATACAAAGATCCGGAAGGCTATTGGACCGGCATTTACGTCGCCCCGCTCGGATTCGCGGCCAACAAGGAATTCCTGGAGAAGAAGGGCGTCGAAGCGCCGAAAAAATGGGAGGATCTGCTGAACCCGGCATTCAAAGGCGAGCTCGTCATGGCCAATCCTGCCTCTTCCGGCACCGCGTACTCGGCGGTATACACGATCTTGAAGGCGTTCGGCGGCGAGGAGCAGGGCTTCGAATACTTGGAAAAGCTGCATCCGCAGGTACAGCAGTATACGACCAGCGGCTCCGCTCCGGGGCGGATGGTCGGCATGGGCGAAGCCGGTGTCGGGGTGCTGTTCGCGCATGACATCATCAAGTATCAGGAAGAGGGCTTCGACAGCCTCGTGCTGACGATACCGGAAGACGGAACGGGCTATGAGACCGGCGCCGTCGCGATTATCAAAAACTCCAAAAATCAGGAGCTGGCGCAAAAATTCATCGACTGGTCGCTCTCGCCGAGCGCGCAGGAAGTCGGCAAGAGGGTCGGCAGCTTCCAGAACTTGACCAACCCGGAAGCGGTCGGGCCTGACAAGGCGATCAAGCTGTCCGACATTCATACGATTGATTACGATGTAATGGAAGCGGGCAAAGAGCGCCAGCGCCTCATCGACAAATGGAACAAAGAAGTCAACAAGAAATAACGCGTCTGTCCCCGGGCCGGACTCCGGCCCTCCGGAACAGCGCTGCATTACATCATGAGAGGAGAGACCTGGAATGGCCCGTCTGTTGACAAGATTCAAACGGGAGCCGCTGCTGTTCGTCTGCATTGCGCTCGTGATGCTCAGCTTATTGGTCTTCATCGTATATCCGTTATTTCAAATCATGAAGTCGAGCTTGCTGACCAACGCAGGCCAATTCGGCACGGAGGGCTACCAGCGGGTGCTGTCGGGCGGACAACTGCTCGAGTCCTTAACGAACTCCCTGGTGCTGGCCTTGATCGTCTCGACGATCTCTACGGCGATTGCTTATGTGTTCGCCTATACGTTCGCTTACGTGAAGGTTCCGTTCAAAAAGCTGTTCAACGGCATCGCCATCCTGCCCGTCATCTCCCCGCCGTTCGTCATCGCGCTGTCCGCGATGCTGCTGCTCGGGAAGCAGGGTCTGGTCACCAAGCATTTGCTGGGTTGGGAAAATGCCAATATATACGGGCTGCAGGGACTTGTGCTGGTGCAGACGCTCACCTTCTTCCCGGTCGCCTTCCTGACGCTCGCCGGGCTACTCCGTTCGATCAGTCCCGCGCTGGAGGAAGCGAGCCAGAACATGGGCGCAAGCCGCCTCAAGACGTTCCTGACCGTTACGCTGCCGCTCTCCGTTCCCGGCATTGCCAACGCGTTCCTGCTCGTCTTCGTGCAGTCGCTGGCCGACTTCGGGAACCCGATGACGATCGGGGGCAACTATTCGACGGTCGCCCGCGAAATCTATCTTCAGGCGGTCGGCAGCTACGACATGCAGGCCGGCGCGGCGCTGGCCATGCTGCTCCTGATGATTACGCTCATCGTCTATGCCCTGCAAAAGTTCTGGGTCGGCAAGAAGAGCTACGTTACCGTGACCGGGAAGCCGACGGGCGGACGCCGCCTGATCGAGTCCGGACCCGTCAAGCATACGCTGTTCGCCTTCTGCACGCTGATGTCCGTTATCGTCATCGCGTTCTATGTGCTCGTCCCGATCGGCTCGTTCATCAAGCTGTGGGGCATCAACAACAGCTTCACGCTGGATCATTATAAGTACGTCTTCTCGCTCGGACAAAAAGCGATGGGCGACACCCTGATGCTGTCCCTGATCGCGACGCCAATCGCGGGGCTGCTCGGCATGATTATCGCCTTCCTGATCGTGCGCAAGCGCTTCTTCGGCAAAAAGGCGCTGGAAGCGATCAGCATGCTCTCGATCGCCGTTCCGGGCACCGTCATCGGGATCGGATATATTCTGTCGTTCAACAAGGCGCCGCTGGCTTTGACGGGAACGGCGGTCATCATTATCGCCGCCTTCGTCGTGCGGGCGATGCCGGTCGGCATCCGTTCCGGGATTGCCTCGCTGCAGCAGATCGACCCGGCTATCGAGGAAGCGGCCACCAATCTGGGCGCGGGCCAGTACAAGAACTTCACGAGCGTCGTCCTGCCGCTGATCAAGCCGGCCTTCTTCAGCGGGCTCGTCTACAGCTTCGTGAAGAGCATGACCGCGATGAGCGCCGTCATCTTCCTGATATCGGCCAAGTTCAACCTGATTACGGCCTCCATTCTCGCCCAGGTCGAGGCGGGCCGCATCGGGGTCGCGAGCGCCTACTGCACGATACTCATCATCATCATGATTATCGCCATGGCGCTGCTCAATGCGCTCGTCGCCTGGTTCGGCGGGTCGGAGCGATCCGCGTAGTCAATCGATACGTCCCATAAGGAGGAAGCTACATCATGGCCAAATCTGTAACATTGCAACAAGTCTCCAAGGCGTACGCGGACGGACAGGGGAACACCTCGTATGCCGTGTCGGATATCAATCTGGCGATTGAAGCCGGCCAATTCGTGACGCTGCTCGGCCCGTCCGGCTGCGGCAAGACGACCACGCTGCGCATGATCGCCGGATTCGAGGAAATCACGTCGGGGAGCATCTATTTCGGAGATGAATTGGTGAATCCGATCCCTCCGAACAAGCGCGACTGCACGATGGTGTTCCAATCGTACGCGCTGTTTCCCCACTTGAACGTGTTCGACAACGTCGCCTACGGGCTGCGCATCAAGAAAATGTCCAAAGACCAAATTCGCTCCAAAGTCGACTCGGTCTTGGATATAATGAACTTGCGGGAATACAAGGATCGGATGCCGTCGCAGCTGTCCGGCGGCCAGCAGCAGCGGGTCGCGCTGGCGCGCGCGCTCGTCATGGAGCCCGGCGTGCTGCTGTTCGACGAGCCGCTGTCCAATCTGGACGCGAAGCTGCGCCTCGTCATGCGCGACGAGATTCGCCGCATTCAGCAGCAGATCGGCATTACGGCCGTCTATGTGACGCATGATCAGAGCGAAGCGATGAGCATGAGCGATCAGATTATCGTCATGAACAAGGGGAAGATCGAACAGGTCGGATCCCCGGTTGAAATCTATCAGCGCCCGAAGACAAAGTTCGTCGCCGACTTCATCGGCACCGCGAACTTCGTCGAAGGCACGGTGAAGAGCGTGGAGGACGGCTATATGACCGTCGCCACCGCCTCCGGCGATCTGCGGGTGAGACGCACGGAGCATAAGCCGCAGGATCGGGTGACCGTCGTCATCCGCCCGGAAGCGGTGTCGCTGGCCGAAGCCGGCTCATCGCATGTCGGGACGGTGGTCAAAAGCGTCTTTATGGGCCAGACCCAGGAATACGAAGTCGAGTACGAAGGACAGACGCTGCAGATTACGGAGCATAATCCGATTCTGGATCATGTCTTCCGGGCTGGGGACTTCGTCTCGCTCCGGTTCGCGGAACAATCGCTGCACGTGATTTAACACGAAAGGTTTTCCGGCCAGTCCCGATCCGTTGCGAGCATGACGACTTGACGGCAGATGCCATTCTATGCAGGGAGGGATAAGCATACGCGCTTCGAAAATACGACATCTGGTTATGCTGTCCCTCTGCATGCCGCTTCTGCTCCTGCTGGCCTCCTGCGGGAGCGAGCCGAAGGGGACGCTGACGATCTATGCCGGCCTGTATGAGGATCACGCCATCAAAGCGATCGAGACGTTCCAGAAGCAGACCGGCATCAAAGTGTCTTACGTCCGGATGTCGAACGGGGAGATTCTGTCCCGCATCCGGGCCGAGCGGGAGCAGCCGAAGGCGAGCATCTGGTTCGGCGGGCCTTCCGATACGTTCGTGCAGGCCAAATCGGAAGGGCTGCTCTCCCCTTATGTGTCGCCGAACGCGGCGATGATCGATCCGATGTACCGGGACAAGGACGGCTATTGGACCGGCATCTACGTCGGCTCCATCGCTTTCGTCTCGAACAAGACATGGCTGCAGGAAGTGGGCGGCGAAGCGCCGCAATCATGGAACGATCTGCTGAGCCCGGCCTACCGCGGCATGATTACGATGCCAGATCCGCGTTCATCCGGTACGGCCTATACGGCGCTCGCCACCTTGGTGCAGCTTTTCGGGGAAGACGAGGCGTTCCGATATTTGAAGCGGCTGCATGAACAGAACGTCATTTACACGACATCGGGCAGCGTTCCCGGGCGCACCGTCGGCATGGGCGAGGTCGGCACTGCCGTCATGTTTTCCCATGACGCGCTCAAGTTTTATAAGGAAGGATTCCGCAACATTGTCATCAGCTTCCCGAAGGAAGGAACCGGGTACGAGATCGGCGCGGTCGGCATCATCCAGGGAGCGCCGCAGGAGCATGAAGCGAAGCTGTTCGTCGATTGGGCGCTGTCGAAGCAGGCGCAGGAGCTCGGCAAGCAGGTCGGGAATTACCAACTCCTCACCCACCGCGATGCCGAATCGCCGGAGGAAGCCTTCCCGTTGGAGCGGCTGAACGTCATTTCCTACGATCAGGACTGGGCGGGACGCAACCGCGAACGCCTTATCGCCCGCTGGACGGAGGAGGTGCTCGGCGGAGATCCCTCGCCGTGACGGCCACGGCCATTCCGGGCATACAGAAGAAGCACCTTCCCCAGGAGTGCGGGGAGGTGCTTTTGTGCGTTCCGGTTGATCTTCCCGGTCATCCGTCCTTTATTTGCGCAGCAGCTTGTTCGCCTTGTCCGTCGCGGCCTGCAGCGCTTCCTCCGGCGTCGCCTGGCCGAGGATGACCCGTTGGATCTCGGTCATGATAACCTCCTGCAATTCCTTATAGCCGGGCACCATCGGACGCGCCTTCCCATATTGCAGCTGATCGATCGCGACCTTGAAGTTCGGATCCTTGGCGAAGGCCTCCTTCAAGGCATCCGACTCCACTGCGGTCTTGCTGACCGGCATATACCCCGAGCCTTGCGACCAGCGTATCGTCTGCTCCGGAGCGGTCATCCACTGAATGAACTTCCACGCCGCCTGCTTCTTCTCCGGAGACGATGCCGCCAGCACGGCCAGATTCGCGCCGCCCGTCGGAGCGCCGTAGTCCTTGTTCGCCGGCAGGAAAGCGGTCCCGACCTCGAATCCGGCCGTCTCCTTCAAGCCCTTCAGATCGCCCGTCGACGTGAAGATCATGGCGACCTGCCCGTTGACGAAATCCTGCTTGGCTACGTCCCAAGCATTGTATTTCTCGCCCGGCGGATTCTTCATAATGCCTTCCTTGATCATGCGCGACCAGAATTCAAGCGGGGCCTTCCCCGCTTCGTTCAGCAGCGCAAGCTGCTTGTTGTCCTCGGTCAAGATGCTGCCCCCGCTCTGAAATACAAGCGCTTCATAGAACCAGATGTCGATCGGCGTGGAGAAGCCGTACCGTACCGTCTTCCCGCCCTCCTGCTTGGTCAGCTGGCGGGCGAATTCCTCCAGCTCCGCCCAAGTCTTCGGGCCTTCCGGGTTGAGACCCGCCTCCTTCAGCAGCCCTTTGTTCAGATAGAGCAAGGGTGTCGAACGGTTGAACGGGATGGCGTACAGCTCATCCTTCCAGTAGGAGTTGCCCATCAATCCGTCGATATAGTCCTTCTCCGCGCCTTGCGTATACGATGACAGCGGCTCGATAACGCCCGCGTCCGCGAACGCCCCGACCGAAGCGACCTCGATCATCGTGACGTCGGGCTGGTTGCCGGCGGCAACGGCGGCCAGCACCTTGGAATGGTTCGTATAATAATCGCCTTGATAAGCCGGCCGAACGAATACTTGATCCTGAGACGCGTTGAAGTCCGCCGTCATCGCTTCAATGAGCTCGCCGTTCGCTCCGCCCAGAGAATACCAGAACTCAATCTCTACCGGCGTGCCCGCAGCTGGTTCGGAAGCGATCTGGGCTGCCGGAGCCGGGGCGAGTCCCCCTTTCCGGGCGTCCGCCGCGCTTCCCGAGGATGTGCCCGCGGCCGTCCCGCCGCAGCCGGACAACAACGCCGCCGCCCCCATCATCATCGCCAGCACGGCTGACCGCATTCGCTTCTTGCGATACATATTCGAAATCATCCTTCTTCATCTCCTTCACGATGGATTGATGCGCGATTGATTCATGTAAGAAGCTTTTATTTGGTGCTGTACACGAAAGCCTGCATAATATGCCGCTGTGCCAGCACGAACAGCAGCAGCGCCGGAACGACGAGCATCAGATTGCCTGCCATCAGCACGTTCCACGCGCTGATGCCTTCCGTCTCCTTCAGCATCGCAATGCCGACCGGAAGCGTCCGCATCGCCGCCTGATTCGTCATAATAAGCGGCCAGAAATAATCATTCCAATGGTATATGAGGCTGAACAGCGCAAAGGTCGTCACGGCCGGTTTCGCCATCGGCACCGCGATGCGCCACATGATCGTCCATTCGGTCGCATGATCGAGCCGGGCCGCCTCCATCATATCTTCCGGTATTTGCATGAACGCTTGCCGGATGAGGAAGATGCCGAAGGCGCTCGCCCCGAATGGAAGAATTAACGCCCACAACGTATTGATTAGATTCCACCCGCTCATCTGCACATAAATAGGAAGAAACACGACCTGCGACGGGATCATGAGCGCCAGCAGCACGAGGCTGAACAGCAGTCCCCTCCCCTTGAAGCGGAAGCGGGCGAACGCATAGGCGGCCGGAATGCCGGTGAGCAGCTGCAGCGCCAAAATGCTGACGGCGACAATCACATTGTTCAGCACGTAACGGCCGAACGGCCCCGAGTTCCAGGCCGCAGCGAAGTTGTCCCATCGCCATTCCTGCGGGATCCACGTCGGCGGGAACTGCAGCACCTCGGGCTTCGATTTGAAGGCGGTCACGAGCATCCACAAGAAGGGAAAGAGGAACATGCCCGCGATCAGGGCGAGCGAGACGGCTTCCAGCAGGCGGAAGGGCCATTTGCGTACCAGGTTGTGCATATCGGCAGCCTCCTTTTCTTACTTTTAGTGGTAATGAACCCGGCGCCCGAGCAGAGCGAAATGCGCGAGCGTCACCAGGCCGACGGCGGCCAGCAGCAAGACCGAGCCGGCAGCGCCATAGCCGCCGTTAAAGAACTCCATCCCCTGCTCGTAAATGTAGTAAACCAGCATGTTGGTGCTGTTCACGGGCCCCCCTTGGGTCATGATGCTGATCGTATCGAAGACCTGAAAGGAACTAATCGTATTCATGATGAGCAGAAAGAACAGACTTGGCGACAAGAGCGGAATGGTTACTCGCCAGACGACCCGCCAGCGCGACACGTTATCCAGCAGGGCCGCTTCATGAATCTCGCGCGGGATGCTCTGCAATCCGGCAATCAGCACGATCATGTTGTAGCCGACGCCCTTCCAGAGCGCGACAAGAATGAGCGAAGGCAGGGCGGTGGCCGGATCGGCGAGCCAAGGCAGGCCGGGAATGCCGAATGCCTCCAGCACGCTGTTCAGCAGGCCGTACTGGGGATCCATCATCCACAGCCACAGGATCGATATCGAGACGAGGGAAATGATATGCGGACTGAACAGCATGCCCTGAATGAGCCCGAACCTCCGTGCGGGACGGTTCAGCCACAAGGCCAGAAGCAGTGCCAGCAGCAGCCCCAGGCCGACGGTCGCCGCCGTGTATATCGCCGTATTGGCGACCACATGCGCGAAGTCGGGATCCGCGAACAGCTCGCGGTAATTGGCCAAGCCGTACCAGGAACGGCTCGCCAGATTCAGCAGAGACCAGTCATAGAAGCTCAGAACAAAGACGGACAGCATCGGATAGAAAAAGAACAACCCCAGGAACAGAAACGCCGGGCCGATATAAACAAAGGGCCGGATTCTCTCCCACAGGCGGCGGCGACGGACGGCAGCATCGTTCTCCTGCACGGCCTGCCGTGTCCGCTCCGCGGACAGCAGCGCTCTCCGCCCGGTCATTACAGTCGATTTCACGATAGGCACCCCCAATCATCAGCTGCGCAGCAGCCTGCTGCCAGTCCATGGGCGCTTGCCTGCATGGAACAGGAACAGCCTGTCATCTTCCCCAGCATAGCGGAGAAATGTAAAGCCAATATCAGAGGGTTGTAAAGGGTTCCTGGATTTCTTGCAAAGAAATCATGAAGCTGCGGGGCCATCTTTGCGACCGGTGGTTTGCCTTGCCCGGATATGGTGTATATATGGTTATCAAGCCGCATCGGAATAAGCATTGCGGTTTGGTCCGCGATTGTATAAGATGGGAGAAAGTTCGCAACAATAAGAAAAAAAACACCGGAATAACAACACAATTTTAATATTTTTAAATTTTAGGGTTGACTGTGACTTATATCACATCTAATATTTGGTCTTGATGTTACAATCATGGTGTAAAACGGTTAGTTAAATTTTTCACAAAGTATTTTTGAATAATGAAAAGGTGGGGACGGGTTATGAAAAAGAAAATTGCATTGCTTTTGTCTGCTGTATTGGTAGTGGGCATGCTGGCAGGCTGTGGAGATAAGAAAGAAGATACTACAGCAACACCAAATACGGAGACGACGACTCCGGCGGATCAAGGCCAAGCCCAAGGGCAGTATAAAGATGGCACGTATCATGCCGAAGCCGGCGACTTCGACGAGAAATCCGGTTGGAAAGATACGCTCGATATCACCGTGAAAGACGGTAAAATTACAGAAGTGAACTGGGACGCCGTGAATAAAGAAGGCGGAAAAACGAAAAAAGAGCTGGGCGAAGAGTACGGCATGAAGAAAGCCGGTTCCGAACTGGAATGGAGCGAGCAAGCGAAAAAAATGGAAGAAGAGCTGATTGCGAAGCAAGATCCTGCGGCCATCGCCGTAAAAGATGATGGCACCCAGGATGCAATCTCCGGCGTATCCATCCACGTCATCGGCTTTGTGAAGCTGGCTGAGGAAGCTCTCGCTTCGGCTAAGTAATCTGGCTTCGATTCAGGATTGAATATAGAGCTCCGCAGTAAGAGAGTACGGTGGCCTACGGGCACAGATGACGCTTGATCGCATTCATCCTTGCTCTCCTGCTGTCGGGGCTCCCTTCATGATATGGTTTAATTTTGAACCAATGCAATTCATACTACATCGTTATGCAGGGGTGAAACCATGAAAGAGATCGTTGTGTTGGGCGCAGGCTACGGCGGTGTCCTGACGGCGAAGAAGCTGGCCAAACGGTTCAAAAAGGATCAGGATATCCGAATCAGGCTGATTGACCGCAAGCCGTTCCATACGATGATGACGGAGCTGCACGAGGTCGCCGCGGGACGCGTTGACGAAGATGCCATCAAGATGGACCTGAAGAAAATTTTCGCGGGCCTCAAGGTGGACATCATCCTCGACGAAATTACGAACATTGATTTCAAGAGCAACAAGCTCGAGGGAAAACACGGCACGTATAAGTATGATCATCTTGTTATCGGTACCGGATGTAAACCGTCATTCTTCGGGATCCCGGGCGCGGAGGAGCATTCCTTCTCGCTGTGGTCGTTCGAGGATGCGGTGAAGCTGAAGCAGCAGATCCGCCAAATGTTCATGGATGCCACGAAAGTGAGCGATCCGGAACTGCGCAAGCAGATGCTGACCTTCGTCGTCGTCGGCGCCGGCTTCACGGGCGTGGAAATGATCGGCGAACTGGCGGAATACCGCGAGCAGCTGTGCAAGGAATTCTATGTGGATGAATCCGAAGTTCGTCTTGTCGTGGCCGATATGGCACCGAAGATTTTGCCGATTCTGCCGCAAAATCTGATCGACAAAGCGGATAAATATCTCCGCAAAATGAAAGTCGAGATCATTACCGGTACGAAAATCTCCGGCGTGACGCCGAACTCGGTTATTCTGGGCGAGGACAACGAAATCAAATCGAGCACGGTGATCTGGACGGCTGGGGTCGAAGGTTCCGATCTGGTCGGCAATCTCGACGTGCAGCAGCAAGGCCGCAAGCGCATTTTGACCAATGACAAGCTGCAGTCCGTTGACTATGACAATGTCTATGTTGTCGGCGACAACATCTTCTATATTCCGGAAGGCGAAGAGCGGCCCGTGCCGCAAATGGTCGAGAACGCCGAGCACTCCGCCGGCCTCATCGCCCACAATCTCGTATGCGACATCAAGGGCGGCACGCAAAAATCGTACAAGCCGGCCTTCCACGGGACGATGGTCTCCATTGGCGGACGCTATGGGGTTGCCGCCGTGGGAACGCCGAAGAAGCTGTTCCATTTCTCCGGCTTCCTGGCCATGTTCTTCAAGCACATGATTAATATCGTGTACTTCTTGCAGGTACTTGGCTTTAATAAGGTCTGGACTTATTTGATGCACGAGATCTTCCACATCGAGAACCGCAGAAGCTTCGTTGGCGGCCACTTCTCCAAGCGTTCGCCGAACTTCTGGCTGGTACCGCTGCGGATCTACATCGGTGTCATGTGGTTGATGCAAGGTTGGGAGAAGGCGGCGAAGCTGCTGAAGGATCCTTCGCAAATGTTCTTGATTCCGCCGAAAGCGATGGATGGCGTCACGGCGGCTACGGAAGCGGTCGACGCGGTTCATTCGACCGTAGACGCCCAGACGGCCGCATCGGCCGTAGAAGGGGCAAGCACCGCGATCAAGGCCATTCCGGTGCCGGATTTCATCAAGAGCATCGTCGATTGGTCGATGGATTTGATGTTCTATACGAGTGACGGCGGCTACACGACGCTGGCATATGTTTTCCAAGGCTGCATGGTAGCGGCCGAGGTTATCTTCGGCATTATGCTGATTCTGGGCTTGTTCACGGCGATTGCCGCGATCGCGACCTGCGCGATGGGCATCATGATCTACACGTCCGGCATGGCGCCTTACGAGATGTTCTGGTACTTCTTCGGCGGCATCGCATTGATCGGCGGTTCCGGCAGCACCTTCGGCGCGGATTACTACCTGTACCCTCGTCTGAAGCGAATCTGGAAGAAGATTCCGCTCGTTCGCCGCTGGTACCTGTATACCGATTAATCGGAACCCGGACGATATAACACTCATTGACAACGGCAAAGTAATGTGTCCCTGTGTCACATTACTTTGCTTATTTCTACAGGGAAGCGGGGGGTTCCCATGAACCGGCAACTTATGAAGGATACGATTCTGATGCTTGAGCAAGAGCTTCCGCCGCTGGCCGGCATCCGCATTACCGCAGGCTCGGACGAACGCTATCTGTTCGATATGGCCCGAACGCTCAACGCTTACGATATGACGGCGCAGGAACGGCGTGTTCTGTTAGGCTGCTACTGGCTGCTGCGTCAAGCGATGCGGACGCATCATCATGTTCCCCAGGACGAGCGTCTCGCGGGGAAGGCGGTGCTGGACGGGGACTTCTTGCTCAGTCTGTACTACCAGTTCGCCGCGCGTCACGGGTTAACCGAGCTGATAGCCGATTTGGCTGCAGTCAACAAGCGGATACAAATACGGCGGGCAGAGGGAAAAGGCACGGAATCGGAACTGCATAAGCAGATGTCCCGGTTCCTGATGAAGCGTTACAAGCAGGTGGCGTATGAGGTCATTTGACGGCACGCTGCATGAACGCCTGCATATCCCGCTCGCCCGCATCAACCGCGACCTGGAACGAATTGTGCTGCATGACCCGGATGTATCCTCCCGATCCATCGTCGCGCTCAGCGTCATGGATCTCATCCGCGCTGGAGGCAAGCGTCTGCGGCCGATCATGACGATCGTCGGCAGCCGGTTCGGCTCCCGTCCGGAGACGGACAGCGTCTACCAATTGGCCGCGATGGTCGAAATGGTCCACGCCGCCTCGCTCGTACACGACGATATTCTGGATCAGGCCGAGACGCGGCGCGGACAGCCGGCCCTGCATCGCAAGACCGGGGTCTATTCCGCGGTCCATATCGGAAACTATATTATGTGCCGCGTCATGGAGCTCGCCGCCGCCAACGGGCAGGAGGCGGAGAAGTATATCCACGAGCTGGCCTCGGTCACGACGACCCAGCTCTGCCTCGGCGAGTACCAGCAGATGGAGCAGCGCTTCAATCTCGATATCCCGCTGGAGGCGTATTGGGAGAAGACCCGCAACAAGACCGCCCTGCTGATGGCCACCTGCCTGCAGCTTGGCGCCAAAGCCGCCGACGCCGATCCGGACGTCGTGGACAGTCTGTACCGCTTCGGCGAGCTGCTCGGCATGGCCTTCCAGATTCGGGACGACATCATGGACTTCACGGCGACCGCCGAGGAGCTGGGGAAGCCGGCAGGCACCGACCTGCGCAACGGTCATGTCACCCTGCCCGTCATCCTGGCGATGCAGGACGAGGCCACGGCCGGCAAGCTGCGCGAGCTGCTTCGCTCGGACGCCTCCGAAGCGGCGATGGACGAGGCCATCGAGCTCGTCCGGCAGAGCGGCGGCCTGGATGAAGCGCTGGCGGTAAGCCACCGCTTCATGAAGCAGGCCTGGGACGTGACGGAGCAGTTGTCCGCTTTTCCGGCGCATGCCGATCTGCGCACGCTCTGGTCTTATTTCGAGGCGCGAACGTATTGACCCGTACCCGGCAGAAGCCGAATCTCTTGGTTACAGGAGGTTCGGCTTTGTTGGTTTCCCGAATAATTCAACTGTTTACTCTTTTGTCCATTGGGGCAAGGTGGTATTATTATGTTATTGCGCGCAGCCTGTCTGCCAATCGCAATCTGCATCTTAGATGAAGGAGGATCGACAGTGAAACCTCGGCGATTTGTATTAGAAGCCGTTATGCTAGCGGTATACGGCCATTTATTCGAGCCCCGGCGGCCCGTTGAATATGTAATCCCTTATACGACGATCATGGAATTGTACGAGATGCGTCAAGAGGGCGAGCAGGTGATGCCCGACCCGGAAGAAGACGTATTGGCCAAGCAGCAGATCGAACAGCTGATCACCTATTTCGAGAGCGAATTGAACAAAAAGAAGATCGAACGGGCCTTAACCGCTCCTTGGCGGACCAGCCCTCCCCTTCTCTTGCGCGACAACGTCTCTTGCGTCATCATCAACGCGATGGACAACGCGCGCTACGGAGAACTGTTCGATCCGGTGGAGACGGAGCTCATTCTGACCTCCATGCGCGAGCAGGCTCCTTTGTTGACGGATCAGTTCGAATTTGTCAGCCGGCTCATCGCGAATGAAGTGCCCATTCCGATCTATGACATCGATGATTTCGAATATGCCGTCGAACAGGAAGACTTCCCTGACGACACCGGCATCCATTAGCACCAGCCCGCCCCTTAAGCTAGCAAGAGGCGGGTTTTTGCATGGGAAGGGCCTTAACGCTTGAATAGCTCTTTGTCGTATTTCTCCTTGATATTGCGGTACATCACCTCATTCTCCTTGGAGTACCCTGTAATATCGACAATGTCAGAAGAGGCTGTTTTTTGTATACATCCGACCTTACTTGAACAAACTTTTGTCGTATTTTTGATTCACGTTCTTGTACACGACCTTATTCCCCTTGGAATATCCTGTAATATCGACAGGGGATTGCTGGATTCGATTGTCAACTGCAATCACGAAGCGGTAGTTATTGTACGGAATCGGGTGCAGTTCCTTGCTCATCTCCCGCCCGTCCTCTGACTTCACGGTAATGCGGTCAATCGCCTCGTCCAGCAGGACAGAGGTAAATATGACGCTGTCTTGAAGTGCGCTAAGGTGCCAATGCACTCTCGTATCTTCCGGCGCCCAAGTTGGAAAATATAGATAGCCAAGAATAACATTCTCGGGATCCGAATAGAAAACAAGCGTTTCCCCGTTGCTATCCGTGAAAAAATCGACATGATGCGAGTTGATCGTATACGTCACGCGGGAGTCCCGGTCAAGCTGATGTATAGAACCGGCACGCGACTGAAACGGCGCTATCGGATCGCGGTTTATTATCTTGATGACGACGACGGCGAGAATAACAGCAAGAATTAGGAAAACCGCGAGCAGGGCTCTTTTTCGCTTGTTCATTTGGACCACCTTTCTTTAGTAAGCAGAAAAAAGAGGAGTTCCCTCCTCTTTAAAAACTCATGTAGGTTGGCTGGTCAAACTTCCAACTATTTAATATTGCGGTACACCACCTCATTCTCCTTGGAGTACCCTGTAATCTCGACCGGGTTTCTTTCAATCCGATCGCTAACTGCAATCACGAAGCGAGTATCATTGTAACGTATAGGTTTGAGCTCCTCTCCCATTTCTTGTGAATCCACCCCTTTCACGGTAATATGGTCAATCGCTTCGTCATACAAGATGGAGGTGAACATGACGCTCCCATTCTTTGAACCCGTATGCCAATACACTCGTGTTCTCTCTGGCGTCCCTCTCGGAATATAAAGATGATTAATAATGGAATCCCCTGGTTCGGAATAGAAAATATGCGTAGAATAATGATTATCCGTGATAAACGTGATATGATGCGAGTTGATGTCATACGTTACGACGGAATCCCGATTGAGCTGATACTTGGAGCCAACATACGATTGATAAGGCGCTACAGGATCGCGGTTCATCATCACGATGGCTGCGCCGATGAGGATAGCCACAAGAATAAAGCAAGCGGAAACCAGAATAATTCTTCTCTTGTTCATCACGACCACCTTTCTTCTCAGAAGAAAAAAGAGGAGTCTCCTCCTCTTTAAAAACTCATGTAAGTACTTTTCTCACGTAACCAATAATCATAATCTTTACTAAAGCCAATACCTACAGACCAGGGCCCAACGCTTATACTGTTAACAGATGTTGAGGCCCATGTATGTCCTACACTAGCTTTGAATGATATCATTGTACCAGAGGGCGGATAGCCATCTGTAAAATTAAAGTAGTACCACATTAAATGTCTATATGCATTATACTTCTCGAATTTTGGTGGATTAACTCTTGCTACTTGGACTGTATCTTGGAAGTAAAATCCAGCACCCCTAGAATCCTTTGGATCACTCGTTCTATATGACCAATCCGTCTCGGCTAAGGTACCATGTGTGATTGTATAAAACTTCGGAGAAAAGACATTAATATCACGATGTAAGGAGAATAACCCTATTCCATCCTCTCCCCCTACATTGATTGTTCCTGAACAGGAAAACGGGCATTGTGCATCATTATAGAAGTTGGTGTTTTGCCACATGCCAGCCATTTCAATAACATGCAAATTCACTTTGGAGTCATAATAGATCGTGAGCTTATCTATTTCATAGTCACCTCTCGTGGATAAGGGGATAACTGACTTATTATCACCTTTATCGACCCGTATGAGACCTAGCTTTTCATAACCTTTCTCTAATTGTTCAAGCTCTGCTTTGGCAGACAAAAATTGGTTTGAATTCATCATATGTTGCTCTGTCATTTCATTGAGTTTTGCTCTTGCCTTGGCAACCGCTAGAAAATATTTCCCGACCTCTTCACTTCTCTTCTCAACTATTAGTTCTTCTTCTTTTGAAAGCTTCCCTTTGTTTACTCGTGAACCATCTTCAGTTATGTTTCCATGTGCAAAGACTGTGCTGGAGATACAAAGCATGGCAACTAAAAAAACAATAATAATTCTTCTCATTTCCAACCTCCTAATACAAAAATTTCAATATTATTATATTGTATGAACTGGGCAAGATATATAGGTCTTTTCTCCCAATATTTGGTTAATTAGGTTAACCTTTCGCTAATGCCGTAAAGGCCGATCTACAAACTGTTTCTAAACAGTCATCACGGGCCGTCGGGGAGAAAGCGGACGCGACGCAGGACACGGTGTTTCATCATTTCCGGACGAAGGAGCGAGTTGCTGATGGAAGTACTCCGGAATTGGTGCGAATTATCTTGGGCCGGTATACAAGCCGAATCGGCATCGCATGACTCGGCCGACGCATTGGCAGCCGCTGCGGCTTCGATTCCCCGTACCACCGCCGCCTCTTCGCATGGTGGCGCACAGTCTGCATAAGCCTGCGATGCAGGGTCCGCTTCTGAAGGCGCTCATCGGCGGAATCGCACTGCAGGCGCTGCTGGACCCCGATTACCCGGTCGATGAAGTCTATCGCGATGCGGAGGTATGGTTACGGGCTATGCTGGATAATAGTTTGGGTTGAGCAGTATTTCATTGCATAAGGAGGATGGAGCTATGCGCTGGTTTATCTTATGGGGATGCGAGTCTGGATCGGGGCAACTACCTTGTTCCGCAGTTCGGTGGCTGGCTGATTCAACCGGCAAATCCGGGTCGATGATACTGTTCTACTTACTCACGATACCGATTGTCGCGGCCATCACGCTCCCGCTGTACCGCAGCAAGCATGGTGCCGGATTGAATCTTCCTGCCGCAGCCGTTGCGGTGCCGGGGATGCTGCTTGATATTATCAGTCTCAATTGGTATTCGTCGCTCTTTCCTTCGATGCCCCTTACCTATGCCCCGCCTTCGCCGGCTGGCTCATGTGGGCTTACGGACTCATTCTGTTAAGCGGCTGGGCGGGTATCCGGCGGCGCCAGAGAAGTCAATAGATTATTTTTCCGAGCTAAAAATATCGATGCCAAGTTCAGCTAGCACGTCTATAGCCTCTCTTACGGGGAGCTTGGGCAAAGCGAATTCGTTAGCGATGACCTCTTCGATCTCGGCAACAGAATGCAAGGTGTACTTATCAATTCTGCCATCTGAATGGCAAATGCCGAACTGATTATTAACCAGGGAGACACTTCTGCCCCGGTTCAACTGCCACAGCTGGCATCTAAGAATCGTCATGAACGTCGTACCGGCCCTATTAGCCTCTAGGATAATATCATGAAAATCCTGAAATTCGCTTTTTTGGTTGCTATTAAAATGCTACTCCTTCCCGTTTTGTTTGCCTTGCGTATACCTGACATATTTATAATGGCCTGTGTCCGGATGAACAGGTTGGATATGAACTTGATCATCACCAAATCGGGAGATATGAAGAGGATTGCTCTCCAACCGGACCGGTTGAAAAAGGGGAGCCGCAGCACCGCAGTCCACATAGACACGTTCTCCCGAGAGCTCGACAAGGATGCCCATATGTTCATTGCTAAGCATCACATAGTCACAGGTGAAGCCCAACCGCATCAATAATTGATACAGATTCGAGGTTTAAAGTATAACAAGTGCCTCCAAAATGATAATTGAGATGGTGCTGAACCCACGTTTCAATCGGGGGAATGAGAAACCCATTTTTGTGCCGATCACGAAAATAGAGCAATTTACTTATATTCTGTACATGCCAATAAACACTTCAAGAAAATGTAAATCTAAAAAAGCTGACAGTACCCCTATGCAGCTCCAAGCTGTGTTTGAATTTGAGCGAGAGCTACTCCGGATAGAGCTTGTTTATAAACATATTCAATCCAATGTTGCTTTTTTTCTCGTCGATATTGGTGCAATCCATCCAAAAGATAGCCTTGCCCGCTGTAAATACAGCACATCGAAACAAAAGAGAGTAGCGCCCAGTAGCGATCGATCGCTTTCGTAGATCGAACCTGATATCGATCCAAGCCGAGGTGGACTTTCGCCGTTCGAAAATACGTTTCAATCGACCATCGCTTGCTATAATAGCTCAGAATTTGCTTGTTGGTTAGAGAAACATCTGTACTTAGAAAAGCTTTCACCTGCTTAGGGTTCAGTTCTTCTCCTTCTTTCCAGCAGAAAAGAACGACTCCATTATCAAGCAAATTGAGCTTTCCTTCGTATCGATAAACGCGATAAGAGTCTTCTCCGATGGTCACGAGATCGGTATCAGACTTCGACATAAACGAAGCAAATTCTTTAATCGATTGGCGAATCCCTTGTGGGTAAATGATGCGATTGGTCTTCAGACCGCTAATGACATGGAATCCTTGCTCGCTACTCACCTGAAGAACAGAGGCTGAAGGATACCACGAATCCATTAATACGTACGTTTGGTGATGGGACCTGGGCACTTGCCGGATCATGTCACAAGCCAGATCAATCTTGCTCTTGCTTTTGGATTCATAGCGTTCTGTTGCAAAGGGATATACTATATCACCCGCCCGTAGCATGGCTTCCACTACAGCATGACCATAGACCTTCTTTCCCTTGAGATGAGAGTGGTGAAAGGCTGAGCCCTGGATCGAGTCAACCGCCCGTGACGAAGGTTTGGTTTTTTCACACACCGTATCATCTACAATGACAAAGATAGGACTGTTATTGTGCTTAGCGCTGTATTTGACTTGCTGATAGGCGATATTACGTACGATTTGCTTCAGGAACTGTTCATCCCACTTCCCATGGGATAAAAAATGACTTAAGCTTCTGCGATCCCGATGATGCAAGCTTTCACGATGTATGTCTGTTAAGGTACCTGTAAATCCAGATGACAACATGCCATCTACAAAGTGAGTGATGTGATTAAGGACAGATTTGGAAAAATACAACGGGAGTTTCCATTGCCGAAAGATATTGTTCCAATGGCGATGCTGTGTTAACGTATACGTATGAGACATTTCTTGATCTCCTCTGCGTAGAGTGGTTGGTCGCACTTCTATTTTACACAGAGAGTCAAGGGTGTCTCTTTTTCTGCTATTTAATTACAGCGAATTTGGGCAAGTACAGTT
>NZ_LDIG01000089.1 GCF_015845845.1 Paenibacillus dendritiformis
TACCGGAAGAAATTCAATGAAGTCCCTAAGCATCAACACAAACGTGCCCTCGTCTTAACGGCAAGAAAACTTGTGCGTCTGGTCGATGTGCTGCTACGCAACGACCAACTCTATACGCCCAGAAGGAAGGTGAAGCCGACAGAGCAATAATGCCTTGGCTCATGAATTTTCTTCTCTAATTCCCAGTTAAATTATGGTAATTAACTCCATTTTCAACTGGGTCTAGTTTGGTGATGCCTTTTTTGGGATTGATCCTGCTGCACGCCAAGGAAATTTTCCAATTCTCATAAATCAGGGACTTGACATCATACCGCTGGACTTAGCTATTTCCAACCTCTCTATGCATACATTATAAACAACAATACTCCGCAAGATATGACTCGATCGGGCTAGATCCTGAACGGTTATGTGACGGTTATGTGACATTCATCACACCAGCATCAGCTCATGCAGTGCCGCGGCAGGAAGGTTTGTCCCCCATCAAGCAAGAAAGCCCGCCCTTCAGGCAAGCTTTCCTTCCTTTATATACTCACTTTAGCGCCGCTTGATTTATCGTTTCAATCACGCCGGTCAGTTCCATCAAGTTGGTTATGTGGTGTTCGGGACGGATATCGCCGGTTAATGCGACGCCCTTGCGATTGATCCAGGCATGATGCATCCCGACATTCTGGGCCCCTGCTATATCTGTAGTCAGCTTGTCCCCAACCATCAATCCTTCATGAGGGCCGATGCCCAGCAAGGACATCGCATGGCGGAACAGGCTTGGCGCAGGCTTCCCTTCCGGATGATGACCGGAGATGACGATATGATCGAAGAATGGAATGATATCCGGGATGCCATCAAGCTTCTCCTGCTGCAAATCCGGAGCCCCGTTCGTCAAGAGGAGCAACTGATAATGAGGCTTCAACGTTCGCAAAATATCGTACGTCTCCTCATATACGTAAGAACGCGCCCGCCGTTCGCGCATGAAACGCTCCGCCAGCTCTGCCCCCAACGACTCATCCTCGCAACCTGACTGTCGAAGACCGGCCGTCCAAGAGGCGGTACGGTATGCCGGCGCCAGCTTCTGCAGGCTGCGGAATTGCGCATGCTCTCCCCCGGTAAAATGCCCCCACAATGCCTCGAACGGATTGATGCCAATGTTGGTCGTGAAGGCATAGGTTTCATAGCTTTCATATAATGATCTTGCAGCATTCCGCACTTCCGTCTCCAATTGTTCCGCATCAACCCCCGCTTTCGAGTGTGCATATTGGCACACAGCGGCAAAGGCTTCCTCCACACACCGCTCATCCCACAGGAGCGTATCATCCAGATCGAATAATACGGCACGAATGGCCATTGCGTCTCCCCCTTGTCTCCACTCCCGGCATAACCTATTTCTTCGGCTTCACGAAGACGACCTTGTCCGACTGCTCCGTCTCATTGGACTTGCCGTTCTTGTCTGTTTTCAAATTCTCTTCGAACTCAATCCGGTTTTGAGCAGCGAACTGCTGCAGCCGCGCATGCATCGCTTCGATGTCATAGCGGTTCATCATGCGCGAGAACACCCAGTTCGACCCTTTGCCGTTCTTTTCAATAACGATGAAGCCCGGCTGATACGTTATTTTTTTGATGTCCTCCACTTTGAGCGTACGCAGCCGATTCCATTTTGTCGTGCTTAGTTCGTCTTTTGTGACCCGCAAAAAAGGCCGGCGCAAAAACAGCATCAATGCCAATGCCAAATAACAAATAACAGTTACCCAATACAGGGTCGGGGACGGCAGGTTCGTGCCGACACTGCCAAGCAGCGCATAAATGATCGTGAACCCGGTCAATATCAAAGGAAGAATAAAATTCCGGCCCTTGAATTCATCGAACGCAACCGCATGGGAAGCGATCCCCGGCTTCCCCTGCTTTTTGCGTTGCTTGTTCAACTGAGCGCTGTTGCGCCGTACTTGACGTTCCCAACTACGCGACATCCCATCCAGACCTCCTATATGCTGAACACTCTAATGAACGATGTTTCCCGATTGATAGTTCTGTTCGCCTTCTTCGTCTTCCACATAGCGAATCCTGTCCAACTTGTTGCGTACCTGCTGCCGGAACAATACAAGGTATTGCTCTCTCAGCGCGGCCCGTTCCGCAAGTTCCTCTGAGTTCAGCCCTACGCTCTTATGCTTGCGGGCCAGCTCATTGATGCGCGCGATTAATTTATCCATATTCATCTTGTACCCTCCATACACTGGTGCATATCTTCTACTTTGACATGCTGCATCAGCCTTGTCAAGCAAGCTGACAGCGATAGAATACAAGAAGCGGCTCTTCGGCCTCAGCCGGTGAGAAGAGCGATGCTGCGAGAACAATGATCCCGGCCTCAGCCGAATTATCGTCAAGAAAGTATCGGCACGACAAGGACGATGCCGGATTGCAGCGTATGTCCCCTTAAATCATTCAACTGAATGATCTTGTATATGTACTCCCGGGTATCCATCCCGTTCGGTTTGTATTCCGTGGCGATTTCCCACAGGCTATCCCCAGGCTGAACAAGCACTCGCTCCGTAATTACAGAAGGCTGCCCGGATACAGCGTCGTCATCCCCCCATGCTTGTACGATTCCCGCGCACAAAAGGAACAGCAGGCCGGAGAGCAGTACCGCTCGAATCAATTTCCTTCTATTATAACGCTTCTGCTTTACACGTTGACGCAGCGTTGATCTTGCTTCCGTTCGATATGCGTAACTCCGTCTCGGGCTATATACCATTTGACTCATGTCCGCTCACTCCCCAAACACTTGTTCTATTCTTAATGTCCATAATGTAACACGAACATACGTTCAGGTCAACCGTTATTAAGGAACGTGCGTTCTCTTTTTTTGTTCCCCAAATCCGAATATGGGATATGTCTTGAAAGGAAAACGAATAAACCGCATAAAATCAATGATTTTTTAGAACTTACGTTTGTGCGAACGGAGGTTCTATGGTATAATTTTGACAAAAGAGCATTCATTGGAGTTGATATATTTGTCTAAAATATCAAGTCGACAACAAGCGATCCTTGATTTTATACGTGATGAAGTCCGCACCAAGGGCTATCCTCCTTCCGTGAGAGAGATCGGGGAAGCTGTCGGCCTCGCATCGAGTTCCACGGTGCACGGTCATCTGGATCGGCTGGAGAAGAAAGGCTTTATCCGCCGGGACCCGACGAAGCCAAGAGCGATCGAGCTGCTAAGCGAACAGTCGGATCGCCATTCAGAGTTCAGCCATGCCGTAGTACGCGTTCCCGTCATCGGGAAGGTAACGGCCGGCGAACCGATTACGGCGACAGAGAACATCGAAGATTATTTCCCTCTTCCGGTGCATATGGTGGGAGACGATGAGAACATCTTCATGCTATCCGTTGTCGGCGACAGCATGATTGAAGCCGGTATACATAACGGAGACTATGTTATCGTCCGCCAGCAGCAGACCGCGAACAACGGCGATATCGTCGTGGCCATGACCGAGGAGAACGAGGCAACGGTGAAGACCTTCTACAAGGAACGCGATCATATCCGGCTTCAGCCGGAGAATCCAACTTTTGAGCCGATCCGGTTGAAGCATGTGACGATCCTGGGCAAAGTGATTGGATTGTTCCGTGATTTTCATTAATCCTTGCAGCATGGGTGCAAATGTGGAGAAAGCCGCTTTGAGTACAGGCATTTCTGTATTCGGAAGCGGCTTTTTGACGTGTCAGGGCGGTATAACGTGATTAATTCCGGGAACGATGTGGTAAGTTATGTTACATGACGAACTTCGAAAAATCCAATCGAGAGGTGATTGCATCATCACATCCAATCAGCAGACGAAGCAGACCTTGCCCGCCCAGCATCAGAACCGCCAACCAGGCCTCGAGACGGACATGAATACGCGTCCGCAATTCGAATGCCATTCCTATTCGGCTGCGGGCAAGCTGAAGAACAAGGTTGCCCTTATTACCGGCGGCGACAGCGGCATTGGCCGCTCGGTCGCCGTGGCGTTCGCCAAGGAAGACGCCGACATCGCCATTGTGTATTTGAATGAGCATGACGATGCCAAGGAAGCGAAGCGGCATGTCGAGGAGACCGGACGCCGCTGCCTGCTTATCGACGGTGACATCGGAGAAGAATCGTTCTGCGAGCAAGCGGTGGAACAGACTGTGAAGGAGCTCGGGAAGCTGGACATATTAGTCAATAATGCCGGTGAGCAGCATCCGCAGGAGCGCATAGAAGACATTACAGACGCACAGCTTCAACGTACATTCAAGACCAACATATTTGCGATGTTCTATCTGACGAAGGCGGCAATGTCCCAATTGAAACGGCATTCTGGCGTTATCATTAACACCGCCTCCGTCACCGCGTATCGGGGAAGCGCGAATTTGTTGGATTAGTTCCGCCACCAAGCGACCTGGACAGCCTCAAGAGCTCGCTCCCAGCTACGTGTATCTAGCCAGCGCGGATTCCTCTTACGTCACCGGACAGATTCTGCATGTCAACGGCGGCGAAATCATTAATGGCTGACACACTCAAAGCTTAGGCCATTACCAAGGGAAGCACTCGATTTCGCGCGTTAACCTTTATGCCACCAAGACTCGACGATTTGATGAGCGACAGCCGGATTATATCCTCTCCCAATCAGATATGATACGGCTGCCGCTTCGCGGAGCGCATGCTCAACGGATATTGTTTGCGCTTCTTTTAGTCCGTTTATCACCCATGGCTCCACGATCTGCAGTGTTTCAATCTTCAAATTTTGCGTCTCCGGATAATAATGCGGACAGAACTGCGAAGAAGAATAAGGATGAATGTGTGACCCCGGGTGAACATTCATGGGGTATGGCTGGTATTGGTAACTCACGGAAAAACATCTCCCTTCATATGTCATACCCCTAACATATGCCTATCGCTCGAATGTGCTCCTGGACATGAGGAGAAACGTGCAGCTTGTGCTCAAAAGCCGGACATAAAAAAACAGCCCTGCTGACTAAGCAGGGCCTCGAACAGAAGGTGGCCTTTTCGCGCACATGCGCAAGGCACTGTCTCATCAGGACCTATTAATAAATAAATGCGCGAGAAACGATTACAAGCAGAATAAACAACACCAAAATTACGCCTGTCGAGGTCCAGAGCCCTCCAACGCCACAAGTAACTCCACTCATTTGAGTTACCTCCTTTCTCTTGGTACTCCCATGATATTAGAATTACGGACGGTTTGACTTGGCTATAACCCATAGGCATAAATTTGGGCCGTTCGTGCGAACCATGCTCCCAAAAGAGCGACCTGCTCTCTCCCGAAAACCAAAGTGTCTGGCCTAAATTTTTCATGTTAATTTTCTTGGAGCTATAGCACAGTCATTTAAAGCAATGGCTCATATTGTAGTATGGAAAGGAGGTGGCTTGAATGAGACGTCATCGTAAAGCAATCACGGTCATTCTTAAGGAAGGGCAGAAAGTGTTGGTCGTGTGCAAAAAACGGAGAAGACATTTTTGGTAATATCATTTTTTGGAGCGCCGTTGAACCTTAGCGTTGGTGCTCCATCCCCCTTCGCTGACGGCCTTTTTCTAGCCTTTCGGCGTCTTGATTGAAATGCAGTTTTGCTGCTTTTGGGGCACCTCCCCGTGTATATCCGCAAGAAAAAAGCCTCGGAGTATCCGAGGCCACTGAAAAAGTTCCTTGATGTAGGAAAGGTACAGCTACTCAAGAAAAATGATGAGGGCTGTACCTTTTTTCTTGTATAATTAGGGGTTGCTGAACGAAAGAAAAATCCAGTAGCAGCAAGGGTTTAGCGCCTCTTTTGTCGAATTCAAGTGCAAGGAAAACGGGTTTATCCCGTGAAAAACCGTGCACGTGGAGGTGTCCAGATTGTATCAGCGAACCGAGAGCCAAATGATCTTGCCAGGCGACTTCTTCCTTCCGTTCGGCGGGAAGCTGCGGAAGATAACCGCTGGGTATTGCTGGCCCAGATGATTCCGTGGTGGAAGCTCGAAGAGAAATATGCGAAGAACTTTAAGAAGAGCCTCAAGGGTCAAAAGGCCGTATCGATCCGTGTCGCGCTCGGCGCCCTCATTATTCAGGAGCGGCTCGGCACCGACGATCGGGAGACGCTTCGTCAGATTCTGGAGAACCCGTATCTGCAGTACTTCCTCGGTCTGCCGGAATACCAGTACCGCCGTCCGTTTCACCATTCTCTCATGACACACTTCCGCAAGCGGCTGGGCGGCGAGATCCTTGATGAAGTGAATGAGTGGATCGCCCTTGAAGAAGCGCGCAAGTCCAGCGAATCGGATGATTCATCGGACGACAATGAACCTGGCAGCGGAACTGCCGCAGCGTCCGACGAGCCGTCAGAACCGCAGCCGCGGCAGATGGAACTGACGAACGAGGGCGAACTGCTGCTGGATGCGACCTGCGCGCCGGCGGACATCGCCTACCCGACGGATCTGTCTCTTCTGAATCAGGCCAGAGAAAAGCTGGAGAAAATCATCGACATCCTGCATGAACCGGAACGCGGAAAGACTCGCAAGCCAAGAACATACCGGGAGCGTGCCCGCAAAGCCTATCTGGCGATTGCCAAGCAA
>NZ_LDIG01000090.1 GCF_015845845.1 Paenibacillus dendritiformis
TACCGGAAGAAATTCAATGAAGTCCCTAAGCATCAACACAAACGTGCCCTCGTCTTAACGGCAAGAAAACTTGTGCGTCTGGTCGATGTGCTGCTACGCAACGACCAACTCTATACGCCCAGAAGGAAGGTGAAGCCGACAGAGCAATAATGCCTTGGCTCATGAATTTTCTTCTCTAATTCCCAGTTAAATTATGGTAATTAACTCCATTTTCAACTGGGTCTAGTTTGGTGATGCCTTTTTTGGGATTGATCCTGCTGCACGCCAAGGAAATTTTCCAATTCTCATAAATCAGGGACTTGACATCATACCGCTGGACTTAACAAATACAAGTCTTCTTCCGGGTCCCCAGCTTGCCGGCGGCGACCGTCTTCTCAATATAAGACACGGCATCCGGCACCTTGCACGCGGTCTGCCCCATATCAACCCGCACCTTCCCGATCGCCCCGGCCACCCGGACCGCTTCCTCATGCAGAGGCCGCACATAGGAGCCGACGACGATCACGAACATGTTCATCGTATAGCGGACCCGATTCTTCTCGCTATGAATCGTGGCCGCGATCTGCTGCAAAAGCCGGCGAATCTCTTCCAAATCCAAATCTTCATCCTGCGTAATCGAGATGTAGTTCGCATACGTGCTCCAGCCGCAAGCGGCGATCATCTCGTCGTCCGACTTCATCCATTCCCGGGCCAATGCAAGGACATGCGGGCTCTCTGCCGCCACCCCCGCTACCGTATATTCCGCCAACAAATACCAATTGGCCCGCTTTGCCCAAGCCTGCAGCGTCTCCCTGTCCATCGTCTTCGGATTCACGGTCAGCCCCGCCAAATACATGGCATCGCTGTTCCCCGTCTCGAACAATGCCCGGGCGAGCGCCTGATCCTTCTTCACATCCTTGACCAGCTTTTTCAGATCCCCTGCCTTGACGCCGAACAGCGGCTCCTGGGCCCCATGCCGGATGAACGTCTTTTTCGTCTGCTCCGATCCCATCGCTTCCAGCTTCTTCATGATGTCGTCTACGGTCATGCGCTTCACCTCTCCGGGCGGAATGATTATGGGTGTATTATATCATGCCGCCAAAAAATAAACCTTTACAAAAAAGGAGTTTGATGCTAGTGTTATTGATGTACATGTGTTTTCCAATATCCACCTATAATGGGCTATTATTCCGTACTTCATTGCGTCGGAATGCAGATCTGCCGCAGCATAATAGACAATTTCTTATGGACGCCAGTTTAAACATTACATAGGGACGCGTCTTAACTCCCATACGCTTCGATTGTGACATACTCCGTGTGCGGCATAAACCGATACTTATGCTCCCTTGCCTTGCTTCAGCAGCGATTCCTGATCTCATCATCGCCTATGTTCGATCCATGCTTCGGTATGATTTGATTAGCTGGCCAGCTTTCAAATATATCATTTCATTCATGGAGGTCTCATTGGTGATGCGTACCAAGAAGAAAGTAAACAAATCATTAGTCGCACTATTGTCCGTACCTGTTCTTAGCTTGTCCTTATTTTCCGGGGTGTCCTTCGCTGTGTCCCAGGCCAAATCGTTAACGATTCCGGGAGGTCAAGGCAAACTAACCTCGAATGTATGGAGAAGTACATCGCCGACATCCTCCGGCAATACGTATCAATGGGATTGGCAAGTATCGGCGGTCTATAGCGGCTCCAAAAAAGTGCAAAGAGTCAGAGCCTCCTGGAAGAGCACCGCGTCGCTAAGAAGTTCCGCATCCATCAGCATGGGCGTATCCGCTGACGGAGCCAGCGCCGGCGGCAGCTCGTCGTGGCAGACGGTATCTACGAAGGAAAAATATTGGGAGAACTCCAACGGCTCCAAATCCTCGGATTGGCGCTCGAACATCGTCATCGGACCGAAGAAAGATTACCGGAGCGGAACGATTGTAACGACCAACCGGGCACAGGTGAAGCTCTCGAGCGATCCGAAAACATACGAAGTCAGCGCCGGCGTATAATTGAAGAACGGATCCAATTAAATAAAGAATCGGCAGACGCATCTGTCGATTCTTTATTTGTCACAATAAACGACAACCATTTCCGATGAGGGGGAGAAATGAAAAAGTTCGCGCTCGCATTCCTGTTCATTCTTTGTTCCTTGGCCATGGGCTGCGGCAAAGGCAGCCCCGGCACGACAGCAGACGTTCCGCCCAGGATCGCGCTGCCGGAGTGCGGCTCAACGGAGAACTGCATCTACCTGTATAACCGTTATTCCCAGAAATTATTGTCCTATAATGTTGCTGCCAAAACCGTTGAACAGCAGTCCAATATCGCCAACTACATCCAGTATGAGTTCAATGAGGCGAAGAACCGTTACTTTACCGCCGGCAACAGCCTCACGAACGGCTTCGCCATTCTGTCGGTCGACCAGAAGGAGATCAAAGAGGTCCATCGCCTCGCAGACGAGAAAAACGAAGCCGTGTTCCCTCTGGCGACAGACGGCGAGAAGCATTTATTTATACGGAGCTATTATGACGATAAAGGTACGGAATCGAAGCGCTCTATCGCGCAGTTGAACCCAGACAATACCCTGTCCGACTTTTCAAATGTAACGGGGCTTGTGTCTTCGGGAGTCTTAATCGGCGAGCAACTGTTTTACACTACCTATGAGGAAGGCATTAACGCTTACTCCCTGTTTGCGTTAGATGTCACTGATTTGTCAAGCAAGCCTCAGCTCGTCGGGGAGAATCTGGAAGCAAGCGAATTGTATGCATTGAATGGCCGCCTGCTGGTGTCGGATCATCAATATATTTATAACGACGAGGAACGTTTTGTGAAGCAGCCCCTCAACTATTTCGATTCCGGGAACGGCATCCTGATTCAAATCTATCCCGACAGCAATGCCAACCTCGCCCTCGACGCCATCGATACCGCCACCAAGCAAGTGATTGGAACCGCAAGCAACATCATTGATTTTGCGGTTGAGGACCATCAGATTACGGTCTACTGCCAAGGGCATATCGCTTACATTCCATTGAAGCCGAGGGGGGACCAATGAGCAGTCTGCGGTTGATTAACATATCCAAGCAGTTCGGCAAGAAATTGCTGCTCGACGGTATTGATTTCGAATTCCATGCTGGCCGTATCTATATTATCAGAGGGGAGAGCGGTTCCGGCAAGACGACCCTGCTGAATATTATCGCGGGATATATTGAGGCGGATACCGGCAGGCTGGAAATGCCGCCGAATGCAAAAATCGAATATCTGTTCCAGGATGAAATGCTATTCTCGAATCTGACAACAAAAGAGAACATGTATATTAAGTATAGCGCGCTCAACCGCGATGACGCAGGCTTCCTCCCGCTTGCCGAGGGCACATTGGCCCGGTTCAATATCCTCGATCTGGCGGACCGGAAAATATCGATGCTCTCGGGCGGAGAAAAACAACGAGTCCAGTTGGCTTCCATCCTCATCTCGGATCCCGACATCATTTTAATGGATGAACCGACCTCCAAGCTGGATCTGCCCAATAAAAAAACGATTTATGAAGCAATCATGTCTGTGTTTCATCAGAAATTGGTCATCATCGTCAGTCATGAGAACAACCGGCTTATCGATGCCAGCATCAATCTAACGTTGGAGCATGGGAGATTGCACGATGAAAAGCGATAAACAAATAGCGGCCAACATCTCTCGCCTAATCCGGAAGAAATCCAGCTCGCACCTGAAAATATCGATTTTACTCTTTGTCGTCTCGCTCGTGTTAATATCAACGGCGTCTGTCTTTTTCATTAACCAGTACTTGCAAGTGGAAAAAGATTTTATTGCGAATCATAATACGCATACGATCGAGATTACTTCGGCCAGAGGGAACGCCATGCACGCCGTACCCTTGCAATTTGCCGATGAACGTATTTTGCGCGATCACATTTCTTCGCTGGCGTCCGGAACGAAGTACCGTCTGTTCAAAGAATATCAGTTTAATTTCGGCATTCAGGACAGCGAGGGAAATACGCACTTTATTTACGGCCTGGACGAGGACGCCTCCGATTTGCTGGGAGACTGCAGCCTGGAGCGGGCGGTAACCTGCGGCAAGACCGATACGGGGCCCGCCGCCACCTTGCGGATTCCCGTGATTGACATTCATGAAGACGGCCTTAGCAGCAGCCGCTTCGCGGATTATACCGTCACGCACAACACCGGGGTAG
Source organism: Paenibacillus dendritiformis (assembly GCF_015845845.1). Classification (GTDB taxonomy): domain Bacteria; phylum Bacillota; class Bacilli; order Paenibacillales; family Paenibacillaceae; genus Paenibacillus_B; species Paenibacillus_B dendritiformis_C. The sequence goes on from NZ_LDIG01000090.1 coordinate 4,174, forward strand.
CCGAGAACAACCCCTTCTCCCTGTATAATGACGAACAGTTGGACAGCGTGTATGTCGGCAGCGCAACGTTCAAGGATATGATTGAGGCGGCGTATTCCGTCTCGTGGGACGAATTCGTCGCGCATTACGACGAGGACAATCCCTTCGGCATTCAAGCGCTGAGGAAGATGTATATCTATGTGGATGATTTATCCCAAGTCGAAAAGATTGCCGAGCTCGTGAACGACAAGGGTTATAATACCAATTATACGTTCAAAGCTTTCGACGATTTCAGCCAATCGATGAACAATACGCTCGTTTTGTCCGTTTCGCTGGCCAGTCTAATTCTCATTATTACCGCTTCGCATGTGCTGCTGTCGTTTCATTCTTTTTTAAAGGTGCAGCAGAAAGATATGGGCATCTTAAAACAGTTCGGATATGGGAATCGGATGATTCAACATATATACGCGGGCAGCATTAATCGGATTTTTGGCCAGGTTGCCGCGGGAATCGCGGCATACACCGCGATCATTTGCCTGTTGTTCGTTAAGGAACGGCTTTTGCTATATTCATTTTCTTTACTATTTTTTCTAATGATAGTATTATTTATAATTAATCGGATTATTGTCCTTGTCATCGCCAAAGGCTACGCGTCCAAAGATATTCTGACGCTGCTGAAGACGAACAAGGAATTCGAATGACGCCATCCTTCGACATCGAGGGCAGACCGAACGGGGAGGATCATCGATGAAAGTGAACAGACCTTTGATTTTTTTATTTGTCCTGTTGTTGGCGCTCGCGGGTTGCGACTCGAACAGCCGCAACGCTGGCACGGGAGACAAAGATATTTTCCAGTATAAAAATTCCTATGCCGGCGACAACAGCGCCATCGGCAGCATTCTGGGGATGCTTCCGCAGAGCGACCGATTGAAGCAGTTCTCGCTGAGCACGGACGAGAAGCCTTACCGCATCACGGTGCAATACAATGAGGCGGCTTCTCCAATGAGCGTAAGCGAAATTCGAGAGACCGTCATTTTCAATGCTACCTTTTTGTTCGCCTTGGTAAGGAATGTCGACCAGCTCCATCTGGAGTTGGAGGGCCAGAGCTACCTCATCACCAGAGAACAATTGCAGAGCTGGTACGGCAAAGACCTGGATCAATTCGAGAACGAACAGGATCTCAGAAATTTGACGCAGGAGTTCATACCGGATAAAGGCAAAGTCGATCAGTTGTTTGCAAAGCTGCAGCAACAGTGACAGCGGGGGAAGGGTTCGCTGGCCGGCCCGCGAAGCGCGGCCCGGCAGCAGCCTCTCGGAAGGCCAGGTCACCTTCTAATTCACGCTCCGGCCGCATACATACGTAAGTAGCGGATTCATTCCGCGCCGTATGGGAGCGGTTCTTCGAACGCCCTATACGACGGCAGACTGTTCCCAAGAATGGAGGAGCCTCTGATGCGCGGAACTTGGCTCAATTCCCCGCTGTCCTACGCGCTCGGCATGTTCGCGATGATGGTGCCGACGCAAGCCTTCAGCGCGTTCTACAGCTACTATTATGTCGAGAAGCTGGGGCTCGGCGTCGGGCTGGCTACATTGGCCCGCACGATTTACCTAATCTGGGATGCCGTCAACCAGCCGCTGTTCGGCCACTGGTCCGATCGCACCCGCACGCGCTTCGGTCGTCGCAAGCCGTGGCTCTGGGCTTCCATTCCGCTGTTCATGCTGACGTTCTGCATGATCTTCGCCGTGCCGCCGGGATTGGCGCAGCACCAGAACAGCCTGTTCCTCTGGTTCCTCATCGCGCTCCTGCTCTTCGAAGCGGTGTCGACCGTCATCTGGGTCAACTACGGGGCGCTGTTCCCGGAATTGTTCCGCGGGGAGCGCCTGCGAGCGAAAGCTTCCGCCATACAGCAGGGCTTCCAGATCGCCGCCATCCTGATCGGCTCCGCCCTGACGCCGATTCTATTTGCCTTCATCGGCTTCGGCTATATGTCCCTTGTCTATGCCCTTCTCTTCGCCGTATTCATGCTGTTGTGCACCGGTTCCATCCAGGAAAATATGAGCATTCAGCACGAGCCGCGGCTTCCGCTGAAGGAAGCGTTCCGCGAGACGCTGAAGAACCGGGAATTTTTGATCTTCAATATCGCCAACTCTTTCGCCCAGACCGTGAACGGGCTTGTGAGCTCCATGATCCCCTTTTACGCCAAATATGTGCTGAACATTCCCGAATCCCAAGTCTCTCTGCTGTTGGCCTCTGTCTTCGTCTCCGTTATCCCGCTCGTCGCCGTCTGGTACTGGATCGTCAACCGGCTGGGCGGCATCCGGGGCTGGCGCCTGTCCATGGCCGCCTACGGTCTGTCCGTCCTCCCGCTCTGGTTCGGCAGCGGTCTCGCCAGCGGCATCGGGGCGGGCATCCTCGTCGGGTTCGGCTTGGCCGGCTTCCTCGTGACGCCGCCGGTGCTGAGCAGCCAGATTATCGACCGGGACTTCGCGAAGACGGGGCAGCGCCGCGAAGGTGTCTATACGGCTGTCGGCGGCTTCATCACCCGCTCCAGCGGGCTTATCTCCGCCCTGTCGTTCTGGGTCGTCGGCCTGCTCTTCGGCTATGTGAGCGGAGACAATCCCGGGCCGAACCCGGAAGGAACGTTCCGGGTATTGATTAGCGCCGTTCCGTTCTGTCTGCTGGCTGTCGCCTTTCTTCTATCTCTGGCCGTCAAGCTACATGATCAGCCCCAATCTTATGGAAGGAGCCATTCGTCATGACTCAGCGCCATATTCGCACTCGACTCATACTCAATTGCGACGACTTCGGGCAGAGTCCGGCGGCCAATCAGGCCATCATCCGCTTGCTGGAGGAAGGCGCCGTATCCTCCGCCACGATTATGCCTCCCGCTCCGGCCTTCGCGGAAGCCGCGGAATGGTGCAGGCGGACCGGCCAGCGCAATGTCGGCCTGCACCTCACGCTGACCAGCGAATTCGAGGGCTACCGCTGGAGCAGCTTAACCGGCGGTCCGTCCCTGCACGATGGCTCCGGCTATTTGCACGCCACCGTCGAAGCGTTCGAACGGAAAGCGAGCGCTCCCGACGTTAAGAGAGAGCTGCACGCCCAATACGAGGCCGCCCGCCAAGCTGGCGTCGACATCTCTCATGTCGACAATCATATGGGGAGCCTGTACGGGATGGCCACGGGCCGAAGCTTCCTGCCCTATGTCCTGTGGCGCTGCTCCCGCTGGGGCTTGCCCTTCCGGCTGTTCCGGCGCATCGACGAGCGGGATCATCTCCTCGCCTCCATCGCCGGGGCGCAGCAGACCTTGCGGAAGGTGGTGGCCATTGCCGATGCGCTGGGCGTTCCCCTGCCCGACTACCTGCTCTCGCACCCGTATTTTATTGAAGAAGGAGAAACCTATGACAGCTTCAAGCGGATGCTGATTGGCAAGCTGTACGAACTGCCGGAAGGTATTGTCGAGACGTATATCCACCCGGCGGTCGAGGACAGCTTCATGGCGGCGTGGATTCCTTCCTGGGAAAAACGGGTATGGGAGTACCGGCTGATGCTGGACGATGATTTCGCCTATGCGAGGCGTGATGCGGGGGTGGAATTGACCGATTACCGTTACGTGCGGAGGACTCGGAAGCCGGTCAGGCTGAGAGGCGCGCTGCGCCTGCTCGCGATGCTTCTCCCCGAATCCAGGAACGGAGCCAGGTGAGAATGCGGATAATCACGGGATAAATACCTGTGATCAAGCAGGTTAAACATGCCAAAGAGCACCGCGATATGCAGGTGCTCTTTTCACGTAAGGCTCTCTTTTCTCGTGCAATGCAGCGGGCTGCCACCCGAGATCCAGCGTTCTGCCCGTCTCGGCCAGCGTCTTGACGTTGGAGAGAATCATCCACCAATGGGAACTGGCATTCGGATAGGAAGGATGATTGTCCGGCCACTGATCATTGACTAGCGTCAGCTTCGTGCACTGGCCAACCGTCTCCAGCGTGAAGGTGATTCTTGTCTCCAGTTCGGCGTGATTGCTGTAATAGGACGGGCCCGGATGCTCCGTTCCGCTGAATACCTTGTTCGGCTCGTATTGCAGCACGGTGCCATATACGTGAACCGTCTCGTCGCCATCATTGCCCGGTCCTACGTATTCGTATCTGTCCCCAACCTGGAACGAAGACCGAAGCTCGCTCCCAAAAAAGATTTGGCGCGTCCCTTCCGGCGACAAGCGAAGAGAGGGATTATCCGGTGGGACAAGTATGGTTGAAGAACGGCTGGATATTGACGATGGACGGGGAGCGCCGCGTATTCCAGAATGGCGATGTGCTGATTGAGAACGACCGCGTCAAGGCGATTGGCGCTGTCGATCCGTCCGAGGTGCGGGCGGACACGAAAGTGGTAGAGCTGAACGGGAAGACGGTCATGCCGGGGCTAATCAATACGCATGTGCATACGATGCAGCAGCTCGGCCGCGGCATTGCCGACGATGTCGATCTGCTCACTTGGCTGTACAAGCGCGTCTTCCCTTATGAGAGCTGCATGACGGAGGAAGAAGCGTATCTGTCCGCGCTGGCTTGCAGCCTGGAGCTTATCCGCTCGGGCGTGACGACGTTCGCGGAGGCGGGCGGCAAGGAAGTGAACGGCATCGCCCGTGCGGTGCAGGAGGCAGGCCTTCGCGCCGTGATCTGCCGCGCGACGATGGATATGCCGGAAGGGCTGCCGGAGCCATGGCGGGAGTCGACGGAGCACTCGCTCGCCGTGCAGGAGGAACTGTTCGAGCGCTGGCACGGCCGGGCGGACGGGCGCCTGCGCGTCTGGTTCGGCCTCCGCACGATCTTCAACTGCTCGGACGAGCTGATTGTGCGCACGAAGCAATTGGCCGATCGCCATGGCGTCGGCATCCATATGCACGTGGCGGAGATTCCGGAGGAGATCCGCTTTGTGGAAGAGCAGCGCGGCCGCACCACCGTAGAGCATCTCGCTCACCTCGGCGTGCTCGGCCCGAATATGCTGGCCGTTCATACTGTGTGGATGACGGACCGGGAAATCGATCTGTTCCGCCTGCACGATGTGAAGGTATCGCACAACCCGGCGGCCGCGATGCGTGTGCTCGGCTTCGCCCGCATTCCGGAGATGCTGGAACGCGGCATTACCGTATCCATCGCTACGGATGGAGCGCCGTGCAACAACCGGATGGACATGATCGACGAGATGCTGCTGACCGCGCTGATTCACAAGGGCCGCACGCTTACGCCGACGAAGCTTCCGGCTGTGCAGGTACTGGAGATGGCCACGGTCAACGGAGCGTGCTGCCTCGGTTGGGAGGATGAGATCGGATCGCTGGAGGCAGGCAAGAAGGCCGACCTTATCATCATCAATCCGCGCAGCGCGGGCGTGCTGCCGGTGCATGATCCGGTATCGACCCTCGTCTACGCGATGCATTCCAGCAACGTCGAATCGTCGATGTGCAACGGACAATGGTTGATGAAGGAGCGCCGCATTGTCACCTTGGACGAGGACGCGATTCTCGATCGCGTGCAGGATACGGCCCGGGCAATCGTCCAACGCGCGGGCATCGAGCTGCCGCGCCCGTATCCGGTTACGAAAGTTCGTTAACTGCAGACAGATTGTTCATGAAGCCGCCTTTTCCTCCGTTTTTTGAGGAAAGGCGGTTTTAGGTTTGGTCATTTCCTGCCCGTTCCCTTCCTCTTCACGATTTTCCCATTTCCTCCGATAATGATGAATAGGCTTGATTTCAGGAAGCGTCTTATTCCGCAATAGGAGGTCCAACCGTGAACCAGCGATCATCTCGTACCTCATCACGAGAAAGCTTTTGCGTCGCCTGGAACGGAAGCATACGCTGAAGCTATAGCGAATATTCATTGTGATATGCAAAAAGCTGGTACGCCGCTATAGATGGGATACCAGCTCTCGCTTCCATTTGTTTATTTCGACTTTCTCCAATATGCGCCATAGTAGTCGATCTGAATCAGCGGATCTTGAATTTGATGCAGGTTTCTGAAATCATGTACTGCCGGAGCGTAGTTACTGATGGCATAGTCGTCGATAATGATGTAGCCGCCTGGAGATACTTTTGGATACAAGTTGGTCAGACTATCCATCGTCGATGAATACATGTCGCCGTCCAGCCTTGCGATGGCAATTTTGTCGATCGGGGCAGATGGCAGCGTGTCCTTGAACCATCCCTTCAGGAATTGGACCTGACTGTCAAGCAGATCGTACTTTTGAAAATTACGGGCGACCTCTTCCATGGAGACTTTCAGAAAATCGACGGTATGAAGCTCAAGCCCGGCATCGACCGGATACTTCTCCACGTCCGGCGGCGGCAAGCCTTCGAAGGAGTCGGCTACCCATACCCGCCTGCCCGTAATTCCGTAAGCCTTCAAAAACCCCCTCATAAAGATGCAGGCCCCGCCTCTCCAGACGCCGGTCTCGATAAAATCGCCTTCGACCCGATCTTGAATAACGGACTTCATGCTCTCATGCAGTTGATTCATGCGTAATCTGCCGATCATGCTGTGAGCGATTTGGGGCCAGTCCAGCCCGTTCAATCGATTCTGGGAGGTCGCTCCGGGCTCATGTTCTAGCCATATTTCAAATAAGATTGTTTTCTTCAATAATTCCAAATATAACTCCTGCGCCGCTCCCGACCTCACCATTCATTCCCTCCTCAACACCAGTTGTTGCCCGATAAATCAATATATGACAACGATAAAGAGCTGGTATGCGCGGCTGACATAGCAAAAACGTATAATTAAGCTTCGTCATCGCCTTCACTGCAGTCCTTGTCTGTGTGTCCCGGCGCGTATTCCAGCGGCATCAGGTGACGTAGGAAATCAGGGAGAAGCGCTTAAATTGTTATATACATATAAACCAATTATGTGGTAATATATGTATCAGGTGGTGCTTATACTACTAATTCGGCCGAATACTGGTAGTAACATCATAGGAAATCACTTGCAAATCACCTAATAACTGATTAGAAGTGATTCTCTTGATGCTTAACCGCAGAAAATGTTTAGCTCTTGTAACTTCTGTGCTGGCAGCATCGATGTTATTTGCTAGCGGGGCGTATGCTAAGTCATCAACAACAAGTGGGAAAGCTGGAAATAACGACACTTCTGGCAGGATAACAATTTACAGTGACAGCGCCTCAGGACAAACTTCATGTGGGGGCAGCAATTGTTACTCTTCTGTTAAAGTAACTTACTACTACAAGCATGGAGATGCAAACAAAACTCGCTCTTCAACAGCTTCGGCTTATGAAAAGCAGCCAGGTGTCTCAGCTACCGCCAAAGCACAATACGTGCCGGCATTGTCAATATCCGCAACCGCAGAGCATAAGGCAGAAGTAGGTTCAGCTACATGGGAAGATACTACGTCGGTTGACTACCGATAACATTATATATTAACAATTTAGCCTTGGGGGAAGGGGAACGGCTCCCTTTCCCCAAGGCATTATCTCTTTATCCTCACAAAACTGTAATATCTAGAGAAAGGATACCGTGATGAAGAAGTACATTTTCTTTCCCCTGCTGCTATGCCTGATCCTTGCATCAGGATGTTCCAATAACACATTTCCTGACGACAATAAGTATCACTTGGATTGGGATTATCCATTTATGTTCCATAAACAAGGGTATGGTTTGAAGATAACCCGATCAGAGACGGGATATTACTTCCTTCACGAACAACTGATTTATTATATGGACAAAGAGAGCACAAAACCCATTCTCCTGGATAATCGCCCTGACAATCAATGCATAGATAACCCGACTACCAAAAACTGCTCGGCGTTCGTTCCATTTTCATCATCCGAGCCTCCTCAGTTTTTACAATATTATGATACCCACCTGTATGTATTGGAAAGCTACTGGGATCGGGAAAGCAAACGCTCGAGGTTCGATAATACCTGGATGCTCGTCAGGTTAGATCCGGACGGAAAAAATCGAAAAGTCATTAAAACCTTTGAAGCCGCACCGAGATCGCTGGCCATACACCGGGGTTTTCTTTATTATACGACGACAGACGGGAGCAGAGAGAACGACCTGGAAGTTAATGTCTTCAAAGCGAGCCTTAATAATTTGAAGCAAGATCCTGAATTGATTTATCACGCATCTGAGCAAGTGAATGAGATTACCGATATCATTCCATATGGAACGCAATTATACTGGCTCGTATTCAACGAGAAAGGCTATGAAACCCAACGATACGATCTTCACAGCGGCCAGGTAACCACATTGTGGGATCGCGGAGATGGGGGATTATCCAGCTTACGCAGCATCGCTAATAACAGGCTTTACTTCTCTTATTTCTATGGAGATCCGCTGGACAAGCGGACGCATAAGAAATACTCGTCTGACCTGGAAGGCAATCATATCGAAGAAGTTCCAGTCGATCATCCGCCTATCATTTCCTATATTTACAAGGATTCGTCATATACTTATATCCAGCCTATAGGCGGATATGTCCATGAGTATGCACCAGACATCCCGGTTCAGCTATCGATTTTCAAAGATAATGCTCTGGTTCATAAGATCGATTTATCTCCTTTTTCTAAACATATTGAAATGCTTCCAGGTGACGATCGCTATATGTTTGCCCATAACGAGCAGTCGGATAAGAGTTCCATCTTGTATTTGGACAAACGAGAGATCGAGTCAGGGCAGGCTACATTAAAAACTTTGTTGGAGACAAAGCTCCGTTAAACCTTGACAATGCCATTGATGCAAGGAGTTCCTCATGACTTTAATCGGATATGAACTGTTGAAGGTGTGGCATAGACGAGTCTTTGCCCTTCTGGCCCTCCTGCTCCTGATCGGCAATGGGCTGTTCTACTATAATACGCAGTTCCGGGAACAAATAGCTCTGATTCAACATAGAGACGAGTATCAACGCCTCGAACAGCAATATCGAAGCTTGCCAGCCGATGAAGGGCGGGCATTAGCCGCCAGACAAGCAGAGTTATTGGCTTTGTACAGCACATTTGCCCAAGAAGGCAGCATGGCCGAAGACATCTGGGAACAGGCTGTTAATGAAGCGAAGCAAGCCCACCCTCAGGAGTATAAGCGTTATAAGCAAAGCCCGTATGCAGGCAATCCGGAGCTGATTGGCCGGGATTTATATCTCATCGAACGGATCAATAAGCAATATGAGCATATGGAACAGTATCGGCGGACGATGGAAGAAATGAGCATTCGGGCAGAAGAAATGCTGTCCGTGTCGATTTTCTATCAGGAGGGAACTTACTCCTACCGCAATATTGGGAAGACGGTGCAAGACTTCGAACCGCTCCGCGGCTTGCCGCTGCAGTTGGGACTGGAAGAGGGGCTCACCTCAGGCACGCGGCTGCAGTCCACGGACATGTGCCTGGCCGCGCTTCTGTTCCTGCTATGTATCATTTTGTTCCAGGTTGAGAAGGAAGAAGGGCTGACCCGCCTTATCCGTTCGACGCGCAACGGTCTGCTTGACCTGTGGCGAGCGAAATGGGTTGTGCTGAGCCTGCTGACCATGCTGCTGACCCTCTTATATCAGGGATCGATTTTGGTGATAAGCGAACAGCTCTATGGCTTTGGGGACCTTGACCGTTATATCCAATCGATGCCGTCGTTCCAGGGCGCAGTCGAAGCGTTGACAGCAGGCCAGTTCCTGCTCCTGTATCTGCTGCTGAAGGTGGCTGCCAACCTATTGTTTGCCTGGATGCTTGCCGCCTTGTTCTTATTATTTCGCCGAGCCGGAGGAGTCTACCTGGCGACAGCGGGGTTGCTAGGCATCAGCTTTCTATGCTATTCCATGATCCATCCGAATTCATACCTGAATATGTTCAAATATATGAATGTGGTTGCATTCTACGATTCCTTCCAGCTTCTTGCGGATTATCACAACTTGAATGTGTTCGGTTACCCGGTGAAGAAGACGACATTGACGTATTGGCTTGGCGGGGCTGTGATGATGCTGCTTCCCGTACTATGCGCGTGGCTTTATGTGTCCGATGCAGGGATCGGCTCCCGGCTTCCCTGGGATCGCTGGCGAAGAAGATGGCATGCGGCATGGTTCAAGCTGCGGCGTACCAATTCCCTATTGGTGCATGAAGGATTTAAATTGTTCATCTCCGGAAAAAGCATTCTGCTGTTGGTCCTCGCCGGAGTTATCGTATACCAGCAGATCGATTGGGATGAGCGAAGGTTCGATTACGATTCCATCGTATATAACCGCTATCTGGATCATATCAGCGGCCCAATAAATGAAGACAAGCTGAACTTCCTCCAGGAAGAAAGGGCGAAATATGATGATCTGCCGCGGCAGCTCGCTTATTGGTATGAGCAATATACGTCCGGCAGCATTGATTTTACGGTTTATAATACGGAAAAGGTGAAGCTGGAGGAGTTCGCCAAGCAAGCGAAAGCATTTCAATTCATTGAAGAACAGAGGGATTACTTGCTCAGGCTGCAGAAAGCCCGCGGAATTACGGGCAGCTTCGTGAATGTCATCTCTTCCGATGCGCTGTTCAATCGGAAGCAGGCGGATCTGGAGGACGGACTATTCTATACCATCTTGCTGCTGGCCGGACTTAGCCCGCTGTTCGCCCTTGATTACAGGTATGGCATGATGGCTATCCTGCGAAGCACCCGACACGGGCGGGGGAAACTGTTCCTTTCCAAGCATGCCGTTGCCTATCTGTACAGCGTCTTCCTGCTCCTTCTGCTTCAGATACCGAAGTTCTATAATCTGCTAAGCCATTACCCTGATATCGATTGGCAGGCTCCGGTTCAGAGCATCGAATTGCTCGGACATGTAACGGGATCGTTGAGCATCCTGCAATATGTTATCCTGATGGGTGCGCTCCAGATTGGAGGCGTGCTGCTGCTCGTTCATGCCGTGCTATTTCTGGCGGTCGTTCTCAAAAAACAAACGCTCCTGCTGTTGATTTCAACCGCGATCGTGGTCATCCCGCTAGGTTTGCAGTATATGGGATGGAACCCTATCGGCAGCGTGTCTTTTAATCTTATTTTTCAGTTGTACCATGCCTTTCCGACATCACAGTATGCGCTGAACATGAGCATCTATTACGGAATACTGTTTCTTCTTGGCGCCGGATGTGCCCTTGGCGCGTGGCGGACATTCAATAGCTTTACTTGGAAGGGGGATTAACGTTGGAACTGACGATCGATCGTGTAACGAAGCGTTATAACAAAGGGCAAAAAACAGCGCTGGATCGCTTCAGTGCCGAGTTCTCTCCCGGAATATACGGCATATTGGGTCCGAATGGGGCAGGCAAGTCTACGTTAATGAATTTGATTACCAACCAGTTGAAGCAGGATGAAGGCGAAATTCGTTATAACGATCAGAGCATCTCTCGTCTCGGCAAGGAGTATCGGAATATTTTAGGATACATGCCTCAGCAGCAAGGAATTTATCATCATTTCACGGGTCGGAGATTTCTATGGTACATCGCCGCTCTCAAAGGGATCAAGGCGCAGCAGGCTAGAGAAAGAATCGATGATCTGCTGGACATCGTGAATCTGCGCAAGGATGCGGATACGAAGCTTGGCGCATACTCAGGCGGAATGAAGCAGCGTATTCTGATCGCCCAAGCGCTATTGAATGATCCGAAGCTTTTGATCCTGGATGAGCCGACCGCAGGGCTTGATCCGAAAGAACGCATACGCATACGCAACTTCATATCGACCATCGCCATGAACAAAATTGTGCTTATCGCAACCCATGTCGTGTCCGATATCGAGTTCATCTCGAAGCAAATTCTTCTCATGAAGGAAGGCAAGCTTCTTGTCAAAGACGAGCCTGCTCGCATCCTGGCCGGCATGGAAGGCAAAGTCCATGAGGTGCGCGTCACAGAGTCTGAGCTTGCCGAGGTGCAGTCCCGCTTCAAAGTTAGCCAGATTACGAGCGATTCAAGCGGCATCTGGGCGAGAATCGTTCACGATGAACCCTTGGAGCATATGGAATCCCGAACGGTAAAGCCGAATCTGGAGGATGTGTATCTTCGATATTTCGAGTGAATAGTCACCAAAACCGGCAGTGATGTTCTGCCGGTTTTCGCTTTCGTGATTTTAGCTGCGTTTCTTCACCGGACGCAGCACGGCATAACCGTACCCCTCCGGGAAATGACGCTGATAGTCCTGCTTTGTCTCTTCATCCCATTCATAGCCCATGCTCGCAGGGTCGAAGCTCCACGCCGCCAGCTCCACCTTGCTCATGACCTCGCCGTTGCCCTTCAAATAGTCAAAAGGGGGATGAAAGAAAACGAGATACTCGGACTCCGGGATGTCCCGGCACTCCATTCCCTCCGGAATGTCCCCCTTATAATAATGAGGAACGGGGATGCCGTAGAAATACCCCTTACGTCCGTTTTCGTAAAACCATCCTGCCGTCTGGCTCAATTGCCCAGACAGCGTATGATGAGACAGGCTCTCCAGAATCCCGCAAATGTCATCGCAATCATGCCCATTGCTCCAGAATTGGCCGTAGTTCTGTGCCGAGCTGTCCCAAATTCCGATAAACTTATGCGCCGGTATAAACTCCACCTTGACTTCTGTTTCCTGCACCTGTACCTCTCTCATTCTGCCTCGCTCCTTGTTTACATAATGGTAAGGGGAGAACACTTCGGCTCGAACGGCTAATGGAATCGGTCCCGGGCTTTTGCGGTAAGCCGAGGGAGTGACTTGAAAAGCTTTCACAAAGGCCCGCGTAAATGCCTCCTGTGACGAAAATCCATACTTCACCGCGATGTCCAAAATACGAGTCTCCGTATCGCGAAGCTCCAGAGCGGCGCGGCTGATTCTGCGCATCCACACGTAATCCCGCAGCGTCATGCCCGTTAACGCGTGAAACTGCTTCGTACAATAATAGGGCGAATATCCGAGCTGCTTGGACATCTCCATCAACGAAGGCACCGTTGTAATCTCCTTATCGATCCAATCGATCATGAGCTGGACCATTTCATTCCATTCGTACACAAAGGCCTCCTCCTTTCCTTGTCATCATAGCAAGCAAGAGGAACTGTATATTTGACCTGAATTGCAATCTCTTGCTCTTGACATTCCTGGCGAAGTCTTTATAACGAGAGGGCTTACACTATATGTGAAATATGGAACAAGGAGAACGAATCATGTAGTTTTTGTTTGCGGTCATAACCGCTCTTGCATGGGGAAGCGTTCATTTCCATGATTCCGGCCGCCCTGTTCGAGACCACGGGGCCGTTCTTCTCTGTATTCGCCATGTCCAACGACGCTATCATTGCGGCGCCCCTGATTGCTTCCTACCGCATTTTTTCGGTCATCCTGTCCCGAATCTTCCTCCAGGAGCGGCTAAACAAGAGGCAGTATGCGGTAATCATCATGGTCATTGCCGGCATCGCCCTGTTAGGCCTTGCGGATGAGCTGTAGTCTGTGCGTGTCGACAAATCCTCAAAAAAGCCGACCTTGCATGGTCGGCTTTCGGAAGGCCTGGGTCAGTTCAGCTTGTGGCCGCAATTCGGGCAGAAGTTGGACCCTTCGTTTTTGGTGCCGCAGTTCGGACAGAAGTTCGGCTTGGTATTGCCTTCGGCAGAAGAGGAAGCGGCAGGCGCGGCCTCGGCCGCAGGCTTTTGATTTTGGCTTGGCGTTTGGTTTTGATTCATATTTTTCACCATTTCGTTGGCGATGTTCATCCCCATCATCATGCCTGCCATGTCCGAAGCAGCGCCCCCGCCTTTGACGCTGCCGGAGGCAATGCCGTCCGTCATCGTCACCTGCTGGTATTTCTGCACATTGCCGATCATCTCATGGGAAGCCGTCTTCGTAATCATATCTTGAATTTCTTGCGGGTAATTGAAGCTCATCACTTGAAAGCCGGTAATCGTCAGCCCGTTGTCCATCACTTGCATATCCAGATCTTCGCGAATGCCTGCGGCAATATCGGAAGCATTCGCCTGCAGGTTGAACATGTCCTTCCCTTCCCGGCTGATCCACTTCATTAACAGCTGATCCAGCACGGAAGTAATCCGGATTTTCACATCCTCCACCAGATAGCTGTCCTTCATTCCGGCCACCTTATCGATCAGCGTTACGTAGTCGCTCACTTTAAAATTGAACGTGCCGTTGGCGCGAATAGGCAGGCCGCCCGGAAGCTGCGGAGACGGGATCAGAACCGGGTTCTGCGTTCCCCAACGGACGGTAAACTCCTTCGTGTTCACGAACAGGACTTCCACCCTCATCCCGCTGTTGAAGCCGAATTTGAATCCTTTTAACGTAGACAGGAACGGGATGATATCCGAATCAATGCTATACTCCCCTTCATCCTTGAAAATTCCTTCGATCTTGCCGTTATTTACAAAAATCGCGTCTTGCCCGGCGCGGATAATTAGCTTGGAGCCCTTTTTAATCTCCCGGTTGCTCCATTTCCAAAAAATCATATCGTCTCGAAATTCTTCCCACTCGACTACATTCGCAAATTGATTTCTGAAGAATCCCATTCTCATCCCGTCCTTTCACTCATTCTCTAAAATGATCCTCTGCTGCCGCTATGCGAATGGCCCCCTGACGTGGTCCCTCCGCCTCCGCCGCTTGAGCCGCCGCTGCTGCTGCTCCGTTCGATCTTCCGTCTCGTCGTGCTGGTGTGGAGGTACCTGTCCTCATGGGCGACCACGCCCGAAGTACGGGCGTTCTCGTAGGTCCGGGAATTGACTGTAACCCGGCCGCCGGAATGACGGACCATCAACGTAACAATGCTCCCTCCGATGAGCATCGCAATGCCCAATTGCACCCACGTATTGAAGAAGAGATTGTCCGGGTTCACCTCTGGGCGGAATCCCATATATTTATGCGCTAATTGGATATATTTTTGAAAGGCAAGCTTGTATTCGCCATCTGACATATCTGATGATATCTTTCTTCGTATTTTGTCGAGTCTGTCATCATCCAGATAGGTCTTCGCTTTATAAAATCCGGCCAGGTACACTTCCTGATTCGTCATGTCCACCATCAAAATGGCGGCATTGCCATGCGGCTTATCGTAGCCCGGTCCATAAGTATCGTAGAAATCCTGCGTCATTTTCTTCACGTCATACGTGTCCGGACCGCTGATCGTCACAATAAGAAAGTCTGTTTCCCGCTCGGCTCCGTATTGATTCGCCAACGCGTTCAGCTCTTTAACCTCCTGCGAAGTAAGCAGCTCCGCCATATCGAAAATCAACTGCTTTTCCTTCGTGACAGCCGCTTCGCCTGCATTGATATCCATCGGAAGAGCCGCCATCATAAGGAAGAAGAACAGGAGAACGAGGATCGCTCTTTTCCTTCTCACCACAATCCCCCTCCCAAAATCCAGGAGGATACCGCGTGCATGACGAGGAAAGAAGCGGCCGAAATCCCGGCAAACCAGGCGGCCACTTTCCCCTTGCTGATCGGAGGCTTGCCGACCACCTTGCCTGTCTGGCCGTTCATGGCGAACATATACTCCTTTTTATTATAGTCATAGTTCACCATCCATACCGGAAGCAGGACATAATCGGCACGCTCCAGTTCGGTATCGATGTTGATGTTGGTATAGCTTACGGTCGTATAGCCCGACACCGTAGATTTAATATAAGAGTGGATATAATCTTCTATTTTATGTTTTACCCGGGGGTATAGCTCTTCCTCGTTATAGCTGTACTTTTCGGCAATGTAGCCGGCCAGATACGGCGTTTTAAAGCTTTCCAGCTTCTCATAAGGAAACGGCTCCAGTTTATCCATCAGTTCATCATTCATTTTCTTCGATGCGTCAATCGGCACCCTTACATAATCAAGATGGATTTCCCGGTAGATGTCATAATAATCGGTTTTGGTATACTCGTAATCTCCCGAAGTGTACGTGCTTACTCTCGTGGCACGGGCATATGCCTCAACTTCATTATGGAGGTCATACAGCCAAAACGGCACATACAACCCGGTGATTCCTTTGATTCGATCCGCCGTCATGAACCCGCGTGGCGTTACCAGACCGCCTCGGCACCATTTGCGGAAGGCCTTCATCGCTTGTTCCTTGCTGATGGAAAACGGAATAATCTTCGCCGGGGCCAGTTCCCCGGTCAGACGGTCGCCGAGCACGACGGCCGAGCCGCAGAAGTTGCAGTTCGTTGCGCTCGTCTCCGCGTCGGTCATAATGACGGCTCCGCAGCTATTGCAGTGATATTCCTTGGTCTTATCTTCTTCCGAGAACACTTGCTTCGTCAAAGGATCGGGAATTTGCTCGATATTGTCTTCCCTTCCGCAGCTTCGGCAGGCTAGCATTCCCGTTTCCGCATTGAACTCCATCCCGCTGCCGCAATTCGGGCATTTATATTCGATAACCGGCATCCTGCTCACCCCTATTACAAAGAAGCCCTTATTCCTTCTTGTTCATTCGCTCTTTGAGTGCAGCCAATTCATCTTCCGTATTGGTGGATGGACTCGCCTTCTTGTTCATATCCTTTTCCAATTGCGCAATCAGGTCATCCAGATCGTCTTCCTTCGCTCCTGCCCGAAGCTCGGCCAGGGCCATCGCTTCATCGAGAGCCCGATTCGCCTTCTCCTCCAGCGCGTCGAACGAGGCATTGACACCACCTGGGGAATAGCTTCCGGAATTCAGTTTTGCAGCCGCCAGCTTCCCTTTCAGCTCCGCATGCCGCGCCTCCAGCCGCCCGATATCCGAGACGAGCTTATCCTGCATTTGCTTCATCTTTGCGGCGTTGGCCGAAGCCAATTCATAGGCCGTGTGCAATTCACTTTGCTCCCCTGCCAGCGCTGCCTTCCTCTCGAGGAACTTGAGCGCATCCTCTTCCTTGCCGGCTTCCACGGATTTCTCCGCGTAACGCTGCAGCTTGCGGATCTCGGCATTGCATTCATCCAACGCCCTGCGGGCCCTGCTCTCGTCCGCCAGCACCGAAGCCGTCTCCGCCTTCACCTTGCCCAGGTCCTGGTGCAAGCTTCGCATATACTGATCAATCGTCTTCTCCGGGTCTTCCGCCTTATCCAACAACGCATTCACATTGCTTGCCATAATATCCCTGAACCTCGACAAGATTCCCATGCTGCGCTCCCCCTCGAATAGATTACATCTTATCTTATAATACAGGAAAATCGGGAATGAGGTTTCATTTCAAAAAATTGCCGCGTTGGCAGGCACAAAAATACCGCCAAAAGCGTCAGTGAGACACAGTTGACGGTGTCACAGTAAAATCCGATTTGCACATCGCATTTCAAAGTCGGCTCTCTTCCTCATTGACGATCTTGCACAGTTCATGATTGCTTCCAGTCGCGGTAGCGTTCCGAAATAACCGGTTCGATCATGCGATAATTCTCGATGGTATCTTCCACATGATAGATCGTTGGCAAGCCGGTCGCCACTATTTCCGTGAAATCAACGGCCGTATAAATATCGTTGTGGATATTCAAATACTCCCGCGCGAACGCATCCGCCTCATCCGACAAATCGTTCGAGCTCAGCACGCCATCCCAGTTATCCCGATAAAACTGCGCGCCTGTCATTTTATCCTGTCTGACAAGCTCGATATCCGATGCGTCGCTTTTGCGAGTCCGCTTGCTGCACAGTTCGTTTTTGATTACCCAGGCCACGAACATGCCGATCGGGACATAAGCTTGAAAGATATCCAATTCCTGCCGGAACTCACCATCGTAATGCCATTTCGCTTTATCGAACACAACCATTTCTTTTTCCTGAAATTGAAACCTGAATCCGTGAAAGGGTTACGAATAAGAGAACCATCACTATCAGTTGTAACGATAGGCGCAGAAAGCAGAGGTGATGACTCGATTCACTTGAAAAAGACATCACGAAACAAAGCTTCCCTTGTGCAAAGCTTGAACGGAAACATAGGTTCGCAATCTATTATCCCGACAAGGTCCCGTAAATGCGCTGGAATGTCTGAAACCATGGACTATGTCTTCCGAAGCGGAGCTTCGTTTGTCTGGCATGCTCTACCATTCGAGAGGCCAGCCAGATCAGATTTTCGATGACCGTTTTGACCCGCCTGCGGCTGACTTTGTTTCGAAG
>NZ_LDIG01000091.1 GCF_015845845.1 Paenibacillus dendritiformis
TACCGGAAGAAATTCAATGAAGTCCCTAAGCATCAACACAAACGTGCCCTCGTCTTAACGGCAAGAAAACTTGTGCGTCTGGTCGATGTGCTGCTACGCAACGACCAACTCTATACGCCCAGAAGGAAGGTGAAGCCGACAGAGCAATAATGCCTTGGCTCATGAATTTTCTTCTCTAATTCCCAGTTAAATTATGGTAATTAACTCCATTTTCAACTGGGTCTAGTTTGGTGATGCCTTTTTTGGGATTGATCCTGCTGCACGCCAAGGAAATTTTCCAATTCTCATAAATCAGGGTCTTGACATCATACCGCTGGACTTACTTACTACTTATGTGCACATGCATCAGACTCATCAGTCGCCGGAGTGTCCTCTTCTCCATGCTTAAAGGGGCCAGCCCCGCAGCCGGGACAATATTCCCAGGAAGGATGAAGCGGGTTCCGGCATCGTTCGCATAGCCGTCCGCGTTCCGTTCCACAGCGGGGACAATAGAGTTGATCGTCAGTCAACAAACGGCCGCAGTTGCGGCATGGAATGGAAACATGCCCCCCGTTTCGCTCCGGCTGCGAGCCACAAAATATAAAATGACTCCGATCAGGTTCGGCACGTATACCGCAATCGTCGCCCACAGCCACGGGTCCATGCCGTGCCGGGCGGCATCTTTATATATAAATCTTCCAATGCCAAGTACCAGCGCCGCCATTGCAAGAAGCGCTCCCGGGAACAGGACATAAGCCAATAAAGATTCACCGGCCCGCGACATCTCCACAATGCCGAACCCGCCGATGCCAATTGCAAATACCGCGATGATAACCGTGATTTTAATAAATAAGCACTTCGTTCTCATGAGCAATCCCTCCATGTTCCGGAGCGATATACGGAATGATTCAGCATGCCTGCCCCCCATATCACATTGATGGCGGTAAGCACGGCGTATCCCAGCATCCCCCACCCCATCCAGTGCAGATGAGGCATAAAATGTAAGAGACATAAGGATATAACTCCATAACCAAGCACGCTTAAGAGCAGAGACGCGAGAAGAACCGGCGTCATAGAGCTGGCTCGAATCCGCTCCCTGGTGCGCGCCATGACATGGGGAGGAACCTGCGCTGGTTCACGGCCCATTTCGCGAAGAATCTGCTCAATCTCCGTCTCTTTCACGTTCTGCCACCTCCACTTCCCTTTTCAATGCTTTTTTCGCCGAATTCAGCCGTGATTTGACGGTCCCCTCCGGAATACGCAATATCTCGGCGCTTCCCGGTAAGTGCAGTCCTCGAAATAATACAACACAAGGAGAATGCGATGCTCATCCTTGAGTCTGCTTAGCGCGCGGCGCACCAGTTCCTTGCGGTACGAAGCTATCAATAGGTCTTCAGGTTCATCCGCAGACCCCGGAATATGCGCGATCTCCCGCTGCTGGAGCTCCGGATTAAAATATTGCTTCACGCGGCCCAGCCACCGCTTCGCCTTGCGATAGCGATCGCGGTATAGATTCGTCGCGATGGTGAACAGCCAGTTCTCCAGACTCCTGTTCGCATCATAACTATCCCAATGCTTTATGGCGCGTATCCACACATCTTGGAACAGATCGTCCGCATCCGAAGCCGAGCCGCATAGATGAAGACAGTAGCGGTAGAGAGGATGCTTGTATCGTTCCAAAGCCGTTTCCAAATCATAGCGGACCGATCCCGCGTTCCCCACATCCTCCCCCCCTTATGTTGTATTACACCTGTCCTCCCCTTTCGTTCGCCGCAACGTACTGATTTTTGAAAAAAATAAAAATCCCTTTGCCAATCACGCTCCGTGACCGCAAAGGGATCTATTATCCTGGGGGTTTCTTCCTTGTGAATCATGCGCTTCATAACGAAGTCAGCGGCCGCACCGGCTTTTCAGGCTCCGGATCGCCCGCAGCCGTTCGCTGCGCGAGCTCTGTCCTTCGGCGTTCTGCTTTTCCCCGGCAGCCCGGCAGTATAGTGGCTGTAATGAGCCTTCGCATTGGGCCGCCGGAACAGCGCGCGAATTTAGGACGACAGCAGTTGTGGGCACGACAGGCTCGCATACGCAATCGCGGATGCCGCAGCTCTTCTGCTCCCGTTCGGCACGGACGCAGCCTATCGCCGCTTCGATGACGAGCGGCCCATCACCGGCAGGCAGCAGACTATAAGCTGCATCCAATAAGACCGATCCTTCTGGAACTCGTTGGCACCTCTTGCTTCGCTTACTCCCGCACCTCGATCTCCAACTCTACCCGCAGTTCATCGAGCTTCTCTCCGGCTCCCTCCTCTTCCAATGAAGACGTATAAGCCAGAATTCGGTACTTGCCAGCTGGCAAAAAAGCGCGCCGGACATTGTCGCTGAATGGATCGTCTACGCCAGGATCCGGTGCAGTATCCCTATTATATAGAAAATTATACTTTACCAGATGAAAGGAATCCAAGACATCCAGCACGATGTCTCCAGGCTCGAATACCGTATGCTTGCCCGCAACCTGGGTCTCGTCATCTGTAGCTTGCCCCGCTTCGTCCCGGATGGAGTAGAGTATCATCCGATTCGGATGAATGATTTCTATACGCTCATCGCCTTCATATTGCAGCGTCGACCAGATGTCTATCGGCTCCCCTGTCTTATATACTGTCTTCGATGAATAGAGCGACAACGTGAAGTCTCCCTTCCGGGTCCTCGCGTTCTTGCTCGATTTCATCGTCTTCATCGGCTGATGATCAATATCAATCCGCTTCGTTCGCGGATCGTAGCTGACCCATCCGCCCATCACCCGGGCAACGGCGCGAAGCGGCAGATAGGTTCGTCCCTTGTAATGAAGAAGAGGAGACTCTTCATCCACTTCGACTACATTGTTGTTCACTCTTAGAGCCACGTCTGATTTGAGCACGCCATCGCTTACCTTTTGTCCTTTCGGAACCTCCGCCTTCACCGCCACTGCCAAATTGGAGACAAGGAAAATGATAATCGCACATGCAAAAAACTTCCTCATGACTTTTCTCACGTCCTTACCCTATTTTTCATTCATTAATATTATACGCATGAATGGATAAATAATATAATTTTTTAAAAAAATAATAAGAAATAGTACTTTTTTGCCATGTAATTTATGGAATTAGAAGCTATCATTAAAGGCATATAACATTATTGTCTTTTTTAGGGATATATTGTGTTATAAATATAATATTTAGGAGGGACGGTATGAAGTCTAAAGTTTTTTTCTTAGTTTTAGTTTTGTTACTAATATTTCCATCATCTATTTTTTCAAGTGAACACACTCCTAAAGACCAAATAATAATGAATACAAGTGATTCAGTCTTGCTAAGAGAACAACTAGGGCTAAAGAACGATCTAGACTTTGTTCAGTCTCTTTATATGGAAGGAGAAAAGAATAACATAGTGTATGGAACTTTTTTTAATGATGATGAAGTTAAAACCCTTAAGAGACGGGAAAGTTTAATAAAACAAGCTGCACAATTGAATGGCTTCTTAAATAAAGATAATTCTGCATTTGGAGGAATGTATTTCGATCAAAAAAGCGAAAAAATAATTATATACATTGTTAAAAATCATGATCTTTCTAACTTATCAACTAAAATTAATTCTCAAATTTCCTCAAGTTCAAACTTTGAGATTGTTCATGTAGATTATTCGCTAAGTGATTTAATAAATACTCAAGAGAAAATAATAGACTACACAATAAAAAACAATATTCCTATTAGTTTTTCTGACATCCTAGTAAAGGAAAATAAGGTTGCTGTCGGAATAAAAGATACCCATTCTCCCCTTATGGACATTTTTGACTCAGATAATATCATTTATATAAATGATAAGTCATCGATTAAGTTTATTAGCAGAGAAGATTACAAGAGGCCACTCGAAGGCGGGGCCGCTATTAAAAATAATAACACTGGATATTGGTGTACAGGATCTTTTACTGCTTATAGCAGAGGGCAATATTATTATATTACAGCAGGGCATTGCGGTCGTGTGGGCGACCCTTTCCAGCAAGGTGGAAGCTCTATTGGTTCTGTAAACAGAGTTTCGGCCTTTCCTGGAAGACCAAGTTTATCCGATGCTCTAAGTATTCCAATTTCTTCATCAGAGGCAGGCAAGTTTATTTATAATAATCGATATGATAGTCTGTCTATCAATGGTTGGGAGAGAGAAGACGAAGAAGTTCTAGGTTCTATCGTATGTAAATCCGGCGATACAACAGAAGTTACCTGCGGTGAACTAGTTACAAACCGGTATTTTACCCTTGATGAAGAGAACCCAGGTATTAGTTATACACAAATGAGGCTTGTAAAGGCTAAAGCAGCTAAAGGGGATAGTGGAGCACCGACGTTTCATGCTGACTTTGGAATGATGAGAGCAGTGATTACAGGTACTTTATCCTTTGCTGGATATCATGATAGATATAAGTCAGATCTATTTGGATATGGTAATGTAACTAACGTTCTAAAGGACCTGAATTTGGATGGTGTAAATAGTTACAATTAAAAATTCAATGAGTTTCATTACACTTCAGTCGTTAATGAATAGAGAGCTGGATTAGAAGTGTGAAAAATAAATTATTACCGTATCGAGGGGCTGGCTTACTCAGCCCCTCATCTTATTTTCAATAACCGCAATTCAAGTAACATTCTCAAACGAGATATTTGAAGCTGCGGATTTTTGTCATTCAATGAAGAAGGGTGTATATTTTAAAACTCCAACAAAGGGCATGGGTAAGGCTCCTATATATCCAGTTCATTCCGCTCCATACACCTTATCGTACCATGCGCGCAGATGATGGATGGCGACCCCGGCGAAGGACGGATGTCCTCCTCCCTGCTGCTCCACGGCCCGCAGATGGTAATCAAAATAATGCTCCGGCTGGCCATGGAACGACACGCTCTCGCCTTCGTCGGTCTGGCCCAGCTCGACGCCGACGAGGACCGGACGGTTCAGCCGCTCCCCGATGCTCAGATCGGCGGCGGCCACGTCATAGATCGCATTGACGTGGTTGCGGTACGCCATAATCGTGATGGCGTCGAACCGCTCCTGCACCCAGACGCTCATCGAGACGTCCTCCCCTGGCGCCGGAATCTTGTCCAGCCAGAAGGGCACGTCGGCCGCGATGAACAGTCCCGCCTCCCGGGCCTCGCGAATCCAGCGGTCCATGCTGTCCGTCCATTCCTTCACAACGCGAGCCTGCTCCTCCTTCCAGCCCGGCAGGAGATAAGGCTCGACATCGAAATGGACGCCGCCGAACCGCTCCTCCTCCGGAACGGCCGCATTGTAATCGCGGACCCAGCGGATGAAGCCGACGCCCTCCTCGCGGCGATCGGGCCGGGCCCACTCGGGCTTCCCTTCCAGGGCGTGCACCTGGATGCCGGCCTCGCGGGCCATGCGGATGAAGCGGCGGTAAGCCTCCGCTTCCCGCTCCTGATCAATCTGCAGATAGATCAGATTGATTCGCTGCGCCTGCGCGAAGGAGACGATATCGGCCGGCGCTTCCGCCATCCACTGCGTCTCCCACAGCCAGGTCGCCCGCGTATTTTCCGTTCCGGCCTGGCTGAGCAGCAGAGGAGCGACCACCATATAGCAGAGCAGCACGGCTATCTTTAGCCCGTGCTGCCCGGTAAGGAACGAGGGCCGCCAACCGCCTTCCTCGCTCCGGCGGAACAACCACAGCAGCGGTCTAGACCAGAACAACCTGATCCCACTCGCTCTGAATTTGCTGCACCGA
The DNA here is from genome assembly GCF_015845845.1 of Paenibacillus dendritiformis. Taxonomy (GTDB): domain Bacteria; phylum Bacillota; class Bacilli; order Paenibacillales; family Paenibacillaceae; genus Paenibacillus_B; species Paenibacillus_B dendritiformis_C. Next base: position 5,735 of record NZ_LDIG01000091.1, read on the forward strand.
ATTGCCCAGCTTGAAAATGTTCGGCCGCTCAATGCCTTTGAAGGCGTTGCGGGTATCCAGAATCGGAATCCCCAGATCCGCCAGTTGTTCATAATCGAACGACTGGTGGTTCGTGATCAGCACCATGCAGTCATAGGTTCCGAAGTCAGGCAGACTGTAGTCGATCGTGCGCACCATTTTGCCCGACTTGCTGACGAAATGAGTGGCGTGCGGATCGTAGTAATCGACATTGGCGCCGCTCGCCTTGAACAGCTCGTACACTTCCAGTCCCGGCGATTCCCGCAGATCGTCGATATCGGGCTTGTACGCCATCCCGAGGATAAGGATTTTGGAATGATTGAGCGATTTGGCGCTCTGATTCAAAATCCGTCCGGCCTTCTCCACGACATAATACGGCATGTTCGCGTTGATCGATTGGGCAATATCGATGAATTTGCTGTAGAAGCGGAAGCCCTTCGCCTTCCAGGACAGATACATCGGATCCAGCGGGATGCAGTGGCCGCCGATGCCCGGTCCCGGGTAGAACGGCATGAATCCGAACGGCTTCGTCGAAGCGGCCTCGATGACTTCCCAGATGTCGATGCTCATCCGGTCGCACATCATCGCCATCTCGTTGATGAAGGCAATATTGATGCTGCGGAACGTGTTCTCCAGCAGCTTGGACATTTCGGCCACCTTCGTGGACGAGACCGGCACGACCTTCATGACGACGCGGCTGTAGAGCGCGGTCCCCAGCTCCAGGCAGGCCGGGGTGGCGCCGCCGATGACCTTCGGCGTGTTGAACGTATTGAATTTCGTATTGGAAGGATCGACCCGTTCCGGCGAGAAGCAGAGGAAGAAGTCCTCTCCCGCGCGGTAGCCGAGCTTCTCGATCTCCCGTTGAATGAGCTCCTCCGTCGTGCCCGGATAAGTCGTGCTCTCCAGCGTAATGAGGGTCCCCTTCTTCATATACTGCTTCAATTGATCCACGACTTGCGTAATGTACGACGTGTCCGGATCCTGATTTTCGCTCAGCGGCGTCGGCACGCAAATGCTGACCGCATCCATCTCCCGGATATGCTCGTACTCGTTCGTAGCCATGAACCGTCCTGTGTCCATGCATTGTTGCAGCGTCTCATCGCTGACGTCCTTGATGTAGGAGTGCCCTTTGCGGATGCTGGCGATCTTGGAAGGATTCAGGTCAATTCCGATGACGCGGAACCCTTGCTTGCACATCTCGACCGCGAGCGGCAGACCGACATATCCGAGACCGATGACTCCGACGACAGACGATTGATTTTCGATGTTGTGTTTCAAATTGGCGGCATACATGTTCACAGGCTTCACCTTCCATAGAAGAATTGGATTATAGAGGCTGTTCCCGCTGTCCGCTTGCCGGCTCTGCGGGAACGTGCACTTATATCTATCTAAAAACAGCTTCTGATTCTGGCGTCCAAATCCGCCGGCGAGAACGGCTTCGTAATATAATCGCTGACGCCCTGCTGGAAGCAGTGCTCGATGGTGCTTCCTACGCGCTGCTCCGACAGAATGACGATTTTGGGCTCCTTGGGCAGGTCCATTTTCTGAATCTGGGAAATAAACGGCAAGCCGTTCAACCCGTACAGATTCAGCTCGGTGACGATCAGGTCGTAGCTTTCCTTCCGGATCATATCCAGGGCGATGATCGCATCGGTAGCCGCATGCACCTCATAGCCCTGGAGCTTGAGCTGAATCTGGAGGAACTCGCGCACGCTGTCGTCATGGTCGACGATGAGAATTTTCTTCGCGTCAGGCGCCTCCAGCTCATCGTGCAGGACGCAGATGCCGGCGGTGCCGTCCATCGTCTTCAGCTCGGACCAGCGGTCGAAGAGGAGCGATTCCGCTTCCGCCGGGTTGTCCAGCGCGGCTATCGCGCATACGATCGGCTTGCCGACATGGCTCTGCTCGAGCAGCATCTTCAGCTGCAGCGCATGATAGTGGGTCATGTCGAGCGCGCAGTCCGGCAGCAGGACGGCCAGAATGTCATGCGCCGCATCGCGCAGCAGCTCGAAGCGGAGATTCCGGTCAGCCGAGAGCCACTCCCGGGCCTGCGCTTCCCAGTTCGATCCGAACGGTTGGGCGTGAAGGAGAATCACCCCCAGGCGGCCGCTGTCATTGGCGCACAAGCGATGGACCTTTTCTTTGACAGATGGTGCAGCTTCCGGTTTCATTACCGTGTTCAGCATTTTCGGAAATACCACCTTTCCCAACGGTTATCGTCAAGCCGATTTGACCGGCTTGCTGTCCTCTTGCCAGCTCTGGCGGGTCATCGCCCCCCACGAGTTGTTGTTCTGGAAATATTGAATATGGCCTTGAATCCGCCACAGACTTCCCAACTGGCGATAGCCGAAGAACATGAGCACGCTGAACGCGAGCATGCGCAGCAGGTCGCTGATCCGCGGATATCGCTTGAAGGCGATCTCTTCCAGCAGCAGCGAGCCGATGGCGAGCAGCATGCCGGACAGGAAATTAATCAGCATGAAGATAAGCACGATCGGCCACTGCGTCATGTCCAGGAAGGCATAGCCGATTAGGGCGAGCAAGCCGGTGACTTTGAAATAAGGGTTCAGCGCCTCGAACAAAATCGTATACGGCATCGACAGCAAGCCGAATACTTTGTACTTCGGACGGAACGCCATGTCGTAGTTCTCGATCATGTTTTTCAGATTGCCGCGTCCCCAGCGCTTGCGCTGATTGGACAAAATATGATACGTATCCGGCGCCTGCGTCCAGCAGACCGCTTCCGGGCAGAACGCGACGCGGTACGGCAGTTTATTTTCCAGCATATAGCGGTGCAGCTTGATAATGATGTTCATGTCCTCGCCCGGATACCCTTCGCGGTATCCGCCGACCTTGATGACATAATCCTTGCGGAACAGGCCGAATGCGCCCGAGACGATAATCAGCCCGTTGATCGCGCCCCAGCCGATGCGGCCGCCGAGGAACGCCTTCAAATACTCCAGCGTCTGGAACATCGGCCACCACTTCTTCGGCAGTCTCACCTCGGTGACGGTGCCGTTCTCGATTTTGCAGCCATTGGCGATCCGCACATTGCCTCCGATGGCGACATACTCCTCCGGATTGGACATGTACAGGTTCGCCATTTGGATAAGCGAGTCTTTCTCCAGCAGCGAGTCGGCGTCGATCGACGAGATGAGCGGATAGTGGGAGAAGTTGATCCCCGCGTTGAGCGAGTCGGCCTTCCCGCCATTCGCCTTGTCGATAAGATACAGATTCGGATATTCCGGATTGTAATAGACGCCCCGGAACTTCGTGCAATTTACCGCGTAGCGCACGGCCAGATTGTCCATGCGGTACATCCCGAACTCCTCGATCATCACCTGCAGCGTATTGTCGCTGGAGCCGTCATTGACGACGATAATCTCGTAGGTCGGATAATTGAGCGTCATAAGCGACTTCACATTTTCGATAATCGTCAATTCTTCGTTATAGGCTGGCACAAGCAGCGATACCGGCGGTACATGCTCCGAGCCCGCAAGATTGCTGCGCAGCGCATAGCGCTTGCGGCGAACAATCGAGAAAATGCTCTTAAAAGAAAACAGCATTATGCCGAAATAAATAGAGTTGACAATAATGACGTAGTACATGACGACAATGCCATAAACAAGCAGCAGATCTCTAAGCAGAATAATCGCCTCCTACCCTGCCAAGTAGCGGAGCGATCGCGGCCTCGCCGAAATACTGCTCATAGATGATCCGCTTCGGCTGATATCCGGCACCCTGCTCTCGCCGGCTAGCAAAGAAGTGTTCGCGCAGAAGCTCCTTGTGTATGCGATCCTTCGCCATGTCCGATTTGAAGTGATCGTCGGTCTCCAGCGCTGCTTCGCACAGCGCATGGAAGCCCTCATCCCCCATATTGGCCAGGCTGTTCGCGCTGTAATAGCGAACCCACCAATTGGAATCGGTCAATGCTTGCTTGAGCACCGGGATTCGATCCGTGTTCTTGGAATGTCCGAGCGCTTCTGCCACAGCGGCCCGGATTTCCCATTCCGGATCCTTCATCCATTCGCGGATGTTGTTCTCGGTCAGCGCATGTCCGGCGCGGACGAGCATTTTGACCGCGAGGGCCCGAATCTCTTTGTCATGACTGTCAACGAGCGGAAGCAAGGCGGGCGTCAGCGCGACGTCTGTCTGTCCGCTTAACGCGAGCAATGCCGCCTTGACCATATTGTCCGATTCGTCCTTCAGACAGCGGACAAGCATCGGGGTCGCATCCACCCGCGTCTCTTCCAGCACCTCCGCAGCCAGCAAATAATGGCTTTGGCGGTGGCGCGTCAACTGCTGAAGCATGGTGTAAAGCTGCTCCGCATCATTGGCGCATTTGGCTACGGAACGCGCCAGCACCTGCAGGAGCGGACCGTCCTTCTCCTGCATCATCGCCTTCGTCAGATGGGGAACCGCCCGCTCGGAGCGCATTCCGCCCAGGCGGAAAGCCGCCTTCATCTGCTTGGAATAGAACAGGCTGCCCAACTCCTTAATGTCGCGGTCGACCAGACCCATCTCTTCACAGAGCGCCGTCAGCTTCTGCTGCTGCTCCCCGCTGAATTTGTCCATCCATTCCATCAGCTTATCCTGAATCACCCGCATCTCCAGCGGGCGAAGAGGCCCCTTGGGAGGCTGGAACGGATCCGGGTCCAGCATATGTCTCTGCAAATACACGAAATAAGGCTGATGCTTCTCCAAATAAATCTCTTGATGCTTGGCTAGCCGGTTATTGCGTGCTTTCATCAATAACAAAATGAGTACACCGATTCCAATCAAGCCAAGACAAACGTAAATGAAGCCGAGGGCGACTCCCAAACTGGAAAACATGTACGCGTGCCTCCTTTGTCGGTATCAAGCGCAATTATGGGCCGCTACTCTGAACCCAGCTGCTCGAATATATTTTTCATGTCGGTATAGCTTTGCTTTAATCGCTCGGTATAGCCAACCTGCTCCCAGTCATCCCATTGGTATACTGGGATATTCAGGAAAGCGTAAGGTGCGGCCTTCTTCCCGGCTGAAGCCTGTCCCCGTTCCGCCAGCCAAGGCAGGAACCGGATGCCTTCCGTCTTCACGGTCATGAACGTCCGCTTATCCTTGACCGGATCGTAGCTGATGACCTGCTTCGAGCTCGGGTCGGCGAAGCCGAGCAGCATCCAAGGGATGCGCAGCTCGATGAAGTCCCCCTTGTACTGCCAAGAGGCAAGCGATTGATATTGTTCATCCTGCGGATTGTTCGTCCCCCGGATCAGCTTGCCTACCGTCACGTCCTGGAACGGATGCGCCGTTCGCGTATCCGGCGGCTCCATCTTCAGGCTGACAGCCAATTTCCACGGATTGAATATTCCTGAATTATCTTGAAGCTCTTTCTTGTCCGGCTCCACCATCCAATAGCCAGACGGACCATACAGCCGATTGTTGAAATCATAGTTGGACGCGATGCGAATCTCGCTCTCCTGATCTGTGCCGAGCGTGATGAGCGTCTCCAGCCCTTCATCCAGCTTCAGGCCCGGGAGCTCCGGCATGGTGCGGTTGCCCCCCTCCAGCACGCTGGAGCCGATATGCAGCTTCTGCGTCTTCGGATCGAACGGCTTGTCCAGCTTGAGGGCGAGATAGACGTAAGCTTCATCATGGGTCGCCCACATCTCCCGGATGCCCGGAAGCTCGGTCTTCAATTGAACCTTATCCTCCAGGGCCTCCCAGTCGCTCCATTCGCCGTCGAGCACAATCTGCTCTTCCTTGCTCGGGTACATGCCGAGGATGCCGAACAATTGTTCATTCGTCAGCACGTTCAGCCAATAGGAGCGGCGATCGTCCGGAATTTCGAAGCGCATCGTATTCCAGGTCTTCTTGAACCATTCATCCTGCCACATGAACAGAATCGCGCCTGCGAACTGCTCGTCATAAATATCCTTCGTCAAGGAGGCGTTGATGCGGCCCTGCTCCCGCTCGTCATGTCCTCCCTGATTGCGGCCGCCCATGCCCAGATGGGAGATGCCGATGGACGACGGCACCCCGTATTCGGTAATCATAACCGGCATATCGGGATACTCCGCCTTCAACAGGCGCAAATATGCCTTGTACGTATTGAACTGGCCATTCTCGTCCTTGATCGTCTGCAGCGTCTTGTCCAGATGGAAAAAGTCCGGGTAATACGGATACACGTGGTATGCCGCGAAGTATCCGGCCTTCCAGTCCACCGGCTGAATATGGCGGGCGTCGACGCTGGCCATATCTTCCTGGAACAGCGGTTCGCCGGGATGGGTCAGCACGTCGGTCGTCACCCAGTTGGTGAACGTCATCGGGTGCTGCCAGCCGTAGCGGTTCTCCAGCTCTGCCGCATGATCAATCATTTCTGCCAGCCAGCTCTCGAATGGCGATGCCTTCTCCGTCGCCTGGAACCGGCTTCCTTGGTAGGGCTTCACATCCTTATGCAGGCGGTTCGTATTATCGACCATCGTCGGGTCCCACTCGGTCCCGAGATGCCAGGCCATCAAATACTGTCCCGCATTCTGCTTGTACTTTCCCCCTGCTGTTCCCGGCTTGACCGGGATATCCAGATCCCCATAGACGGCCTTGACCGCCTTCTCGATTTCCTGCTTGAACTCCTGTTGGATCTCCGGAAGATACGCATCCCGCTTCTCGATGAGCTGCTCCTCCGGGGACCAGATTCCTTGTATGAAATAAAGCGGGCGTTCCGCTTCCTCCCGATTGAACTTCACTAACGCCTCGTAAAAGACCGGCTGGTGCACCGTATAGACGCGGATGACATTGGCGCCCATATCATGAATTTGGCGGAACCAGCGCAAATACGTCTCCTCATCGACCGGAAATTCACCCGGGAAGTGTCCGGGAACGGTCGCCCCGAGATTGACTCCTTTCACAAATAACGGTTCGAACTGCTCATTCCTGTATTCGAGGAACTGATCTCCTTCCGTCTTGAACTTCAGCTTTATGCCGCTCGCGTCAGCAAAGGCTATCTGCTTCGGATACAGCAGACCGGGTAAATAATACCCCGCCAGCCCGCCGGCAGCGAGAAGCAAGACAACAACTGTGATGAGATTCCACTTCGTTCTCCGGCTCATGGATCGTAGTATTGTTCACCCTTTCCTGCACAACGTATTTCCTGTGACTCATCCTGTGCCGCGGGAATCAACCGCAGCACCCAACAATAACTATAACCAAGAAAACCGATGGTTTAACATGGTTATTTAGACTCTTTTTGTTCAGGACCCTTGAGTCAAAAAAATGGTTCTATTCGGGCGGAAGGCAGTGGCCCGTGATCAGACGGTCTACTCGGTAAGTCCCGTCTATCAGAGAGGAGTAAAGCAGGAGTCAGGTTCTGGTTTTCTTTATTTGTCATGGTTAGACGCATTCCTCCTTTAAAAGTTTCGGTATTGTAACCATTTTACCAATAATGCCTAGTTTTTTCGTTCTTTAGTCATATTTATATTAACATTCATTGCATTAAAATGTTTTTAACAATTTCTAGTTAATTACTACTAGTTCCATACCAAAATCACCCTATCAAAATCACCCTATCGTTGAATGAACTAAAATGGAGAAAAAAGCACTATGATTCCTCCCTTTCTCCAGAAAAGAAAAATCCTTGCACTTTGCATGCAAGGATAGTGAACAATCCGCTTCCTCCAGCCGGATTACGTATACAGCAGCGTGATGACCAGCAATTCGTACAAAACCAGCGGCAGAATGACATTGTTGTAATACGCCCCTGACAATGCCCGCGGTTCCTGCAGCGGCCTGGTGTACAAATAGAGGTGACATCTGTCGACGTTAACGATAATGCCGTCATAGACTTGCCCGTCTATCGTCTGCACCCGCACGTGCCGATCCTTATACATTCGCCCCATATGCTGAACCCGGTCCCGTATAGAATGCAGAGCTTGAACCGTTCCCGGCTCCATCTGGTAGATAACTTGATGTTGATGCGAATGCGGGTCATGATGAGCGGAATAGGGTTGGTACAAGGGCCTGAACCTCCGTTCGGATTGAAATAGGTACATTTCACCTTATGCGTATTCCTTAGGCATCAGCACCGAAAATTACCATTGCTCGTCCGCCGCCCTCTGGAATCCGCACTCCAATATATAACAGAAACGGGCCAGCGCATGATGGCCAGCCCGCCCGGCAGGGATGAGAGTGGAGGTTATTCGATTCGATTACTCCTTGCTGCGGTAGTAGACATGGCGGAGCCGGAGAGACTGATCCTCTTCGATATCCAACAGGCCGTACGAATACTTCGGTTGAAACCGTTTGTCCGTCGGAGAGCCGGGATTGAAGAGCAGAATCCCCTCCCTTTCTTCCATATACGGGATGTGCGAATGGCCGAAGACAATGAGATCGACACCTTGATTGCGGAAAGCATGGAAGGCGACATCCTTCGTCGTCGATCGGCCTGCCCCGTCCCCATGAACGAGGCCGATCCGGATACCGCCAGCCTCAATGATTTTACGGCGGCCGAAGCGCTTCACAATATCGGCGCCGTCATTATTCCCGGCGACACTGTCAACCGGGGCCAACGACTCGAACATCGGGATAACGCTGGCCGATGTCCAATCTCCCGCGTGGAGGATCAGGTCAGCGCCGCGCAGTCCTTTGACCAGAGCGCGAGGCAGCTTCTGTCCCCGATGAGGCATATGGGTATCCGACACGATTCCGATGCGCATAGGCTCTCCTTCCTCCTTTTCTTTTCCTAAAATCGGATGCTCAAGCGCAGCCTTCTTCATATTTGATATCTATTGTGGCACAACTCCCGCCTCACGTCGATCTCTTAGCCCCGTCGTTGTCCCGCTCGCACAGGGACAGAACGGGGGTGGCGGGCCTTTCGGGCCCTATCCCATCCGCTCAGCGCGAGATGGGACAGGGCTACAGGCCCTTATGGACATTATCCCTTCCGCTCAGCGCGAGATGGGACACGGGCTATAGGACCCCTACGGCCATTATCCCATCCACTCAGCTCGGGATAGGACACGGGCTTACTGGCCCTTTCGGGCCCTATCCCATCCGCTCAGCGCGAGATGGGACGCGGGGGCCGGGCCCGAAGGGATAGGACTCAGACCGTCCGAACGGGCCCGGTTGGCGGGAGCAGCCCGGTACATGCTCATACGCAGAGCGACTTCCGAATAGGATCCAGGGCTCGCTCCCTATTGGCGTTCTTGATGTTCAACAAGCGCGGGATTTTTTCTCTATTATGAACCAAGGGGATAGTGCCCGTAAGAGGTTCGAAAGGCATATCCTCTCATTCGACATTCCTTTTCCACCGATTTCACCGCATGCCAGTGTTCTCCTTGACGGGTGTCATTTTCCGTTTTTCTTCCTATTATATGCATCGCTCCCCTACACCACGCCCAGAAGAAAAAGAAACCCGAAGTCTTAGAAAAAGACCCGGGGTTCTCGACAAGCCGCCCGACACACTCGGTCCATGTCCGGCAGGCCCTTTACTATTGCTTTATTCATCCTGCCAGCGTCAAACACCTGACTGCGGGAAGCAAGCTGTGGAGCTATGTCAAGCTATGCGTTCTCATAGTCTAGCTTCTGCTTCGTCTCGAAGCGCTCCAGTGCGAGCTGAATCAGACGATCGAGCAGTGCCGGATACGTGATGCCCATCTCCTGCCACAAGATCGGGTACATGCTGATCGGAGTGAAGCCAGGCATCGTATTGACTTCATTAATCAGGACAGCCATGTCGGAACGGCGGACGAAGAAGTCCACGCGCGACAGGCCGGAGCCGTCAATGGCACGGTAGGCCTGCAGCGCCATCTCGCGGATTCGCTCCAGCAGTTCCTCGTCCAATGGCGCGGGGATGGCGATTTGTGATTTGCCGTCGATATATTTTGCCTTATAATCATAGAATTCGTTGGATGAGATAATCTCGCCCGGTATGGATGCTTGCGGCTCGTCATTGCCCAGAACGCTTACTTCCACTTCCCGCGCGTCAACGAACTCCTCTACGATAATCTTCCGGTCGTATTGCAGCGCGAGTTCAATTGCCTGCTTCAATTCCGCTGCATTGCGCGCTTTGGAGATGCCGACCGAGGAACCGAGGTTCGCCGGCTTGACGAAGCAAGGATAGCCCAGTTCGGTCTGCACCCGATCCATAATCTCCGCTTGATTCTGATCCCATTCCCAGCGAAGAAAATGCTCATATTTGCACTGCGGCAATCCGGCGTGAGCAAAGACTTGCTTCATGACGGCTTTGTCCATGCCGACGGAAGAGGCGAGCACCCCCGCACCGACATAGGGGATGCCGGCCATCTCGAATAGTCCCTGGATCGTGCCGTCTTCGCCGTTCGTGCCGTGCAGAAGCGGGAATGCGACATCGATCTGGCGCCGGTTCATGCCATCCTCCGGCGTTCCTTCCGCGCTGTCGATGCCGGCGAATAGCACCTCCATTGCCGTTACGGTTCCCCCTCTGAACGGTTCCAGCGTCAGCTCCTCTTGGTTCGCGAACGGCCGATCCCGCCATGTGCCGACCCGCCACTCTCCCCTTTTCGTAATATAAAAAGGAAGGATCTCATACTTGCCGTAATCCATCGCTCCCATCACCGCAAAAGCCGTAGACAACGATACGTCGTGTTCCCCTGATTTGCCGCCGTAGATGAGACCGACGCGCAATTTACGTTCTTGTTCCATGTTCCCCTCCGGTCAGCGCCTGATGCGCCTGTTGTCTTCTCCCAGAATGCCCGTCACGCCTCGCACATCGGGCCACACCGCAATAAGCGGGAACGGATTGTCTCCTTCCCCGCCTGGCAACCTAAAATGCATCGACAATATGGAAAAAGCGGTACTTCGTCGCTTCCGTCCATGCATACGAGTCCTGGTAATCCCAGTACCGGTGGCGGCTGCTTACCGTGTGAGCGTTCACCAGCGGCATGCCGTTCGCATCGAATGCGGTGACAATCGTCGTATGCTGATAATGACCGTTGCCGTCCCAATCATACGCAATGACGTCACCAAGCTGCAGATCACCGGGATGATCGACCAGCTCGGCCCGCAGACCGTGCGTGCTGTTCGTCAAATGCCGCTCCAAGCTGTTGGCTACCGCCCAACTGTAGCTCCACGCTTCCTGGCCGTTAACCATGCCTTTATACCACCAGCCCGAATCTCTTCTACCAGTATAGTTCATCGGTGCGCCGCCTGCAAAGAGACATTGCGAGATATAATTGGTGCAATCGACCTCGAAGCTAAGGAAGCGCGGGTTCGGTTCATTCCACCATTCGTCCGCGTAAGCGACCGCTTTGTCGCGTCGGTACGGAATGGCCCGCAGGGAGCCGGACGGTCCAAGGACATTCCGATTCAGCAGCGGCAGCGAGCGGCTCGAACGCGATGCCCGCTCCTGCTCAGCCCCGACGAATTGCTGTCCCCGCCGCTCCGGCACCGGAATCTCCACCTTGGCCACGACCCAACCGCTTCCTTCTTTGAGCAAGGTCAGCCGCTCTCTCTCAATTCTCTCATCCTTCAGAGGGAGCCCCTTCTGCTCATAGCCTCTCCGGATATGGAATTCGAGGTCTACCGTAACCTCCTGATCGGCCTCGTGGGTGCGCAGGAGCTTCGCCTGCGTCTCGCTCTTGGTCGGGCTTGCCCCCCTGCTCTCATACCACGAAACCAGCCTCCGTGCCCGCTCGCTCGCGAGGAGCGCATGCTCCATGTCAGTCATTGGCGCCTGGATCGCCCGGGGCCGATCGTCAATTTCGGAACGATTATGCTGATCCACGTACAAATAAAGGGTCGTCTTCCAATCATGACGCATTCCTCTCTCCACCTCCTTCACTCACGTTTGCCGCGTCAACCGCGGATGGAGCCTGTCGCTCTTTTCTCTCCGCCGGCCCGGTATTTTGCTATCCATTGTATGCAGAAATGCCCCTTCGCATGTCGAAGCGGCAGATTTAGGCATGTTTGTACGGGAAAAGCTCTTTACGGTGTCTCGCGAACACGATATACTAAGGATGTGAAGCAATTATGAAATCGGGTTTCATCAGATGAAACGAACAATGTAAGCAAACGAAGCATGACAGCATGAAGCTCCATGACGGGCTTCGGATGAACAGAATCTAGAGGGAGGTAATTTTCAATGGCAAGAACAGATGCTTTCTCTACGGCCCGCGAACTGAAGGTCGACGGCAAGTCGTACCGCTACTACAGCCTGGAAGCATTGGGCGCGCAAGGCTACGAAGGAATTGATCGCCTTCCGTTCTCGATCAAGGTCCTGCTTGAGGCTGCCATTCGCCAATTCGATGGCCGCGCGATCACGAAGGATCACGTCAATCAAATTGCAAAATGGGCGGAAGGTCAAGATGACAATAAGGAAATTCCGTTCATTCCGTCCCGGATCGTCCTGCAGGATTTCACCGGCGTTCCGGTCGTCGTCGATCTGGCGGCTATGCGCGATACGGTGAAAAAAGCGGGCGGCGATCCGAAGCGCATCAATCCGCTTGTTCCGGTCGATCTCGTTATCGACCACTCGGTAATGGTCGACGCTTTCGGTTCGGATCAAGCTTTGGAATATAACATGAACGTGGAGTTCGAGCGCAACGAAGAACGCTATCGCTTCCTGCGCTGGGCCCAGACCGCATTCGATAATTTCCGGGCGGTGCCGCCGGCTACCGGTATCGTTCACCAGGTGAACCTGGAATATCTGGCTTCCGTAGCCGCGACCAAGGAAGTCGACGGCGTGACCGAAGTCTTCCCCGATTCCCTCGTCGGTACGGATTCCCACACGACGATGATCAACGGTCTCGGCGTAGTCGGCTGGGGCGTTGGCGGGATCGAGGCTGAAGCGGGCATGCTCGGCCAGCCGCTCTATTTCATTACGCCGGAGGTCATCGGCTTCAAATTAACGGGAACGCTTGCAGAGGGCGCGACCGCAACCGACCTGGCGCTGACCGTTACGCAGATGCTGCGCAAAAAAGGCGTCGTCGGCAAATTCGTCGAGTTCTTCGGTCCGGGTCTCGAATCCATCAGCCTGGCGGACCGGGCGACCGTCGCCAACATGGCGCCGGAATACGGCGCGACGATCGGATTTTTCCCGGTAGACCATGAGACGCTGAACTACCTTCGCCTTACCGGCCGCACCGAGGAGCAAGTCGCTCTCGTGGAAGCCTACTACAAGGCCCAAGGCATGTTCCGTCATGCGGATACGCCGGACCCAGTATTCACCGACATCATTGAACTTGACCTGAACTCGGTCGTGCCGAGCCTGGCCGGACCGAAGCGCCCGCAAGACCGCGTGGAGCTGTCGAATATGAAGCAATCCTTCCTCGATATCGTCCGCACGCCGGTCGACAAAGGCGGATACGGACTGAGCGACAGCAAAATCGAACAGAAGGTGCCCGTGGTTCATCCGAACGGCGAGACAACACAATTGTCGACGGGCGCTGTCGTCATCGCGGCGATTACGAGCTGCACGAACACCTCCAACCCTAGCGTTATGCTCGGTGCGGGCCTTGTGGCGAAGAAGGCGGTCGAGCGCGGACTGCGCAAGCCGGCTTACGTGAAGAGCAGCTTGACGCCGGGTTCTCTGGTGGTTACGGAATATTTGAAGAAATCCGGTCTGATGGCATCGCTGGAGCAGCTCGGCTTCCATGTCGCCGGCTACGGCTGCGCAACGTGCATCGGGAACTCCGGTCCGCTGCCGGATGAAGTGAGCCAGGCGATTGCCGAGCATGACATGACGGTCGCGGCTGTGCTGTCCGGGAACCGGAACTTCGAAGGCCGCATTCACGCGCAGGTGAAAGCGAACTACCTGGCTTCCCCTCCGCTCGTCGTTGCCTATGCGCTCGCGGGCACGGTCAATATCGATCTGGAGAACGAGCCGATCGGATACGACAAGAATAACCAGCCTGTATATTTGAAAGATATCTGGCCTTCTTCGGAAGAGATCAAGCAGGCGATGGCGCAAGCGATCAACGCTTCGATGTTCCGCGAAAAATACGAGCATGTCTTCACGCAGAACGAACGCTGGAATGCGATTCCGGTTCCGGAAGGCGAGCTGTATGAATGGGATGCGAAGTCAACCTATATCCAGAACCCGCCGTTCTTCGAGAATCTGGGCACTCAGCTCGGAGACATCGCCGATATCGACAATGCCCGCGTCCTGGCGCTGCTTGGCGATTCCGTGACCACGGACCACATCTCGCCGGCCGGCAACATCAAGGTAGACAGCCCGGCAGGGGAATACCTGATCGCGCACGGCGTTCAGCGCAAAGACTTCAACTCTTACGGTTCCCGCCGCGGCAACCACGAGGTGATGATGCGCGGAACGTTCGCGAACATCCGCATCCGCAACCAAGTGGCTCCGGGCACCGAGGGCGGCGTGACAAAGTATTTGCCGAACGACGAGATTATGTCCATTTACGATGCGTCCATGAAATATCAAGGCGAGAACACGAACCTGGTTGTCATTGCCGGCAAAGAATACGGCACAGGCAGCTCCCGCGACTGGGCGGCGAAGGGAACGTATCTCCTCGGCGTCAAAGCGGTCATCGCCGAAAGCTTCGAGCGCATCCACCGCAGCAATCTGGTCGGCATGGGCGTGCTTCCGCTGCAATTCCAGGAAGGCCACGGCTGGAAGACGCTCGGCATCGACGGTACGGAAGTGTTCAGCATCAACGGCTTGTCGAACGACATTCAACCGGGACAAACGCTGCAAGTCACAGCGACCCGCCAAGACGGCTCGACGTTCGAATTCCCGGTTACGGTTCGTCTGGACAGCATGGTCGACGTCGACTACTACCGCAACGGCGGCATTCTCCAAACCGTATTGCGGCAAATGATCGCCAGGGAAAAGGCGAACGCGTAAACAAACCGTCTGACTGCGTAACGATGACAAATGAACAACAGGGCTGTTCCCAAGGTCCGCGATGACCGGGAGCAGCCCTTTTTGCGTCTTCGGCCCCCAGGATTAGTCCCGATTATTTTCCTCGTGTCCCCGATGCCCACCGCTTCCCAACAGCTAGGCTCCCGCATAGGATGAACTATCTTGAGACCAAGGCATATCCAACGGAGGCGATTCTGTATGACAGTCGCATTAACCGGCATTCATGCCGTCTATTTGCTGTTCGTCGCCCTCATCATTCTGTGCCTCGTCCTGCGGCGGGACACCACGGTCGTCTGCCTGATCGGCATCTTTGCGTTAGGATTGCTCGCCACCTCGTCGGCCAGTTCGGCGGTGAGCGGCATGTTCACAAGCTTCATCTATGCGCTGGAGCAACTGCTGGGAACGATACTCATCATTTCCATCATCGTCGCGATGAGCCGCGTCATGGTCGCGTCCGGCGTGAACGAGACCATGGTCTCCCCGTTCACGCGGCTGATGCGGGGGCCCGGCCCGGCCTATTGGACCGTCGGGCTCCTGATGTTCCTCATCAGCCTCTTCTTCTGGCCTTCCCCGGCCGTCGCTCTTATCGGCGCCGTCCTGCTGCCGGCTGCGGTCCGCGTCGGCCTTCCGCCGCTGGCGGTCGCCATGGCCATGAATCTGTTCGGCCACGGCATCGCGCTGTCCGGCGACTTCGTCATCCAAGGCGCGCCGAAGCTGACCGCCGACGCCGCGGGCCTGCCTGTGCAGCAGGTGCTGCAGGCCAGCGTGCCGCTCGTCCTCGTCATGGGCGCGGTCACGGTCGCCGTCTCCTACTGGATGATGCGCCGCGACATGCGGACCGGCCGGCTGACGATGGCGACCGGACTGGCGAACAATGCCGCGGTTAGCGAGCCGCCGCGCCTGCCTCTGTCCGCCCGGGCGAAGACGGCGGCGGCGCTGCTTATCCCGCTGCTGTTCGCCGTCGATGTCTTCCTGCTGTTCCGCCTCGATCTGCAAGGCGGAGAAGCGACCGCCCTTATCGGCGGTACGGCGATCGGGATTCTGGTGCTGCTGACCGGGCTCACCCATCGGAAGCAGGCGCTGGAGGCGACGACCGCCTATCTAATCGAAGGCCTGCAGTTCGGCTTCAAAGTGTTCGGCCCGGTCATTCCGATCGCCGCCTTCTTCTATCTCGGCGATGCGGCCTTTCTCGAGCTGTTCCATCAAGGACTGCCGGAAGGGACCCTAGGGATCGTCAATGATCTGGGCGTCGCGCTGGCCCATAGCGTGCCGCTCCATCCGGCCGCCGGAGCCGGGGCGCTGGCGGTGGTCGGAGCCATTACGGGCCTGGACGGCTCCGGCTTCTCCGGCATCTCGCTCGCCGGATCGGTCGCCTCCCTGTTCGGAACCGCCAGCGGCGGCGGAACGGCGACCTTGACGGCGCTCGGCCAGATCGCGGGCATCTGGGTCGGGGGCGGCACGCTGATTCCGTGGGCGCTGATTCCCGCGGCCGCCATCTGCGGCGTGAGCCCGTTCGAGCTGGCCCGCCGCAATCTGATTCCCGTCGTCATCGGGCTGGCGGCAACCACGCTCGCCGCCATTCTTCTGTTGGCGCTTCATTGAGAGGCTGCGGAGGGCGTGCCGCCACAGGGCAAGAAATGACTGGCGCCTCTATTAAAATGAGAGTACGATAGAAGGAGCAATTATCCAAAATATAGATAGGAGGCAGCATAATGCTCCGAATCGGAATTATCGGACTCGATACATCCCACGTCACGGCCTTCACCGCGCTGCTCAATGACAGCACTCATCCCCATCATGTGCCGGGCGGGAAGGTCGTCGCCGCCTATCAAGGCGGCACGCCCGGGCTGGAACTGAGCATGTCCCGTCTGAAAACGTATACAGATGAGCTTGTCGGTCAATACGGCGTCACCCTCGTGCCGGATCTCCCGTCATTGGCGGAGCAATGCGATGTCCTGCTGCTGGAATCGGTCGACGGCGGCGTGCATGAAGCGCAATTCGCAGCGGTGGCGCCCTTCGCCAAGCCCGTCTTCATCGACAAGCCGCTGGCGCTCTCCTCTGCCTCCGCCAACCGCATCGCGGACCTGGCCGCCCAAAACGGAACGCCGGTCATGAGCAGCTCCGCGCTGCGCTATGCGGAAGCGCTTACTTCGGCGGTGAGGGAAGTGACGGCCGAGGCGGAAGGCGCGCCCTATGCGCAAGGCGTGGATGCCTTCGGCCCGACGCCGCGGGGAGATGGCGCGCCGGGGCTGTTCTATTACGGCATCCACTGTGCGGAGATGCTGTACGCAGCCATGGGGCCCGGGTGCCGGGAAGTCCGGGCGGAATCGATTCCCGGCGGAGAGTGCATTGCCGCGCGCTGGGAGGACGGGCGCATGGCGACGATCCGCGGCCGCCAAGGCGGGACGTTCGGCGCGCTCGTTCATGGCGAGCGTCAATCGCGCTATGCGGATGTGGCGGCCGATGCCAAGCCGTTCTATGCGAGCCTGCTGGAACGGGTCATGGCTTTCTTCCAGACCCGGGAGCCGGACGTCCCGCTCGCGGAGACGCTGGAGCTTATCGCCTTCCTGGAAGCGGCCAATGCGAGCCTCGCCGGGAATCGTACGGTAAGGCTGTATTCAGCGAGTCAATAAGAAAACGCCCCCTGACGCGTTCCCTTCCCAAGGGAGCAACCAGGGGGCGGCGACTGCCGTATGTTCTCTGCGACAGGACGAGGCAAGCGGAGCCTGGCATCGGATCCTCTTCGCCCGGCGCCGCTACCTTCTCTGAGGCTCGATGCCCCCGTCCGGGGTGCGGCCGTTCCCTTCCCTGTCGTTCTGCGCGGCGCGCGAGCGGCTCCGTCTTCTCCGCGCATATACGAACACGCCAATGATAAGCAAGACAGCCAGCAGCATGAGAACGAGGGCGACGATCATATTTTCCCACACAAAAGTCAAGGTGCTAACCCTCCCTTCGATTCATGCCGGATGCGAGACAACTCTCTCTTCTCTTGCAACTCTATACCAGACTATACGTATATTGCCTTCAATGCGTTGCACCAAAAGCGAAAAAGACAGCCTTCTCCACAGGAGAACGGCTGCCTGAAGCAGGGAAAGCATGGACGTATAAGCGTGTCGTCCACCCTAACTTATGACAGAATAATCGGCAGGGACTTCACGCCGAACACAAGCTGGCTGTCGATGCGTTCCAGCCGATGGGAGCGATCGCGGCGGAAGTTCGGGAAGCGGTCAAGCATCGCGTTCAGGGCAATCTTCGCCTCCAGCCGGGCGAGCTGGGCGCCGAGACAGAAATGAATGCCGTGGCCAAAAGCGACATGCGGGTTCGGGCGGCGGCGGATATTGAAGACGGATGGCTGGTCGAATACCGATTCGTCATGATTCGCCGAACCGATCCAGAGGAGCACATATTGCCCCGCCTTCCATACCTGTCCATCCACTTCCACATCCTCCTTGACGCGGCGATCCATAACCTGTACGGGCGATGCATAACGCAGCACCTCCTCGATCGCCCCCGGCAAGAGCGAGCGATCCTCCCGGATATCGCGCCATGCCTCGCGATCGCTGTCGAAGCAGAGCAGAGCCGAGGAGAGGAGATTGGTCGTCGTCTCGTTGCCCGCGACGAGCAGCAGAATGCAGAACCCGATCAGTTCGATAGAGGACAGCGGCTCCCCGTCGGCGGTCGCGTGCACCAGCCGGGTGATCAGATCGTCCTGCGGATTGTGCCTGCGCTACAAAGCCTCTACTGCGGGAAGCACAGCCGGCTCGGGAAGACCCGCAAGCCTCTTGCATAAGAGAGTTGCGGGTCTTGGTATGCTGCTACGGCTTCGTTACCGCTTATTCGGAATATGGAAGGAGACCGTCGTGCCCTTCCCCTCCGCGCTCTGGATGCTCAATCCTTGGCCATACTGCTTCCGCAGCCGCTTGTCCGTATTGATTAGGCCGATTCCGCCCTGCGGGCGCTTGCCGCGATCCAGCAATCGCTCCACCGTCAGCCTGTCCATTCCGATCCCGTCATCCGCCACGGCGATCCGGATGCCGTCCGCCTCCGCTTCGATTCGAATCTGAATGAGTCCTCCTTGGGAACGGCTCAGAATGCCGTGACGAAGCGCATTCTCGACGAGCGGCTGAATCGTGAGCGGCGGGATCTCGGTGTGCAGCCCGGCATTCACGGCCCAGATCACGTCCAGTCTGTCGCCGAAGCGCGTCTTCTCGATCGTCAGGTAAGCGCGCACGAGATCCAGCTCATGCTCCAGCGGGACGAGATGCTCCGCGTTCCACAAATCGAAGCTCAGCCGCAAATATCTGCTGAACGATTCAATAAGCGCGCGCATTTTATCCGTGTCGAATTTGCTTAATGCGACAATGGAATTCAATGTATTGAACAGGAAATGCGGCTTGATCTGAGCCTGCAAGTAGGCGGCTTCCATGCGAAGCAGTTCCCCGACGGAGCTTCTCAGGTCGGTCAACGCTCGCACCCGCGACTTCAGCTCCAGGGCTTCAACGGGCTTGGTCACATAGTCGTTCGCCCCGGCGCGGAAGCCGGAATAAATATCTTCCGCCCGGCTGCGGGCCGTCAGCAGCAGCACAGGAAGCTCCGACATGGAGAAGCGCTCGCGGATGGAGCGGGTCAGCTCATAGCCGGACATATGCGGCATCATGACATCGGCACTGACCAGATCCCAGCGCTTCTGATCCAGCATGGCGGCGGCCTCCTTGCCGTTCATGGCGGTCGCGACATTATATCCCTCCGCGAACAGAAGATTGGTCAGGATGTTCAGATTGACCGGGTCATCATCGACAGCCAATATGTTCATGCCGTCCGCCGCAGCGGCTATTTCCGGCGAACCGTCTGGTACGCCAGGAACAGGCAGAGCATGACTGCGGTTTCGAAGCAAGGCGGCTTCCGTCTTCCCCCGTTTCCAGACCGGGCTTCCCGACTGCGCCAGCGGAAGCGTGAAGGTGAACACGGAACCGAGTCCTTCCTCCGATTCCGCCTTCAGCGTTCCGCCATGCAGCTCGACCAACTGCTTCGTAATGCTTAAGCCGAGGCCGATGCCTCCGACGCCCGCGCTCGCTTCCCCCTGTTCTACGCCTGGAACGCTCTTTGCTTCGTGGCCTGGTCCATGCCGCGCCCGGTATCCGAGACGCGGATCTGCGCGAAGCACTTCCGAACGTCCGCGTCAACGATCACGGCGCCCTCATCCGTGTATTTAATGGCATTGTGAATCAGGTTGAACAGGATCTGAATCAGCCGTTCCTCGTCGGCAATGACGGGAGGAAGGTCTTCCGGAATGTTCATCTCCAGCCGAATCGGCTTGCCTTCGGTCATGAAGGACAGCATGTCGATCACGCCGAGCGCCACCGGCGGGACGGACACGCGCTCCAGTTGAAGCCGCAGCTTCTCCTGCTTCAATTGGGAGGAATCGAGCAGATCGCTCAGCAGATGCGACATGCGGCGCCCGACCGCCACGATCAACTCCAAATTTTTGCGGTTCGGTTCAGTCAGCGAGCGCCGCTCGTCCTCAAGCACGCTCTGGGCCATGTTGATGATGCCGTGCAGCGGCGTCCGCAATTCATGCGAAGTGTTCGCCAGGAAATCATCTTTCACCTTATCCGCCTTGATCAATTGAACGTTCATATCCGCCATCTGGGCCGAATCACGGAAAAATCGCTTGATCCAGAACGTGGCGAAGGCGAGAAAGGCGATAATCAAATCGATCGGATAGTAGGTCAAATCGAACCAAAATCTCGACTTGATGCTTCCCCAGATAATATTTACTGTCACAGCTATCGCCGAAATCAATAAATAAATGGCGTCACGCTCCCTTTTCAGGGACGCGCGCAGCATAATCACGGGAACCGTAAGGTAGGAGAAGATAATAATCAGGCTGTATAAAATATCAATGCTTAACGTAACCCGGGCGGGCGAGCAAAAAATGAAGAAGGACACCGCCAAGCACGCGGCTCCATGCCATCGGAATGCTGTAACTTGTCTGTACTCCGGAAATAAATGCTTGGCGAACTGCAGCAAGAACCCCGAAACACCGAACATCGAGATAAAAATAAGCTTGATGTACCATTCATAGTCAAGCTGCAAAATGATCGCGTACACCACATGCATGATTAGAACGATGCAGACCATTAATTGCGAGCCAATGCTCAGCCAAGTCGCGTTGGTTACGGCCTCCGCCGTACCGAACAGCAGCGGGCGCGTGATCCCGCCGATGCGCTTGTTCATGAAGTTGGCGGCATGAATGACAATCTCGACCTCGCCGCCGCCCGGCACAAAGAAGGCGGAATATGGAATGTTCTGGGCTATGTTGTGCTCGTCATCTTCGGCCGGACGGCCGGAATGCGCCAGCAGACGCCCGTTCACGTATAACTCGGACGAATTCTGAATATTGGGAACCCGGATAGCGAGCGACTTGCCCTCTGCCGGATCGATCAAAATACGCAGACGGTACGTACCGTAACCATAGCCTTCCTCGAATATATCCGCCTTCCAATTGCCGGGCACCCGTATCATATGCCGCTCGGCTGCAGGGGGATAATCCCCTTCCCGCAAATAGACGCCGGGGTAGAATTCCCATTCTCCATTTAGCGTAAAAGCCTGCCCGGCGGAAATATCCCGGCCGCGCAAATCCAACACGCCATGCTCGGCTTGCGGGGAATCGAACACCATGAACTTGGCTATCCACAACAGACGGATGATCGTCAAAATAACCAAGACCAAACCGGCCGTTATCATAATTTTTCGTATGGACATAGGATCTACAACTTTCTTTTTCTCATTGCGGCCGTTCCGGCCTTACCTGCGATTATGTACATTGTTTATCCTCTCTTCTAGTTGCCTCTCCATCTCTCATACCACGATCGATAGGCCGCCTGCGGCGGAATCCCGAACTCGTTCTGCGTCATGTCGCACAGCTTGGCGTAGGTCGCATCCACCGCATTCCGATCCCCCAGCTCCGCATATAACCGCATCAGCATATAGTAGCCGGATTCAATTCGCGGGTATACATTGACCTGCCGGTGATACACCTCGAGCGCAGCCGGAAAATCGTTCTCCGCCACATAATAGTCGGCAACCTCGTTCACGAGACGGAGCCACAGGGAACGAAGGCGCTGCCGTTCTCCCTCCGCCCACAAGTAGCCGCAATCGGCCAAATAGTCGCCGCTGTACTGCTGCAGCAGCTCCCGGTAGGCCAGAATCGTATCCTGTCCGACAGGGGGCAGCGCCTCGGTCTCCTGCTCCCACTGCACGCAGTCGATGACCGCGTCTTGAAGGACGAGCATATAACTGTCCTCGCAGTTGATAATTTTCAACTGGTCGAGGTAAGGCTCCAACGTTTTGCGCACTTGATAAATGGCGGTATAGAGCTGGGCGTACCCTTTTTTGGCATTCATGTCCGGCCACAGCAGCTCGAGTAGAATTTCTTTGCGGACCTGCCTTCCTCTATGATGCAGCAGGTAAGCGAACAGTTCCTGGGCCTTGGACGTTCGCCAGCGAATCGGCTTCTGCGACGGATTCTCGAACTCGATATGCAGGTTCTGGAAGCAGCGGATCAGGCGGATGGACGCCTGCTTCTTGGCTTGCGCCGTCATGGACGCCCGCTCCGCCAGCCGCTCCAGCGTCGCTGCCAACCGTTCGACCTCGACCGGCTTCAGCAAATAGTCGATGGCATTGAGTTCAAACGCCTTGACGGCATAATGATCATAGGCGGTAATGAACACGATCTGTACGGCCGGGAGCGAAGACTGAATTCGCTCCGCCAGTTCTATCCCCGTCATCTCCGGCATGTCGATATCCAAAAACACGACATCCGGCGCGATGTCTTCGATTTCCTTCAGGGCCCGCTTCGGATCCTGATAGGTTCCTTCAATTGCAATTTTCCCTGTCTCGGCCAACAGGTCATTCAAATAAGCAAGCGCCAAATATTCATCATCAATCAATATGGCTCTCATCGGCCTTCCCTCCGCAGGTTATATAGTTGATACCCCTTCGTTCGGCAGCCAGGCTCATGAAAGATATCGTATCTAACTATGATACGCCCCGAAAACAATCTTGCCCGAAGGAATGTGCCCTATTTTATTCCAATGGCCTGCTATCCTGTCTGCAACAAAACAGGGCATCGCAGATATCACTCTGCCTGCCCTGTTTTCTTTGTCACGGATGATTAATCGGTCAGTAAATTGTAAATCGCTTGCGCGGCTTCCGCTCGATTCGCGGCCGCTTCGGGAACGAATCGCCCGGTCGCCCGCCCCTTCATCAAGCCGAACCCGGCTGCGGCGTTCACATAATCGGCCGCCCAGCGCGAGATCCGCCCCGCGTCGCTGAACGTCCCCTTCGTGTTGGCGGCAAGCTTCTTGCCTGTCTTCGCTTCATAAGCTTTGACCAGCATAACCGCCATCTCTTCCCGGGTAACCGCGCCCGCGGGATCGAAGCGGTTCGCGCTCTTGCCGCTGACGATACCCGCCTTATGGGCCGCCGCGATCGACGAGGCGTACCAGGCGTCGGCGTCGACGTCGGCAAACGCCTTGCCGCCCGTCCCGGTCAGCTTCAACGCCTGCGCCAGCAGCGCGGTGAATTCCGCCCGGGTAATGGCCCGCGCCGGCTCGAACTTCGTAGCGCTGGTGCCGCTTATGATCCGCTTCATCGCCAGCTTTTGAACGACGCCGTAGGCCCAATGGCCGGAAGGGAGATCGGCGAACGGCTTCGTCATTTCCAGCACCGCATAGGTGCCGAACTGGCGGATCAGCGCCGTCATCTCGGCACGAGCGTAGTCTCCCTCTGCCTGCGCCACCGCTCCGCTGCCGACGATCGCATATATCCCTGCGAAGTCCAGGCAGATGTCCGCGTCGGCGGTGAGTCGAAGCACAACAGGCTGTTCGAAGGAGGCCAGCTTCTCCGTCGTTCCGTTCGCGAGCGTGATCATCAGGCCAAGTTCGTACATTTCCCCGGACAGCCTCACCTTCATGCCGGATGCCCTTTCGGCCTTGGCGATCATCTCGTTCGCCGCCTTCTTCGCGAGCGGCGCCAGCTTCAAGGAGATGACGGAGCCTTGCT
Source organism: Paenibacillus dendritiformis (assembly GCF_015845845.1). Taxonomy (GTDB): domain Bacteria; phylum Bacillota; class Bacilli; order Paenibacillales; family Paenibacillaceae; genus Paenibacillus_B; species Paenibacillus_B dendritiformis_C. The sequence continues at coordinate 29,658 of NZ_LDIG01000091.1, forward strand.
TCTCGCTGTCCGTCCATGGATGGATCAACTGCTTCATCAATTCGGAAGGGAGCTTAAGCGCAATATGCTCCGACTTCACTTCCAGCTTATTCTGAAGCAGCAGCCCGTACGTATTGGACGGGAACTTCACTTCGTTCGTCCCGGCCGGCATCTCGAATACGATGATGCCGCGTCCGTAAGCGGCCAGCTTTTCCGGTGTCGCCGTGACGGTTCCCGGCTTATCCTCGGCAGGCTTCGGTGTCGGCTTCGGACTTGGGGCGGAGCGGGAATCCGAGCTGGAGCTTGATCCGGAGCCTGATCCTGTCCCCGGGCCCGGATTCGGATTCGGGCCGGGCTCTTCCGGCAGCTTGCCGCCCTTCAGATCGGTAATCCGCCCTTCCACGCCGGCGTTGATGGTGCCGACGCGATCAAGATGCTCGATGAATACCTCGTAATCGACAATGTTCAGCTCATAGAAGCGGCCCTCGTTCTTCGCCTGCTTCATCGACCGGTAGAAGTCTCCCCCGTCCGCCATGAACGAGTTCGTCGCCACGATGTAATAGCCTCGCGGATCGATATCGGCATAGGTGCCGTCGTCATTTTTTACCTGAACCTTGACGATCCGCTCGCCTTTCTGCGTGACCTCGCCAGTTACGGCGTCGATCGTCTCGCCCTTCTTCGTGGAGTCGTAATAGAAGCGCATGCCCGACACTTGCGGGAAGCGTCCCTGCCCCGTCTCCACGCCGCTGACGCCATTCTCCAGGGCAGCGATAATCTCCTCGCCCGTCATCTTCACAGCGGACAGATTGTTGCCGAACGGCATGACCGTCAGCAGATCGCCCAGCGTAATATCGCCCGCCTGAATCGACGCCCGAATGCCGCCGCCGTTTTGAATCGTGACATAGCCTTTGACGTCTGTCTCGTTCAGCAGGCGCTGCACCTTGGCGCGCATGCTGTCGGCAATCAGATTGCCCAGATTGGTCTCCTGCTTGCGCACGCTGCCGCGCTCGCCGTCCAGGAACACCTTCGTCTTGCCAATGACCTGCTTCTTGAATTCCTCCAGCGGCCCGGCGTACTCGGCCAGCTTCGCCGCGGCCTCCTCATCGTCGGCAAAGATATATTGTCCAGAGGCATCCTTCGCATCGATATCGGTCAGCTTGCCGCTCCAGTCCGTCAATGCTCCGCTGCGGTCGAAGGTGACATCCAGCTCGCCGAGGTAGCGGCCGTATTCCCCGGTCTGAACGATCAAGGTCCGTTGGCCGTCTGCCCGCTCGATGACGGCCGGCTCCGTTAATTTCGTATGCGAATGGCCGCCTATAATGATGTCGATGCCTTCCACGCTCTCGGCCAGCGCCCGGTCGACTTCATACCCGAGATGGGTGAGCGCAATAATTTTGTCGATTCCTTCTTCGCGCAGCATGGCCACCGTTGCCCGGGCGCTGTCCGCGAAATTGCGGAAGTCGAGATGCTCGCCCGGAGAAGCCAGAAATGCCGTATCCTCCGTCGTCAAGCCGAAAACGCCGACCTTCTCGCCGTCCACCTCGAGGATAATCGCCGGGTAAATGCTCGCCTCCGCTCCCGGATGGCCGATCTCGTGACGGAACAGGCCCCGGAGCTCCGGCTCCTGGCCGAAATCGATATTGGCGCTGACGAACGGGAACCGCGCCTGCTTGATAAAGTTCGCCAGCTTCGCCGGCCCGGCATCGAATTCATGGTTGCCGAAGGTCATCGCATCGTAGCCGATCAGGTTCATGAAGTCCAGATCCGCCAGGCCTTCATACTTGTTGAAGTACAGCGTGCCAGAGAAGACATCGCCCGCATCGAGCAGGAGGGAATGATCCGCGCCCGCGCGCGCTTCCTTGATCGCCGTAATGCGGCGCGGCACACTGTCCAGATGCGCATGCGTATCATTCGTGTGAAGCAGCCTCAACTGGAACTCTTCGTCATCCGGCTTGCCGAACTGAAGCTGAGCGAGCAGCGGATCGTGGTCGCTCACCCGTCCATGCGCTTCCATGAAATCCGCATTGATATGCACGATGTCCAGTTCTGCGCGCTTGGCCAGCTTTTTATCGACCAAAATATGATCCAGCGTCTGCGAGTTGCCTTCATAAATATAAGAGTATCGTTCGGCTTCCGGAAGGCCGTCCACCAGATTGATTAATTCATTGCCTGCCACGATGCGCAAGGTATCGGAGAATTGGAAATCATTCAAATCCCCGATCAGCACCACGTTCGTCTGCGGATTGCGGGTCAGCGCTTCACTTACGAAGCCGTGCACGAGCGCCGCTTGCTTCGCCCGCTGCACTTCGCTCGAGCGCTGCGGAGGCTGAACGCCTCCATACGGCGCATGATCCCCGCCCTTCGAGTTGAAGTGGTTGGCGATGACCAGCACCCGCTCCCCCCGGAACAGGAACTCCGCGGCCAGCGGCTTGCGCGAGCTGTCGAACGCTTCGTTCGCCGGCTCAATCCGTCCCGGATTGTACGTTAATCCGTCCGGGCCGTAACGGACGGCGGTCTTCGCGTCGCCCTTCGCATTCTGTTGGCTGTCAGCCAGCGCGACCCGATCCGGATTGTACAGGAACCCGACGCGAATATTGCCTCCCGGAGCGCCTCCGTCCATTTTGTCCTCCGGAGCGATATCCGTATAGTGATAGACCGGCCCACCGGCTGCTTGAATCGCCGCGATAATCGCTTCATAATTGCGGCTTGCATCGACGACGCCATTATCCGTGTCCCCGTTATTGTCCTGCACTTCCATCAACCCGATAATATCCGGGGACTTCAGGTTGCGCACAATAACGTCCCCGATTTTGCGGGTTTTCTCTTTCCCCTTCGTACTCGGATCGTTCCAATAATTTTCGACATTGAAGGAAGCAATGGTCAATTTCTCGCTGTCCGCTACGATGCTCGTCACCGCAGGCTCCCCCTTGCCGCTCTCCACCTCCGGCAGCCGTTCCGGCAGCAGCTTATAATTGCTGAAGGAGTAAGCGATGACGCCGGTAAGCGGCTCTGTAAACCGATCGCCCGTCTTGACGACCGGATTCGGCTTCGGCGTGAGATAATCAAGGGATACCAGCACGCGCTGCGGATTGAGGCTGTCCTCGGTCAGGACGAGACCGCCCGCCGGAGACACGACGGGATGGCTGCCCTCCTGCCGCACCCTGACCGGTATCTCATATTTATAAGGGCCGATAATGTCCGGGTTCTCGATCGTGACGCGCATCCCTTCCAGACTCTCGTACAGATCGAGCGCATTGCGCTCCGGATCGTAATAAGCATCCGTCAGTTGATAGCCGTCCGCAATGATCGATGACGGAATCATCCGATCCTTGCCCAGCACAACGGGGGGAGGCAGATCCTGATCATGCGAAATAATATCCACGCTCGAAGCCGCGATTTCCGTCGTCGTCAGATCGACCGGATTGCTGGAATACGTCTTTTCCTTATATTCCTTGACGACGCCGGATACCTTGACTTTGTCCCCGACCTTCACCGGGCTGTCCTTGTGATAGACAAGAATGGCATCCGAGGCGCGGCCATCCTTGCTGTACCGGTCCGGATTGCTTTCCTGGATATAGAAGTTACTCTTATCCCGCTTGAACGTCACGATGCCTTCCACGCCCGTCACGGCTTGATCCGTGTAGGGAGAGCGATGGCCTTCGCCCTGAATATCGTGGATCAGGAGATGGCCGGTATCCTTCAGCACCTTGTATGTGAACGTATAGACCCCGCTGGCCGCTCCGTCCTTCGCGACGATGGCCTTGATCGTCGTATCCTCCTGGATCGCGATCGGCGCTGCGTAGCGGGAGCTCGCCTGCGTCGGCTCCGTTCCGTCCAGCGTATAGTACATGACGCCGCCGGAAGCCGGCGTGCGGAGCGCAATCTCGCTGCCCGTGGCGACATTCCCGGATGGGATGCTTGCCGTTACGGACAGCTCGGTCTCCACCACATCCTCATAAGCTCGCGGAATCAACTGGTACCCGTACGAGCTATGATAGGACAAGACGCCGGTAATTCTTTCGTAGGTGCGGCTGACCGCGAACGCTGCGGGAACATTTTTGGCGTAAATGACAATGCCTGCGCCAAACTGGTCAGCGGCATAGTAGGCAGAGCCGCTGCTTCGGTCGATCGCAGCCGCGGCGACTTCCACCAACTGGCCTTCGTATCGCTTCCCGGCCTCCCGGGCAAAATCCGCCGAGGTGATCGGCTTCGCCGCCGGCAGAGGCAAGCCCGGCTCCACGATTCGGAGGCTGCCGCCCTGCTCCTTATTCAACTGCAGGAGACCGTTGTACAGCTCCAGCCTGCCCTGCACCTCGATCTTATCGCCTTGCTCGGCCGTAATATTCTGGCCGCGGACGACAATGCCCGCCGTATCGTCCTGAACATACAGATTGGAGAAGCCGCTGCCCGTGTCTTCCCTGTAGGTCACGATGCCTTGAACCAGAGCGGAATCACCCGCATTCAGCCCTCTTGCCTCCGCAATGCTTGAGGCCGTGACAACCGTATAGATGAATTCGGAAATATCGCTGTCCTTCAATCCATCCTGCTTGGCATAGGCCTTGATGGCCGTCGGTCCTGTAATCTCGATCGGCCCGGTATACGGAACGAACTCGGACTTGTCGAAGCTGCCGCTCAGATTGTAGTAGACGGAGGCGGTCACCGTTGGCGACGAGAGACTCACCCGCGTCCCCGCTTGCACCGCTCCGGAAGGCGGAACGGCGGTTACGGAAGCCGCTTGATCCGGAGGCGTGACGGTGACCTTTTCCATGAAGGCGGTTGATTTGACGCCGCGATGAGGCTTGAAATACTCTTCCAGCGTTCCGGTGACTCGAATCCGGGAACCGATCAGGCTTGGATTCGATTGCAAGCCGAACTCTTGTCTGAACGGAGACGCAATCTGGACGAACAGCGTCCTGTCCTCTGCCGTCTCCTCAGCGCGGTCTGCGATGACCAGATTCGTATCGGCGTTGAATTTCGCGCTATCCCGCGTAAATGCGGTGCTGCTGATAGCAAAGCCGACAACATACCCTTCCACCGTGTAGGACTTGCCGTCATTGTTTTTCGCGATCGCATCGGCGACGGTAAGCACCGCCTCCGATGCAGCGGCAGTTCCTGCGATCCAGCCCGCAGGCGCGATCGAAGACAGCAGCAACACGGCCGCCGCAATGACACGGATTGTCTTTGTCCAGATCCGATATACCATTTTGTCGCTCCCTTCCCAATATGGGTTATCATTCCAAATCGTAGCTTGTCTGTATAACCTTGGTGTTAGCGGACTGTAAAGAATATATGAATAAGCTCGGCTCGTTCATGCCGGAATGACCTTAACATCCCTCCCCTTTCCTATGCTTCCCCCAAAAAAAACCTTGAAAGACATGGAGTCCATCAAGGCGAGCAATGCGATGCTATTCTTATTTTCTCTCGCATATTGCCGCTCTCCCCTTCGCTTCCTCTAGAGTCAGATTTTACTCTTTCATACTCGCTTATTCCGTAGGCGGCGGCTTATCTCGTCAAAGTTGCTGCAGTCCCATCGAATGTCCTCTTTTTATGGAAAATACGTAGAAATGTCTTTCAAATAGTGGACACTTGTCTGCGGAAGAGATAGATGCTCCCCGCCCCTTCATACTCTATATATAGGGAGCCGTGATGGGGTGATGCACGATATGTAGACCTCTCTCTGTGAAGCAGCCATATCCTCCTCGTGTCCACTTATGTGTGGACAATATCGCAATCCGTCTACCCAGAGAGAACGAAGTTCATCATACGCTTCCTGATCATCCAATTCTTCGGCTCATTCTATGGAGATATACTTTGGAGGAATAAAGTCCGCCAGCCATATCGTATGATTGCCCGGATAAAACATAACCCCTTCGTCCCGGGCCATCCCGGCATCCACCTTCAACAACACCGGGGCAGCGTCTCTTCGTTTCCCGACCAGCATGGCCGTCTCTTTGTCGGCGGATAAATGAACATATTGTCTCCCCATCGGCCGCAGTCCCTCCTTCAAGATTTGCGCCGCAAAGCGCCTCGCCGTTCCATGATACACGACCGGGGGAGGAGTCTCCGCCTGCTTGACGATTTTGCGGGGCACGGAATGCCCGTATAAGGCTCTGATTTTCCCGTCCGCGACCTCAAACCGCTGCTTGTCCGCGGCCTGCATCATATTGCGGATATCCTGCTCATTGACCATTTCCCATCGTTGGTCAAGGTGAAGCGCCGCCAGCAACTGTTCCAGGCTTACCCAACCTTCCTCATCCAATTCTAATTCGTACTCCCATGGCGCATGCCTCAGCGCATAAGATATTTCCTTGCTTAATTTGAACACATCTATATTCTGTCTTCTCATCAAAAGCACCCTACATAACATTAAATCTACTCTTCCTATACGATTCTGTCCCGGCAATCGATTCATTGAGCGCCGGCGAACGGGAAGACGCCTTGTATCATACGCTCGCATTCGCTCCCCTTGCTCGGCCGCTCCTCGCTCAAGGGAACACACTTTTTCTATTCCGACAGCTCCCAAAAGATGAAAAAATGCAGTATTTTGAACGATGCCAAAATCCAAAAAAAGGGAATCCTGCAAAATTACAGAAATTTTATCCATTATAGTCCGAATTAGAGATAACTTGAGCAAAAAGATGCATCTTTGCAGGAATTCAAACAAATATACCCTCTACCGGCACAAAATGATGCATTTTTGCAGGATTGCGGTCGGTGTCGATGGTGCAAGCGAGGAAAAAACAAAAGCGATCATCCCCGTATCAACTCAGGGATGATCGCTTATTCACACGTGATTGTCTCGCTTTCCCTCTACTAATTCTAATTCGACTGCATCCTCTACTTCACGCTCGCTTGCACGGCGGCCAGCATAGCGCCCGCAAGCCGGCCATGCAGCGCTTGCATCTGCCGGCGGCCGCCCTGCTCGCTTCCGCCGCCTTACGCCTTCCTCGCCGGGACCGCGCCCGCCAACTCGTCGTACATCGCTTGCAGGTCGATGACCTGGCCGCCCTGAAGGCGGGACTGCTCGGCCGCGAAGGCCATCAGATGGCTGCGCACGGATACCGAGGCGGAGGACAGGCTCTCTGTGCCGGAACTGGAGCCGAATGCGCGCACTTCCTTCAGGAACGAGCGCACGATGCCCGAATCGCCGCCGCCGTGGCCCGTGATGGACGGAGCGAACTGCACGACGCGCTTCTCCTTCGTCACGAAGTCGGTGATCGTGAACGAGTCATCCTCCATATTGCCGCGGATGTCGCCCTTCGTGCCCATCACCTGGACGATGCGCGTGTTATCGTGCGTGAACCCGCACATGCTGAACATCGCGGTCGCTCCGCTCGCGAATTCAAGATTGACGACCTGATGGTCGACGACGTTGTTGTCCGTCTGATAGACGCAGCGCCCGTACGGACCTTCCCAGAGCGCCTTCAGGATGCCTTCCTTCGTGTAGTCATCCGTAATCTTGCGCGCCCAGTCAATGCCCTCGCCAAGATAATAACGCGGCGCATGGTACTGGCAGGTCAGCTCCGCCGGACAGCCCTCGATGCAGCGGGCCGGCGCCCCTTCCGGCTTATTCCCTGCATGGAAATGCATCAGCGAGCCGAACGAGCTGACCCGCACGCAGGGCTCATTCATCAGATACGCCAAAATATCCATGTCATGGCATGATTTCTGCAAAATCATCGGGCTCGATTCGTCGCTGTTGCGCCAATTGCCTCGGACGAAGCTGTGCGACATATGCATATTGCCCACATTCTCGTTCAATTGAATGGACACGATATCTCCGATCGCGCCGTGATCGATCTCCCGCTTCATCGCCGACCAGAACGACGTGTAGCGCAGCACATGGCATATCGTCAGCAGCCGATTATGCTTCTTCGCCGCCAGCTCCATCTCGACGCATTCCCGCGGATCCGGCGACATCGGCTTCTCCAGCAGCACATGATAGCCGAGCTCCAGCGCCCGCAGCGTCGGCTCATAATGCATGCGGTCCATCGTGCAGATGATGGCCACATCGGCACGCCGGCCCCCTTCCAGGATCGCTTCCCATGTCTCGAACTGCTGCGCTTCGCTGAGACCGAACTGCTCGGCGAAGGCTTGCCGCCGCTCGGCATTCGGATCGGCAACGCCGACAAGCTGCAGCTCGTGCGGGTTATCGAGGGCATACGGCGAATAAGCGCGCGCGCCCCGGTCGCCTGCGCCAATGACAATGGCTGTAATCGGATTCATATGACATCTCTCCTTTGGATGACGCAGAGAAACGCCAGCACAAAGCGGCGTTCCCCCGGCATACTCTGCTTATTTTGCTTGGGCGGCTTGGTAAGCCTGATTCATTTCGTCAATAACTTTGAGTAAATATTTATCTTTTTTGATTGTTTCGATAAATTTATCATACTCCTCAATCGTCTCTTTGCCAATAATTACTTTTGTACGCATATCGTCAACTTTTTTCTTGATCTCCGGAAAATAGCGATTATACGCATCCGAGTAAAGGCCGCGCTCCGGTTCCGGCACGACATGCTTCTTCCGCTCGTTCACGATCTCGACGTTGCGCTCGTACAGATCGTCTGGCATGCCGACGGCCCCGATCGCCATATCGTCGCTGATCAGATGGAAAAGGCTCGACATGTTGCCGTCTCCCGTCAAATCCTTTTTCGCCTGCTCCGTAGGCACGATTTTTCCGTTCTCTTCCTTATAATGGATGTCCTTGAGGCCATAATAGGCCAAAATATTCCCTTCCGGACTGTTCCCGTAATCGAACAGCTCCAGAATTTTCTTCACTTTATCTTCCGGCACCTTCTTCGGAATCAGATAGACGCCGTAGTACGAGGCGCCGGATGGCGTATATTTATAGCCGTTCGGATTCTCCAGATATGGCAGCGGATACAGATCCGCCTTCGGTTCGATGTCGCGCAGCATTTTACCGGTTACCCAGACATGGTTCATGGACAGGCCCGTGCCGCCGACCTTGCCGCTGCGGAACGCATCCAGTATTTGCGAAAATTTCAAAGTGGCGAAATCTTTCGGGAACAAGCCTGCATCATATGCTTTCTTAATCCACAGCAGCGCGTCGCGCGAGGCGTCTTCCGTAATAATCGGCACGAGCTGGCCGTCCTTCAGCTTCCAGTTGCCCTGCGTCTCGTTGTAAATATTGTAGACGAAGGCCATCGAGCTCGGAGAGGCCGCATACGGAATCTCATCCGCCTGTCCGTTGCCGTTCGGATCCTTCTCCTTGAACGCCCTCAGCACATCGAACAGGGAGTCGAGCGACGTCGGCGCCTCCAGATTCAGCGCATCGAGCCAGTCTTTGCGGAGCATCGCGAAGGCGCCGCCTCCGAAGCTGGGATAATAGCGCGGAATGACGTAATTTTTGCCATCCACCTTCGTCTCGTCCCACATCGATGCCTTGACCCCGTCCGTCAGGTTCGGGTAGTCCTTGATAAATGGCGTCAAATCCCAGAAGACGCCCTGTTTGATCATTTTTTGGAGCTGCGCGTTGTTGAGCGTCTCCACGAAGACGACATCCGGCATATCGCCGGAAGCGAGCATGACATTGACCTTGTCCTCGATTGTCGTCGGCGTCAGCCAAGTGATGTCCAGCTCCGTATTGGTGCGCTTCTCAAGCTCTTTCCAGATCGGGCTGCTGTTGTTGACCATGTCTGTCGCATAGTTCAACGTCTGAATCGAGATCTTCGTCGGACCGTCTCCTCCGGACGAATCGCTCTTGCCTCCGCCGCCGCATGCCGTCAGCAGCAGCGAGCAGGCGAGCAGAATGAGCATCGATGTTTTCAATGCGGAAGCCAGCTTGCGTGGTTGGTTGCAAATCATCGTGGACCCTCCTTTTTTACGTGAACATGCTTCTTTTTTTGTGCATCCTTATCTCGTCATTCTTTGACAGAGCCGACCATCGCTCCCTTGGCGAAATGCTTCTGCAAGAATGGATACACCATCATAATCGGCAGCGTCGCAATGACGACCGCGGCCATTTTGAGCGTCTCGGTCGGCATCTGGCGGTTCACATGGAAGTCCATGCCTCCGCCCGTGCCCCCGCCCATCGCCGTCGGATCGACCAGCATGTTCTGCAGGAGCACCTGCAGCGGCCATTTGCTCTGGTCGTTGATGAACATGAGCGCATTGAAGTACGTGTTCCAGTAGCCTACCGCGAAGAAAAGGCCGAAGGCGACCAGCGCCGGCAGGGACAGCGGAAGCATAATGCGCCAGAACACCCCGATCTCGTTGCAGCCGTCGATGCGGCCGGCTTCCTCCAGGCTGTCCGGGATGCTGTCGAAGAACCCCTTCATCAGCAGCACGTACCAGGCGCTCGTCAAGCTTGGCAAAATCAGTGACCAGACGCTGTCGATCAGGCCGAGATTGCGGACGACCAGATACAGCGGCACGAGCCCCGGCTGGAACAAAAACGTAATCAGAATCATCATCATAATGGCTTTGCGGAAGCGCAGCCGTTTGCGGGACAGCGCATAAGCGAGGCCTCCCGTAACGATGAGGCTGAACGCGGTCCCCGCGGTCGCCAGGAAGGCGCTGATTGCGAGCGAGCTCATGAACAGCCCGTTGGACAGCAAATATTTATAAGCGTCCAGCGTCCACTGCTCCGGGAACAGGATCAACGGCCGCGTGTAATATTCCGTCGGATCCGTGAATGACAGCACAATCGTATAGTAAATGGGGAATACGGTGGCGATACTGAACAGAATCAACACCGTCGCGTTGCCCGCCTGGAACAACCGATCCCGCCACTGTTCTCTCATGGCATTCGACCCCTCTCCTGCTTTTCTAATAGAGACTATTCAATAAGTTAGTACAGACTATCTTGACCGAACCGCTTCGCCACCTTGTTCGCCGCCACGACGAGAATGACGCCGACGACCGACTTGAATAGCCCGATGGCCGTGCTGTAGCTGAATTCGCCCTGCTTGATCCCGATGCGGTACACATAGGTATCGAACACATCCGCCACATGGGTTACTGCCGAGTTCATCATCAGATAAATCTGCTCGAAGCCGGTGTCCATAATCGTTCCCAAGCGAAGAATGAACAAAATCATGATGACGTTGCGCATGCCCGGCAGCGTAATATGCCAGATGCGGCGCATCCGCCCCGCTCCGTCCATGACGGCCGCTTCATACAGCTGCGGATCGATGCCGGCGATCGCCGCCAGGAAGATAATCGTGCCCCAGCCGACTTCCTTCCATATCGATTGCGCCGTCAGCAAGCCCCAGAAATAATTCGGGTTGGACAAAATGTCGACCGTCTCCTTGCCCATCGAGACGAGCATCTTGTTCATGAGCCCCTCCGATTGGGAGAACATAAGGAACGTCAAGCCGTAAATAAGCACCCAGGACAGAAAATGCGGAATATAAATGAGCGACTGCACCGTGCGCTTCAACACCGAGTTCCGCACCTCGTTCAGCATGAGGGACAGAATGATCGGCGCCGGAAAAAAGAAAAGAAGATTCAGGAAGCTGATGGCCAGCGTATTCCGCAGCAGCATATAAAAATCTTCATTGGCAAAAAAACGGCTGAAATGCTCGAACCCGACCCAGGGACTGCCCGTGACGCCGAAGTACGGAGAGTAATCCTGGAAGGCAATGACCAGATTCGTAATCGGAATGTACTTGAAAATCAGAAAAAACAGCAGGCCCGGCAGGGCTAACACATATAAATACTTGTCGCGCTTCAGATCGGACCATAGCTTGCGCTTGCCGGCACGAGCATGGGCACGGGGCGCAGGACCTGCTGTTCGCTCGGCGGCGATATTCGTTGGCTGTGAGCTCATCGGTCATCCTCGCTTTCTATTCGAATCGAAGCTTCATGGCTTGGTAGTGCTAATGTAAACGCTGTCATCATTCCGTGCAATTTGACTTTTTTTCCAGCTTGGCTTTATCCCTTTGCCGCTATGACGGACAAGGCCGAGAAGCCGCGTCCTGCCTGGACGGAGCGCCGCCGCAGCGTACTGCCGGACCGATGCGATTTCCGGCCGTTGCACTTTTTTTTCCGGCTTCCTCCGGCGATTATTCCTCCTTTTCCAACGGAACAATTTCGATTGGAAGCCTTTTCAACCCGCATATCATTCAGTATGATGAAGACAACGGCATCCGGACTTCCGCGATGCGAATCCGCTGCATGATGGGAGGATAACCGTTGAGACGGCAATGGATAAGCCTGTTGTCTTCGAAAGGCGTGTTTTATTGGAAGACCATCGCGATGGCTGTGCTGTTGACCTGTCTGCCGCTGACGGTCATCAGCGCGGCTTATTTATATATCGGGAACCAGCATATGGTGAACCAGTTCCAGCAGAAAAACGAGGACGCGCTCCGGGATGCGGCGAAGCAGATTGACGAGCAATTCTCCCAGCTTGTCCAATATGCGCTGAATATGGTCGTGAAGCCGCATTTCAAGCCGTCCGTGTCGGATATGGATTTCGGGCTTCAATTCGAGGAGACGCTCCAGCTGCTTGATACGCTGACCTTGATTGAAAATGCCGATCCGCTGATCGACCAGGTGTACCTGTACGTGCAAAAGCAAAACAAAGTGCTGCAGCCTTCTCTCGGCCTTCGCACGCTGGAGGATCCGCAGGATGCCGACCGCTGGAGCCGGCTTCTGCAGGAGGAGAAGGGCATCTACTGGGTGCATGATCTCGTGCGGCCGTTCGCCAAGGGCGGCGCGCCGCACGCGATCGTTCTCAAGCTCCCGTTCAACGGATCGGCATCGTTCGGCGCTATCGTCATCTACATCAATCCGTCGAAGCTGCATATCTTCGCCAATACGGACAACCTGTCGTATGTACTGGACGCGGAGGGGCATGTGATCGGCCATTCCGCGAAGACGGCGGAGCATCCGGACGCCCTGCCGCTCATTCTTGAGCATCTGCAGGAAGAGCCTGCCCCGGCCGAACCGGGACGTCTTCCTCCGCCGCGAACATGGCAGATGCCGATCGAAGGCGGGGACTCGCTGCTCGTCAACACCGTCTCCTTCGAGAAAATGGGCGGAACGTGGACCTACATCGCGGGAACCCCGCTGTCGATCATTACGGCCCCTACCCGGCCGTATACCCATGTCGTGCTCGTCCTGTGGGCCTGCGCCCTGCTGGCCGCGCTCGCGCTCAGCTGGTTCGCTTCGCGCCGGATGTACCGGCCGATTCGCAGGGTCGTCACGATGCTCGGCGGCTGGCGGACGCCGGAGTCGGCGGTCCATAATGAACTCGACTATATCGAGAAGGAATGGAAGCAGTACCGGTTCGCGAACGAGACGCTGCAGAGCCGCCTCGATCAATCCATTCCTTCCGTGCGCGAAGCGTTCATCAACCAGTTCGTGACCGGCCAGGCTTCGCACCTGAGCGAGCGGGAGATTCGCGAGAAGCTGAAGCTGCTGCAGGTAAATATCGAAGGGAAGCGCTTCGCGGCCGTCGTCGTGCAGCCGCATGCGTTGGGGGATGGCCGGGAGCCGTTCTCCGACCGGGATGAGCATCTGATGGCATACGCGGCCATCAATATCGTGCAGGAGCTGTCCGAGCAGGCGGCCGATTACGTCCACCTGATCAACTTCCTCGACGGCTCCTTCGGCGCCGTGCTTATCCTGCCGGAGCCGGGACCGGGGGCGGAGCCGGACGAATCCCGGCACCGGATCGAGCAGCTCTGCGATCAATGTCTGCGCGCCCTGCGCGATGTCCTCCGGCTGGAGGCGACGATCGTCGTAAGCGGGCCGACTTCGTCCTGGCTTGACGTGCCGTATGCGGTCGAGCAGGCGCGGCGGGCCCTGCGGCACCGCACCTTCGATTCCGGCAGCCAACTGCTGGATGCGGAGCAGGTCCTGTCCCGGACGACAGGCAGCGTCGAATTCCCGCTGGAGCTGGAGCAGGACATCATTCACGCCCTCAATATGGGCCTGGAAGAGGAAGCCGCGCAAGGGGTGGAGCAGTTCGTCACCGCCCTCCATGCCGGCGGAGCGGCCGAATGGCTGATCCATCAGGCCTTGATGCGGCTCGTCGGCAACATTCACCGGGCCATGCTCCAGGCCGGGCACAACCCGTATGCGGTCTTCGACGCCGCGGGTCTGCAGGAGGAGCTGAACGGGCTGCGCGACACCCGCGCCTGCCTGGCCTGGTTCCACGCCCGCATCATCAAGCCGTACATCGCCTCGCTGAACAAGAGCTACAGCGCGACCATGAAGCGGCTGGTCGAGGAGATGCTGGAGCGCATCGGCCACGATTATATGAGCGACTTGTCGCTCGATACCGTCGCCGCGGAGGCCGGCGTGAGCGCATCCCAGCTCAGCAAGGCCTTCAAGCAGATGACCGGCTCCAACTATGTCGATTACTTGACGTCGCTCAAGATGAACAAATGCAAGGAGCTTCTCCTGACAACCGATATGAAAATCAACGAGATCGCGGAATCGGTCGGCTATCAGCCCTCTTACTTCAACCGGATGTTCAAGAAGCTGGAAGGCATGACGCCTGGCCAATACCGGCAGCGGCATGCCGGATAAGCTCATCCCCGCGCGGAGAAGAGGCTGCTCCCTCCACTCGTGGTTCCCGGTGCGGAGAGCCTGCCAGTGCCTGACTTCGGATTCATAGCGCACACGGGCCGGTCAAGGGTTTCATCCCTGATCGGCCCGTTTGTTTATGCGTTCTCCCAATACAGCACGGTATTGAGGCAGATAACGTAAAAATTTCACTTTGTAATACTTGATAGAATCGATAGCAACTTCAAAACGATTGAAAGGGGAAGATCTTCATGGACAAGAACTTAGTGCAAACACGCTTACAGTAGTTTCTACGTAATTTAGTTTTCAGGAAGCGATGAGGAGTTTATTTGTGTGAAAATTACTTTATCAATAGATTGAAACAACTTTTTTCTTTTAAAGAAATTTATGGTGGCATATAGATACAGAAGGTGAATCTTTGTTTTCTTGAACGACTTTCGGACACCGAGTATCTTTTAACATTTTAAGAGAATAAGGAGAATCTCTTTAACCAAACTATTAAAAGAATAAAGGAGCGATCTCAATGAAAAAAATTTTTTTCATGCTTCTCTTTATATTCTCTACTATTTTGGTCAGTTGTACTACTCAAAAAGGAGTTATTCCTCAACCTGGAGATTCAAGTGAACCCTCTGTTGCTTTAAGGATAGTTGTAATAGGAGATGATCAAATTGAAGGAATTGATAATGTCAATTTCGTGAATACAACTCTTCAAGATCTGGTTAAAGACGAAAATCAACAATTTGATGGATTAATCATCTCTAAAGAAAACTTTGAAGAAGCAGCAAAAAAACAATATAAAGAGTTTTTTAAAAATATAAAATATCCTGTGTTCTTCCTGGGAACAGAAAACATATTAACAGCTGTGTTTCATGAAGATAAACTTACCTTAGAAGATGCAAAAATAGGTGGCTGGGGACCTTATGCTTCTGGTTTTGTCCGTGTCGAAGGTGGATACAACGAGTGGGCTTTATATCTACCTAATAATTCAACAACCAATGATAAAGATAAAAGTATTATATTACGAATCACTAACATCCTTCAAAAACATAAAAAGGACAAAAAGGAATAAAAAATGTTATATGTTTGCTTTTTCCATATTTTGATCTATGATGAATATATCCCATAAAAAAAGGAGGATGTATTCAAATGAATAAGAAACTGAGTATTGTTTTAAAGCTTGCTTTAAGTTGTGCTTTAACTATTGGAGTAATTCTTTCTTTTCCCCTCCCTTCCTATTCTCAAAGTGTATCTGAAGGTACTAAAGAACTTCTAGATGAAGGTTTTATTGACTTAAATAATCTTGATAAGCTTGATGGAAACATAACTGTTCGTGATGTGAGCTATGACTCGGCAATTGCTAGTATTGCAAAGTTACAGGGAATTTCAATAGAAGAAGCCAAGAGAATACATCCCGATAAAACTTCACAGGGATTACATAAGGGATTACGAAATCTAACTTCCAATGTATGGATTAAGGAGATTAGTATTGAACAACAAGTAACGCTTCTTTATAAACCAACTTTGAAAATATATGCTTATTATTATAACTCAGGATCCTTTAGACAATTTCAAGAAATTATTTCTGTTCAATTAGATCGTAACTCATTTATTGGCACAAAACAATTTTCCGGGAATTTAGAAGCTGAAATCCCGACAAACAATCCTACTCAAATGTGGTGGCTTATCAATGGAGATTTCTATGATAACGGTACAACGACTATATCAGGAAGTATTACTGCTGGAGGTTTGATTTGGAAAGGAACCGGTACGGTTCAATATGCTAGCAATCATTTTGAATATTGGTATAATACAGGACATTATTCTCTTTATTAAATCATTTGTACAGATTTATAATTATTCATTAAAATTCTTCAATCAAACCAGTTCCTCCCTATTTCTGAATTCCTCCTACGAGAAGAAACTTGCACATTAATGATGTAGCCGCCCATCGTCGCTACGATAGTTACGATGGGCGGCTTTTGGCGTACTCAGGCAAAGCGGCAGGTTATCCGATCGAGCGCAGCATCGTCGCCATTCGGCTGGCCGCCTCCGTCAGCTGCGGCGCATACGCCTCCAGCGTCTCAAGCGACATCCGGCTGACCGGGCCGGAGACCGACAAGGCCGCCGCCAGCTTGCCGCTGCGGTCGAATATCGGCACCGAGACCGCGGCCGCGCCCGGCTCGCGCTCCTCGATGCTTACCGCGTACCCTTTGCGGCGCACCTCATCGAGCTGCCGCATACACGCTTCGCTGTCTACACTGGGCGGCCAGAAGGCATCCCGAAGCGCCGCTTCGCGCTCGGCCGGATCGGCGAAGGCGAGCAGCACCTTGCTCGACGCGCCGACGAACAGCGGCAGCCGCGCCCCGACCGGGGCCACCCGCCGAATCGCCTGGTTGCTCTGGACCGCCTGAATGCGAATCCGGTCCGAGCCGTCGCGCACATATAGGCTGACCGTCTCGCCCAGCCGGTCGCGCAGGGCCTCCATCTCGGGAAGCAGCAGTTGAGCGGCGTCGCCGACCTGCGTCAGGTGGGCGGACAGCTCCCATATGCGGTATCCGAGGCGGTACTTGTCGCCGTTGCGCAGCACGAAGCCGCGATCCTCCAGCGTCGTGAGCAGCCGGTGCACGGTGCTCTTATTCAAGTTGACCCGTGCCGCCAGTTCGGTCAAGCTCATCTCATACTGCTCCGTGAAACACATCAAAATATCGAGCGCCCGTTCCACGGCACGGACGGTTAATTTCCCTCGTTCCTCCACGTCATCTCCCTCTTTCGTTCCATTGAGTGAAACTACGTTACATCTAGTATAACCCGCTTTTCCGATGCCGTAAAGGGACGGACCGCCATTCGTCACTCCGACCAACGTCCCTGATTTCGACATTTTTTACAACCGGATTGCAATGTTACGGGACGATTACAATCACCTTACAAATCACGCACTTTTATTGACGTTATGCGGCTCGCGGCATACGATAGTACTACATTTCGGATAATATGAAACGCTTTCACTATCAAGCTATCATTTGACCTAACCAAGACTTTCGCTCTAGTTAATGTCAGTTTATGTCGAAGTTTATGTCGAAACCTCGCTTTGCGAGTTTTTCTCCCTTTTCCCGCACATCCAGAAGGAGGTCATGCCCATGAGCACACCTGTCGTCACATCACCCGCGCTTCAACCGGAATGGATCGGACCCTCGGGTCTGGCTCCTGCAGCCGCACGCCGCATCCGCCTGAAGCATATCGTGATCGCCTTGTCCTTGTCGACGGTGTTCGCCGCATCGGTCATCTTCCTCACACTGCACGGCTTTATCGCCTGGATGTTCGCGAATCCGCAGGTGCCTCCGCTCTTCTCCAATCCGTTGGAGGCCAAGGGAATGCCTTACGAGACGGTGACCTTTCCGGCGGCCGACGGCCATACGCTCGTCGACGGCTGGTATATTCCTTCGGACTCCGCTTCGTCGCGCACGATCATTTTCAGCCACGGCTATGGCGCGAACCGCGAAGAATATTGGGTTCCGATGTACGATCTGGCCCAGTTCGCCCATCGGCTTGACTATAACGTCATCATGTTCGATTACGGCTTCGCCTCGGAGCAGCACAAGACAACCGCCACCGGGGGCAAGCTGGAGAAGGAGCAACTGCTTGGCGCCGTGAACCTGGCCAAGGAACGGGGAGCCTCCCACATCGTCGTCTGGGCCTTCTCGATGGGAGCCGGCACCGCCCTCCAGGCCGCGCTGTTGACCGAGGACATCGACGCGATGATTCTGGACAGCACCTTCCTGCTGGAGCCGGATACGCTGTACCACAATCTGAAGCAGTACGTCCCGCTGCCGAAGCATCCGTCGCTCGATCTGCTGCGCTTCTTCTTCCCGGCGTTGAACGGCACCAGCCTGGCGCAGATCCCGTACAACGAAGTGAAGGCAACCAGCTACGAGATGCCGACGCTCATCATTCACGGTACCGCGGATACGAAGGCGCCGTACGAGATTGCCGAGCAGATTGCGGCTCGTCAGAGCAACAAGCTGTCGGAATCCTGGATCGTCCCCAATGTGCAGCATGAGCTTATCTACCGCACGCATCGCAAAGACTATCTCGGCAAGGCCGTCGCATTTCTGAGCGCAGCCTACCGCGCCGATGCCGCATCAATCATCGCCCGCCCGTAAGCCTTATGGCTTGCGGGTTTTTTGCGCTTCGCCGGGGCGGCGGGAGAAGCATAGGCCAACCAGTGGGCGGAATAGGCTAGATACAAGAGGTTATGGATGCGAGTCTGCATTGACATGTAAAGGAGGGACGCTCGTTGGAGTACATATATGGGTCACTGATGCCCGTCCGCGTGCTGGAAGAGATCGTATTTTGGAAAAAACAAGAGCGCGAGCACATCGAGGTCATTCTCGCCATCGTGCCGCAGCTTGAGCCGGAATATGTTCAAGTGCTCCGGGAATGGGAGCCGGTCTTCACCAAGACCGAGGAAGCGGCCTCGGCCTGGCTCCAGTTCATTCTGTCGCAAGGAGGAAGCACCCCTCCCGATACGATGCACAAGATCGAGCTGCTGCTCAAGGCGTCCGTCTATCAATCCGAGCAGTTCGTGAAGCATCTGGAGACGATGAAGCAGTACAGCCGCGCGGTGCAGAGCGTGCCGCTCGCCCCGATCGTATTCGATCATATCGCCGATGAATCCGTCTATTTCCTGAACGTCGTGCACGCCCTGAAAGAGAAACCCCTGTCTTCCTTCACTTCCCCGGACGTTCCGGGGGCGGATGCGGCGCAACCCGGCCACGCCGTGCAGCCGAAGGCGTTCATCCACGAAGCCCCATCCTTCGATAGCGGCAGCAGCTCCGATGCGCCGGCGGAAGCGGAATTTCCCTTGACAACCTATGACAGGGAACCCGAGGAGAATTTCCACGCTCAAGAGGGAATCGCAGCGCAATCGCCTGATTCGGGCATTCTGGCATACATCGGTACGGCTCAGACGCCCCAGACGGCCCAAGCACCGCAAGCGCCTCATGGGGGACAGGAGGCCAAGCCCGTGCCGGAGCATGGCGAAGCCCGAACCGCCCCGGAAGACGCCTCCCTCGGCAGCGCATCGTACCGTGATCGGCCGTATGCCCCGACGGGCGGATGGCCGCCCGGCCACCCTCAGCATCAGCCGCCGGTGCCGCAGTACTATTTGCGGGCGGAGCCCGACTCCGTCCCGATCGGCGGCCACACGCTGCCGCCATTGCCGTATCCGTATGACGCATTGGAGCCGTATATCGACGAGACGACGATGCGGGTCCATCACGACAAACACCATCAGAGCTATGTCGACGGCTTGAACCAGGCCGAGCGCGCATTGGCGGAAGCGCGGCGCACCGGCCGCTTCGATCTGGTGAAGCACTGGGAAAGAGAGCTTGCATTCCACGGAGGCGGCCACTATTTGCACACGATTTTCTGGAATACGATGAATCCGGTGGGCGGCGGCCAGCCGACCGGGGATCTGCTGGACCAGATTACGCAAGATTTCGGGAGTTTCAAGGCGTTCAAAATGCATTTCTCCAAGGCTGCGGAGAAGGTAGAGGGCGGCGGCTGGACGATTCTGGTCTGGAGTCCGCGCAGCCGCCGCTTGGAGATTTTGCAGGCGGAGAAGCATCAGAATCTGTCGCAGTGGGACGTCATCCCGCTCCTTCCGATCGACGTATGGGAGCACGCCTACTATTTGAAGCACAAGAACGAGCGGGCCAAATATATCGAGGATTGGTGGCATGTCGTCAACTGGCCCGCGGTCGACGAACGGTTCCAGGCGGCGCGGACTCTGGTATGGAAACCGTATTAGTACCAGGGCGATCGCTGATTCCGCGGGCAAGCGGTCTGCAGCCGATTTTCGATATTGCGTCTTCTCCCTCCCGTTCGGTACAATAGAAGAGGATACGCGAACTTACGTGCGGCCTTCAGGCCGCCTTTTTTTTGCGTGAGGAGAGACTGCCCCGCCTGCGGGCGAGCAAGTCCTCACGACGCAGATAACCGACAGGGGTGAAGGGCAATGTTGAAACCGATACTCAAATGGGCGGGAGGCAAGCGCCAACTGCTCCCCGACATCCGCCGCCGTCTGCCGCGCCTCGACTGGTCGCAGGCGGCCTATTACGAGCCGTTCATCGGGGGCGCCGCGCTGCTGTTCGATCTGATGCCGCCGCGCGCCTTCATCAACGACGTGAACGGCGAGCTGATCAATCTGTACGAGACGATTCGCCGCGAGCCGGAAGCGCTTATCGACGCGCTGCGGGTTCACCGGAACGAAGAGAGCTATTACTATGAGGTCCGCTCCTGGGATCGGAATCCGGAGGAATACGCCCGGCTGGACGCCGTTACCCGGGCCGCCCGTCTCGTCTATTTGAACCGGACATGCTATAACGGCCTGTACCGGGTCAACGCGAAGGGACAGAACAACGTTCCCTTCGGGCGCTACAAGCAGCCGGATATCGTCCAGGAAGAGACGATCCGCGCCTTGGCGTCCTATCTCCAATCGGCGGATATCGCCATGACCGTCGGCGACTTCGAGCAGGCCGTGGAAGCGGCGCAGGCGGGAGACTTCGTCTACTTCGATCCGCCGTACGACGTCCTGACCAAGACGGCTGCCTTCACCTCCTATGCGAAGGACGGCTTCGGACGGGACGAGCAGCTCCGGCTGGCCAACCTGTTCCGCGAGCTGGACGGACGCGGCGTCTACGTGATGCTGTCGAATCATGCGACAGACTATATTCGCGAGCTGTATGACGGCTTCCCGCTCCATATCGTGCAGGCCCGGCGCAATATCAATTCCAAGGCGACCGCCCGCGGCGCGGTGGACGAGGTGCTTGTCATGAATTATCAACCCGAAGAATAAGGCCGGAACGGGGACGACTCCGGGAACATGAGAAAAACTCAGGGGGGAATGAAGGAATGGCGGCGAGCCGGCTGCGAAAAAAAGATCTCATCTGGGAGAAACTGTTTGACCGCTACGATATTTTGCAGCAAGTGAACGCCAACGGGTATTTCGATATTACGAGCCAGCAGATTAACGGGCTGGAGCCCGGGGTGCAGGCACGAATCCAGTGCAAGTTCGATTCTTCCGGCGAGCTGTCGCCCTGCTTCTCCCGTCACGGGCTCGGCATTTTGCCCGTATCGAACGGACATTACACGATCGCCCGCTTCCCGATCTTCCATCCGCTGGAGGATATCGAGAGGCTTCCGGTTCGCCGGGCCTACTGGCGCTTCCCGTCCTTCGAGACGGTGCAGGCGGACGGCAGCAGCTCCACAAGCGAAGCCAATGCGCTGCATACCGCCCATATGAGCGACATGCTCCACCGCTTCCGCGGCCTCGACCCGGCAGAGCCGCTCGAGCTGACCTTCAGCGGACGAATGCGGTCCCCCGCCTTCTCCTTCCATGTGGGGAGCTATCCGCGTCCGCTTCAGGTAGAACGAAGCCAGCAGATGGAGATTGATGCCGGCTTCGAATCGAACCGCGAGATTCTGATACTGGAAGCGAAGAACAGCATTCCGCAGGATTTCTGCGTGCGCCAGCTCTACTACCCGTACCGCGCCTTGCGTTCGCGCCCGCAGTTGACGAAGCCGGTCATTCCGATCTATTTCTTGTATTCGGACGGCGTCTATTATTTATTCGAATACCGCTTCCGGGATCCGATGCGCTATGATTCCCTCGCCTTGGTGCGCGCAGCCGCCTATCGCATTGAAGGCGGGCTGTCCAAGGAAAGGGTGCTCGCCATCGCGGAGGCCACCCCGGCCGGCGCGGAGCCGGAGGGCGTGCCGTTCCCGCAGGCGAACTCGTTCGAGCGCATCATCAATCTGCTAGAGCTGCTGGCGGAGGAGGATTTGCTCAAGTCCGACATCGAACGGCTGTACCGGTTCGATAAGAGGCAATCGGACTATTACGCGAATGCCGGCGTCTACCTCGATCTGGCGGAGACCTGCCGAACGCCCGAAGGAACGGCCGTCCGCCTGACCGGAGAAGGCCGCGCCCTGATGCAGCTCACGGTGCAGGAGCGGCATGAGGCGCTTCTGCGCAAGCTGTTCGCCAGACCGGCCATCCGCGACATTCTGCTCGCCTGCCTGGCGCGGGGCGAAGCGATTCCCGAAGCGGAAGCGATGAATAGGATGCATCGGCATGGCATCGAGCTGAATCCGTCGACCCAGCGCAGGCGCGCCCAGTCGATCCTGGCCTGGTACGGCTGGCTTGCACGTCTGATAGGGTGAAGCCCCTTGTGTCCAAGCGGAAGAGGAATCAAGGCCAGGGGCGCCGCCTCCTCTTCTCCCGCATGGCCCGTTTCTGCCGGGAGGCGGTTGCCTATGCCGCCCCCGGCATTCACTTCGCCCGGATGCCGCTGTCCCCCTCTCCCTTAATCCAGCTTGTAGCGTTCCTTGGCCCGCTTCACCGCCTCCTCCACCTTGTCCCTCCGGGGCAGCTTCGAATTGATCCGCAGCAGAAGCAGCAGATTGCACACCAGCAGCACGATTATAATCAGCCCCATCACCATCCTTCCCCCTCCCTTCCCTATGTACAAAAAGCTGCCGGCCGCGCCGCATGGACCAATGGCGGCGATCCCATGCAGCGCAAGGCAGCTTATATTTTGCTTCCGTTCGATTCACCAAGCCGGCTCCCGATTCAGGCCTGTGCCTGCCCTTCGTCCGCTCCCGCAAGCGCGGCTTCCAGCCAAGGACTCGGCCGCCCCATATAGTAGATATGCAGCTCATGCATCGCCCGCGTGCACGCCACGTACAGCAGCTTGCGCTCGCTCTCCCGGCCGTAGCCTTCGTCAGATGCATTATACAGCACGACGGCATCGAACTCGACGCCCTTGGCCAGGTAAGACGGAATAACGAGCGCGCCGGCTTCGAAGGTGACCGTCTCCTGGTCAACGAGCCGCAGCGGCACAAGATCCTTCAAGGCCTCGTACGCCTCGCGGCTCTCCTGAGCGGTCGTGCAGAGCAGAGCGACATTGCGGTGCCCGGCGGCGAGCAGTTCGCGCATCCGCGCGGCAACCTGAGCATGCAATTCCTCCCTGTCCTGCAATCCCGTCAGCGTCGGCGCCGGGCCTTCGCGCTCGAACGTATCGATCCGCTCACCGCCCGGAATGATGCGGCGGGCCAGTTCCATGATCGGCCGGGTCGAACGATAGCTTCGGGTCAATTGGAACGACTCCGTCTCCCCGTCCGGGAACACTTCCGCCAACGCCGGCAGCGGCACCGCCGCCGCTCCTTCGGCATGCGGGTAAATCGCCTGGTCCGCATCCCCCAGCACCGTGAACCGGGCCCGAGGGAACAGGCGCTTGAGGAAATGAAGCTGGAAGACCCCATAGTCTTGGCCTTCGTCCACGAACACATGCCGGATCGACGTATTCGTATGGAAGCCTTCCAGACATTCATTCAAATACAAGTATGGCGTCGCATCCTCTACGGACATCTCGCCCCGGCTCACCCGTTCGGCCGTCAGGGCGCAGATGCCGGCCCAGCGCTCAGGCAGCCCCTCTTCTCCGGCCAGACTGGCCGCGAAGTCCGGACTGGCGAACAATTGCGTGTAGATGGCCGGCATATCGACGAAGCGGAATCGCTTGATGTCCGCGCGCAGCGGCTTGAAGCGCTCATTCACGATTTGGCGGGCCAGCCATTCGCGCTCGCGATCGAAGTCATCGAACGTCTCCTCCGTAAATCTTTCCCGGCGCTGCAGTTCCTGGAACGCCCTCACATAATCCTCATTGTCGAGCAGCTCGATTTCTTCCTCCACCCAGACCGCTTTCCGTTCCCGGCGGGCGGCGGCGGCCAGCTCGCCCCGGAGCCATTCCGCCAGCTGGCTCAGCCTATTCGGGATCGACAGGGACGAATCCAGTTCATAAAATTGCCGCAGCATCGCTTCTCCCGATATAAGCGTCCGCTCCTGGAAGCGAAGATCGCGGAACCGCATGCCTTCCTGCCCGAGCCGCTCCACATAGCGCCCGATCAGCCGGAAGAAAGCCGTCCCCGCTTTATAGCGAATCCCTTCCATTCGCGCCGCGTATTCCGGTTGCTCCCCGGCGCTCAGCGCATATTCCATCTGCTCGGCCGGGTGCTCCAGGCGGAAGGAATCGGCCAATCGATGCTCGACGTACTCCTGATATGTCGTCTGCCGCATATTCCGTTCCCCCAATTCCGGCAGGACGGTCGAGACATAGCGGTTGAACATCGGATTCGGCGAGAACAGCACGATCTCATCGGCCTGCAGCGTATCCCGATACCGGTACAGCAAATACGCAATCCGCTGCAGAGCGGTCGACGTCTTGCCGCTGCCCGCCGGGCCGGTGACGATCATAAGCCGCTTCTGCTCGTTGCGGATGATGCGGTTCTGTTCGCTTTGAATCGTGGCAACGATGCTTTTCAGATGGGCGCTGGACGGCCGGCTGAGGATTTCCCGCAGCAGCTCGTCGCCAATGGTAAGGCCCGTATCGAACATGCCCCGGAACCGGCCGTCCGTGATGATGAATTGGCGCTTGAGCCCCATCTCTCCCGACAGGCGGCCGACCGGCGTCTCATAGTGGGCCGGGCCCGGCGAATAGTCATAATACAGGCTGGACACGGGTGCCCGCCAATCATAGACGAGGAAGTTGTCGTCCTTATCCCGGAACGAGCCGATCCCGATATATACCCGTTCTGCCTCCGCTTCCCCTTCTTCCCGGAAATCGATCCGCGCAAAATAAGGGGACTTCGCCATCCGTCTCCACACATCAAGCTGCTGGGCGGCATGAAGATGCCTGCGCTCGCGCTCCGCCAATACCTCCGCCTGCTGCTTCAGGCTGGCATGCGTCTCGATGGCTTCATTCGCGTCATCCAGATTGACCTTGACGTCGTCCCAGAACTCGCGTCGGATGTCCACGACTTCGCGCTTGACCGCGCCCATCTCTTCCTGCAGCGGAAGGATGCGCCGCTCAATTTTCTCCATTACCTCGACAGCCCGCGCTTCCTCCAACTGCCATTCCCGATGATTCGGGTCCATATTATCACCCGCTTTAATATAGATTACGATTTGCGGCACCGGGTTGCCGAACCAGTTGACAACGCCCCGTGCGTTATGATATTATATATTTGGGTAAAAATATATTTGTTCATCATAACCTTATGCCGCATCTGATATCGTACCATAGGATGGATGCGGCTGCAAGCGTTGGACAAGCTATCAAGCATGCTTGATATTACATAGACAGCCTATTTCTGGCGATGTTTCCATGAAACGAATGACCGGAGGAGTCAATCTCCCCCGGTCTTTTTTATTGCGTCGATTTCCAATCTTCCAATCTTCCGAGCTTCCAAACTTATTGCGAGATTTTTCTGATGAATCGGATGAAAAGGGGGTCGTCTGCCGTATTGTCACCGCGCTGCGGATTCCGCGGCGCGGCTCTCCTCCGTGACCGGAATATGCTTGAAAGCCCCGAAATCGAATAAGCCCATATCCGTCAGCTTCAGTTCGGGTATGACGGGCAAGCATAGGAACGACAGCGTAACAAAAGGATTGAATTCACTGGAAGCGCCAATTCGCCCCAAAGCCTGGTGGAGCCGTTCCATATGATGGAGCACCACGGCATAATCGCTGGCCGACATTAAGCCTGCCACCCGCAGCTCGATCGCCGCGATCACTTCGCCATCGCTTGCGACGACCAATCCGCCCTCCATGTCGCGCAGCGCCTGGATGGCCGTCAGCATATCCCGATCGTTGCTGCCGGCCACGACGAGGTTGTGGGAATCATGCGCCACGGTGGAGGCGATCGCTCCGCATTGAATGCCGAATCCCTTGACGATGCCCAGTCCGATGCATCCGGTATGATGATGCCGCTCCAACACGGCGATCTTCAATTGATCCTTGGCCACGGAAGGGCGGAAGCAGCCATCCTCCACTTCGACCTCTTCCACGAGACGAGTCGTGATGAGGCTGTTCGGATTGATGCCGATAATATGGCAGCGGCGCTCCCCCTGCAGCCGGATTTGCAGATCCCGCTCCGTTATCTCGGGCAGGTTGACCGTCTTCAACAGCTTGGCCGGGATTTCGGCGGCTTGCGGCTGAGGTCCGGTATATTGACCGTGCTCGCCCACCAGCCTCCCGGCTTTGTACACTTGGGCAATCGTCAGGCGCTCCAGATCGTCGAGCAGCAAGAAGTCGGCCTCGTACCCGGGGGCGATCGCGCCTTTGGCCGGCAATCCGTAGCATTCGGCCGCATTCAGGGAAGCCATCTGGATCGCCTGCAGCGGATCAAGCCCGCAGCGTATGGCCAGACGCGCATTATGATCGACGCTGCCCTCCCGCACCAGCTCGTCCAAATGCTTGTCGTCGGTGCAGAACACGCAGCGGCGCGCGTTGCTGGCGGTCACGGCCGGGATGAGCGCTTCGACATCCTTGGCAACCGAGCCTTCGCGGATCATGACATACATGCCGCGCCGCAGGCGCGCCTTGGCTTCCTCGGCCGTGACGCACTCATGATCGTTGCGAATGCCGACTGCCCGGTACACATTGATGGCCTCTTCATCCAGTCCGGCGCCGTGACCGTCAATCCGTCCGCCATGCCGATGCGAGGATACCAATTTGTCCAGCATGCCGTCATCGCCGCGCCTCACGGAGGGATAATCCATCACCTCGGCCAATCCCAATACCCGAGGGTGAGCGTAGAATGGATCCAGGCTGGCCGCATCGAGAACGGCTCCGGCATGCTCGAACGGCGTGCAAGGAACGCAGGACGGCAGCATGATATATACATCGAGCGGCAGATTCTCGGAAGCGTCCAGCATATATTGAATGCCGTCCGTCCCGGCCACATTCGCGATTTCATGCGGATCGGCGATGACGGTCGTCACGCCGTGAGGTAAGACGACGCGAGCGAATTCGGCCGGCGTGACCATGGCGGATTCAATATGAACATGCGTGTCGATGAAGGACGGGGCGATGTAGCGTCCCTCCGCATCGATGACGCGGGCGCCTTCATAGCTGCCGCCGATGCCGATGATCATGCCGTCCACAATCGCGACATCCCCTTCGATAATCTCGAGATTGAAGACATCGACGATTTTTCCGTTCGTAATGACGAGGTCGGCAGGCGCCGTTCCGGCGGCTGCGGCAATCCGCTTGCTCCAATGTTGCTTGCTCCAATTCATGCGATTTCACATTCCTTTGCTTTTTGTAGGATACTGGCGCGATCCGGGTACAACAAAAAAACTCTAGTCCAGCAACTAGAGTTTGACGACAAGGAGCAAGAACAGCCTGTCCCAGCGGGGATCCATCCTCCGCGGCAGGCTTTCTCTTTCCTCGTAGTCAAACTATTTACGGTAGTTTGGTAGAAACGAATGGACCATATTTCCAAAATTATACGAAGACTATCCTATTCAATTCTCTACATTGTATCGGCCGGCCCTGTTTCCGTCAATGGATGCATAGGAAGTAAACAAATGCCTGCCCAAAAAACCGGTCTTCATCGAAAAAAGGGCCAGTTAAAGAGGATCCTTAACCGGCCCGGTGGCTCATGCGCATCCTGCAAGCTCCCGCTTGGAATCAAGCTTCGTGTTGCGCGAAATAGTCGAACAGATCCGCCTGGGCCTCCTCCAGATAGACGAGGCGCGGCTCGCGTTCGATTTTGATTTTCAGGCGCTGCGCCGTCTTCTCGAACAGATCGAGGCCTTCGTTCGACCGGATAATGAGCTTTTGCGGGCGCGCCCCTTTCTCCTCGATTAATTTAATCATATGATCAATGAATTCCTGCTCGAAATTTCCTTCATAAGCGACATGGAAGCCGACCGCGCTGCGGGTCTGCCGATCCACCCACAGGCAGAGCCGCGGGTAATACGGCCGCTCGGCCTCGCCCTGCACCGCGACGGGAGCGAAGAAATAATCGGTCTCCCACTGCCCCCGCTTCTCCGGAATGCGGCGCACCAGGTCCGTCAGCTTCGCGTCGTCGCTGTATTCATACTTCGCCGGACGCTTCAGGACGAATTCGGGATCGCGCCAGCCTTCGCTCCATTCCCCGTTCTCCTGCGCGCGGACCAACAGTTGGCCGGAGACCGGCGGCACGAGCAGCCGATCGTCCTTCTTGCATCGGGCGGCCAGGTCCACCGCTTGCTCCAAGGCGTTCGTCAGGAAGCGGACCTGCTTCCGGTCAAGCGTCCATGGTACAAGCCCCGGGTCATAGGCCCGGAACAGCGGCCAAGCGTTGCGGCCGCGAAAGCGGAAGCCAAGCTCTTTGATTTGCGCCAGATCCTGCTTGTCCAGATCGGTCCGATCCTCGAATGTCACCATCATGCACTTTTGCCGGTTCAGCCAAGCATATTGATCATCCTGCTCCAGCATCATGTCCTGCAGGCTCTCCAGCCCTTCGGCGCCGCGGAAAACGGCCAGGCCGAACAGCTCTTCGTTCGATCCCATAATGGTGCAGTAGCCCACCTCTCCATCCTCCGGGTTGCATACGCCGAAGATCTCGGAGTCGGACACCCACTTCCAGCTTCCTTGCTTCTTGAAGGCTGCCGCCGCTTCATAGAGGCGATGCCATTCCGCCTGCTCTTCGGTTAACTCCACCGCTTCTTCATTGCGTTCCGTCTGTTCTACATCCGTTTTTGCCATAGAATTTCCTTCGTCCTCCTCTTCCTTGCTGCGCTCTGCCGCAAGCGCGCATCAATCCAAAACGCCGCGCCTCTCTCAACATTGCCGGCAAGCCAAGCAAAAAACCCGCCCCTTTGCCCGGAACGGGTTCCATTGGTTCTGCTCAAACCCTAAAGCACCAATTTACTGCTTAATCAGTGACAAAAATTCCGCGCGCTGCGCCGCATCGTCCTTGAAGCTGCCCCGCGTCGACATCGTAACCGTCTTGCTGCCGGGCTTCTTGACGCCGCGGGAACACATGCATAAATGCTCGCCCTCCACGACCACCATCACGCCGTGCGGCTTCAACACTTCTTCCATAATATCCGCGATTTCCGACGTGACCCGTTCCTGCACCTGCAGACGGCGCGTGACCGCTTCGACCAGCCGCGCCAGCTTGCTCAGGCCGGCAACCTGTCCGCTTGGAATATAGCCGATATGCACCTTGCCGAAGAAAGGCGCCATATGATGCTCGCACAAGCTGTAGTACGTAATGTCCTTCACGATGACGAGCTCCTCATGGGCTTCGTCGAAGGTGACCCCGAGCACGTCGCGCGGGTCGACCTCATACCCGCCGAAGATCTCTTCGTACATGCGGGTGACACGCGCCGGCGTCTCCTTCAGGCCTTCCCGATCGACGTCCTCGCCGATCAGCCTTAAAATTTCTTTTACGTGATGTTCGATCTTCTCGCGGTTCTCACCGACTTTTGAATTGACATAGTCTTTCAAGCCAGCCATAATTGTGCCTCCTCCCGCCTAACGTGCCCATGGACGCGGGCCGTTCCGTTATTTCATTTTCTCTTGTTTTTTTGCATCATTTTCTGAGCTTGCTGCATCTGCTTGGCATTCAAATTATAGCCCATT
Organism: Paenibacillus dendritiformis; assembly: GCF_015845845.1. GTDB lineage: Bacteria > Bacillota > Bacilli > Paenibacillales > Paenibacillaceae > Paenibacillus_B > Paenibacillus_B dendritiformis_C. The sequence goes on from NZ_LDIG01000091.1 coordinate 59,608, forward strand.
TGTTTCGCCATTTTTTGCAGCATTTGCGGATCCGATTGCATCTTCTCCATCTGCTTGCGCAGGTAGAACACCCCGCCGGCAAAGCCGATAATGACACCCACGATGAGTGCGATAATCCCTACAACCCAAATCATCTGCTTATGGTCACCCCAACAAAAAATTAGTTAGATGAGGTTATTCAAAAAACCGTCTTTTCGAGGAAACCCGGCTTTTGAACACTCACTTCGATCTATCCGTGAGAAGGCATGGCTTCGCGGAACTCGTCCGCCATTATGATAGCATGTCCCTTCCAATATGACAAACGAATGGAATCTGTCCTGGATTCGCCCTGCGGCTCATTGCCCGCAAGGAATGCCCTCGAGACGGAGCAGGGTGATTTTCTTGTCCATGCCGCCGCCATACCCGACCAGCTTGCCGTCGGCTCCGATCACGCGGTGGCAGGGCACGATAATGGAGAGCGGATTGCGATTATTCGCTCCCCCGACGGCCCGCACCGCCCCCGGATTCCCGATCGCTTCCGCAATCTGCTTGTAGGACCGGGTCTCCCCGTATGGGATCTCGGCCAAGGCTTGCCATACCTGCCGCTGGAACGGCGTCCCCTGGATATCGAGCGTCAGATCGAACTCGCGGCGCGTTCCCGCGAAATACTCCTCCAGCTGCCGCTTGGCCTCCTGCAGCCGCTCCGGATGGCGCTGCAGCGCGACGCGGCCGTACCTGCGGGCCGCCCGCCGCTGGAGCCCTTCCGCCGCCGACAACGCGTCTCCGAACTCGATCGCGAACAATCCGGTCGCGGTCGCGGCCAACGTCAGCGGACCGAGCGGGCTCTCCATCTCCTGCACATATAACGGCTCTTGCTGAGCTTCGGCGCGCTCCCGTGCTTGCATCACAGCTTCCTTCACCTTCGGTTCCTCCTCGCGGCTTAGCGCCGCTTGTAATAAGCGCTTGGCGTCCGGCCCCCCGATCTGGCCGAGCGCCCATGCCGCGGCGGCGCGGATATCCGGCCGCTCATCCGTGCGCAGCAGTCCTTCCAGGGCCGGGACGGCCTGGCGGTCGCGGAAATTGCCGAGCGCCGCGATCGCGTTGCGCTGGATCGGCTTCTTCCCGCGCCACGCCGCCGCGCTGCTGCCGAACTGGGACTTGAATTCCCGGTTCGACAGCGACAGCAACGGCACGAGCAGCGGCTTCGCCTGCTCCGGATCGGGCTGCATCTCGGCATGATGGGTCCAATTCAGCCCGCGGTTCTTCGGGCATACGATCTGACAGGTATCGCAGCCGTACAGCCGGTTGCCTATCTTGACCATCATCTCATGCGGCAGCATCTCCTTCGACTGCGTCTGGAACGAGATGCAGCGCTGCGCATTGAGCTGCCCGGGACCGGCGAAGGCTCCCGTCGGGCAGGCATCGAGGCAGCGCGTGCATTCCCCGCAATCCTCGGTCAGCGGGTGATCCGGCGGCAGCGGCAGATTCGTAATCATTTCTCCCAAGTAGATCCACGATCCCCACTTCGGAGAAATAATCGAGCAGTTTTTGCCGCTGAAGCCGATGCCGGATCGCTCGGCGACCGCCCGGTCGCACAGCTCGCCCGTGTCGACCATGCTCTTCACCCGCACCTCCGGCACCCGCTCGCGCAGGAACTGCTCCAGCCGCTGCAGCCGGTCCCTCAGCACCTGGTGGTAGTCCAAGCCCCATGCGGTCCGGGCGAACATTCCCCGGTACGCGCCCGGCTCCGACTTCGGACCGCCCTCCAGCTTGGACGGATAAGCAACCGCAATCGCGATAATGGAACGCGCCCCGTCCAGCAGCAGCGCAGGCTGCGTCCGCTTGTCCAGGTCCGGCTCCTCGAACCCGGACGCATACCCTTGATCGATGGAATGCTGCAGGCGCGCCTTCAATTCGGTGAACGGGTCTGCCGTCGTGAAGCCGACCTGATCGATGCCCAGGGAAGGCGCCGCATCCATAATCTCCTGCTTGAGCCGCTGCCAGCGGTCCGCTTCCCGGATCGCCCCACCCCCGGCCGCTTGGTCTGTTCTGTATGGGGTCCAGCGTTTCGTTTGCTTCTGTTCCGTCATCCCGTTCACCTCCTTCATTGATGTCGCTCCCGCGGATCGCGCCGCTCTAAATGCAGAACGGCCCCCTAGCTCCGGGTATCGGATTCCCCAGAGCAGGCGCCGCTCCTGTTACGGTCTGACTTCCCTGCTTTTCCATTCATCCCCCGACGCATTCCTTGCTCCCCGGTCTCCGGCCCGCACCGGAAGGCTCTCATTCCGGCTTGATCGACTGCTTCCAGTCGTCGTAATACCGGCGCACCTCATCGTCCCAGAACGGAGGCCGGCCATGCCGAATCCGTTCCAACACCGCGTCGAGGCCGGCGCTAATCTTGCGCTCCACCAGATCAGGATAATGGTATACATGCCGGTTCTGCTCATACTCGTCCTGATCCACCACATTCACCTGGCCGCCAGGCATCTGAATGACGTCCAGATCGTAATCGATATAGGTGAAAATGTTGTCCGTACGGTACGGCGGCGAGGCAATATTGCAGTAGTAGCGTATGCCATGATCCTCGATCAGCGCCACCACATTGAACCATTGCTTTGGAATGAGGAACGTAACGGCAGGAATTTTGCTGTTCCATTGCTTCCCGTCCGCTTCCCTGATCGGAGTCTGGCTGTTAATCAGCACGAACATTCCTTCAGCGGCATGCTCGGGATGCACGAGCGAGGATGGCACGATCCAGTTCTCCAGCCACATCCGGTGCAAATGGCCATCGTGTTTGAAACTTTTCACAAGGGCTTTCTCATAACGTTCCATGCGTTTTCCTCGGCTTTACTTCATTTCTCTTCACTTATTATTAATAGAAAAGCATATCTTCACCCCGATTGCAACGGTTGTAAAGATATGCCTTCCCATTCGGCGACAAATGTTCAATTCAGAGACAGCTAGCCGGTAACAATCCGAAGCTGCTTCAATGAACGCAAGACATGCTGGGCCCCGTATCCCAATGCCTCGAACCAAGGCAGCACGAATTCCGTATGCTCATCCGCAGCAATCATAATGTTGCGGACCTTGCGCTGCTGGAATTTCTGTTCCATTCCGGCGACAAGCGCCTTGCCTACGCCTTGGTTGCGGAATTCCGGGTGCACGGCCAGACGATAGTAGTACCCGTTGTTGCGATCGATGGTGCCGATAGCCAATCCGACCATGATCGTCTCCCCGTTCGGGTTCTCCTGTTCCGCGATGAGCACAAGCTCTCCATCCAAGGACAACTGGCGCGCGAAAGCATCCAGCGTCTTCTCGCAACATTCCTCGGACAGCGATTCCTTCAATAACTGAGTAGCCGGCAAATAATCCGCCAAACGAAAGGATCGAACGTTCATGTCTTACTCTCCCTCATCCTGAGCTTGGTGTAAAATTCGGTTCTCTTCTCTATCTGTGAACAAACAGTCTACGCCAACGGACATCCATTAAGCTCTCATTCCATTATATATAGTATTTACAAATACGACAAAAATCGCGAAATTCCTTCTTTATCATTCAGATTCGCGTAAAAACGCCGAAAAAACACGGTTTTTCTCGTGTAAGCGTTTTAAATAAAGCGTTTACATTACTTTTGGGTCCATAGGTATAAATAATTGGCAATTGTGCCAATTTTGTGACGAACCTTGCGAGTGCGGCGCTACGTTTGAAAGCATCCTATAATGGGTAATCATATAAAGTCAGGCGATATGACAAAGCTCTGACTTTTGAAACATTTATGTTGATTTATTAGCCCGACTCATGGTTAAATGAGTATATACATCACTTACATAGTTTTTGGGAGGAATGAACGATGGCACATCAATTACCAGCTCTTCCGTACGCGAACAACGCATTGGAGCCTCACATCGACGAGACGACGATGATGATTCACCATGACCGTCACCACAACACATATGTGACGAACCTGAATGCGGCGTTGGAATCTGCCCCTGAATTGCAGTCCAAATCCGTAGAGGAACTCATCTCCGATCTGAACAGCGTGCCTGAGAGCATCCGCACGGCAGTCCGCAACAACGGCGGCGGCCATGCGAACCACTCCCTGTTCTGGGAGACCATCGGACCGAACGGCGGCGGACAACCGTCCGGCAAGCTGGCGGAAGCAATCGACAAGGAGCTTGGCGGATTCGACAAGTTCAAGGAAGATTTCGCAAAAGCGGCTGCGACTCGCTTCGGCTCCGGCTGGGCTTGGCTGGCAGTCGACAAAGACGGCAAGCTGTCCGTATCCAGCACGCCGAACCAAGACAGCCCGCTGATGGAAGGCAAGACTCCGATTCTCGGCCTGGACGTATGGGAGCATGCCTACTACCTGAAATATCAGAACAAGCGCCCGGACTACATCGCTGCGTTCTGGAACGTCGTCAACTGGCCGGCAGTTGAAAAGAAATACGAAGAAGCTGCAAAATAAGGAATGAAATAAGGGACTGTACCCCAGGTCTTTCCAGACTTGGAGACGGTCCCTTTTTGCATGCTCCCGTCAGCAACGTTCCGCCTGCTCCCTCCGGCGCCGGCCCGCACGATAACGGTATACCGCATATAATCCGCCCGCCAACGCCGCATAGAGAAGCAGCACGGCCGGAATCTTCAGGCCGTCCTCCACCAGCTGCTCCCCGATGAAGGCAAAGACAAGCATCACCGGGAGCTTGCCTGCCGCCGTAGCGAGCACAAAAGAAACGAACGGCACCGACACGAGCGCCGCGACGACCCCGAACGGGATGACGGGAAAGAGAGAAGCGAGCGCCGCCAGGACGAACATTTGCGCGGCGGCGGCCGCATCGCGGGAGGACTGCAGACTCTCTATCCGATGAAGAAGATCCTCGCGGCAGAACCAGATTCCGGCCATAGCCAAAATGTAGAAGGCTGCGCTGGCCCATTTCCCCATCCCTTCACCTCGTTTTCATCTAACGGTACAAGCCCTTTTCCATTTTAGTGCAATATGTCCGCGCAATCTATTTCTCCCAACTTGCGATCACCCGGATTTCGGGTTACAGTTTATGGAAATATTGAATCCTATCTCATGGCCCTCCACCCTCTTACAGCCATTATCCCCTTCGCTCATCCGCCCTCATCCTCTTGCGCTGCGATGCCTCCATTTCTCCCGTTCGATGCTTCATTTCTCTCGTACGATGCTTCATTCGCCTCTGTCTTGCCGAGCGTCCCGTATTGCTCCAGCATGTCCACATCGCCTTCACCGGCGGCGACATCCACCGTTCCTTGTGATGACAGCGGTAAATGAACCGCTTCAGCCTCCGGTCCGGCAGGCGGATAGCGGTCAGCGTCCCGTTCGCCGCCTCCTGGCTCACGGCCCGTTCCGACAGCAGCGTCACGCCCTGTCCATGGATGACGGCCCGCTTGATCGCCTCGATCGAGTTCATGTGCAGCCGCGAGATCAGCTTGATCCCGTGAGCGTTCGCCCATTCGAGCATGATGCGCCGCGTCGCCGATTGGGTATCGTGGAAAATGAACGGCTCCTCGCCGATCCGCCCGGCCGTCGGGACTCCTTCCCGCGCCAACGGGTGCCCCGGCGGCACAACAAGCACCAGCTCGTCCTCCAGCCAGACCTGCTGATGAAGATCGTCGGCCTCGAACGGCTGCGACGAGAGAATCCCGATATCCAGTTCATGCTGCCGCAGCCGCTCTTCGATGGCCGGAGCCGTCTGAATCTCGAGATGCACCGTAACGTCGGGGTAGCGCATCGCGAAGGCGTTCAGCACATCCGGCAGCAAATACGCCCCCGGCACTTGGCTGGCGCCGATCCGCACCGTGCCCCGGCCGCCCTCCGTGAACTCCCCCATGACATGATAGGTCTCCTCCATCAAGGCATGGATGCGGCGCGCATAATGATGCAGCGCCTCGCCCGCTTCCGTCAGCACCAGCTTCCCGCTTCGCGACTCGAACAGGGGCATCCCGAATTCGTCCTCCAGGCTTTTCAGATGGAACGTGACGGTGGGCTGTTTGACGCCCAATATTTCGGCTACTGCCGTTATCTTTTGATATTTGGCCAGCAGCGCCACGATCTGCAGCTTCATAATGTTCACGGAACCGCTCCTCCCTCCGTCAAGCCAACGCCATGCTCCCATCATAGAGAAAATCTATACACCGCGAAAGAGATTAACAAAAACTTTAACTATACCTTTACATCACGAAAACATTAGCATGAACTTCCGCCCGTACAATGAGGCTAATCGAATGAGGCTAATTGAAGGCAAGAGAATGCAAGGAGGCACCATCTCATGAATGTTCATATCGAGAGCTTGACCAAGTCCTTCGGCCACGCGCCGGCCCTTCAGAACGTATCGCTCACGATTCGGTCCGGAGAGTTCACGACGCTGCTCGGCCCTTCCGGCTGCGGCAAGACGACGCTGCTCCGCCTGATCGCCGGTCTCGAGACCCCGGACAGCGGAGAGATCCACTTCGGGGAAGAGACGATCTTCTCGGCGGCGAAGCGAGTTCACAAGCCGGTTCACAAGCGGGGGCTCGGCATGGTATTTCAAGATTTCGCCCTGTGGCCGCATATGACCGTATTCGAAAATGTCGCCTTCGGGCTGCGGGCGGCCGGGCGCACCGCCGGCTTGAAGGACAAGGTGCAGGAAGCGATTCGCTTGGTCCGCCTCGCCGGCTTCGAGCAGCGGCGCCCGTCCCAGTTGTCCGGCGGGCAGCAGCAGCGGGTCGCTTTCGCCCGCGCGATCGTGACCGAGCCGCAGCTCATTCTGTTCGACGAGCCGCTCAGCGCGCTCGACGCCGTGCTGCGGGAAGAGATGAAGGCGGAGCTGATGGCTTTGGTCCGCGCTCTCGGCATGACCGCCCTGTATGTGACGCATGACCAGTCCGAAGCGATGTCGATGTCCGATCGGATAATCGTCATGCAGGGCGGAAAGATCCTTCAGGCGGCCGCGCCTGAGCATGTTTACCGCACTCCCGCCGATCCGTTCGTCGCCCGCTTCGTCGGCCGATCGAACTGGATTGACGGAGAGCTGGAGATGTTCCGTCCGGAGCATATCCGCTGGACGGGGAACGCGCACGATCGCTCCTGGAAGGGCAAAGTGATTCACACCGGCTATATGGGAGAACGGTACGAGCTGCATATTGAAGTGGAGCCCCACGGCGTGTGGACGGCCTATCACCAGGAACGGCTGCCTGTCGGAGCCCCTGTCACCGTATACGTCTCCCCGCAGCATATCCATGGCATGAACATGAAGGAGGACATTGCAGTATAAAAAAGAACGGACCCTTCTCCCTGCGCATGATGTCGTTATTGACCGTGCTGATGCTGGCCTGGCTGACCGTCGCTTGCGGCTCGGCCGCGCCGACCGCCCAATCCGGCGAAGCCGCGCCCGCCGCGCCGCAGGCCGCGAAGACAGACCCCGGCGACAGCGCCAAGCTGGTCATTTACACCGCCGGGCCCCAAAATTTATCCGAAGCGATCAAGAAGGGCTTCGAAGCGAAGACCGGCATCGCGATCGAGCAGTTCGAAGGCACGACCGGCAAGGTGCTGGCGCGGCTGGAAGCGGAAAAGAGCAATCCGGTTGCCGATGTCGTCATCCTCGCCTCCTGGCCGTCCGCGATGGGAATGAAATCGGCCGGGTGGACGCAGAGCTACAAGGAGGCCGCAGGCGCCGATAAGCTGTACAAGGACTGGATGGACCCGGATTATCATTTCTTCGGCTACAGCGCGGCGCTGGAAGCCGACCTGGCCCAAGCGGGCTGGCTGCTCCCGGTCGACCAATTGAAGACCCAGCTTATTTTGCAGCGATATTAAGCCGCAAGGCCAGCCCGATTTCCTTGAGGCTAGCCTTGTTCCTTATAAAATATGAGACAGACACGCGACCGGCGTACATCCGGTAATCAGCTTTTCCCCGTCGCTGTAACCTTCTTCCCTGTCCTTCAGCTCCCGCACGAGCACCTGCCGCCAATACGCCACCCGCTCCTGGACGGCGGCATCGCCGATCGCATTGTGAAGCTCCTGCGGATCATGAACGAGATCAAAATATTGCTCCACGCCGGTCTGGGAATACCAGATAAACTTCTCCTTGCCGTTCGTCACCCAGTGCGTCGAAGCCATTCCCTGTGCGTGCTCCCCGTGCAAATAGTCGCGCCATTCCCGCTCCCGGCCGCGCGCCGCCGCAAGCACGCTCTTCCCGTCCACGCCCGCCGGGATCGGCACGCCCGCGGCATCGAGCAGCGTCGGCATAATATCCCGCATCTCGACGACATCCTCGACGACGCTGCCCCGCTTCAAGCCGAGCCGGTTGCCCGGATCGTTCACAATGAACGGCACGCGGGCGCTTCCTTCATACGGCAGCGACTTGCGGAACAAATTATGGTCGCCCAGCAGCTCCCCGTGATCGGACGTGAACAGGATGACCGTATTCCGCAGTTCTCCGTATTCGTCCAGCACTTGCAGGAAGCGGCCGATCTGATGATCGAGATGCGTAATCAGCGCATAATAGGCGGCCATCGCCTGCTTCAGCCTCCGCTTCGGCACAATGCCGCGGGACGTAATCGGGCTGAGACCTTCCCGCGCTTCATCCTCCGTGCCCGCCCAATCCCCGACCGGCGGATCCGGAATCTCCTCATCCTTGTACATATCGAGATACGCCTGCGGCGGATCGAAGGGCGGATGCGGGCGCACGAACGACATCCAGAGGAAGAACGGCTTGCCCGGATCGCGGCGCCGCACAAAATCGATGGACTGCGTAACCGTCCAATTGGTCGGATGCAGCATCTCGGGCAGATGCCACGGACGGGCCACCGTCGAAGCGTTGCAATCCAGACCGAGGTCGGTCAGATCGGCGCCGGGGACGCGTTCTCTTAGCCAGGTTACATAATCGTCCACTTCATCGAAATAAGCCTGCGATGGCGTGCTGCGGTTCCGATTATGGTGCAAATAGCCGTCATGCAGCACGACGTTATGGAAGCCGAGCAAATTTCGCGCCGGATAGACATGCATTTTTCCGACACACTGGGTATGGTAGCCTGCGCTCGCCAATTCGCCCGGTAGCGTCGTCCCATAATTCCAGGGTACGCAATCCCGGTAGCCTACCCGCCCATGGGAGGTCTGCGACTGCCCTGTAAAAATCGCCGCCCGCGCCGGAACGCAGGACGGGGTCGCCGTATAGGCGCGATCGAACCGGACGCCGGTTCGGGCCATCTCATCCAGGTTCGGCGTCTCGACCAGCGGATGCCCGGCGATGCTCAAGCAATCGAAGCGCATTTGATCCACCGTGATTAGAAGAACGTTGGGACGCGCCGTCTTGTTGACTGTCATCGTTCCATCTCCTTTGCCTCTAAAAGATAAGTTCGATTGTAAGCCCTATCATTCTGCAATCATTTTATCATAACGAACGAAAGAACGGTTAAATTTCTCCCACTCCTGCTTCAAATCCAGTCCAAAACAAGCTTTTTCTTGGAAATAACGCCCTTCGTCTTTTAACTTTATTCCATTTTGGATAAAAGTCGGTTATACTAGCAGAAGAGACATAGCAAAGCATGTCAGTCACAAGAATGGGGATGAAGCGATGAGCGACACTCCGATCGCCAGAAAATTACCGGGTTATCCCGCCCTTCTATTGCAATTATTTATTTCGTTTCTCAAAATCGGTCCGACCACCTTCGGCGGCGGGTATGCGATCCTGCCGGTCATCGATCGGGAAGTGACTCGGAAGCGCCGCTGGCTTGATGAACAGGAAATGGGCGAAATCACCGCCTTGTCCGGCGCCGCCCCTGGGGGGATCGGCCTGAATGTTGCCGCTCTTGTCGGCTACCGGATTGCCGGCCTTCCCGGCCTGATCGCAGCCATTACGGGGATTGCCTTGCCCACCGTCCTCATCATGCTTGCGCTCGGGATGGCCGCCGCCTGGTTCCGTACCAATCCTTACGTGCAGGGAGCGCTTGCGGGCATTAAGCCGACGGTCATCGCCCTGATCGTATACGCCGCCTTCAGCATGGGAAGAGATGCCTTGCGTCACGTTTTCGGCTGGACGGTCTCCTTATTGTCCGCGGCCCTGCTGCTGTGGATCCCGTTCAATCCGATTGCCGTGCTTGCCATCGGAGCGGCTGCGGGCCTCGTGGCAGAATGGTTCCGGCACCGCAGACTGCGTCGCCATGAGGGCCCCTATGCCGCCTCTTCGCTCCATCCTCCTTCCTCCTCCCGCCAGGTCAAGCAGGAACAAGGATAGATGATCAATCCCGATTCGCCCGGAAAGAAGGATGCAGCATGCTATGGGACTTATTTTGGACGTTTTTCAAGCTGGGCTTCGTCTCGTTCGGCGGCGGCTATGCCATGCTGCCGGTGATCGAGCATGAAGCGCTGAGCCATCAATGGCTGACCGCCTCGCAATATACGGAAGCCGTCGCCTTGGCCGGGATGGCTCCCGGGCCTATCGCGATGAACAGCGCCGTATACGTCGGCTATACCGCGGCGGGCTGGCCGGGCAGCCTCATGGCCGCGTTCGGCATCGCGCTGCCGTCGGCCATCATCATGTTCTTCGTTGCCACATTTTTCTATCGCGTGTATGATAATCATTGGGTGCAGTCCGCACTGGACGGAATGAAGCCTGCCGTCGTGGCGCTGATTGCATTGGCGGCCGTCAACATGACGCGCAACGCAGGCTACCTGAACGGCTGGACCATCAGTTCGGCCTGGCCGATCATTTTGTTTATCGCAGCCTTGTTCGCACTGATTCGGCTTCGATTGCATCCGATCACGGTCATCATATTGTCTGGAATAGCGGGGATGGTAACCTATGGGTAATGCATTGGAGCAACGCATCCCTTCCAAAAAGGGAAAAGAACTGTTTCAACGAATCCGCCGGGCGCCGGAAATATCGAAAAATGATCTGGTCAGCGAGAGCGGGCTTACCGTCAGCACGCTGACCCGTGTGCTCGAGGAACTGGCGGCGCTCGGCCTTATTGTGGAGAGCGGCTTCGGCGCCTCCACGGGCGGACGCCGTCCGATTCTGTACCGTGTCCGCGCGGAATACGGCTATGCATTCGGGCTTGATATCTCCCGGACCTCATCCCGGCTCGTCCTGCTGGACACGGCCGGACAGATGAAGGCGGCCCACGTCATCGAGATGAACGGCCAGATGACGCCGGAGCGGCTTATGGAGCGCGTAACGGCCCATATTCATACATGGATGGACGAGTACCGGATGAATTCGGATACGGCACTCGGTCTTGGCATTGGCGCTGTCGGACCGCTCAACCGGTTTGACGGCGTCATTTTGCAACCGGAATATTTCCCTGCGCCCGGGTGGGAGAACGTGCCTATCGTCGCCGAGCTGAAGCGGCGGCTGCAGCTTCCCGTGCTGCTGGACAACGGCGCGAATACCGCCATCCGGGCCGAGGCCTGGGCGAACCGCTCCATGGACGTGCGCCACATGCTGTACGTTCATGTCGGGATCGGCCTCCGCTCGGCGATGATGTCCGACGGCAAGCTCATCTACGGAGCCGTCGACATGGAGGGCGCGCTCGGCCAAATGATCATTCAGGCCGACGGCATCCCTAACCGCTCCGCGAACGGCAATTACGGGTGCCTCGACTCCTATGCCACCATCTACGCGCTGGAGCGCGAAGCGAACGCGATGCTGCGGATCGGCCGGCGCAGCCTGCTCGAGCATATCGTGCCCCGCGGGGAGCCTGCCGCATTCCCGCATATTATCGAGGCGCTGAAGAAGCACGATCCGCTCGTCACCGAGCTGGTTACCCAAGCGGCCACCTACTTCGGCGTCGGGCTTGCCAACCTGCTCAATGTGCTCCATCCGGAGCGCGTCGTGCTGGGCGGACCGTTCATGAATATTAACGATCTCTATTTCTATACCGCAACGCAGACAGCGATTCGCAAAACCTATCATTACCCGAAATATCAGGTCGTCTTCAGCAAGGGCAGCTACGGCGAAGACGCCCTGGCGGTCGGCGGAGCGCTCATGGTGCTGGATCAGTTGACGGCGCCTGTCCCACCTTCCCCGGCGATGCACATGTAGTACAATATCCTTAAAGCGTGACACTGCCTTCCCGGACTCGCTGGGGAAGCCGCCGCATGACGATCTAGCACACAGCCGCATGACGATAAACTACAGCAATTTAAGTACAAACCCATGCCTTCAAACACTTGAGAGCACATCGCATACCCAGAGCCCGCGGCATCGCACAATAGTGAGCACGATATAGCACTCTATAGCACTATATAGAACTGTAGCACTATTTAGCACTATGTGGAACTATATAGAACTGTTTAGCACTATTTAGCATTATATGGAACTATATAGAATTGTATAGCACTATTTAGCACTATGTGGCACGATATAGCTCTCTATAGAACGTAAAATATCATTGCCAATCCGTATTGTCCAAGCGATTTCATTTCAGCCAAGGAGGCGATCACGATGACTCAAATCAACCAGCAACCGGATGGTTCACCGCGGCCTTGCTGCGCCGCAGCACGCGGCACCTCCCTCTCGGCAGAACCGGCAGCCGGAGAGCGCCTGAGCGGACAAGCGGGACCCGATTGCTCCCGACTCCATGCCTCTGCTTCTTTGACAGGCCTGGACAATACTGCCGCTGACGTCCCGCCGGATGAGTCTGTCCAGGCCGCGCGGAGGCTGCTGGCCAATATGGACGGAAACGCTGCGTCGCGTCCGTCCCTTGACAGCTTCATCCGCCTGGAAGGCGGCACCTTCGCCATGGGCTCCGAGGATGCCGAAGCGTTCCCGGCGGACGGGGAAGGGCCGATTCGGGAAGTAACGGTTGGCCCCTTCCGGATCGCACCTTATGCCGTTACCAATGAAGACTTCGCCCGCTTCGTCGCGGCGACGGGCTATGTAACCGAAGCGGAGCGCTTCGGCTGGTCCTACGTCTTCCATCTGCTTGCTCCCGAGCTGGAAGGGGAGCATATCATCGGCAGCCCGCAGGGAACCCCATGGTGGCTTGGCGTTCGCCAGGCCTGCTGGCATCGCCCGGAAGGCCCCGGCAGCAGCGTCGCCGAACGGATGAACCATCCCGTCATTCACGTGTCATGGCATGATGCACAGGCCTACTGCGAATGGGCTGGCGCGCGCCTCCCGGCCGAGAGCGAGTGGGAGTTCGCTGCCCGCGGCGGACTGGAGCGCCGGCGCTATCCTTGGGGCGATCTGCTGAAGCCGGATGGCGAGCATCGCTGCAACATATGGCAGGGCAAATTCCCTGTTAAAAACAACGCCAGCGACGGATACATCGGCACCGCTCCCGTCGACACCTTCGAGCCGAACGGATACGGGCTGTACAACGTCGCCGGCAACGTATGGGAATGGTGCGCGGATTGGTTCACCGCCAACCCGAACGAGCGCGGCCCGGCCGTTCAGCCTCGCGGACCGCGGACAGGAACGGAACGCGTCATGAAGGGCGGTTCCTACCTGTGCCACAAATCATACTGCAACCGCTACCGCGTCGGCGCACGGAGCAAAAACACCCCCGACAGCTCCACCGGCAACCTCGGCTTCCGCTGCGCAGCCGACGCCAACTAAGTGATGCAAGCCAATTAGGGCCGACGCCAACCGAAGCCTCTAAGAGCTTGCCATCGCGGAGCATCATCCCCGGAGGCCAACTGGCCTCCGGTTTTTGCGCGGCTTAGTTGGGGAGCCTTCGACCCGCGGGGCCGCTTACTCCCGTTATCCTGCCTATTTCCCACCTGTGCTTTCCAGTCCAGTGCTCACCTCTGCTACCCAGACTATTCCCCACCTGCGCTTACCTGTCTAGTACTTACCTTTGCTACTCAGACTATTCCCCATCTGCGCTTTCCTGTCTAGCGCTCACCTCTTCTATCCTGACTTTTGCTCACTTCCGCTGTACTTTCTATGTGCCCATAACCGACAGAGCCATCTCTTGTCGAATCAAGCAACCTCTGTATTCAGGTCCTTTTCATCATTATCCCCTCCACTCAAGCTGACTCAATGGGATAGTGACTCAAAGGTAATAGAGGACCATTCGTTCCAACAAAGCATGATTGTTCTCCAATAATCGCACCCTACACCTATTAACCGGGTTGCGAAGACAATTCAATTACGTGTTGAAAATGCTTCAGAAATTTTTAAGAATAATGGAGGACTCGGCAGCCAAAATTTATTGGATAAATTTCCAAACAAACACTTGAAATAGGAACATTAGTTCTGTATAATAAAAACAGAATGTATGTTCTGTCATTTGCTTTTGCAGGGGGGGAGAACGGCATGCGCGCCTGGGAGTCGATTAATAGCGTGGAAGAATTGATGCATCTGTTACAAGACGAAGCCGAGTGCATTTCTTTTTTGTTTCGTATAAAGTGGCCTTTTGGGTTTGTATGCCCCCGTTGCCATCATGGCGAGGCTTATGTCATCAAGACGCGTCGACTGCCGCTGTATGATTGCCGCGCTTGCCGCCATCAGACCTCACTAATTGCAGGGACGATAATGGAGGGAAGCCGTACGGCGCTGTGGAAATGGCTTACGGCAATCTGGCTTGTTTCCCGTACCGACATATCATTCAATGCGGTTGAACTTCGCTCACTCATTCAAGTGACATATAAGACGGCTTGGTCCATGCTCCATAAAATTCGAAAAGCTATTAACCGTGCCGACACCGGTCAGCCGTTGAAAGGAGAGGTTCATGGCATCGTGGCTTTCTATGGACGTCCCTATTTTTCCCCTATCCTTCTCCATGAACGGGAGTGCCCGATCATAGTTGCTGAGTCGAGCAGTGCGGAGTTCGTCGGTTCAGATCACGGCAATCCAGCTTCTGTTATCGAAATGGAAGAACAGAGAGCCCATACCCGCAGAATCAAGATGAAGATCGTTGACCGTTGTTATTGCTCCGGCAAGTCGCTCTTGCGCACAGGTTCTGAAGAATTCGCCAAGCTTCACGCTCATAGCGATTCTACCGTCTCGATTATTCGCTATTACTTCCACGTCAAGCGCAACAGATACCTGTGCCAGACATTCAAGCGTGCCTGGAAGTGGATGAATGATAAGTTTCACGGCATCGGGTCTACATACCTCCAGTTGTACTTGGATGAGTTCTGTTTTCGCCATAATGCCGCAACCCGTGGATCATCATCGTGGGGCTATTTATTGCGTTCATGCCTATCGTTCCGTGATGCGCATGTTTCGAACGCCTCTTATGTATTTTCCGCTGCATAGGCAGATGCCGACGCATGAAAATATGAAAAATGGGTGTAACGTCCATCTATCATTCACTACAATAGGCCTTTCAGGAGGATGCACATCTGAAACAACTTTCTGCATGCCCTCAACACGGCCCTCGCCTGATGAGCGTTCCGTAGCAGCATAGCGGGGATGCAAATAACTTAGGCTCAGAGAGGTGATATAGGCTGTAGTTTGTTCTTCGGAAAACTTTTCGGTTGGTCTACTTGTGAGGCAGCAAGAACTGCAGTACTGCTCCTATGCCCTTTTTATGAGTGGATGGGATAATGGCCAAAAGAACTTTAAACCCCACTGTCCTGTACTGCGTCCTTCCTGGATCTCATTCAGCTCTCCCACACTACCTGATTCTTCCGCATTGGCGCCGCATTAGATCCACTATTCAGATAAATTGTTTTACTGGCTAGTATTTCGACATCATCTGTCAGTTGCCTTACTGTCTTCTGCGTAGATGCCTTCTGCAGAACTATAAATTGCATTATCACTACTGCACCACTTCTTCTGTTTTACGACTTTTGACTTGCTAAACTGCCACGCTGCACTCTGTTCGGTTTACCCAGCTCCATATCAAATACCCGGCTGCCCTCTTGAATAATATAATAATCGCATTACTCGCCGTGCAGGGAGGTCTCGTCACACAGAATGCCGGGAACGTTACAGACCCGGGCGGTGGTACCGTTCGATCAGTTTTTCAATACGTGAAACTATGACGATCATCGATTTATTGGCCGTTCGAGAGGCGAATCACGTCGAGCAGCGGGACATATTGATGGGTGGCTTCGTGGACGAGATGGCTGTCGGTCACATGGTCAATGAACAGCTTGCCGTCCAGATGGTCCATCTCATGCTGGATGCAGCGGGCCAGGAGGTTTTCTCCCTCCAGTGTAAATGTCTCCCCGTTGCGATCCATACTGCTGATTTTGACGTATTGATATCGCTTGACGCGGCCGTAATATCCCGGATAGGATAGGCACGCTTCCATCCCATCTTCTTCCCCCTCGGCCGCCAGCAACTGCGGGTTGATCAATTCAATCAGGCCTTCGCCGCAGTCCATGACGAGCACGCGCCGCAGCACGCCGATTTGCGGCGCCGCCAAGCCGGCTCTGCCGGGGCGGGCATAGAGGGTATCTTTCAAATCATCGAGCAAGGCCAAAATCCGGTTATTCACTTCGGTAACAGGACGGCATATTTTTCGCAGTATCGGATCCCCAAAAGGAAGGATTTCTCGTTGAGCCATGAACACACACCCTCATTTCAAATCGAAAAGGCAGGATGACGTCTACCGTCGGCCTGCCTTTTCGTAATGGTGTCTATTATATCATAGGTACGCAGCAGAAGTGTTATCCGTGCTGTCATTGCTCGGCGAAATAAGCATGCAATAGTCGTAAAAATAAGTTCGGGAACGCCAGCCGCTCCATCTCTTCCGGCCCGATCCAGGCATATTTGCCGCCGGCAATCGCCTGTGAGGCATCTTCTATTCCGCAGCGGTACACGCGCATCTGCCAGTGGATATGGCTGAACGTATGCTCGGCATCGGTCCAATGCTCGAGCGGCTTCAGCCGTACGCCCTCCGACTGCATCCCTTGCCGCAGCGTCTCCATCGCTTCTTCCTCGCGCAAATCAAGAAGCCCTCCCGTCTTCGGGGCCAGCAAATGGGGCAGTTCCCACATGCGCGCCAACAGTCCGGCGTCCGGGCGCTGGCGCACCAGCACTTTGCCTGCATGCTCCCCTGCGCCTTCCACGAGGGCTGCATAGCGGAGCTCCGGCTTCGGCGGCTTCGCTTTGGTCTTCACCGGCAGCATCAGTTCCTCGCCGGCAATCCGCCCGGCACAATGCTCCATGACCGGGCATGGCAGGCACGCCGGGGCTTTGGGCGTGCAGACGAGCGCGCCCAGCTCCATCAGCGCCTGGTTGAATTCCGAGGCACAGCCCTCCGGAATCAATTCCTGCGCCAGATGCTCCATGTGCGCGCGGGTGCCGGCCTTGGCGATGTCGTCATGCAGGCGGAAGTAGCGCGACAGCACCCGCATGACATTGCCATCGACGGCCGGCTCGGGCCGGTTGAACGCGATGCTCATAATCGCACCCGCGGTATACGGCCCGATGCCCTTCAAGGCCGAGACCTTGGCCTTGTCGTCCGGGATGCTGCCGCCGTATTGCTCCTTGACTTCACGCGCGGCAGCTTGAAGATTGCGGGCTCGCGAATAGTAGCCGAGCCCTTCCCACGCCTTCAGCACCTCTTCTTCCGGTGCTTCGGCCAGCGCCTCGACCGTCGGGAAAAGAGCGATGAAGCGCTCGAAGTAAGGCTTGACGGTCTCGACGCGAGTCTGCTGGAGCATAATTTCCGATACCCATGTATAATACGGATTCGAATGGCGCCGCCAAGGCAGATCCCGCCGGTTCGCACGGTACCAACTCAGCAGCTCCCGGCTGAAATAACGCTTTTGTTCGTTCATGACGGCCTCCCGTTCTCGTTCTTTAAAATTAAGGAGATTACTTTTTAACGATCTTAACGATAAACAACCTTACGTATTTGTTCAATCCCTTCCCCCGCTTTTTTGCCGCTTCCGGCTGGGACCGCGAACAAGACCCTGCCAAAATAGAAGGTTGTTTTTTGAAATTACCAACAAATCGAAATCATTATATGATATATTTGTACACATCGAAACCTAACCAAGGGGCTGTTAATTCGAAATGATGGAATAATTCTAGTTATTAAACAAAATAATTCTCCTTGGCCTCCGTTTCTACTATCTTAGAAAGGAGATGCGTTCGTGACTCTCTTTGCTTTTGAAATGCTGCTGATTTCGATCTTGGCCGGCATCGTCGGATCCGTGCTTGGGCTCGGCGGCGGCATTATCGTCACTCCCGCATTGACGCTGCTCTTCGGCGTCGACATCAATCATGCCATCGGAGCCAGCATTATCTCCGTCATCGCGACGTCCAGCGGATCTGCCATCGCTTATATCAAGGACCGGATTACGAACCTCCGCGTCGGCATGTTCCTGGAAATTGCGACAACGGTAGGCGCTATTACCGGAGCTTTTCTCGGAGCGATAATCGCGCCAGACTGGCTCTATGTTATCTTCGGCCTGCTGCTGCTGTACTCTGCCCTGGCCATGCTGAAAAAGGCCAAATCCGACCTGCCGGCTGAAGTCGAACCCCATCCGTTGGCGACGAAGCTGAATCTGCACAGCCATTATTATGACAAGGCGATTCAGCAGGAAGTCCACTATACCGTGGCCAACCCTTACGGCGGCTTCGGCGTCATGTATGGCGCAGGCGTCATCTCGGGCCTGCTTGGCATCGGCAGCGGCAGCTTCAAGGTGATGGCCATGGATCTGTTCATGAAGCTGCCGCTCAAAGTATCCAGCGCGACCAGCAATCTGATGATGGGAGTAACGGCGGCGGCCAGCGCCGGCGTCTATCTGTTCCGCGGCGATATCGATCCCGTCATTTCCGCACCGGTCGCACTCGGCGTCTTGATCGGAGCCACCCTGGGCACGCGCATTATGCAGCGTTTGAAAAACAAAACGATTCGCAAGCTGTTCGTACCGATACTGGCCTACGTCGCCATCCAAATGATTATACAAGGGATAGGTGGTCAAGGATGAACGAACCGAAGAATAAAGAGAAGGAAATGCTTGATGTCGAAGCCGCGGTCAGCTCGTTTTTGCGAATCGGCGTCCTGACGAGCGCGGCCGTTATTGTGACCGGACTCATCATGTTCCTTGTTACGGGAATAAGCGGCTATCCGGAGGGCGAATATCCGACCACCGTCACGGCGATTATACAAGGTATCGCTGCCGGCAGAGCCTATGCGATTATCATGGGCGGCTTGCTGCTTCTCATTATGACCCCGGTCGTGCGGGTTTTTATTTCGATTTTCGTCTTTGCCAAAGAGAAAGACTATATGTATGTCGCGATTACATCGCTCGTCTTCGTCATTCTGATGATAAGTCTGGCGTTGGGCAGAGCTGGTTAACGAACTTCAGGAGGTGTTCGCATGTTCTCCTTCGACGATATCCCCGCTTCAATGCTCGATGAGATTGATAAGATGATTTTGTCGGCGCTGCACAGCAACAGCCGGATCTCGTATACCGATCTGGCCAAGAAGGTCAACCTGTCCCGCGTGGCCGTCCAAGCCCGGGTACAGGCGATGATGGAAGACGGGCTGCTGGAGAAGTTCACGATCGTCATTAATCCGGAAAAATTGGGCATCCGGGTTTCTGCTTTTTTCAATGTCGAGGTGGAGCCCCAATACTTGATGAAGGTCGCAGAGCAATTAGCGAATGAGCCCTGCGTGACGAGCCTGTATCATATGACGGGCCCGAGCAAGCTGCATATGCATGGACTGTTCGCTTCGAACCGGGAGATGGAGCAATTTCTGCAGGAGAAGCTGTATCCCCTTCCCGGCATTATGAGCGTGGAGACGCAAATTTTGATCAAACGGTACAAGAGCCGGATGGGCATGAAGCTGTAGGCCAGTTGTGAACCTTCTGCAACATTGCGGCGGAAAGCTTGCTTTTCAAGGAATTCCTTTCCTATACTGAGTACAAGATCATAGACAATTCGGAAAGTACGGGAAAGGAAGGGTTCCATGCGCACACGCAAATTATCGGCGCGCGCCGCGGCAGGCGGAGCGCTGCTGCTCGCAATCAGCATGCTGCTTGCCGCTTGCGGCGGATCGTCGTCCGCCTCGACGCTGGAAGGGCCGGAGGAAGCCGTCGCCGTCTACAAGCAGCGCTGCATGCAATGCCACGGCGATCAACTTCAGGGCTTGATGGGGCCGGAATCGAACCTGCAAAAGGTCGGGGAACGGCTGTCGAAGGAAGACATCGTAAATACGATCAAGAACGGGGGCAATCGCATGCCTGCGCAGCGCAACATCAATCAGGACGATATTGACAAGGTCGCCGAGTGGCTCGCCGGCAAGAAGTAGCCGGGCACGGCCAAGCTGCCGGGCCGGACAGGCAGAACGCAGACGGAAGCGCAGAAGTGCGCCCCTGTCTCCGTTTTGTGTTGATGGCGATTACGAGGTTGGCGCGACCGGCAATGTAAAGGTCAGCATAACACCGCCATCGATATTGGCAATGGAATACCGGCTCTGATGCCGGTCAAGCAGATGCTTGACAATCGACAGGCCGATGCCGTTGCCGCCCCCCTGGCGGCTGCTTGACGCATCCGCGCGATAGAATGCATCCCACACGTGGGGAAGATGCTCTTCCGCAATCGGCTGGCCTTCATTCCGAACTTCAATCCGGACGACGCCGGGCTCAGCGCCGCGCTGCACCCGGATGTCGATCCGCCCTCCCTCCGGGGTGTGGCGAATCGCGTTCGTCAACACATTGGTCACGATCTGCTCCAGCCGCTGCGGATCGGAGCGAACCATAACCTCATCCTCCGGCAGCCAGTCCAATCGCAGCACCCGGTCCGTTGCAAACGGTTCCACCAATTGCAGCACGTACGCAAGCGTGGAGCGCAGCGGCACATTACTCCACCAGAGATCGAAGTGACCGCTCTCCAGTTGGGACAGATCCAGCAGATCCTTGACGAGGCGGGACATCCGCTCCGCTTCGTTCACGATGACCGAGGCGTACTTATGCCGCTTCGCCCCTTGGCCCACATTGTCGCGGAGCGCTTCCGCGTAGCCTTGGATCAGACTGACCGGCGTCTTCAGCTCGTGAGAGACGTTGGCGACGAACCGCTTGCGCAGCAGCTCCAACTGCTTCTCCTTCTCGATGTCCCGCTGGAGCTGTTCATTCGCCGCCTGCAGCTCTCCCATCATGCCGTTCAACTCGTTAGCCAAATAGTCGAAGGTCGCGGCCAATTCTCCAATCTCATCCTGGCGCCTCATCTCGGTCCGCACGGAGAAATGAAGCCGGGCCAGCCGTTTCGCCATCTCGTTCAGCTTGACAAGCGGATGGGAGATCAGGCGCGTGAACAGAAAAGCGAAGCCAAGCAGCAGCACGATCGCCGCCAGGAAGAAGTAACGGTAGAACCCGCCGAGCAGCGAGGACGCGTCCGAGACGGGCTGAAGCGTGGATACCGTTATCATATACTGCTGCTTGCCTCCGTCGTCCGGCATGGGCGCCATGGCGGCCCACACCCGTTCATTCCGGTTTCCGTCGATGCCCCGATCGTAGAGCTCGACGGCAATCCCTTGCCGCAGCGGCTTGCGCAGCATGTCCTTTAGCTTCTCATGCAGCACCGATTTCAGACGCAGCGTCTCCGGACCGAACCACCTCGCAGGCTGGACCGGCATAGCCGGAAGCATGCCTTCTCCTGCCTGCGGCAACTTCCCGTCCATCTTCGCGCCCAGCTCATTGCCGGAAAAGTGGGACGGTCTTGCCGGCGCCGGAAGCGTAATCTCGGAGCCGGGCAAGGTCGGATACAGCGTAATACGATAATCGCTGTCGTCACGCATCGGAGCGGCAGCTTGCGGCCGGCTGCCCAGGAACACATTGACCGTCCGCCCATCCTTCACGACAACTCCGGTTAAGGAATAATGCTCCATGTCGAACGATGCGATGCGCTTCATCCACGCGGCATCGACCTTGTCATCCCCCAGTTCTTCGTACATGCTGCGGAATTCCTTCTCCAGTTCATTTGCCCGTACCTTCAACGAATACGGCTCGAAGAACATCAATTGCATGATCATGAACAATGCCGTGAATAAGAAAAAACCGACCGCCGTCGTCCAATACACCTTTTTCGCGAGGCTCCAAGTCCGTTTTTGTTTTGTCATCGGTATTTATATTCATTTCCTCCCACGGTGATATCCGTCGCCACGCATTGGAATTTACCCCCATTATGTAGGAAGCCCCCTGAGATTGCAATATACGCCTGTTTACATCAAAGCAGCCCCGCCCCCCAGGATCGGGGAACAGGGCTTTATTGCGCGGATCATAAGTTATTCCGCAATCGGACAGGCCGCCCAAGGCGGTGTCAGCGGCCCTTATTCCGGCAGGCGCTCCACGATCGCCTGCGCCGAAGCAAGGCTTGGCTGATGCGAGATGCTGACGTGAATGCGGCAGGAGGCGCCGGACAGGCCGAGCCGGCTCCAGGCTGCCTCGCTGAGACGGGCATGCGGCTTGCCAAGCGCATCGGACAGCACTTCGATATCGTGGAAGCCAATCATCGGCCCGAATCCGGTGCCGAACGCCTTCACCACGGCTTCCTTGGCCGCGAACCGCCCGGCGACCCATTCCGTCCGGCGCGCTTCCCGCAGCGAAAGCGCCTCCCGCTCGCCCGCGGTCAAGATCCGCTGCAGGAAACGCTCTCCGCTTGAACCATTCAACAAGCGGGCAACCCGCTCCAGCTCCAATATGTCATGCCCGATACCGTAGATCACGAACCTCTTTCCCTTCTTTACGGTTACGCTTGAATTTTATATATAGAGCATACAACTGAGAAGCCGTAACAAGCAAGCTTGTCTCCGGCATAGCGGGCCGGCGTTGTTGCATGCGATTCCGAATGGCCTGCTCGGTTCCCGTGAGGTTAGTTCCCGTCAGGTTGCTTCCCTGCGGGGCAGCCTCCCCACGTGCTGCCGTCTACTCGCTCACCCGCCATTTCACCAGCTTGTTAATGACGAACAAGGTGACGATGCTGTAAACGAGCAGGACGACACAGTTCCACATGACGCCGTCAGTCCAGCCAATCAGCAGCACGGTGCGCATTGCATCCGCCGCGTAGGTGGTCGGGAACAGATACGAGACCCACTGCAGTGGCTGCGGAAGCTGTTGAATGTCCATCATGACCGGGGACAAGAAGGTAATGAACATCATGAGCACCTGGCAGATCATATTCGTCAGCTGATGATTCGGCGACCAGAAGCCGATGCACACCCCGATGCCGACGACGCTGGCCAGCGACAAAATAATGACAACCGGTAGCCCCCATGACAAATGAAAGGCGATGCCGTAGCCAATGCTTCCGATGACGGCCAAAATGACCGTAGACGGCAGCGTGCTCATCAAGCCGCGCAGCAGATTGGCGATGACAAAGCTCATTTTGGAGATCGGGAGCGAAGCGTAGTACGTAAAGTGTCCTTGGTGCTTTTGCCATGAAATCTCCTGGCCCATGCTGTTCATCCCCATCACGATGACCCCGAAAATCAGGTTGCCCGCAATGATGCGGGTAATCATCTCTTCGCTCGGATTCTCCGTGAAGAAGGTCATGAACATCATCGTCGTCAACGGAAACATCGTCGCCATCAGCAGCACCCACGCCCAACTGTCCCGGATGATGGCGAATTGGATGCGGAACAGAATGGACAGCTCGGTCATCGCGCGTCCCGGACCTTGCAGCGGAGCGGATGACGCTTCCGAATTCGGATGTGGAGCGATCGCCGGATTCATGCTCCCGCCACCTCCTTTTCTACCTCTTGATCAATATGAAAATAGACATCTTCCAGGCTCGGCGGCTTCACGGCGTATTCCTCAATCGGCAATTCCGGAGAATGGACGATATAATCGAGCACTTGACTCGCATCCTCCTTGTTCACCAGCAGGACAAGCCGGTTCTCTCCATTGCCGTGCAGCTGCCCCCAACGCTCCATCGCCCGCATCGTATCCTCGCGGCGCCCGAATTCCGTCGTCAGCTCGAACTTGAGGCGCTGATCGACCTTCTGCTTCAGCTTCGCGACCGTATCGTTCGCCAGCAGCCGGCCGTGATTGATCACCGCGACCCGATCGACAACCTGCTCCGCCTCGAGCACATTATGCGTGACGAGAATGACGGTAGCGCCCTGCTTATTGCGCTCCTTGATCAGATTCCAGACCAGGCGCCGATTGGCCGGGTCGAGTTCATTCGTCGGCTCATCCAATATGAGCACCGGCAGTCGGCCGATCATGACCGTCCCGATGCCGACCATCCGCCGCTGGCCGCCGGATAGATGCCGCAGCAGCTTCCGCCCCTTATCGGCCAGCCCCATCAGCTCCAGCAGCTCCTCGGCCTGCCGCTCGGCCTCCGCCTTGGCCATCCCCCGCAGCCGGCCGGTGAATACGAGCGCTTCGCGCGCCCGGAGCGAGGACAGCACATGCGGCTCCTGCGAATAATAGGCAACCTGCTGCGCGACCCTTTTCGACTGCTGGCTGACGTCGATTCCTTCGTACCGCACGGAGCCCGACGTCGGCTTCAAATGTCCGATCATTTGCTTGATCAAGGTCGATTTGCCTGCGCCGTTCGGGCCGAGAACACCCAAAATCTCGCCCTCCAGCACCTGGAGCGAAATGTCGATATTCGCCTGGACCTTTCCCTTTTTATAGAGCTGGCTCACTTGTTCGACTTCATATACGACCCGATTCACCCGCTTTTCCCTCCTCCTTCTTCTATCTATGAGCATACATGGCGCTCCTCTTCGCCTGAAGCGTCCGCCGCCTGAAATCGGATTCATGCTGAAGAAGAATTTATATCTCGGTCTGGAGACCGAGGAGCGGAGCCGGCCAAGAAGGCTCGGTTCCAGGGTGCCTAAACCTATCCGCCGCGGGAGCTGCCCCCAGCCATTGGACGATAGGTATTGTCTCCACCTTTATCATTTGTTAACCTTATATTTAGATAATATGGTTTACATTTTAATGCAGAGAAGTTTACGGACTTACCGAACACGAAGGAGATGGAGTTCCATGGAAGAGAACCGGAAGCGGCAATTGCTGGATAAGGATCGGGCGTATGTGTGGCATCCGTTTACGCAAATGAAGGATTACGCCGATCGCGATCATGTGCTGATCGAAAAGGCCGAGGGCCTCTTCCTCTATGACGCGGACGGACGGCGGTATTATGATACGGTATCCTCCTGGTGGTGCAATCTGCATGGGCATGGCCATCCGCGCATCAAGGCGGCGATTCGCGATCAGCTTGACGCGTTCGACCACATTATGTTCAGCGGGCTAACGCATGCGCCGGGCATCGAGCTGGCCGAGCAGCTCGTGCGTCTGACCCCCGAAGGGCTGACGCGGGTATTTTACTCCGACAACGGTTCGACCGCCGTCGAGGTGGCGCTCAAAATGTCGTTCCAATATTGGCAGCACCGCGGGCGAACGGAGAAGACGACGTTCGCTTACCTGGACGGGAGCTATCATGGCGATACTTTGGGCGCGGTGAGCGTGGGCGGGGTCGATCGCTACCACGCGCTGTTCCGGCCGCTGCTGTTCCACGGCCACCGCCTGCCGGCGCCCGATCTGCGGCAGGCGCGTACCGCGGGAGCCGAGGGCGAACGCGAGGCGGCGGCTCGGGCGCTCGCCGCGGTGCGCGAGCTGTTCGAGCGGAAGGGCGACACGATCGCGGGCTTGATCGTGGAGCCGATGCTGCAGGGAGCCGGCGGCATGATTATGACGCCGGCCGCCTATTTGCAGGGCGTGCGCGAGCTCTGCAGCCGATACGGCGTCCACCTCATCGCCGACGAGGTGGCGACGGGCTTCGGGCGAACGGGCGTCATGTTCGCCTGCGAGCATGCCGGGGTCAGCCCGGATATCCTGTGCCTCAGCAAGGGACTGACCGCCGGCATCATGCCGCTCGCGGCGACGCTGTGCCGCGAAGAGCTGTACGCCGCGTTCTATGACGAGGACGCGGCGAAGACCTTTTTCCACGGCCACAGCTTCACCGGCAATCCGGTGGCGTGCGCCGTGGCGTTGGCTTCGCTGCGCCTGTTCGAGGAGGAACGCGTCCTCGAACGGGCGCAGGACACCATTGCCGCGCTGGCGGACGCCCTGCGCGGCCTGGCCCGCCTGCCGCATGTCACCCATGTGCGGCAGCTTGGGCTCGTGGCGGCGTTCGACCTGTACCTGGATGCCGAACGCCGCCAGCCCTTCCCGCCCGAGCGGCGCATCGGGGCGGCCATGTACGAGGCGGGCTTCGAGGAGGGACTGATTCTCCGCCCGCTCGGCGATACCCTCTACTATTGGCTTCCATTGTCCGCCACGCCGGACGATGTCCGCGACATCGCGGCCCGCACCGAGCGGGCGCTCCGCCGCGTCCTCGGCTAAACGCACGGCGGGCGGGAGCTTGTACATCCGCTCCCGCCCGCTTTATCATCCGTCTCACTACAGCCTCATCCGCGCCAGCTTGCGGATACTCAGATATCCCACTATAATGCAGAACCCAGCTCCAAGCAAGTACCCCAAGCAGCCCGGGTAAACGAGAGTATAACAGATGTCGCCCCCGAGCAGAGCCGCGCAGAACACGCCGATACCGATCAGCACCTTCTCTCCCGCAGGAAACAGAATCAGCTTCCCGTTGTTCTCCAGAGGGTTCCGATTATAAAGAACAAGACCCGCGACAAAGAGCAGCAAAGCGGACGCGCCGACGAATCCGTACGGATACCGATTGATGCTTTCCGTAATCCAGCTCAGGATGTTCAAGTTTTCCCATACGGTCCCGCGCAATTTCATGTGCTGATAGATTGGAGCCGGAAAAAAAACATAGATAAGCTTCCGAACCATCGAAGTTATAAATTCATATATGCAGAAAAGAATGAAGGTCAGCACCGCCTGGGCCGTCCAGCTGCCTGTGAAGGAGCCGATGAACAGCATCAACGTATACGCCGACAGGACGGCGAAAATATCATGAAACGCATACTTGATAAAATCCATGATGGTAAAATGCGAGCCGATCGGAGAAGCCCACAGCATGGCGGCATACAGCAACGTGATGACAAGGACGGACGAGATGGTATAGGCCGCGCCAACCATCCATTTCGTTCCATAGATCAGCCAGCGCGGATACGGCAAGGCGAACCCCAGCTCGCTGATGTGGTTCCGCCGTTCATAGCCCATTTGCCACAAAGCCAGCAAAAAACAGATCAGCGCAAGCCCGAACTGAAAAATGGCATATTTCTCGGAAAACGCCCAGTTCACCGCATTCATCGGGTCGCGGTCGAATATCGAGGCGTTATGCCCGATATATTCCGGCGACTGGAACCACCATTGCTGCATATGCATAAACAAGACGGCCAAAAAACCGAGCAGCGGCATCAACGCGAATAATCCCCATGTCTGGCGAATCTCCTTCCGCCACAGCGGCCGGATAAACCAATTATGCAGCACCCCCGTCACCTCCCGATTTCCATGTAAACCAATCTTCCAGCGAGAGCGGGAGCTCGTCGATCAGCATCGGTTCCTCCCTCTCCAACGCATGCAAGGCCGCTTCCGATTCCACAATCACCGTATACACGCGGCCAACCTGCTGGAGGGCGAACACCCCCGGCTCATAGAGCCAGGCTGGCGGCTCCGGCTTGCCGAACACGATCTGCAGCTTCTTGATCTGCTGCCGCAGCCGCTCCAGCTCCCACACTTCCTCGGTCAGTCCTTCCCGCAGCAGGACGACCGTATCCGCGATGCGGTCCAACTCGTTCAGCATATGCGATGAGATGAGGATCGAAGATTCTTCATCCAGCGATTCGACAATCAGACTTAAGAGCTGCTTCTTCGCTACCGCGTCTATCCCGTTCGTCGGCTCATCGAACAGAATCAGACGCGCTTTCGTAGCCAGCCCGAGGGCCGCGCTGAACAGCATCTTCATCCCCTTCGACAGCGACCGCACCCGCTTGTGAAGCGGAAGCTTGAAGTTATCCATGGCCTCCGTAAAATAAAAAAGATCAAAATTCGGGTAAATTTGCGCGTACCAGCTGGCGCATTCCCGAATCGTATACGATTCCAGCGCCGTCGGCGCGTCCGGGACAAAGACGATATCCCGCTTGAGCTCCGGATAGCGGTGCACGCTAATGCCGTCAAAAGCGACGCTCCCCTGATCCGGGCTATAGATGCCGACCATCGTCCGCATCAGCGTCGTCTTGCCGGTCCCGTTCCGGCCCACAAGCCCGACGATGCGCCCCGGCTCGATGCCGAAGGTGACGCCTCGCAGGACAGGCTTGCCGTCAATCGATTTATGTACAGCCTCCACTTGCATCATGATTCTTCCCTCCACCATTCATGACATGCCTGCTCGACCATGTCCAGCAGACCGGACGGTTCCAGTCCGAGATGCTTCGCTTCCAGGGCAACACGCTTGATGTCCTCTCTCAGCTTCTTCATCCGTTCCTCCGCCATGCCGGGAGACGCCGCTTCCGCGACAAACGTGCCTTTGCCCCGCATCGTCACAATCACCCCTTGCCGTTCGAGCTCCTGATAAGCCTTGCTGACCGTATTCGGGTTAACCAGCAGCATCGCGGACAGCTCGCGCACCGAGGGCACCTTCTCTCCCGCTTCCAGCGCTCCCGTGGCGACGAGCGCTTTCATCTGGTCCACGATCTGCTCATATATCGGCGAAGCGCTCTGCTCTTGCAGACGAAACATGGAAACCCTCCCTTTCTGCTGATCGAACCAAATAGTGTATTATTAGAACTAGTACACATGGTACACAAGAATAGACATTCCTGTCAAGATGAAAAGGAGACATTCTGCTTCAGGGGTGTGGTACAATGAGTGAAAATAAGCTGGAAGGCAAGGAGGTTGGCTTAGATTGAAATATGCATTCACCTATTCAGGGCAGGATGGCCGCATCCTGCGCGGGGACGTGTTTCTGCCTGCCAAGCCGCTGGGCCCGGCGGTGCTCCTCATTGCGCACGGGTACAAAGGGTTCAAGGATTGGGGAATGTTCCCTTATGCGGCGGAGCAAATCGCAAACCGCAGCGGACTGCTTACGATAACCTTTAATTTTTCGCATAATGGCGTCGGCCCCTCGCTTGACCGCTTCGATCAGCCGGAGCGATTCGCAATCAATACGTACGGAGAGGAGCAGACTGACCTTGCCACGCTGCTCGATTGGTTGCGCTCCTCCGAATTCCCGCAATGGCTGGCTGCCCAAGGAGGAAGCTTCCCTTGGTCGAAGGAGATGCCGCTGTACCTGCTCGGCCACAGCCGGGGCGGGGCAAGCTGCCTGCTGTATGCGCTGGAGCATCCGGAGCGCATCGCTGGCGTACTTACGTGGAATGGCGTTACAAATATGGATTTATTCTCCGAGGAACAGAAGCAGGAAATGCGGGACAAGGGCCAATCCAAGGTGATCAATGCCCGGACGGGCGAAGCGCTCCCGTTATCCCGTCTGCTGCTGGACGATCTAGAAGCCAATCGCGAGAAATATGACCTGATTCACCGCGTCCGCGATGCCCGCTTCCCTCTCGCGCTGATTCAAGGCTCGGACGATTTGCCGGGATTTCGCGACGGATCGGCCCGTCTGGTAGCCAACTATCCCCAAGCGGAGTGGATTACGATCGAAGGGGGCGGCCATACGTTCAACACGGTTCACCCGTTCCAAGGCACGACACCGGAGCTGGAGGCCGCCATTGAAGCAACCGTTCAGTGGCTGAAGGCCCGCTAATTTTCGCACATAGACAGGAGTTGCTGTGTACTTATGTTGACCCCGCGCCAGCTCGCTGTATCGGTCCTGACGACGATAGGCGGCCTTACCGCCGCCTATCTGCTCGGTCTGCCGCATATTGCCGGCTTTGCCGCCGGCTTCCTTGTGCTCGCTCTCTGCTCACGCAAGCAGGGCCATCCCTGGCCCGACCTGCTTCGTTATATGCGAGCGGGCGCCCTCCACACGATGGAAGTCGTCTGGATTCTGCTTATGGTCGGCCTGATGATTCCGGCCTGGACGCTCAGCGGAACGATCCCTTACTTAATCGAGCAGGGACTGTCCTGGATTCATCCGGCATGGATGACCACGCTCACCTTCTGGTTGTCCGCTCTATTTTCCATGCTGCTGGGCACCTCGACGGGAACATTGAGCGCGGTAGGCATCCCGATGATGGGTGTCGCGGCGATGGCTGGCGTGCCGCTGCCTCTCATGGCCGGCGCTCTCGTATCCGGCGCGTTCGTCGGCGATCGCACCTCCCCCTTCTCAAGCGCCCACCGCTTGGTCGCCGATTCAACGGGAACCTCCGTCAGACTCCAGGCCCGGGCGATGCTGCCCACAACGCTGATCGGCCTCGGAGCGGCTACGGCCGTCTTTGCCTTATTCGACTGGGCGGGAGCATGGGTCGTACCGGCCAAGGCATTGCAGATGGAAGCCTATCGCGACGCCTTTGCATTTCACCCGCTGCTGATCCTGCCCGCTCTCGTTCTGGTCGCAGCGATCCTGTTCCGGATCAAAACGCGTTACGCCTTCCTGCTCTCCATCGTAACGTCAATCATTCTCGGAACCTGGCTCCAAGGCGCCGGCGCGATGACATGGTGGAATGGCCTGCTGTGGGGCTATGACCATGCCTCGCTTCCCTCGCTGCATACGAAGGGCGTGCTGAATATGGTCGACCTCGTCCTGCTGATAGCGATGGCCGGCGCCTTCAACGGCATACTGGAGTCGACGCGCACCCTGGAGCCGTATATGGCCTCCTTATTGGGCGCGAAGCCGTCTCTGCCCGGAGCCACCGCGCGCATCGGCTTATTCGGCTTCATCCTGGCGCTGGTCTCCTGCACGCAGACCCTGCCCATCATGATGTCAGGGCGGAGCGTGCTGCCGCTGTGGACCACCCGCTTCCCGCCGGAGCAGCTCTCCCGCATCGTCGCCGATACGGCTCTCGTTTTCGCTGCCCTGATCCCGTGGAATATGCTGGCTGTCCTCTGCGCCACGATTCTAAATATGCCCGTTCATCAATACGCGCTCTTTGCCGTCTTTCTATGGATACTGCCGCTGTGTACGTGGCTCGTGTCCTTCCTGAGGGGGCGGAAGCAAAGTACCGCGCATTACAGCAAAACATTATCGGGCTGAACGAGGAAAAATGGCAGCGACGGGACATCACGGCTTAGACTGCCGCCAGAGCATGCTCCTCCCTATAGAGACCGAATCCTTTCCTGGTCGGGCTGCTCTGGTTTCGGCCGTTCCGTACGTCCCCTTCCGAGGCCTTCTTCCGAGGATTTCTTCGGAACTATTTTTCGAAGGTCTTCTTCCGAAATATTTTTCCGAAGTATTCTCCGGGACCTATTATCCCGAAGTACTCTCCGGCGGTCTCCCCGAAGGCATTGGACAGTATCTCCTTTTGCGCCTTTCTGTCACTATCCCCCTAGCTCATAAAATCAAATGCTCCTTCCCGATATTGCGAGATTGCCCGGTTCGGTTAAGAACTTCTGTATCTTTTGGACAACTAAGCAAGCCGTTCGTCTCTCTCTTTCTTGTTTATGAGTCAAGGGGATAGTGGGCAAAAGGCCTTGAATACATATCTTTTCCCCACGACGCGGAAGAGAGGACATCCCGTTCACATCACACAGCGGGCACGTTACCCGTCAATAACGCGAGATTCGTCGACGAACACCAAATTCGATCAATTATCATGAGGTTCGTCAGTTAACACGAGAATCGTGAGTTAACTCGGGAATCGATAGTTAACACGAGAACCGTTAGTTAACACGAGAACCGTTAGTTAACACGAGAACCGTTAGTTAACACGAGAATCATTAGTAAACACGAGATTAGTGAACTCTAACGCGGATCAGCTAAAAAAGATGATACCCGTCGAAAAAAACGTTCCATTTCTCTCCCCCATGCCTATAAGTTTCAAATGTGATGCTGAGTTATTGGAATAGTTGCGCAATGAAACGCTGCCGCGTCTTGCCAATGAATGCCGTTGTCCTTCATCAAGAGAAAGCCCTGCGTCCTCATGGCTTGCACAGGCATGGTTGTTAGGCATCAAAAAAAGACAAGCACGGTTCATGTGCTTGTCTTCCTCGAAGAAAAGAGAATAGGGCAGGCAGGCCTGGTCTATTTCGCTTATCGTTCAGATGCCGGGAATCGGGGCGCGCTTGTGCTCGGTTTTGCGGTAATGCTGTTCGAGCTTCGCTTGAACGTCGGCGGGAACCGGCTTGCCCTCCAGGTAATCGCTGTTGTGCTCGTAGGAGACGCCCAGCTCTTTCTCGTCGGTCTGCCCCTCCCACAGGCCGGCGGTCGGCACTTTGTCGATGACGCTGCGCGGCACGCCAAGCCGTTCGGCAAGCTGGCGAATCTGGCGCTTGTTCAGGGAGGACAGCGGAGTAATGTCTACGGCTCCGTCGCCCCATTTGGTGTAGAAGCCGGTCAACGCTTCGGAGGCATGGTCCGTGCCGACCACGATCAGGTTGAGGTCGAACGCCAGCGCATATTGGGCGACCATCCGGATCCGCGCTTTGATATTCCCTTTTCCGGGAACGCTTAAATGGCGCGGTTGACCAAGCCGCTTGAACCCTTGCTCGACCTCAAGCGCAACCTCGTTCACCGCCTCTTCGATGTTGGTCTCGACGGTATGCTTCAACTCAAACGCTTCGGCGACGGCATAACTATCGGCAATGTCAACCTGCTCCCCATAGGGCTGGAACACGCCGAGCGTCATGTACTCCTGGCCGGATTCCGCTGACAGCTCGTCGGTGGCCTGCTTGCACAAGCCGGCGGCGACAGCGCTGTCGATTCCGCCGCTAATGGCGATCAGCAGCCCTTTCGCGCCTGCGTTGGTCACATACTCCTTCAAAAAATCAACACGTTTGCGGATTTCGGCATCTACATCGATTTGGGGCTTGACTCCGAACCGACTGATGATTTCCTCTTGTAGGCTCATCTGGATATCTCCCTTCGATCCATCCTGTTCACGATCTGGTCGTATTTATGGAAACATCCCCGCATCGGACAAACGCGGGGATGAGCTTCTCCTTAGCGGCAGTAGCGATCAAACGCTGCTGTCAGATCCGCCGCAATCTGCTCGGCAGAGCGGTCTTCTACGCTATGGCGTTCAATAAAATGCACCAATTTGCCATCCTTCATCAAGGCGATGGACGGGGAAGACGGCGGATACGGCGCAAAGTATTCGCGCGCTTGTGCCGTTGCTTCTTTGTCCTGGCCTGCAAAGACGGTGAATAAATGATCCGGCGTCACTTCATGCTCCAGCGCTTTGCGCACGCCTGGACGGCATTGCCCCGCCGCACAGCCGCAGACGGAGTTCACGACCACAAGCGCGGTTCCCTTCGCCGTCGGCAGCTTCGCTTCCACCTCTTCCGGCGTCCGCAATTCTTCGAATCCGATCGATGTCAATTCATTGCGCATCGGCTGGAGCATATCGCGCATATATTGCTCAAAAGACATAGACATTCTTCACTTCACTCCTAACCCGTTAAATAATTACCCCGATAGACGTCACCAGATAGTGCTATCGTTAATATTTTAACCATTTGCACAGGAGTAAAGCAAGGGAAAGCCGTTCCTTCCGGAAGCGGCTTTCCCTTATCTCGCGCCGTGAGCGCTTATGTGGAAGGACGGTTTGGACCTTCCAGTTTTTTGTCAACCGGTATTTTGCCGCGCGTGTCGGCTGTACGGTTGGCTTCTTCCTGCTGCTTTTGTTCCTTGGAATGACTTTCTCGCATCTCCATAGGCCTCCTTCATGCAGTATCGCGTCTAGTATGCGCACCTGCGGAAGAGCCTATCCTTCCCCCATATCCGCGGAGCGCTCCGGCGATGAATCCGTCCGTGTCTCCGCCTTTTCCCGGTGCCGCACAACGATATATCCCGCAGCCAGCAGGACAACGCACAGCCATTGCTCCGGGGCGAGTCCCATCCATACAGTCTCATGAGACTTCAGGAAGCTGGCAAGCATGCCGAAGGCGCCGACGGGAACGAAGGTCCACTGCGCATCCGACAGACTGCCCAATGGACGCCGTCTCATCCAGATTCCCGCCAGCCATAGCAGGGCGAGCATCGACTCGACGGGCGGCAGGCCTCTTGGCGAGATGCCGCTGGGCATCGGCAGAGCCGTATATCCCGGCGCCGCGCCATCCTGCACCGCGTACAGCCACCCATAAGCGGCGAGAAATGCCAGCAGCCCGTAGGCGAGCAAGTCGGACAGCACCGGATACGACAAGCTGTGCCGTCTCATGTACACGGTCGTCCACACGATAAGGCCGAGTACAAGCAGCACATTGCCGTTCGTGGATGTCCCGCTCAAAAACAAGAGCGTGCGCGGCTGTTCCCACAAAATCGACGGTGCGTCCCACAGGAAGCCGAACTTCGCATTCAGCATGCAGAGGAAGGCAACCCCGTAGGCCCAGTCGGCATAGCGGCGATTCAATCCCTTGTCCATGCGGGCCCGGAGCGAGATGATGAGCGCCGCGATCAGGAAGGACGCGAAGCTTGCCAGTAAATCGCCGTTGATGGTCAAGCTGCCAATCTGGATTACGTTCACACGCTCACCTCCCTCATCTATGATAGCGGACGACTAGAGCGCGTTCAACGCTTCGAGCGGATTATGTTCCTGCCCCTGATGCGGTTCCCCCCGCCGCTTCGGATCGATATGGAAGGTGACGATGAACGTGGTCCCTCGCTCCGATGTCTCGATCTCGATCGTTCCTTCATGCCGTTCGACGATGCTCAAGCAGAGCGGCAACCCAAGTCCGGTCCCTTTGGACTTGGTCGTATAGAATGGCTCGAACAGCTTTTCCATGACAGAGTTCGGTATACCTGTCCCGGTATCGCTTACAAGGAGCTGAACGCCTTGCGGCACGGCACGCGTAGTGAGCGTCAATGTCCCTCGCTTCTCCATCGACTCCATTGATTCCAGCGCATTGCGCGACAGGTTCAGAATAAGCTGCTTCATTTCCTTCGTATCCAGGTACAGCTCCGGAATATTCTCGCCCAACTGATAGATGATCTCCTGGCCGCGCAGATTGGCATCCGCCCACAGCAGCGGCGACAACTGCTTCATTATATCGTGGAGATGGACCATTTCCTTCTCTACGATGCGGTTTTGCGCCAGCGCCAGGAAATCGTTGATGATTCCGTTGGCACGGTCGATCTCGTCCATAACGATCCGGTAATAGTCCTTCATATTGTCGGGACTCTTCTCCTGGATCAACTGCATGAACCCGCGAATGACCGCCATCGGGTTGCGGATCTCGTGCGTAATGCTGGCAGCCATCTGCCCGACCAGATGCAGCCGCTCCATGTTGCCGATCTCGGCGCGCAGCTTGGACAGCTCGGTCACATCATGGGCCATGCCGACCGCTCCGACAATCTCCCCGGTCTCTTGACTGTAGATGGACTTCGCCAGAATGTAATAATCCCGTTCGCCAAGACGAGCCACTTCGCCTTCAACCGCCCCTTTTTGCAAAGCCCATTGCAGGATAATGAACTTATTCGGCTCATCTCCCATCTTCTGCAGCAGATCCCGCAGCGGACGCCCCATTAATTGCGCCCTCGTCACGCCGGGAACCTGCATCTGAATCCCTTCGATCATCATATCGTTGAGGGCGGTGATGCGGGTCTCGGCATCGATGGCAATGACGCAAAGCGGAGCCGCATTGAGAATCTGCTTGAGCTTCTCGACCTCCTCCCGGTATTGGCGGGAGACAATCCGGTATCCCTGCTGCAGGAACGTCTTCTCCCTCGTGCCTTCCATCATATACAGCACCAAGCAGGCGGTGAGCAAAAACACGATGCCGAACAAGACGATAAAGGGAGAGCCGAGGGCTCCGACAGCGGTATCCACCGGAGCGTTCCAAAGATACGCGGCATAGACAATGCTGTACACGAGCATGCCGAGCAGCGAGAAGGAAATAATGATGACAAGCCGCATTCGCAAGCCGGACTGACGGAATTTGTTAATGCTAATAAACAATAGCGGGGTTAAATAAATCAGGGCATCTCCCCATTGGTTCCCCGCCGGTTGATATAGTGGGAAGGCGATAATAAAAAAGGTATAGAGGGCCACCATAACCAATCCGATGCGGTATCCGCCGTACAGCACGCCCAGCATAAAAGGGATCAGCCGGAAATCAAATGGCTGCGAAGCCTCCGCATGATGAAAGGAGAACAGGATGCACAGAAACACGGAAATCACGGAAGCCGCTCCAACAGCAAGCCGAGTCAGCAGCGGCCGCGCCGACCGAATGGAACATAGCTGGCAGGAGAACGCCGGTATACAAGCAATCAAAACTTGCAAAAGGGTTTCCTTCAAAGCGATGTACATGCTTTCTCTCCTCTGGCATGTTGTGGAATGCATTGATTAAAACATAAATGCCCTAGTTTGACAATGGAGCAAACCAACCTTTTAGGCATTTTTCTACATAATGCGATACAATAAGGGACGAAACGACGGTGAAGGAGCATACGACATGAAAGAGACCGATATTATAGTTATCGGCGGCGGACCGTCAGGATTGATGGCCTGTATTGCTGCTGCGGGGGAAGGCGCGAACGTGCTGCTGATCGACAAAGGGGACAAGCTGGGCCGCAAGCTCGGCATTTCGGGCGGCGGGCGCTGCAACGTAACGAATAATAAAGAGTTGGATGAACTGATTCGTCATATTCCGGGAAACGGGAGATTTTTATACAGCGCGTTTTCACATTTCAATAATCGGGATATTATCCGCTTCTTCGAGGGACTCGGCATCGCGCTGAAGGAGGAGGACAACGGCCGGATGTTCCCGGTGTCGGACAAGGCAAAGACCGTGGTAGAAGCGCTTATCGGGGAAGTCCGCCAGCGGGGCGTCGCGATCATGACCAACCGGCCCGTGTCCGAGGTGCTCTACGCTGATGGCGCCGTGGAAGGCGTCCGCCTGCCGGATGGCACGATCATCCGCGCAAAAGCGGTTATCGTCGCGACGGGAGGCAAGTCCGTTCCCCGCACGGGCTCTACCGGCGATGGCTATCCTTGGGCCGAGGCTGCCGGGCATACGATCACCGAGCTGTATCCGACGGAGGTGCCGCTGACCTCGCAGGCATATTTTATCCGCGAAAAGCTGCTGCAGGGCTTATCGCTTCAAGATATCCGTCTTACCGTGTGGAACGCCAAGGGCAAAAAGATCATTGAGCATGATGGAGATCTCCTCTTCACGCATTTCGGGCTGTCCGGCCCGGCCGCGCTTCGCTGCAGCCAGTTCGTCGTCAAGGAGCGAAAGCGAACCGGGCAAGAGACAGTGCTGCTGACCATCAACATGAAGCCGGAGCTCAGTCCGGAGGAGCTGGAGCGGCAGCTAATGGAACGGTGGAGCCAGGAACCGAAGAAGGCGATCAAAAACGTGCTCAGACACCTCGTCCCCGAGCGGATGGTGCCCATCCTGCTCGAGCAGGCCGGCATCGAGGAGAGCGTGACCCGCGATCATATTCGCAAGCAGCCGCTCCAAGAGCTGTGCCGGCTGATTACGGCCTTCCCCGTCAAGGTGAACGGCACCTTGTCTCTGGAGGACGCGTTCGTTACGGGAGGCGGCGTCAATTTGAAGGAGATCGACCCGCGCACGATGGAGTCGAAGCTGATGCGGGGGCTGTTTTTCTGCGGGGAGATTCTTGATGTGCACGGGTATACGGGCGGCTATAACATTACGGCAGCATTCGCTACCGGATATACGGCCGGCAAGCATGCCGCTGCCCTCCAATAAGCAGCAAAGCGGCTCCACTCCCCGCCGGGGAGCGAAGCCGCTTCTTGCGTTGCCCTAGATATGAATCCCTCCAGGGAACTGGTTCGTATCGTCATTCCAGCCCATCGCGTCCTCTTCCCGCGCCGCGAGATCATCATGACTCGATGCGGCCAATGCATACCGGTCGTCGTCTGCCCAATCCTCATTGATCACATGCGCCGGAATCGGAATGAGATCGATATTATAGGCATCATTCACGATCGCGGATTCGGTCATATCTCCCTCTTCCACAAGCGTGCCGCCGTGAGCCTCGGCAATCTCCATCGCTGAGGTCAGATCTCGCTTCTCCACATGAATATGAAGCTCCGTGCGGTGATCGCCGTCATACACCGGCTCATAGCCGAGCTCTTCCAAGGTGTCGAAGGCCAATCGGGCACTCGCGGCATCCGGGAACCGGAACCGGATAGCGGCTGCTTCCATGTCTTGCCCTCCTCTTTCTCCGCTTTGGACATAATATGCCCGCAAGACCGGAATCTCATCCGTTCATCGCTTCACGCGCCGAATTGGCTCCCCTTTTCTTCCTTCTCTTCCTTCGTCTTCTGCTTCCAGCCCTTGATCTGCACGATGACGGTTCCAATCGCGCCGGCGGCCAGTCCTCCTGCAAGCCCCATGCCGACTGCCGGCAGCGGCGGCGCAATGAACAGTCCGCCTGCCAGCGCCCACAGGAAGCCGGGAACGGCCGCCAGCACCTGAACCATATGCGCCGCCGCATTCTGCAGGTGAGAGGATCGGAACGAGAACATCGAAGGCACGTCTCCCTCAATGAATTCCCTCCAATATGAGCTTAGCCAGTAACTTAGTACGCCGCACAGGACAGGAACGATTAAATAGTACAAGGTTGACAGGGACATGACGGAGGCAACGACCGCGGACAAGCCAACCCCAATGAACTGGAGATAAAACATAACATGATTGCGGCTGCGGAGGAGCGACTTGACGGCCAAAGAGCCGATGATCTGCCCTCCGTTCTTCCGCTTCATGAAATAGCCCGAGCGCGGGAATAGCAAGCCCCGCTTCCGCTTGCGCCGCACGGGCTTGTCCATGCTCTGCGAGAGCAGCAGCGCGGTCAGTCTCATCCGTGCCTGGCTCTCCAGCTCGACATCCCGCTCGAAGGCATGGGTGACACGCAGGCGATACCGCACAGAGGGCACGGCAAGGGCACAAAGCAGCAGCGCCCCGGCCAACGGCAGCGCAGGATAAATGGACAAGAGATAGGTGAGGCCGCGGAAAGCGGCAATCGCCGCAAGGCCGGTCAATATGCCGAGCCCGCCGCGCCGCCAGCCATGCCATTCCGTCTGCACGCGGTTGCGAACGCAGGCCGTTAATACGGCCAAGGAGGCGATCCCGGCGCCCAAAGCGGCCAACTCCCCTGCAGTCAGGCCGTATCCCTTGATCAGCCAAGGGGCTGCCACAACGGCGATAAGTCCAGTCATCACGATGCTGCGTACCGTGTACATGAGCACTCCGAAGGCGGCCAGCCGGCTCCACCACGCTTTCTTCTGCCTGAGGAACAGAACGTCGCCCGCTTCGCTCCACGTATGAAGCGCGCCGGACAGCACCGGGAGGAGGAAGGGCAGCAGCCATATTTCTCTCGGTATCGCAATCCATGCTGCCGGTAATGGCAGCGTCCACCAATCATAGTAGAACTTAATCCCGAGCAGCAGCGCCGGAATGGCAATGTAGAGCCACACGGTCCAATCCAGCGCGGACCGCAGCGCCTTCCATTGATAGGCAGCATTCGTCGACCACCGGTACAGAGCGAGCCTCCACGGCCCGGAATACGGCCGCTTCACGTCAGCACCTCGAAGCAGTCGAACAGCGTCCCTTCCGGCAGCCCGCTCGCTGCGCGTACTTCATCCAAGGTTCCGGAAGCGACGATACGCCCTTGATGGATCAGCACAAAAGAGTCGCAGACCCGCTCCGCCGTATCCAGCACATGCGTGCTCATGAGGACGCCGGCTCCCCGCTTCCGCTCCTCCTCCAGCATCCGGAGGAAGCGCCGGGTAGCCCGCGGATCAAGGCCGACGAACGGCTCGTCCACGATATATAAGGAAGGCTTGAGCAGGAAGGCGATAATTAACATCAGCTTCTGCTGCATGCCTTTGGAAAAGCTGGCCGGCAAATGATGCTTCACCTCGGTTAATTGAAAGATGCCCAGCAGCTCCTCCGCCCGCTCCCGGAAATCGGCTTCCGGGAGCTCATGGGCGGCGGCGGCCAGTTCCAGATGCTCCCACAGCGTCATCGAGTCATACAGGACGGGCTGCTCCGGCACATAGGCATATGTCCCCGTTCCGTCCCCGATGCGAATGGCCCCCTTGACCTCGCGCATAATGCCGAGGATGGACTTGATGGTCGTGCTCTTGCCGGCCCCGTTCGGCCCGATAAGTCCGACAAGCTCCCCAGCGTTCACTTGAAAGGAAATGTTGCGAATCGTTGGCTCACCTTTGTCATAGCCCGCCTCTTCGATTCGTGTATCCAATACGATCATACCGACACCTTCTTCTAGCTTGCTCGTTCCCTTACGGCTTAGGGCACCAAGAGAACGATTTTTCCTACATTTTCATTACGTTCCATCCGCTGATGCGCTTCATTTATTTGTTCGGGCCGCCATACCGAATCGATGACCGGCAGACACTCGCCGCGCTCCAGCCATTCCCCGGCGAAGCTCCGGAACGCCTTCGTCAGTTCGCTCTTGCGCTTCGGAGGCAAGCCGCGCAGCGTGCTCCCGATGACATGCAAGCGGCGCAGCATGACGGACATGAAGTCCACCTCCGCCTTCGAGCCGCCCAGCGTACCGATCAGGATCAGCCTCCCGTCCATCGCCATGCAGCGCACATGATCATTCCAATACGTGGCGCATACCGGATCCAACACGACATTCACGCCGGCGCCCTCCGTCCAGGAGAGCACCGTCTCCGCTAACGGCTCGGTCTTATAGTTCAAGACGAACTCCGCCCCCAACGATTTCAGCCGCTCGCATTTCTCCTCCGTTCCGGCCGTGGCGGCGACTCTCGCCCCCGCAGCCCGCGCGAGCTGAATCGCAGCCGTTCCCACGCCGCTCGCCCCGGCATGGATGAGCACCGATTCCCCGGCTGCCAGCTTCCCGAGTTGGAACAGATTCAAATAGGCGGTCAAATAAGCCTCCGGCAGTGCCGCCGCCTGTTCCAAGGTGAGCGCCGCCGGGACGGGCATCGCCATATCGGCCGGGATGACCGCATACTGGGCATAGCCTCCTCCCGGAAGCAGCGCCGCCACCCGGTCTCCCGCCTTCCATCCGGTCACGCCTGGGCCTACGGCCTCTACCGTTCCCGCCATTTCCAGGCCAAGCACGGGAGACGCTCCTTCCGGCACCGGATATTTCCCGCGCTTCTGCAGCAGATCGGCCCGATTCAGCGCCGTGGCATGCACCCGGACAAGCAATTCCCCCTCGCCCCAGCGCGGAACCTCCATCTCTTTCCAGGTCAATTGAAGATCCGGTTCCACATGACAAGCGAGCATGTTTTTCGCATAGGTCATTCTTTTTCCGCCTCCTTACGTATCTCCTCTCCATTATTGACCGAATGGAGCGGAAAGATCGCGATCAAATTTAATATTCAAAATTTTCTGCACTTTTTAACCGAAAGTGTGATCTATGACATGTTGGACATCATCCTAAGCTTATACGATGAAGATGTAACCAGTAAAGCGAGGTGGAAAGGACTATGTCTGAACGGGCGCAACGCGACACCGATGAAGCCCTTCATTTGTTCCGCGTATTCTCCAAAGCGTTCAAGAGCGTCTCCGATCATGCCGCTGCAGGCTGCAAAAAACAAGGCTACAACCCGACCGACTTTGCCGTACTCGAAATGCTCTATCATAAAGGACCACAGCCGATACAACAAATTGGAGCGAAGCTGCTGCTGCAAAGCGGCAATGTCACCTATGTCATCGACAAGCTCGTGCGCAACGGGCTGGTGCAGCGCCACCCTTGCTCCAAGGATCGGCGCGTCATTTTCGCCGAATTGACGGAACAGGGCCGGACAGAGATGCAGAATATTTTGCCGAAGCAGGCTCAGACCCTGCGCCGGGCATTAAGCGGACTGACCCTGGAAGAGAAAGCGCAAGCGATCATTCTGCTCAAAAAGCTGGGCATCCAAGCGGAAAAGCTCAGCCTTGTCACAAAAAAAGAGGGGTAACACGAGAAAGAAACGGCCGCGGTTGCGAATGCCGTTTCTTTGCTTCTTATCCCGTATTTTATGCCTGCCCTCCCGCCGCTTCCGCGTTGGCTCTCCCGTCTGCATAGTGGGAGAATTGACGGAAGCGCGCCGCGAATTCCTCCGCAGGCAGGGGATGGCTGATATAGTAGCCTTGGAAATGGTTGCAGCCCAACGACTCCAAGTAATGGAACTCGTCCGCCGTCTCCACCCCTTCCGCTATGACCGTGAGATTCAGGCTGTGGCCGAGCTGAATGACGGCCTGCACAATCGATGCGTTGACCGGATCCGCAGACAGATGCCGGACGAAGGAACGATCGATTTTCAACGTATGAACCGGCAATGTCTTCAACCGCTCCAGCGAGGAATAACCCGTTCCGAAGTCGTCGATGGCGATATTCATCCCGCGCCGCTTCAGCTGCCGCAGGACATGGTTGGCTTGTCCGACATGCTTGTGCACATAACCTTCCGTAATCTCCAGCACCAATTGCTCCGGTTCGAACTGGGTCTCCTGCACGATACGCTCCACCATCGCCACGAAATCCTGATTCAAAAACTGCCTCAGCGACACGTTCACCGAAAGGCGAATCGGCGGCATCCCCTGCTCCCTCCATTGGCGATGCTGCATGCATGCGCTGCGCAGCACCCATTCGCCAATCGGAATGATTAAACCGGTTTCTTCCGCGACCGGAATGAACTGCGAAGGCGATATATAACCTTGCTGCGGGTGCAGCCAGCGCAGCAGCACCTCGGCGGCGACGACCTTCCCTGCCCGATCGACAATCGGCTGATAATGAAGCGTCAGCTCGTCCCGCTCCATCGCCTTGTACAGCAAGCTTTCCAGCAGCATGCGGCCGGAAGCCAGATCCGGATGAATCTGATCGAAGAACATGTAAGACTGCCCGCCCCGCTCCTTCGCCGCATACATCGCCGTATCGGCCTGCTTGAACAGGGCGGTCAGCGTCTTCCCGTCATCGGGGTAGAGCGCGATCCCGATCGATGCCGAGACGAACAGTTCATGCGCTTGAATGCAGAAGCGCTCGCGGAAATGCTGGAGGATCCGCTGCGCCAATTTTTTGGCCTCCTCGCGCGTTCCCTTTTCCAGCAAAATGACGAATTCATCGCCGCCAAGCCTGGCGCACAGGTGCGCTCCCTCCTGCTTGGACAGACAATGGAGCAGGCGCTGTCCGGCCCGTACGAGCAGCATGTCGCCAATCTTATGGCCGAGCGAATCGTTAATGTATTTGAAGCGGTCGAGATCGATGAACAGCAGCGCCAGAGGCGCGGCGTCCACCTCGGCCCGATCCAGCGCCTTATCCATCTCTATCGTAAAATAATGGCGGTTCGGCAGCTTGGTGAGCGGATCGTAATAGGCCAGCCGCTGCAAGTGCTCTTCCGATTTTTCCAGCAGCTTCGTCTGCTGCACTAAATGCCCGTTCATGCGGTGAAGCTCGCGGAACTGCACGGCAAGCCTCTCGGCCATGGCGCGGAAATTCAACATCAGGGATCGAATCTCTCTGAGTCGGCTATGCGGCCATGCCTGCCTCTCCCAATCCGTTGCCGTCGGATCAACGCTCGTCATGCGGTTCAAACCGTCAAGGGAACGAACGAGAGAACGGCTGACCATAACCGCGATCCCCGCTACAATTCCCCATACGGCCAGCATCAGGGCCAATTCCCGGACATAAAA
The DNA here is from genome assembly GCF_015845845.1 of Paenibacillus dendritiformis. GTDB lineage: Bacteria > Bacillota > Bacilli > Paenibacillales > Paenibacillaceae > Paenibacillus_B > Paenibacillus_B dendritiformis_C. The sequence goes on from NZ_LDIG01000091.1 coordinate 103,058, forward strand.
ATGGAAGATCGTCGGCAGGAATGTATCATTCGGGAGAAAGGCGGTAACCGCTCCCGCCCTTCCGGACTCGCCGTAGCGTTCCAGCACATAGTAGCCGTCTTTCCAGCGGCAGGTTCCGTAAGGGTAGTGCTTCGCCCCCGGCAGCACGCGGTAGAAGCCGGCCACCCGAGTCCGCTCCACTCCATCGCCGGACGTTAACGTTTTGGGAAGGGGAAGGTCGGTGCGGACCGCTCCCGCTTCTGCGAACAACCGCTGCCGGGAGTCCGCCCACATCCGGTCGCTCCACGCGAACAGATTGCCGCGCTCGTCCGTCAGCGCGAACTTGAGCACGCCGCCCAGCGATACCTCCTTCAGCAGACTCTCCGCCAGCGATACGTTCTCCCATACGCCGGGCCCGTTCCCCGGGTACCGCCGGCTCGATCCTTCCAGATCCCGGAGCGCTTCCTCGGCCCGGATCGACTGCTCCTCCAAATGGGCATACGCCTCGCGCTCCACTTCCATCAATACGCTGGTGCCGCCCAGCCTCATCTGCGCCAGGAAGGAGAGCAAGACAGCGCCCAGCGCCAGATGAACGATAACGCGATGGAGAGAAATCGGCCGATCCGCGCTGCGTGCGAGGAGCCGCTGCCACGGCACATAGGCAAGCAGCATATCAGCGAGAAGCGCATTGGCGATGCCATTTACAGTGAACATCATATATTGGAGCATGACCTCTGTCCCGAACACGCCGGTTCGCGCCAAAAACAGCAGCACGAATGCCGGAGCTCCGGCCGCAAGCCAGAACAAGCTGTCCCAGAACAACAGCCGCCGTCTCCGGCGATAAAGGTACCCCACGACGGCAAGCTCCAATCCGATGAACGCCAGCATATCGACAGGAAATCCGGCGAGATAGAGGATCAGTGCGGCCAGACCGGCGAGTGCCATCGTTCGGACGGCACCAAATAAGACCAAAGCCACAAGGAAGAAAGCCCCACTCAGTGCAAATTGCACACCGAACGGGAACTTGATTTCGATTTGGGAGCCGATGACCCCCAGCAGGATAAGCGAGATGTTAACAAGCCCCGTACGGCTTGAGTTCGACAGTACCGAGGTATACGGCATAGAGGACGACTCCTTTGGCTGAAGGTAGTTCGACAATTCCCCTATAACCATTCGACACAAATCCATATTTTCCTACTTTATGCATAAAAAAACCGCCCCCTAAGGGACGGTCTAATGTATTCTATTTGCTGTTGAGTTTGCCCTTCGGCATCAGCAAGGTGCAGCCGAGGCAGATGATGGCGACCGCCGCCATTACGAGGAACACATTTTCGAGTCCCGTCTCCAGGAACGTGCGCAGGCTGCTCATGATATCCGGCGCCAGTTGGCTGGCGCTCTCCGGGTTCAACAGCTTGTTCAGATCATCGTCCGAAATGCGCGAAGCGACGTCCGGACCGGCTTGTCTGACCATGGACGCGATGCGTTCATTCAGGAAGGTGCCGAGCGCCGCGATGCCGATGGTCTGACCGAGCGTCCGCACGAACGTATTCAGCGCCGTGGAAGCGCCGCGCATATTCCATTCGACCGACGATTGGACGATAATCGTGAATACGGTAATCGAAAAACCGAAGCCGAGTCCGGACACCGTCATCAGCGCGACGATGACCCACATCGACGTGGCGCCCGTAATGGCGGCAAGCCATATCGATCCGGCGGCAATCAGCGTCATGCCGATGGAGGAGGTCAGCCGCGGGCCGCTCTTGATCAGCATGCGGCCTCCGATAATCGAGCCGATGAGCCAGCCGATGGACATCGGCGTCAGCGCCATGCCGGAGCTGGTGGCGCTATGACCCATGACTCCCTGAATCCAGAGCGGCATGTACGAATTGATGCCAATCAGCACGCTGCTGACGAGGAAGCCGACGAGATTGGAGATGGCGATGTCCTTAATGCGGAACAGTTGGAACGGAACCATTGGTTCCTGCGCCGTTTTTTCGATACGGTAAAACCAGATGAGGAACACCGCAGCCAAGCCGAGCAGCGCGAACATCCAGGGGGATGTCCAGGCAATATTCTGCCCGCCGGTAATGATGGCGAACAATAAAGCCGTCATCCCGATCGAGAAGGTCGCCGCGCCAGCGTAATCGATCGGCTTGTCCTTTTTCTCCACCTTCTCGTGGAACAGCTTGGCGATCATCCATACCGAGATAATGCCGAATGGGACATTGAAGAAAAAGATCCAGTGCCAGGACAGAGAATCGACAAAAAATCCGCCGACCAACGGGCCGACCAGACCGGCTATACCCCAAATGGAGCTGAACAGCCCCTGGATTTTGGCGCGTTCCTCCAAGGTGAAGATGTCCGCCACGATGGTGAAGGTGGCGGGCATGACCGCGCCGGCCCCGATCCCTTGAATGGCCCGGAACACGATCATTTGCGTCATATTGGAAGATAGGCCGCACAGCATGGAGCCGCCGACGAATAAAATAGAGCCGAAAATAAAGATCTTTTTGCGGCCGAACAGATCGGCCAGCTTGCCGAACAAGGGCGTCGAGATGGCCGTCGTCAGCAAGTAGGCGGAATAGACCCAACTGATCAGCTTGAGTCCGCCCAGATCGGAGACGATCTGCGGCATCGCGGTGCTGACGACCGTAACCTCAATCGCCGCCAAAAATGTAGATAACAACAAGGCCAGGGTCACGAGCTTCCGCTCGCGCCCGGCCTGCATCGTTGCAGTGCTTCCCATTGCTTCATTCCCCTTCTCTCTCGCTTGCTCTCCGCTTCCATTCAAATTGGTGCTGTATATTGTTACGCATGCCGCCGCTATAGGCTATCTTATCATGCCCTTGTCCGGGCTGCGAACCGAGGTTCCTTAATTTTGTTCCGGCCCTGCGCTCCGCCGCCCGTCCGCGCCATACCAGCGTCCCGCTTCCATATAGGCCGTGAGCAACTGCGGATAAGCGGCCTCATCCCATATGTCATCATGGGTGATAACCATTATGCCGCAGCCCTGCCCGGCCTGCGCAAGGCACCAGTCGCGTATCAGCGCGGCGCTACCGGCATCGAGACCCGCTGTCGGCTCATCGAGCAGCAGCAGGGCGGGCCGGTGCAGGCCGGCCAGCGCGACGCAGAGCAGCCGGATAGCCCCGGCAGGGAGATCATGAGGATGACGGCGGCGGTAACGGGACAGGCCCGTAGCCCGAAGCAGTTCCTCTGCCATCGCCGCAACCGCATCCTCCCGCTTGGCCTGCGCCGGCGGCACCGGGGCGTTCGAGCGGCTGCACCTCCAAGCCATGGCGGCCGCGTCGAGCAGTTCCTCTTCCACCGTATTGGCGAACAGTCCGGCTTCCGGCTGCTGGGGCACATACCCGATCAAGCGGGCCAGTTCATAGACGGAGAAGCGCTGCAGCGGCTGGGCGGCGAGCCGAATCTCTCCAGACCGCCGTCCCGCTTGCCGCGGCATGCCTTTCGTCAGCAGCTTGAACAAGGTTGATTTACCCGCTCCGTTCGGTCCGCGAAGAAGCATGCATTGGCCCGGATACAGCTCGAACGAGACCTCGTCAAGCGCCCGTTCCCGGCCGTTCGAGCGGGCGTTATCCTTTCGCCTTTTCCCGTACCCGAACGACAGGTCCTTCACTTCCAGTACGGGGTCATCCTCTGGATGCTCATCAGGCAGCCGTCCTTTCCTGTATGCGGTGACTGCGGTTGTCGTCTCATCCGGTACGGCGATTGGCGGCGAGGACGGCAGTGCCGCGGTGGACGCCCGCAGCTTGTCCAGGGCGGCCGCCGCTTCCGCTTCATGGAGGCCGCCATCATAGATGATGCGGCCTTCCTCGAGCAGAAGCAGCCGCACATCGGGCAACTGCCCGATCCAATCCTCCATCCGGGCCCCGGCCAGCACCGTCGTTCGCCCGGCTTTCCGGCCTGCGCGAAGCGTCTGCAGGAGTCGCTCCCGCGAAGCCGCATCCAGATGGCTCCAGGCCTGGTCCAGGATGAGCAGCTTCGGCTCCATCGCCATCACCGCAGCGATAGCCGTCCGCTGCTTCTCACCCCCTGACAGATCCGTGATCGGCGCCTCCCGCAGCGATTCAAGCCCAAACGCATCAAGCTGCTCCTCCACCCGGCGCATCACTTCATCCGCAGGCAGCCCCATATTTTCCGGGGCGAAGGCCAGCTCGTCCTCCACCGTGCCGAGGATGAGCTGAGAATCGGCATCCTGCAAGGCCAATCCGGCCAAGACGGGCGGCTGCCCCTCCGGCGGTGCCGCCTTCCCTTCCAGGGTGCCTTCATGGGGCTGCATTACGCCGGCGAAGAGCTTGCACAGCGTTGTCTTGCCGCTGCCATTCGCTCCGGCGATATAGACGACATCCCCCCGGCGCAGCGTGAAGCTGCAATCGCGGAGGGCCGGCTCGTCCGCGCCCAAATAGGCAAAGGTCACGCGCTCGATGCGCATGACCTCGTCACGCAGAAATCCCATCGTGGAAGCCCCCTATCCCCGCTGCTCGCGGTAGGCCTTCCCCAGAGCGAACGGGCGGACCGCCCGCGCGGGCGCCAGCCGATCGCCAATCAGCTTCGTCAATGCGCCGCAGAGCACAAGGCCGCTGAGACAGCGAATCACAAGCGTCGCAATCAATACCCACGTCTCATAATAAATGTAGCCGAACATGAAAGCCGAGACGACGAACCAGATCGGGACCGCCGCCAAGCCGATAAAGAGCATGGCCCCCCAGTCGTAGCGCCGGTAACGGAACAGATACAGCAGCGGCTCGATGACGATGCCGTAGCATAGCGCGGCTGCAATCGCCGACCAGGCGCCGTAGGCGGTGCCGACCAGAATCTGCACGACGGCGCCGAGCGCATAGGTCAGCATCGCCGCGCCCGGCTTGCGAATAATATAGGCGGCCAGCAGGCCGTAAATCATATATAACCCTACGATGGATGATGTCAGCATCGGTCCGCCTAACGAGTGCAGCAGCTTGTTCAGCCAGGACAAGCCGCTCGTCAGCACCCCGTTCGCCGCGGCCAGCAGCGCCATGAGCACCCATTCGCTCAAGGTCAGCGAACGCCATATTCGAGTATTGGATGAAGTCATCTGTGGTCAACTCTCCCTTATGCGACAGGATGGATGGTCCGGCATCCCTTTTCCTCTATACACGTTACAAGCCATGCGCTGGAAATGCAAGTAAAAAAGCGGAGCCCGCCTGCGCCCGGACCGTGATGCCCGTGGCCGGCAAGGCAAGGACTACGGACGCTTAGCCGCACCACCAGGTGGCGGCGGCTCCCAGCGCCGAGGCCAGGGCCAGTCCAATGCCCGGAGCCGCGAACACGATCCGGCGCCGATACGTGCGCGAGGCGGTGCCGAACCGCTTCGCCTCCATCGCCGTCGCGACGTCCTGCACGCGCCGGAGCGTATGCGCAGCCGCGCCGGCAAGGACGCGCTGCAGCCGCTCGAGCCGTTCCCCCGCGCTATGCGGCGGAACGAGGCGGCGCAGGCGCTCGGCGTGCCGGATGCGGGCCGTCTCGGCCAGCAAAATCGGCACGAAGCGCAGCGCGATTGCCGCCGCGTACGCGAAGCGGTCCGGAAGCCGCAAGTAGCGCGACATGGCGAGGACGGCATCGCGCGGGGCCGTCGTCCCCGCATAGACGAGCGATGACAGGAACAACGTCATCGCCCTGAGCGTCAGCGCGGCCGACTGGAGGCCGGCTTCCCGCGTCAAGGTCAGCTTCCCGGCCGTCAGCCACGGCGTGTCGCCAGGCAGGACCAGCCACTGGAACAGCAAGAGCGGAAGAGCGAATCCGCCGATCCATAAGCTCACCAGCTTCCAGCGCTGCGCCGTCCACCCGCTTCCGGTCAGCGCGATCAGCAGGACGGCAAGAAACCAGCCGGCCTGCCACTCCACCTTCATGCTGATCATGACAGCCAGTCCGGTGCTAAGCAGCCAGATACCCTTTGTTAAGGGGTCGATGCGGTGCAGCCAGCTCATGAGTCTTCCCCCCTTTATCTTGCAAGCGCCCGCCGGGACAAGCTTCCCGCCTTCTGAACCGCCATGGACGCATAAAATCGTACGGCCGAAACCAACTTAATACAGATCGGGAAGAGCTTGCGCTTTTCTTGCCCGTACACCGAAAAATTCAATTAGCATCATACCGCTTAACCTGAAGAAAGTAAAGACGGAGCAAGCGCGGCGAAGCCCTCTTCGGAGATGCCGCAGCGTACGGAAAGGAGGCCAGTGATGGCGGTGGAAGATATAGCGAAATCTCGGCGCAACATGGTTCTCGTCGGTCTTATTATGGGGATGTTTTTCAGCTCGCTCGAACAGACCGTCGTAGGTACGGCCATGCCGACCATTATCAAGGAATTAAGCGGGTTTGCCATCTTCGCCTGGGTGACGACGGCGTACATGATCTGTTCGACTACCGTCATCCCGCTCTCGGGCAAGCTGGCGGATCTGTTCGGGAGCCGGTTTATTTATTTGACCGGATGGATTATTTTCGTTATCGGTTCCTTCCTTTGTGCAACCGCGATCAACATGGGCCAACGTCTTAAGTGTCATGTTGTGATTTTCAGTCCCATAGATCTGAACATCCCTTGAGGAGCCCTGATACAAGCGGTGGCACGCCAAAAAAGGCGCCTCTCCAAGGAGAAGCGCCTTTCAACTCATTATATTCTTTATACCGGACCGGATTATTGTTTGCGCATATACGTCCGGTACCAGAGGCCGAACACGTACAGCACCCAGATTTTCCGGGAGTAATCGCCCTGGCCGTTGCGGTGGCGGCTGAACATCTCTTCCACCGCGCTCAAGTTGACGAGCGGATCGATGCCGCTTGCGGCCAGTTCCTCCCACATGATGCCGGCCCGCTCTGTGCGCAGCCAATCGCGCATCGGAACAGGGAAGCCGAGCTTCGGCCGGTGGAGCACCGAATCCGGAATAATGCCCTCCATCGCTTTGCGCAGCGCGTACTTCGTCGTCTTCTCGGCAATCCGGTAGGAAGCAGGGATCGTACGGGCCACGTCGAACACTTTGCGATCCAGGAACGGGACGCGCAGCTCCAGCGAATGCGCCATCGTCAGCTTGTCCGCCTTCATCAAAATGTCGCCCGGCATCCACAGATTCATATCGATATATTGCATCCGCGACACCGGATCGAGATGGCGGGTGCGTTCATAATAACGGCGCGCGATATCGAACGGCTTCTGGTAGGCCGCTACCTCTTCCGCGCCGACGCGCAGCAGTTCCGCCTTCGCGTCGTCGGTCATGATATTGGCATTGCCCAGGAAGCGCTCCTCCAGCGGAGTGGTCCCTCGCAATAAGTAGTTTTTCCCGTAGAAAGAGAACGGGATGGCGCGCACCATCTTGTTCACCATGCGCTGCATTCCTTCCGGCATCCAGGACAGATAGCGCAGCGAATGCGGTTCGCGGTAGATGCGGTAGCCGCCGAACAGCTCGTCCGCGCCTTCTCCGGACAGCACGACCGTTACGTGCTCCTTCGCCAGCCGCGCGACCTCGTACAGCGCGATCGCGGACGGATCGGCCACAGGCTCGTCCAGATGCCAGATCGCGCGCGGCACTGCATCGAAATACATTTCCTGCGTAATGATCCGATCATAGTGCTCGGTATCGATCTGCCGGGCCGTATCGCGGGCGATAATCGTCTCATTGTTCGCCCCCTCGAAGCCGACGCTGAACGTCTTGATCGGCTCGATAGAGCGCATGAGCGTGGACGTAATCGTCGAGTCGATGCCGCTCGACAGGAAGCACCCGCGCTGCACCTCGCTGTGCAGATGATGCTCTACCGAATCGCGCATGACATGGCGAATCTCGTCGATAACCTGCGTAAGCGGGCGATCGACCGGTGCGAACATCGGGTCCCAATATTTCTCGATAACCGGCTGCCCGCCCAGCGGAATCGTCATCGAATGAGCCGGCGGCAGCTTGTAGATGCCGGCGTACATCGTCTCCGGATCGGGAACGTATTGGAAGGTCAAATAATTGTAAAAGCCATTCATGTTGACCTGCCGGGCCACGCCCGGGACGGTCAAAATGCTCTTGATCTCCGATCCGAAGACCAGCATCTCGTCGTTCATGTAATAATACAGCGGCTTGATGCCGAAATGATCGCGAGCCAGGAACAGCTCCTGCTTGTTCCGATCCCAAATCGCGAAGCCGAACATCCCCCGGAGATGGTTGACGCACTTCGTTCCGTATTCTTCATACAGGTGCAGAATACATTCAGTATCCGTATTGGTTTTAAACTGATGGCCGCGGCCGAGCAGATCCTCGCGCAGCTCCAAATAGTTATAAATCTCGCCATTAAAAATAATCCATACCGAATCATCCTCGTTGCTCAGCGGCTGCGCTCCCTCGGCAACGTCAATGATGGACAGCCGGCGGAAGCCCAGGCCGACCCGGTCGCCGATCCACAGCTTCGCATCGTCCGGTCCCCGGTGATGGATCAAATCCATCATGCTGCGAATGAGATGTTCGGATGGTTGTTGATCATGAAAATGATAGATTCCGGCAATGCCACACATCGGTTCCAAATCCTTTCGATCATTGCATACGTATATGCATGAAGTATGTCAACATATAGTTGGCGCTAGTCGGCACTTGCCGCAATCGCGGCATAGCTAGCTGGATATCGTATACCGGCCTTGACATTTTTAGACCCGTACTGATTCATTATATACGCTTTTGACGAAATGCGACACAGGCGTCGCGCCAATTCGCCACAATCTCCGGGTTCGACGCGAAATGCAGATGCGTATACCCGGCAACGAATGGCAGGCCGGCCGGATGAACCGCTCCTTCCGGCTTCTCTCCAGCCCTTCCCCGGGAGAGATAGGCCGGAGGATAAGCTTGCTTCGGCCCGGCCTTAGGCTCCTCGACCGTCGAATAATGGAACTCATGTCCTCTCGCCGTGCCGCCCCGCAGCAGGAAGTTGCCGTCCGTTCCGCTCACCTCCCGATAACCCAGCGCGGCCAGCTTCGTGCCCATCCGCGTCTCGCCCGGAAGCAGACCGGCCAACGGGCAGACTTTCCCGTCAACGGTAACGAGCCGTTCCATCAGCAGCATGTACCCGCCGCATTCGGCGAACGTCGGCATGCCCGCCTCCACGGCTTCCCGGATCGAATCAAGCGTCCGGCCGCATCGGGACAATTGCTCGGCAAATGCCTCCGGGAAGCCGCCCCCGATATAGAGCCCGTCGGCCCCTTCCGGCACCGGCTCGTCCAGGAGCGGCAAGAACCGCACCAGCTCGAATCCTGCCTCTTCCAGCATCTCGAGATTATCCGCATAATAGAAATGAAACGCAGCATCATAAGCGAGCGCCAGCCGCAGCCGCAGCTCCGCCCCGCCGATCGGCGCCTCCGTTCCGGCACCTCCCGCCTCATCCGCCTCGCCTGCGGGCAGGGGCGCCGCGGGCGGCCGCTCCATGGCTCCGCCGCCGTTTCCGCCGTTTGTCTTCTCCTCCCGATCCGCTGCACTGACCGCCGCGATGCGCAGCAGCGCCTCCATATCCGTATGCGCCTCGACGGCGTCGGCCATACGGTCGAACAACGTCTCCAGCCCGCCTCGGTCCACGGCCGGGACGAGACCGAGATGCCGCTCCGGCACCTGCAACCCGTCTTCCCGCAGCACATAGCCCACCAATGGCACGCCGCACATTTGCTCTACCGCCTCCCGGATCAGCTTGCCATGGCCTTCGCTGCCAACCCGGTTCGCGATGACGCCTGCCAGGCGCACCTCGGGATCAAGCTGCTGAAAGCCGAGCACGATCGCCGCGGCGCTTCGCCCCATGCCTGACGCATCAATGACGAGCAGCACCGGACAGTCGAGGTGCTTCGCAATCGAAGCCGCGCTCCCCTCCTCGCTGTCGGCGCGGCGCCCGTCGTACATCCCCATCACGCCTTCAATAAGCGCGATATCCGCTGCGGCGGAATGACGGAGGAAGGTCGACCGCATCGCTTCCGCTCCGCACATCCATTCGTCCAGATTGCGAGAGCTTGCTCCGCATACGGCCGTATGATAAGTAGGATCGATATAATCCGGCCCGCATTTGAACGGTTGGACCTTCCACCCTTGACGGGTAAGCGCCCGCATCAATCCCAGGGTGACCGTCGTCTTTCCGGTCCCGCTTCCGGTTCCGGCGATAAGCAGCCGGCGCGGCCCCTTTGTCGGATTACGATCGATAAATGTCGAATGAGTTGAATGTAGTTCGGACATGGTGTCTTATCCTTTCGGGTCTCTTTTTCCCCATTGTACAGAACCTCTGCCGCGAACGCCAATGAAGAACGCTTTAGATAACCGCAGTATCCTATCTCGGGGATGTGTAAATTGCCATTTCCCTGCACAACCTAGTATCATCGTATCGACAATAACTGACAAGGGGAACTCGCGGATATGATCTACATCTTCCTGGCATGCACGCTCATCCTTATCTTCGTTCTAATCGCATGGATTGTTCCGAGATATGCCGTCTACCAGATGACCCGCAAAAAACCGGCCACCTACGACAATTGCTTCGAGCTGTTGGAGCAATATCGCGTCTTCAGCAAAAAGGAATTCGACGATTGCGACAAAGAAGAAATTTTTATTCGCAGTCACGACGGATTGAAGCTTCACGGCACGTACATTGAAAAGCATCCCTATTCCGATCGAATCGTCATTATCGTGCATGGATATACATCCGCCCTTCCGTGGTCGGCCCAATTCATGAACATGTTCTTCAAGCTCGGGTACAATGCCCTTTTGATCGATCAGCGGCGGCACGGACAGAGCGAGGGGATCCGCACCACCTTCGGATTGAAGGAAAAGCGCGACATTGAAGCCTGGGTAGAATGGATTATCGGGAATAAAGGAAAGGACTGCACCATCGGGCTGCATGGCCAGTCTTTTGGCGGGGGCACCGTGCTGGAGTACGCAGCCAATCCTCATCCGCGCGTGAAATTCATCGTGGCCGACTGTCCCTATTCCGATCTGACAGAGCTCATACGCCATCAGGTCACCGTACTGAATCGCCTTCCGGCCTGGCCCTTCATGAAGCTGATCGACATCCTGCTGGAAAGCAAAGCCGGATTCCGTTTGCAAGATGTCAGCCCGATCAAGGTAATGCGAACCTGCAAGCTTCCGATCCTCTTCATCCACGGAGCAGCGGATATATTTGTCCCTACCAAAATGAGCATCGATATGTACGAGGCCAAGCCCGAGCCCAAGGAACTGCTGCTGATAGACCAAGCTACCCATGCGGTTGCCTATTGCTACGACAAAGAACGGTATGCCGACAAAGTCACCCAATTCGTCATCCAACATACCGGCCTCCCAACCGCCCGCGAAATGGAGGAGATCGATCCAAGCAAGCATCAAGACGCGGCTTCGGGTCAGCAGCCGTATCCGGCCTACCAGGCGCAACATGAATCCCATGCGTCCATACACCGCGCTACGTGACGAGGCACAGCCAAGCACGCCGGGGAGTGCATGCCCGACATGCACTGCCCCCGGAAGCGGTAGCCTCGGGGATCCCCTAACCAAGTAGATCGACCCGGCCTGCGCTTCAACCGGGCTATTTGTTCCTCAACCGCCAGCAAGTTGCTCATAAGCACCTTCTCTCCGTTTACCTCCCTATCAACGGTCTACGCCTCCACAGACCTTCTCAGGCATATCCTCTCAAGTCCTTTTGGCCAATATCCCATTCCCTCATAATTTGGCGAAGGCGTTACATCAACATATTATCTCCATGGCTGTTTTGTTCTTGCCAAACAACTCATCTATCGCCGCCATACTTCCTTTACAACATTCGATCGAAGGCCCTTCATCACGAAAACAAGGCGAATAAGAATAGGCTGCAATTGCATCTATACCGGGCAAGTTGTTTCTGAACCATGGGGATAGTGTCCGTAAGGGTCGCACGACCCAACTTCCTTCCTGACCCGAGGGGAGATTGACCATATGTGTCCCACAACGGCGTCTCTTATGAGCCCAGGGGAGATTGACCAAAAGCATCCCGCGCACCTGCTCTATTCGCCGATCCTCCTCCAAAAATCAAAACCACCCGTCCAACGGGTGGTTTGCACTTGGGGTATAACCCCCTGTTGCCAAACTGCGCCTAAAGACGCTAGCCTGACAATTAAATTGTTCAGGCTCAGTGTAACTTGTCACTTTCACTTACCAGTTAAACTGGTTTACTTCTTCTTGCTACTGTTTCTGTTGAACGGATCTTCATACTCTTTCACACTCAGTTTATCAACTGCTTGGTCATGTGCTTCCTGTTCACGTATATATTTTGCGACAGTTGCTTCGTTTAAGCCTACTGTGCTGACGTAGTAGCCCTCCGCCCAAAATTTCCGATTGCCATATTTATACTTCAGGCTGGCATGCTTCTCGAA
>NZ_LDIG01000092.1 GCF_015845845.1 Paenibacillus dendritiformis
GCGCCAGGGCGGATCATCACCATCCGCTCGCCGCGGCTGAATGATGAATTTTTTGCGTTCTGCCGCAGCAATCCGTGTTTGCCGGACCTCATACCGCTTCATTTCTATCCGCATGACCATATCGAGGAGGTGCTTCACGCCGAACTGGCCGCTCCGCTGGGGCTCCCTTTGCATCGGTACCGCCGAATATTGGAGGAGTTCATGGGGATCTCTCCGAATCCGGTGTACTTGCGGGACATGCTTGCGCAGGAGATGAGGCTGCTGGCCAGCAAAGGCTGTCCGACAAGGAATTGATTCTCACGGAATGGAATCGACCGCCTATCAGGGAATTGACGAATGACACCGTCTACAAGGGGGCCTATCTCGGCAAAGCCATTGTCGACAGTCTTGTTTTTTATGAGATAATTTCAATCATTCACCGCATTAATATGGTATAATATAGAAAATGAATTCGTGCGGGAGTACTTGAATATGTTGCTAAAAACGGGTTGCGAAGGACGTTCCAAAATCTCCATGGTCTCCTAGGACGAGCTTGTACCAGAGGATCATTTGGTCCGTAAAATCGAACACGCATCGACTTTAACTTCATCTATGACCTGGTTCGAGATGCCTACTGTGAAGATAACGGTCGTCCTGGCATTGAGCCAGTTGTTCTTGTTAAGATAGCGCTTATTCAATGCCTTTTCGGGATTCGCTCCATGCGCCAGACCATGAAGGAAATTGAAACCAAGATCGCATACCGTTGGTTTATTGGATATGACTACAGTCACCCCATCCCTCACTTCTCCACGCTGGGTAAGAATTATGTACGCCGTTTTCGGGATACGGCACTATTTGAAGCTATCTTTGAGCACATCCTCGAAGAGCTGCTCGCCATGGTTTCCTTGAACCTGACGTACTCTTTATTGATGCGACACATGTGAAAGCCAGCGCGAACAAAAACAAATATGGAAAAGAAATCGTTCAGGCCGGAGTGTGGTTTGTTCGTCAAGGGCGAGAAAGAGCGTGTTTTCGCCTATAGCTTCCATACCGCCTGTGATCGGAACGGGTTTGTGCTCGGGGGTAAAGTAACACCTGGAAATGTTCATGACAGCCAAGTCTTCGAAGATGTTCCCGATGAGGTTACTCGTCTGGTTCCGGCTCCACAAGCGGTTCCGGCGGATGCAGGCTACAAGACGCCAGCTATTTGCAAAACGCTGCAAGAACAAGAGATTCGTCCTGTCCTGCCCTATACCCGTCCTCAAACGAAAGAAGGCTTCTTTAAAAAGCATGAATACGTGTACGATGAGCATGATGACGGTTACCTATGTCCAGCAAATGCGGTACTGTCTTACGAAACAACGAACCGTGATGGTTATAAAATGTATCGCTCGAACCCGGAAAAAACCGGCAATCTGTAAAGCTTGTCCGTTCCGGGCCCAATGTACAGAGAGTAAAGATGCAGTAAAACGCATTAGTCGACATGTTTGGGCTGAATATGTTGAAGAAGCGATCACCTTCGCCATACAGAAGAAAACAAACGGATTTATGCGCAGAGGAAAGAAACAATAGAGCGAGTTTTTGCTGATTTAAAGGAGAAGCATGGTATGCGGTGGACGACTTTACGCGGGTTAAAAAGAATGTCTGCGCAAGCGATGCTTGTTTTTGCTGCCATGAACCTCAAAAAAATGGCGACCTGGCTCTGGAAGACCGGTCTTAAGTTCTCTTTCGTATTTGTAAATAGGGATAAAAAACGTAAAGAACTCCCGCGATTGCAGTATTTCGCGGGAGTTTGTCTTCAATCTGAAAGCCGGCATCAGCCGGCTTCTTTTCTCTATACAGGCGCGCCCGTTAAAAGATCAGTTGACGGGAGGAGCCATAATTTCTTCGATGCGCGTCAGCACGTCCTGGGTCAGCGCGGTGCCGGAAGCCATGACATTTTCCTTCACTTGCTCCGGCCGGCTGGCTCCGACGAGGGCGCTGGATACGTTGCTCTGGCGCAGTATCCAGGCGATGGCCAACTGCCCGACCGTTATATTCAGTTCCCCGGCCAGCTCTGCGAGCTTCCGGACCTGATCGATCCGCTCCGGCGTAATTCCTTTGCGCATCCCTTCCAGCTTGGAGGCGCGGCTGTCTTCCGGGAATGCCGAGGCGGAGCTGTATTTTCCGGTCAGCAAGCCTTGGGCCAACGGCGAGTAGACGACTTGTCCAATTCCGTTCCGTTCGCCGAACGGAATAATTTCTTTCTCGATATGACGGTCGAACAGATTGTAGACGGGTTGGTTGACGACGATCCGGTCCAGCAAATAGCGATCGGCGATGGCAAGCGCCTCTGCCATCTGCGCCGCCGTCCACATGCTGACCCCGACGTACAAAATTTTGCCTTGGCGCAGGAGATCGTCCAGAGCGCGCAGCGTTTCTTCCATCGGCGTCTGATCGTCGAAGCGGTGGCAGTAATACAAATCGATGTAATCATGCCCGAGCCGCTTCAAGCTTGCGTGGCATTGCTCCGTAACGTGCTTGCGGGACAGCCCGCGATCATTGGGGCCGTCGCCCATGGGGCCGAATACTTTCGTAGCCAGCACATAGGATTCGCGCGGATAGGCCTTCAGCGTCTCCCCGACGACCTTCTCCGCCTCGCCGCGCTCGTATACATTGGCGGTATCGAAAAAGTTCACGCCCAGCTCATAGGCGCTCTCTATCGCCTGCACCGCGTTTTGGCGTTCGACGTATCCTCCGTAGGTGAGCCAGCTTCCGAGACTGATCTCGCTTACTTTCAGCCCGCTTGCTCCCAGTCTGCGATATTGCATGCTTCCAACCTCCTAGACTCCGTTATGATGATCATGCTTAGATAGACCTCATTCCATTGTAAAAGAAGTCATATGCGTTTGGAAAGCCGATTTATGCGAACGATTGGCGTTAATCTCAACATTTTCCTCCGTAACTTTGGGGCGCTCCGCACGTCTAACATAAGGATAAAGCAGGCCCCTGCACCGCCCCGGCGCGCTTCTGGAACATTTCCACAAACTCCCGCCATTTTTTGCGCCAAATGGAATAGGAAAGCGTTTGTTTCAAAGTCAACTTCCGCGTATAATAAAAATGGTGTCAAAAAATGGCGAGGAGCGGATGAACATGGCAATGCATACACAACGACAACCGGAATTGATTTTGGCTTCATCCTCCCCTCGCAGGCAGGAATTGATTCGCGCTCTGGGCCTTCCTTATTCGGTCCAGCCCAGTGCTGCGGACGAGACGGTCCCTCCCGGATGGCCGCCTGATCGCATCGTCGAACAATTGGCTTTGCGCAAGGCCGACGCTGTGGCCCGCGTGCGGCACAGCGAAGGGAAGGACGGCATCGTCGTCGGTTCGGATACGATCGTCGTGCTTGACGGCGCGGTGCTCGGCAAGCCCGAGAACGAGGCGGATGCGGAGCGGGCGCTTACGGCGCTTCAGGGACGATCGCATGAAGTATATACCGGCGTCGCCCTCGTCCAGGTATCCGACGGGCGGACATCCGTGAGCCATCGGGCCACGGTCGTACATATGAAGCCCTGCAGCACGGAGCGGATCCGCCGTTATATCGCGACGGGAGAGCCGATGGACAAAGCCGGCTCCTACGGCATACAAGGCGTCGGAGCCACGTTAGTCGAGCGAATCGAAGGTTGTTATTTCAATGTAGTAGGTCTTCCGTTATCGCTCCTGACCGATATGCTAGAGCCATTCGGAATCAGAGTGCCATAGAACGCCGGGAGTCCGGCAGGCAAGAAGCTAGGGATAGGAATGCCGCAATCCACTTTTCAGGAGGTTGTGCGACATGGAACATTACCCGCTTCTTCGCGATCTGCCCCATGGCGAGCGCCCGAGAGAGCGCATGCTGCAGTATGGGGCGGAAGCGTTAAGCCATGCGGAGTTGTTGGCGATTTTGCTGCGAACAGGGACGAAGGACGAATCGGCCCTCGTCCTGGCGCAGCGCATTTTGAACCGGGCAGGCCATTTGCGGTCCTTGCCCGATCTGTCGGTGACCGAACTGACGCAGACCCGCGGAGTCGGCCTCGCGAAGGCGATTCAGCTCAAGGCCGGCTTGGAGCTGGGCAGGCGCATGGCGCGATCGCGCAGCGATGACGCGATTACGATCCGGCGGCCGCAGGATGCGGCGGAATGGCTGATGGAATCGATGCGTTACTATCAGCAGGAGCATTTTGTTTGTCTTTTCTTGAATACGAAAAACCGGATTATTGCTCAACAAACGATTACGATAGGCATATTAGACGCCTCTCTCGTTCATCCGCGCGAAGTGTATCGCGCCGCCTTGAAATACGGGGCGGCTTCCATCATTTGCGCACATAATCATCCGAGCGGCGATCCGACGCCGAGCCCGGAAGACGCGTCCATCACCAGGCGGCTCGTCGAGGCGGGCGAGATTGTCGGCATTGATCTGCTGGACCATTTGGTCATCGGAGATAATCAATATGTGAGTTTGAAGGAACGCGGACTCATGTAATATAATGATTGAGATTGAGGCTATAAAAAGGAGATTGACAACATGCTAGGTGGCTTTACAAAAGACTTGGGAATTGACTTGGGAACAGCCAATACATTGGTATATATTCGTGGCAAAGGAATCGTTGTACGCGAGCCGTCCGTCGTCGCTATCCGTACGGATACGAAGACGATCGAAGCGGTCGGTGAAGCCGCCAAGAAGATGATCGGCCGCACGCCGGGCAATATTCGGGCTATCCGCCCGATGAAGGACGGCGTTATCGCCGACTTCGATACGACCTCCACGATGATTAAATATTTCATCCGGCAGGCGCAGAAGCAGCGTTCGCTCTTCCCGCGCCATCCGAATGTGATGGTCTGCGTTCCGTCGGGCATCACGGCCGTCGAGCAGCGCGCAGTGGAAGACGCGACGAAGCAAGCGGGCGCGAGAGACGCCTACACGATCGAGGAGCCGTTCGCGGCGGCGATCGGGGCCGATCTGCCGGTATGGGAGCCGACGGGAAGCATGGTTGTCGATATCGGCGGCGGTACGACGGAAGTCGCCGTCATCTCGCTCGGCGGGATTGTTACCTGCCGCTCCGTCCGGGTTGCCGGCGATGAGATGGATGAAGCGATCATTCAATACATCAAGCGCCAATATAATATGATGATTGGGGAGCGCACGGCGGAGCAGCTCAAGATGGATTTGGGCTCCGCGATGGAGTTGGACGAGGTGGAGACAATGGAGATTCGGGGCCGCGATCTGCTGACCGGATTGCCTAAGACGCTCTCCATCTCTTCGAATGAGATTACCGACGCGCTGCTGGATACGATCAACTCGATCGTGGAGGCGGTCAAGGTGACACTGGAGAAATGTCCGCCGGAGCTGGCAGCCGATATTATGGATCGGGGCATTGTCCTCACGGGCGGCGGAGCGCTGCTTCGCAACCTCGACAAGCTGCTGGCGCGCGAGACCGGGATGCCGGTCATCGTGGCGGAGAACCCGCTGGATTGCGTCGCTATCGGCACCGGACGCGCGCTCGACAATATTCACTTGTTCAAGGGACGCGGAAGCTCCGGCCTTCGCTCCAAGCGATAATCAAGCTGTTGGCCCCGCGCTGGTCCGTTCCCTCGGCGCGGGCTCTATTTCGAGGAGGAACGAGTACCGCTTTACGATGAGAAGGTGTTGAGACTGTTTAAGCTGTTGGGGAACAAACGGTTAATCATTCTATTGTTCGGACTTATTTTGTTTATCGCATTAATGGGCTTCACCTTGGGCGGGCGGCTGAAGATGTCGTGGCCGGAAAAAATCGTGCACGATACGGTAACGTTCGTGCAGCAGCTGGTGTATAAGCCGGCGTCCTATATCGCCAATTTTTTTCATGATATCGCGACCTTGAAGGAACTGCATGAAGAGAATGAGCGTCTGAAGATTGTGGAAGCCCATTACATACGCGATAAAGCATATTACAGCGAAGTTCAGGCGACGAACGAGCGGCTGAGGGAGGCTCTGAATTTCACCGAGCGCCAGAAGCAGTTGAACCTGCCGTACGAGTACCGGATTGCGCAAGTTTCCTCCATTAACGTGGCCGATCCGTTCAACCAGACGCTGAATCTCAATCTTGGGGAGATCAACGGCGTCCGCCAAGGGATGCCCGTCATCTCTGTCGATAATGGCGTAGTGGGGACGATCAGCCGCGTGTACGAATTCTCCTCCACCGTGCAGCTATTGACCAATCTGGACGAGAAGGACCCGAATTCGCGCCCGATTTCGGCGACAGTGCTTGGCAAAAGCGATTCCTTCGGCATGATTGAGTCGTATGATCACAGCAGCGGAACCTTCACGATGACACGGATAGAAGAGAACGACAAGGTGAAGGTGGGAGATACGGTTATTTCCTCCGGCTTCGGCGGAGTATTCCCGGGCGGACTGATTATCGGCACCGTCGTCTCTCTGCAGCAAGGAGACCTTGGACTGACACGTACCGCCACTATCGAACCGGCAGCCACTTATCGCGACTGGCGCGAGCTGTTCATCGTCTTCACGCCGGATCCGGAAGAGAACGGCTCGAAGAAAGAGGATAAGTGATGAACCGGAATTGGATGATTGGTTTTATGTTCGTGCTGTTCATATTGGAGGGGACGCTGCTTCCGCTCATCATTCCGGATATGTGGCAGGGGCGCATTATTCCGCAGTTCGTATTCATTGCAGTGCTCTATCACGGCATCTATCAGCATCGTCACACGGCGCTTATTATGGGGCTCGCGTTCGGATTTTTGCAGGACATCGTTTACTACGGGCATATGATTGGCCCGCATGCGTTCAGCATGGGTCTGCTCGGCTATTTGGCGGGGCTTCTCTTTCCCGGACGGAATATCACACTCATGCCGATGATGGCGGCGGCGGTCATGGGAAGCTTCTTGTACCAGACGATATTATTCGCTATCTATTCGTTGTTCAACTTGAGCAAAATGACGTATGAAGTTGCGCTTTTCGACTATTTGATTCCGAGTCTGTTCGTACAGCTGCTGTTTGCGCTTGCGATCTATGTTCCGATGCGGAAATGGTTCGATCTTCAGTCGGGAACCGCTGAAAATGAACAAGACTAAGCAGCCGTCTTTGGGCACTTCGTCCAGGCGGCTGATGCTGTTTTCATGCGCGCCTCCGGTGCTGAAGCCTGGCGGGAAAGGAGATATGTTCACCAGCCTCGATGGGCGATCGCTCCTTTTCGAGTGGCGTCGACAGAGGTTTTTCTTACGATTCACGGCTTTCTTGCAGGAACTTTTCTTATCCGTCACGAAAAAGATAACCGTGGGGAGGGACATTTCATGACGGCCAAGCCATTGGTAACGATAAAAGGCATGAAGGACGGCCTCGTGTTCCTGCTTGACGATCAGTGCGAATTTACAGACTTGTTGCAAGAATTGCGCGACAAGCTTGACCATACACCGCATTTTTTCGACGGACCGCTTGTGTATGTCGATGTCAAGTTAGGAGCCCGTACCGCTGCCGATGAGCAAAAGACAGAGATGCTCAACATTTTGAGGCAGCGGGGGAATCTGCTAATCCGATCGCTGGAATCGGATGCCGATGTCAAGAAGGAATCGCAAGGGTACCGCGTTCATACGATGACCGGAATGGTTCGCTCGGGGCAGGTGCTCCGGCATGACGGGCATCTGCTCTTCCTTGGCGATGTCAATCCGGGCGGAATGATCATAAGCAGCGGAGACATATTCGTATTTGGAGCCCTGAGGGGGACAGCTCATGCCGGCGTCGATGGAGAGACCGGCTCGGTTATCGCGGCTTCGCTGTTTGCGCCGACGCAGCTGCGCATCGCGGATGTCATCAGCCGCCCGCCGGACGAATGGGGGGTATCACAGGCTCATATGGAATTTGCGTATATCCATGACGGCATGATGCAAATTGACAAAATCTCGCAGCTTCATCGCGTCCGCAAGGACATTACTTTGTTCAAAGGAGTGTAGAAGAACTATGGGAGAGGCTATCGTCGTCACTTCGGGGAAAGGCGGCGTCGGCAAGACGACGACGTCGGCGAATTTGGGGACCGCGCTTGCTCTGCTCGGCAAAAAAGTATGCATGGTCGATACCGATATCGGCTTGCGCAACCTCGATGTCGTCATGGGGCTGGAGAATCGCATCATCTATGATATTTGCGACGTGGCCGACGGCCGCTGCCGATTGAACCAAGCGCTTGTCAAGGACAAGCGGTTCGATGAATTATATATGCTGCCTGCCGCCCAGACCAAAGACAAGGATGCGGTATCGCCGGAGCAAGTAAAGGATATCATTCTCGAATTGAAGAAGGAATACGAATATATTATTATCGATTGCCCTGCCGGCATCGAACAAGGCTTCAAAAACGCGATCGCCGGGGCGGATCGCGCGATTGTCGTTACGACTCCGGAGAATGCGGCCGTGCGCGATGCCGATCGCATTATCGGCTTGCTGGAAAATGCGAATGTCGGCTCGCCGAAGCTTATCGTCAACCGCATCCGCTCCAGCATGGTGAAGACCGGAGAGATGCTGGATCTGGACGATATTTTGCAGGTGCTGAATATCGAGCTTCTCGGGATCGTGCCGGATGATGAGCTCGTCATTCGGGCCGCCAATGCAGGGGAGCCGACCGTAATGAATCCGGATTCCCGCGCTGCGGTTGCTTACCGCAATATCGCCCGGCGCATTCTTGGGGATACGGTTCCGTTGATGGCGCTTGATCAGAAGAAGGGCGTGCTGACGCGGATGAAGAAGTTTTTTGGGATGGGTTGATGAGCATTGCTGAACAAACTAAAACGGATTGATTGGGTTATCGTTGGAATTTTGCTTGTGTTTTCGGTTTTCAGCCCGCTTGTCATTTATAGTGCGACCCACGGGGGAGATCCGAGCTTTGCCAATACGGCGATGAAGACGGTTGTTTTCTTTGCGGCCGGCTTTGTCGTCATGTTCGCAACCGCGTTGTTCGATTACCGGATTCTGCTGAAAATATGGCCGATTACAATGGGAGTAACGGTCCTGCTGCTCGTCGGCATCTTCTTTTTCGGCTCCAATCTGAACGGCGCAATTGGCTGGTACAATATTGGGGCGTTCTCGTTCCAGCCGGCGGAGATAGCCAAGATTGCGCTTATTTTCGCCCTGGCCCAATTGCTGGGACGGCGCGGCGGGGATCCGCTTACGTTCACCAAAGACTTGGTGCCGCTGGCGCTTGTGACGCTGGTGCCGTTCACGCTCGTCGTTGTCCAGCCGGATTTGGGCAATGCCATCATTTATATTGTTATTTTCATCGGCATGCTCTGGATCGGCGGGATCAAGCTCCGGCATGTGCTGATTGGTCTGGTGGCTGTCTCGCTGCTGGCCGGGTCGGTCTATGTCGCCTTCACGACGTTCCGTGAAGAGACCAAAGCGTTTTTTACCGATGTCGTCAAGCATCAGCACTGGTTCACGCGCATCGATACGTTCATTAATCCGTCCTTGGCATCGTCGGATGCCAATCATCAATCCAAATACGCCATGATCGCGATCGGTTCCGGAGGATTGTCCGGAGACGGGTATATGAAGGGGGAATTGAAGCGAAGAAGCTTCATTCCGTATACGTACTCGGACGCGATCTTCGTCGTTATCGGGGAGGAGTTCGGCTTCCAGGGCTCATCGATACTGCTGCTGCTCTACTTCTTGCTGATATACAGGATGATTCTCATCGCCTTCCAGTGTTATGACTTGAGGGGTTCCTATATTATCATCGGCATCGTGTCCATGTTCGTATTTCAGATTCTTGAAAATATCGGCATGATGATCGGTCTGATGCCGGTGACGGGGATTACGCTGCCCTTCATCAGCTACGGGGGAACTTCCCTGCTGCTGAATATGTTTTGCATCGGGTTGGTGATGAGCATACGCATTTATCAAGAGAAGTATCAGATTGAAGATTGAAGGATGGAAGCCGGAACGGAATAGACTGACAAGGAGAGGCTTTACTGTCTGCATTCGCTTGGGGGATATAGATAGTAGGGCCTTTTTTGTCGTTCAAGTGGGCAGGAGAGCGAAACAGCTTCTTCCACGCCCCTTACGTTGAGTATCCCCATAATTCAGAAAAGAACACAATGCTGGTTGTCCCCAACTAGATGTACAAGCAGCCGAAGGAAGTCGCATAGCCCCCCGTAACTTCTTATAACCGGCTTTAGAGAATTGAGCATCAATGGTTCATGAAGAAAGCCACCTGTATTCAGGAAATAAGCACAGTTGCCCTTGAGAACTAAGCAGCAATATCCCAAAGAATCAGGAGCAGAAGCAAGTAAGTTCAACTGATTTTTTTACACCATATATCCCCGAAGTTCAGGACAGGCAAGTATCCCCTTACCTCAGGGTGATGGGTTCAGAAATGATGGTACGTAATTGCTGATTAAAAACAATGGAGGGAACAGTCCGAGATAAGGGGGGGGAGCGAAAAAATTGTATTGACTGAAAAAAGACTTTCATAAATAGTGGTCAGACGTTTAAATGTAATGCCTGAGAATACTATGTATTAAGCCAGGCGACAAAATTGAAGGTCCTGTGCGGATTCATTTAGGCAGCCGCAAGAGAACGAGCGTAATTCTTCGAGGTGGCGGCCCGCTTTAAGTACCGGCGTCTGGCCCCGTTATCGGCGCAGCATATCGCGCCCAAGAACTCCCAGCCTGCAGCTTGGCGAGCGATGGCATTTTCCCGGTAACAAAATTCATCCAAATAATACTGCAAATACTTGCCGCTTATCCCGCGAAACGTCTTACATAGCCATCTTTGCGCTCGCTTGAACATGGTATATAATGGACTGTTGTGCTTGACCCGAAAGCGCTTGCGGATAATGGAGATCATGGAATCCGGAGCGGAGACATGTTCAGCGATAAAGCCGTCGCGGCTGCAAGGAAGCAGCAGCTTGCCTACATATGCCCCCGGTTAACCTGTTTCATTTTATATTGGTGTTCCTCCCCATTTGGAGCCAGCGAGGCCGCGACAATAATCGGCTGCTCCCGCGGAGCGAGATCGACACTCGGATATAGACGGGGACCATTAAAGGCAATAAAGCCATGAACACGATGCTCAAGCCGTTCCCCTTCATCGGCACATCTTATCGCGATACGAATCTTATGCAGCATCGCCCATGCCGTCTTGTAGGTAACATTGTTGACACTCCCCATACCTAAAGGGGTTCTTGGGTAATCACTCCTAACGGAGTGAAATCCACCAAGCTATCCCTGTGTGTCCCACAGTTCAGTTGGCTATGCCAACAGTCGAAGTCCTTTCTGCTCAATATTGATAGCCGCATTTTCGTCACGATCGTGCTTAGCGCCACACCTTGGGCAATTCCATTCTCGCAAGTTGAGGTTTTTCACGTCTTTATTGCGGTATCCACAATTTGAAGTGGAACAGAGTTGGCTTGAAGGGAATTGCTTCCCGACGATGGAGATTGTTCGACCGTACCATTCCGCCTTATACTCCAGCATCGTACGAAACATAGACCACGAAGCATCTGCAATGGATTTGGCTAACTTGTGGTTTCTGACCATATTTTTCACTTGCAAGTCCTCCAAACAGACCACTTGGTTTTCGTTAATCAGTTTGGTTGACAGCTTATGTAGGAAGTCATTGCGGGTATTTGCGATCTTCTCATGCAAGCGAGCCACTCGGAGGCGTGCTTTGTAACGGTTTTTACCGCCTATTTGTCGGCGTGAGTGAATTCGTTGCCACTTCGCCAGTTGTTTTTCATACTTGCGATAGTACTTAGGATTCGCCACCTTCTCACCAGTAGAGAGAGTAGCGAAATCCTTGATGCCAAGATCAACTCCAACGGTCTGTTCGATTTGCGGATGTGGTTGAATCTCTGTCTCGCACAAAACGGACATAAAATATTTTCCCGAAGGATTTCGTCTGATCGTACCCAATGTACTTTTTAATCACATCCCGTTGAACCGTCCCGACTGTAGGAACAAAGCAGGAGTTTGTCCAAAGAGAAGAGAGACTGCTTTTCAGGTGTACAAATTCCATCCGCAACACTTTGGATGTCTAGCCCTTCAAATGCTTCACGACTCGGTGAATTCCGAATTGCGGGTCACACTTTAGGAGCAAATGAACGTGGTCAGGCATGATCTCCATTTCAACAATTTCAGCGCATAGTTCCATCGCCTTTTCAAGAAACAACTCTTTTAATCGAATGTCTCCTGGCTCTGATGTAGTGAGTGTATCTAACAACAACTAACCAAACAAAGAACTCTTTTTTGGTTTGCTCTTACCACCCCCGGAAGGGATGCGGAGCAACGTGCCTTATATCCCCATAACTAAAGTAAGGAGTTTTACGACCGCATTAATCCCTTCCTTCGGATTAGAGACAAGTCAAATTGCAGCCATCCATTTCCGCAAAGAGGTTCTGCTGCCCTCGAGGATCGTGCCCGCAGTCAAGGACGTCTGATGCCGGCACTCGCAGCATTCATAGAGAGGCAGCCGCCGTGTCCGGATCAGATAGGCGCATACATGCCGGCAGTTCGGGCAGCGAAAGCCGTGAGGCCATTTCAGCGCAAATAGGGCAGGAATGCATGATTCTTCGGTAGGGAATTGCTCCATTAATTCCTCCAACGTGCCAGCGCTCGTCCAGATATCCATAACAGCAGCCTCCTCTTAAGTTAAAATTAATCAAACGTATGTTCTTGTTTTTATTTTACCAAACATATGTTTCCATGTAAAGTGTGTTTCTGGAATAAACTGATGTTTTGCTATAAATCACCGATTGATGGAGTGTGAATCTATTTAATGAAAGAGAGATATTATAATCTCCCTGAGCGCTTGGGATATCGACCATAAGCTAGCCAGGGATCACCTTACACATCCTGAGTGCTTGGGAGACTGTGCAAAAGACCGCGAACAGCATGTATACACGGGGAATGGGAACGCAGAGGGGAAGAGGCTGGCACCAGGCAACCTATGTATGTACGGGGCGGATAAAGTGTTCGCAGCCAATCCAAAGAACGAATGAGGCGGATAAAGTGTTCGCAGCTAATCCAAAGGACGAATGAGGCAAAGTCAATCTGGCGGGGGGAAGGCTTGTTCATAACCGGTGAGAGCTTGTCATACACATGGAATAAAGGGTTACTTGCTTAAGGATCAAAGCATGGATTTCGATACAGCAGATGTCATGACGGATGCAGGCAGATATCGATCAAGAGGATATCAATGAAGGGATGAGAGAGCCATGATCGAGGACATTCGCCGTCGGCGGCAAGAACGAATTCGGGAAATCATCAGTCAAGAACAACGGTCATCCGAGGCGGAGCGCCGGCATGAAGCCGGAACGTCCTTCCTGCCTGTCCAGCACTCGGAGCATGAGCCGCCGAATGTTCGACCCGCCCAGACGGCTGAGCCTGGGACGGTCGAGATTCACGGCGTTAGTGAGGAGATGGGCGGGCATCCTCCGCTTCGCCTGAACGAGATGGAGCTTCTCGCCGATTCGCCCGATCCGGAACGGTTGTGGAAGGCGTCGCATCGGCAATGGCATGAACGCTACGGATGGGAGCAGGAACGGAACGGCGGGTTCTGGCGATCTTTTCGTACGAGAATTGTGCTGTCCGCCCTGATGTTCGCTGCGGCGTTCGTAATCTTTCGCTTCCCCGCGGATTGGAACGAGCCGGCCCGGCAATGGATCGGAAGGAGCTTGACGGAGGAAATGGACATGCGCCCCATCGCGGCCTGGTATGAACGGACGTTTTCCGGCTCGCCCTCTTTCATCCCGCTGTTCCAAGGGAAGCGGAATGAAGCGGCATCTGTTCAAGGGGGACTGTCGCTGCATCCCCCCGTCAAAGGGACGGTACTGCAGCCGTTCGATATGAACCGCAACGGGATCCGGATTGCTGCCGATACCGGGACCGAAGGTTCTGCCGAGGTGGTGAGCGTGGCGACGGGACGGGTTACGGAAGTGAACCGCCGGGCTGAGGATGATTTCCAGGTAACGGTTCAGCATGCATCGGGCGTGGTCAGCATATACGGCGGTCTCGCCGCCAGCGAAGTGAAGGTGAACGATTGGCTGGAGGAGGGGGAAGTTGTGGGCACGTTGGGGAGCCCGGCGGAAGACCGTGCGGCGGCGCTTTATTTCGCCCTCTTGCGGGACGGGGAGTACATTGATCCGACGGATGTGATCGCTTTTGATTAAATGGGGAGGAACCGTCTATACACTGCATCCTTTGTTTATCCTCCTGTTGGCCATGGCGGCCGTGACGGGATATATTTTGGAGCTGCTGACTCTGTTCGTGATCGTGATTGTCCATGAGATGGGGCATGTCACTGTGGCGCGCATGTTCGGCTGGACGATATCGGAAGTGAAGCTGCTGCCCTTCGGCGGCGTGGCGGAGACGGAAGACGGTAGTCTGGCCCCGGCATGGCAGGAGTGGCTGGTCATGGCCGCAGGACCGCTGCAAAACGGTATTATGATCGGACTTGCCCTGTTGTTCGAGCAGTGGGGGTGGTGGGGAAGCGCTTGGACGGAAGATTTCATTCGGGCGAATGCGTTTATCGGATTGTTCAATTTGCTTCCGGTGCTGCCGCTCGATGGCGGGCGCATGCTGCAAGCGGCCGCTTCGCTGTGGTTCAGTTATTACAAGACGCTGCTTATCGGCGCAAGAGTGAGTATGGCGGTCAGCGCTGCGATTGCGGCTTACAGCGTCATGCCGCTGTTCACGGGCGGAAAAGTAAATTTGAATCTGCTTATGCTGGGAATCTTTCTCTTATGGTCCAATTGGGAGGAGTGGAAGAACGTGCCCTACCGTTTTCTGCGCTTCCTGATGGCCCGTCCCGCCCGGCTTCGCAAATGGGAACGAAGCGGCTGTCTCGGCAGGCCGATCGTGGCGGAGAACGGCTGGCCGCTGTCCGGACTGCTGCGCTTGCTTCGCCGGGACGAATATCATTTTATTTATGTCATGGACCCGGAAGGGGCGATTAAGCGCATCATTCCTGAGCAGCGTGCAATCGATGCCTATTTTGACGAGCCCGGGGGACAGCGGAAGTGAGCGGCCGCGCATCGTGACGGCTGCCGCTTCCGTTTTTCTATTATTTTGATCGGAAAGCATACCGGTTTGGTATGTTCACTGCCTCCCGCTTCATGTTACAATGGAAGATGACGCGCTGTAACAGAGGTGATACCATGAAACAAATGATTGTTCACTGCGAGGAACAAGTCACGCAAATGGCATTGTTGGAACATGGTCGGCTCGTCGAATATGCAGTCGAACAAGCCACGGGAACTACGTCGGTCGGAAGCTTTTACAAGGGCCGCGTAGTGAATGTTCTTCCGGGAATGCAGGCTGCATTTGTGGACATCGGTCAGAAGAAGAACGCATTTCTGTATGTTGATGATTGTTTGCACCCGCATTTGGAGAAGCAGCCGAAGCAGAAGCCTCCGATAACCAGCTTGCTTCGTGTTGGACAGGAGCTTATTGTCCAAGTGATGAAGGAGGCGCTGGGGGGCAAGGGCGCCCGTGTGACGACCCATTACTCGCTGCCAGGCCGCTATTCGGTCTATATGCCTAACGCCGATTATATCGGAGTATCCAAGAAGATTGAGCAGGAAGCGGAACGAAACCGCCTGAAGCAGCTTGCCGAAGAGCTGCGCGAGAACGAGGAAGGCATGATTATCCGCACCGTGGCGGAGGGAGAGTCGCGAGAGACGCTGCAAGCCGATATCGAGACGCTCCGCGAGCTATGGAAGCGAATTACGCTTCGTTCGGCGCAAGCGGAAGCGCCTGCCCTGCTGCACCATGATCTGAACATGGTGGAGCGGCTGGTGCGGGACGCCTTCTCGCGGGATGTCGATCAGTTGCTGATTGACAATGTCCGCCAAGCCGAGCGGTTACATACGTTCGTTCGATCAGTCGCCCCTGATTTGGAGAACCGGATTCATACGTATAGGGAAGCGGAGCCGCTTTTCCGGCGCTATCATGTCCATGAGCAGTTGGACAAGGCGTTCCAGCGCAAAACCTGGCTGGAAAGCGGCGGCTATTTGGTATGGGACCAGACGGAAGCTTTAACCGTTGTTGATGTGAACACGGGGAAATATACGGGGACAAGCCATCTCGAAGAGACCGTGTATACTACGAATATGGAAGCTGCGGAGGAAATCGCGCGTCTCATCCGTCTGCGGGATATCGGAGGCATCATCATTGTCGATTTCATCGACATGGATACGGAAGAGCATCGGCAGCACGTGGTCGAACGGCTGGAGACGATGATGAAGAAAGACAGGACGAAATGCCTGGTCGTCGGCTGGACGAAGCTTGGCTTGCTCGAGCTTACCCGCAAAAAAGTGCGGGAACAGGTGATGAACCAGTTCCTTCAGCCATGTTCCTCATGCGGGGGAAGCGGATGGGAGCCTGCACAAATTCCCAGTCGTTAATGGAACGCAAAAGCTTGTATTTTGAATTTAATTGTGCTACAATCTATAAGTATGTGTCTAGTGAAGTTGCTTACACATGCTGTAACCGCTCCGGACAGGTTCCAAGCATGAGGCTGGAAGCAGCGTCATCACCTGATTCAGGCGAGTCTGAGACATGAGGAGGTGCAACACAATGTATGCAATTATCGAAACTGGCGGCAAGCAGTATAAAGTTCAAGCGGGCGATGTATTGTACATCGAGAAGCTGAACGCTGCAGAAGGCGACAGCGTAACATTCGATCGCGTATTGGCGGTATCGAAGGACGGCGGCCTCGTTACAGGTACACCGGTTGTATCCGGCGCTGCGGTAACGGCGAAGGTAGAAAAGCATGGAAAAGGCGCGAAAATCGTCGTGTACAAGTACAAAGCGAAAAAGAACTACCGTCGCAAGCAAGGTCATCGCCAACCGTACACCAAAGTAACGATCGAGAACATTCAGGCGTAAGAGGTGCCGGATGATTCGCGTTACAGTTAGGCGGAAGCCGGATCGATCTATCGCGGGCTTCTCGATTGAGGGCCATGCGGATTATGCTCCCCACGGAGAAGACATCGTATGTGCGGGTGTCTCGGCCGTGTCGGTGGGCGCAGCCAATGCCATTGAGGTTCTGACTGGCGTTGAACTGGAGTGCGAGATGAAGGACGGCTTTTTGAGCGGAACGGTTCCGTTCATCGAGCGGAAGGACATCGAAGCGCAGGTTCAGTTGCTGCTGGAATCGATGATCATTGGGTTGCAAAGTATCGAAGCTTCATACGAATCGTATCTTCAGATAGAAGAACTAATGACAACATAAAGGAGGTAGACAACATGTTGAAACTGAATCTTCAGTTGTTCGCATCCAAGAAGGGCGTAGGCTCCACGAAGAACGGCCGTGACAGTATTTCCAAGCGTCTTGGCGTGAAGCGCGCAGACGGCCAAGTGGTTACAGCCGGCAGCATCTTGGTCCGCCAACGCGGCACGAAGGTCCATCCAGGCAACAACGTGGGCATCGGTAAAGATGACACGCTGTTCGCAAAAGTGGAAGGCGTCGTGAAGTTCGAACGATGGGGTCGCGACCGTAAAAAAGTGAGCGTCTACCCGGTGGAAGCTGCACCTGTTGCAGCAGCTGTGGAGAACTAAGACGATAGAAAGAAACCCTCGGCTAGTGCCGGGGGTTTTTTTTACCCGGCCGCGGTTCATTTTTCTTGGACGCCCTCCCTTGCGCATGATATACTGAAGATTGGGGAGTCTGTACATAAATGGAAGAATGGAATGATGAGCGGGGAGCCGGAATATGAATAGTTTGCGATTGAAGCTAGGAGGCTGCATCGCGGCAGCGGCCGCATGCGCCGTCACTGTCATTGGATGGCCTTTATCATTCACTTGGAGATTCGTGCTTATTCTCGTCATGGCGGTGATGTTGAGCCTGTGCGGGTTCTTGTTATACCGGGAAGAGCGGGTGCGGCGGCAGCGTATGGAGCGTTCGCTGGCGGCATCGGCCCTCCAACTGATGAACCATCAGCGCCATGACTGGATGAATGATCTGCAGTTGGTGTACGGTTATGTTCGATTGAAGAAGTTCGATAAATTGCCGGAATGTGTAGAGACTATAAAAGAGCGAATGGCGGAGGAGAGCCGAATTGCCAAGCTTGGCGTGCCGGAGCTGGTGATGTTCCTGATGCAGCAGCGGCTGTCCGGCAGCATGATGCCGCTGCGGATCGAGATACCGGAGCCGATTGAATTGAACCGGATGGAGTTGTCCGTCGATCCGTGCAAGCTGGCCGAGTCGGTTATTGCTTCCGTTCAAGCGTTTCGCTTTGCGGCGAAGGCCCAGAATGACGGGATGAATCCGCTAAGCGTCGAATTTGCCAAGGAGGACGGCCGGCTCGTCATTCGCTATCAATACGAAGGCATCTTATTGAATCCGGATGAAGTGGAATCCAAATTGAAGCATATCGCGTCTGTAGGCGGCCTGCGGCTGGAGCAATCGTCAGCGCAGCGGAACGAAGAGCACGAAGCCTACCGCATTGTCGTGCCTTGCAACGCATAACGGGGTGACAGCATGTTTGTAGATAAGACGAAAATATATGTAAAAGGCGGCGACGGAGGCGACGGTCTCGTCGCGTTCCGCCGGGAGAAGTATGTCGCGATGGGCGGACCGGCCGGCGGCGACGGAGGAAATGGCGGGGACGTCATTTTTCGCGTTGACGAGGGGCTGCGAACACTGGTTGATTTCCGCTATCAGAAGCACTTTAAGGCAAGCCGCGGGGAGAAGGGGCGGAACAAGAGCCAGCACGGCGCCAACGCGGAGCCTATGATTGTGCGGGTCCCGCCGGGAACGGTCGTAATCGATGATGATACACAGGAGGTTATCGCCGATCTGACCCGTCACGGGCAAGAGGTTGTGGTCGCCAAAGGCGGACGCGGAGGCAGGGGAAATATGCGCTTCGCTACCCCGGCGAACCCGGCGCCGGAGCTGGCGGAGCACGGGGAAGAAGGCCAGGAGCGCTGGGTTGTGCTGGAGCTGAAGGTGATGGCGGATGTCGGCCTGGTCGGCTTCCCAAGCGTCGGCAAATCGACGCTTCTGTCCGTCGTGTCGGGCGCGAAGCCGAAGATTGGCGCCTATCATTTCACGACGATTACCCCGAATCTGGGGGTCGTTGACATCGGGGACGGACGAAGCTTCGTGATGGCGGACCTGCCGGGCCTGATCGAGGGCGCCAGCGAAGGAGTCGGACTGGGACATGAATTTTTGCGCCATATTGAACGTACCCGGATTATTATCCACGTCGTGGACATGGCGGGAACCGAAGGGCGCGATCCGTTCGACGATTGGGTCAAAATTAACGATGAGTTGAAACAATACAACGAGAAGCTGGCGGAACGCCCGCAGATCGTAGCCGCGAACAAGATGGACATGCCTCAGGCGGAGGAGAACCTGGAAGCGTTCCGCGAGCAGGTGCAGGCCTTGAAGGGCGACGACATCGAGATCATTCCGATCTCCTCCTTGACGAAGCAGGGAATCCAGGAGCTGCTCTACAAGGCCATGGACATGCTGGAACGTCTTCCGGAGACGCATGTCGAAGAGGTCGCAGACGTCGAGGAGCGCAAAATCTACCGCTACAAGAAGAAAGAGGAGAAGCCTTCCTTCACGATTCGGCGGGAGAATGACGCGTTCGTCATCGAGAGCGAGGCGATTGAAGGCATGCTGAAGCGGATGCAGATGACCTCGCATGACGCGATTCTCCGGTTCGCGCGGACGCTTCGCCGGATGGGGGTAGACGAGGAGCTGCGCAAGCGCGGCGCAGAGGACGGCACCATCATCCGGATCGGCGACTTCGAATTCGAATTCGTCGAAGGCAGCAGCTATTATTGATGAACGAAGGAAGACCGCAAGCCTTGATGAAGGCATGCGGTCTTTTCGCTGTCATCCTTGCGCTGGGGCAGGGGAGTCGTGCGCATCCAGCTTCGCGAGATCTTCCGGAGCCAAGCGAACCCGGACCGCCTGAGCGCTGTCGCGAATCGATTGCGGACGGGTCGCTCCCGGAATCGGAAGCAGTTGCGGGGAACGGGCCATCATCCACGCCAGCACGATCTGGTATGGGCTCGCTTCATAGGCGTTGGCCAGATCCTGCAGCAGCGGGTCCTGCCGCAGTCTGTACGAGTGCCCCGGGCCGCCGAACGGGCTGTAAGCGACGAACAGAATCCGGTTCGCTTCGCAGAAGGCAAGCACGTCCGAGGAGCTTCGGTCGAACAAGTGGTAACGGTTCTGAATTGCCGCTACGCCGGCGATGTGCAGGGCCGCCTCACATTCGCCCACCGAGACATTGGACAGGCCCAGATGCTCGATTTTGCCTTCCTCCTGCAGCCGGCTCAACTCCCCGAACGATTCCTCGAACGGAACGTCCGGATCCGGGGCGTGCAAGTAATACAGAGGATGCGCGTCTCTCCGCAGCAGGAGGAGGCTGCGTTCGCAGGCGGCGCGCAGCGATCGCGGATGTCCGCTCCGGATCCAGGCGCCCTCCGGGCGCGCAAGCCCGGACTTGGTTGCAATGACGCACCCGGGAGCCGGCGGGAGCGTGTCCGCGAACAACTGCTCGTTATGACCGAGATCATGCTCATTCAAGCTGTATGTATCTGCCGTATCGAAGAAAGTGATGCCGTTCTCCCAGGCCTCGTGAATCGTGCTCACGGCCTGCTCCCGTTCCGGTCTTCCGGGCACGGAGAGCGGAGCTCCGCCGAAGCCGATAGCCGAGATCCGGTAGGAGCCCAATTGTTTGTACTGCATGAATTTCCACCTGCCTTGTCATCATTCATCCCGGCCGATGATGCCGGAAGAGTTCCGATAGGTTTGTATCTTTGTACGCCCGCCATGGGAAAAAGTTCCGGTAGAAATCATGTCGCCGCTGATGCAATGAAAGGATGGACAAATACGGTATGCCTTGGCTTGCTGCCTGACATGATATCCTATAATATGGTGCTAGCAGCGGCTGTATCGCATATACAATCCAGTAGAAGCGGAGAAGTGAACAACTGTGGAACCGGGAAACAAACCGTTATACGCTGTTATCATAGACGATATAAAGCGGAAAATAGAAGAAGGGAGATATATTGTCCATCAGCAGATTCCGACGGAAATGGAGCTGGCCGCTCAGTTCGGAGTAAGCCGCATCACGTCCAAGCGAGCCCTGCTTGAGCTGGAACGTAGCGGGTACATTTACCGCAAGCGGGGAAGCGGCAGCTTCGTCAAGGAGCGCGCCGGGGACAAGGAAGGCGCGCTTGGCGGCACATCGGGCGCGCCGCGGCGCATTATTTCGCTCATACTGCCCTATATGGCGGCGAACGGTCATTTGGATTACATAAGAGGGGCTACGGAATATTCGGAGAGCATGGGCTATTATTTGAGCATTCACTGTACGGACTGGAATCCAGAGAAGGAGAAGGAATTGCTTGCGCGCCTTCCGAAGCATGGCTTCTCGGGCATCATATTGTATCCGATCAGCTCTATCCATAACATGGAGATGTTGAATCTTCACTATATCGACCAATATCCGATTGTGACGATGGACCAATATTATGACAGCATTCCGTTGCCGAGTGTATGCTCCGATAATTTCCGCGGCGGATATATCGCTACCAACAAGTTGATCGAGCTGGGCCATCGGCGCATCGCCTTCGTGTCAAGCATCGGCATCGAGTACCGCAGTTCGGTTCGCGATCGCTATTTCGGCTACTGCCAAGCGCTGAAGGACGGCGGCATCCCGAGCGCTGCCGAACTGGTCATCACCGATTTCTACCGGCAGGTAAACGCGGATAATAAGGAGGCCTTCCACGGGGAGATGATTCAGCTTCTCCTGGCCAAAAAAGCGACGGCGATTCAAACCGAGCATGACGAGCTGGCGCTTGAACTGCTGAGAGCCTGCTTGGCAACGAATATCCAGGTGCCGGAGCAGCTGTCGATCGTCGGCTTCGACGACGAGGAAGCGTCGCGGCATTGCGATGTTCCGCTTGCTTCCGTGCTCCAAAATAAGTACGAGATCGGACGCCGGGCAGCGGAAGCCGTCATTGAGGCGATCGAACGGCGGAGGCCGGAGGAGCAGCGGATGCTTGTTCCGGTGACGCTGCAGGAAAGGCAATCGATAGGCCCCTGTGCCGGCGAGCGAATATTGTTGTAAGCGGAATCATAGGGAGAAATGGATCTTGAATATTTACTTCCCATGTGCTTGCGGATATAATAACTCGTAAAAATATTCCCATGGCATATGCAAGAGCCTCATCCCGCCGTTGACCGGGTGAGGCTTTTCGGTTATTGGGGCATCTCGTCCCGCGTCTTGTTTGCAACCGAGAAAAATGCAAGCGAAAACGAAGGAAAAGGCATTTGATTTGTACGAAAATGTCTCTATGCACGAAGTATCAAGATATGGGTCTTTGCACCGGAGTAGAAGGTTTCTGTAAAATAGCACAAAAAGCCCCCCTACAAGTCAATTTTACCAACTAATGGGAAATATAGGGGTTATCCGGTGTCTCCTAGCTCTTGAATGTCCACTTTGTAGCCTAACTGTTGAATTTTTCGTATCCAGAAGTCGACGTCTTTCTCTTTTTTCGGTAAATAATCCGGCCCCAGTTCCTCATAGGGGACACCGGTGAGCAGCATAATAAAGATGATTCGTAGTAACAGGTGAGCCAGCGCCATGTTTGCTTTTTTCGGCCCTCGTCGTTTGACCAGCCGGTAATAAAAAGCGGACAATCTCGTGTTTTTTGTTTTGGTAGCGGCCCAGGCTGCCTGACAAAGCACGGACTTTAGACCTTTATTCCCTTTACGGGTTCTCGTGCTCTTTTTTTTCCTGCGCTTTCGTTATTGCCTGGACTCAATCCTCCCCAAGAGGCGAGGTGCCCTTCCGAAGGAAAGACCGACATGTCGGGTCCAATTTCCGCAAGGATGCTCGCCGCGGCATCCTTATCAATCCCCGGTATGGTATCGAGCAGTTCGATTTCCTTCTGGTAAGGGTTCAGCAGTTCTTCGATCTCAGCTTCCAAAGCTGCAATTTCTTTTTCCAAATACTCTAGATGGTCGTAATGCCTGCGGATCATCTTGCGATGGTGGGCCCGCACTCGTCCGTTCAAGGCGTCAACCAACTGCGGTACTTTTTTCTTGACTTGGGTTTTGACCATAGTTTTCACGTCTTCCGGTGACAGAACAACGCCGTTCATAACTGATTCCAGTAAAGCGCGACCTGAAACACCAAATACATCGCTGATATAGGTGGTCAACTTGATGTTCCCGTCTTGAAGAATTTTGTGGATACGGTTCTTTTCCGCTGTCGCGTCGTTGACTAGCTTCCGGCGATACCGGGTGAGATCACGCAAATCCCTGATATCTTCTGGTGGCACGAAGCTGGCTTCTATCAACCCGCAACGTAGCAATTGTGCGATCCAGACGGCGTCTTTCATGTCTGTTTTTTTGCCCGGCACATTCTTGATCCGCTGCGGATTGGCCAAGATAAGTTCGAACGAGTCTTCCAGCAGGTTCCATACGGGCTTCCAATAAACGCCGGTACTCTCCATCGCGACATGCGTACATTTCTGTTCCAACAGCCAATCATGGAGTTTTAGCAATTCCTTGGTCGTTGTTCCAAACGTTTTGATTTCTTGCTGTGGTTTCTTGTTGAGTGGCCCTGCCAGTACACAGGCGACGACCGTTTCCTGATGCACATCCAACCCTGCGCACCGTTCCAAAATCGCATCCATTCCAGCTTCACTTCCTTGCTTTTGGATTCAGCAGAACATGCAGCAACGAGAAGTGTACTTTTGTACACGTGCTCAGGGCAACAATCGGCGGTGCTCAAAGCTGCAATAGGCCCGTTTTCTGTACGGGATGTGACTCACCAAAAAAAATTCGACCTTTGATCTGCCTATCTTTATTTGCTCAGAAGAACTTCAAAATTACAAGTCCCCATTTTCATCCATCGTGGTGGCCGTCAGGCCGTGGGGGTTTT
>NZ_LDIG01000093.1 GCF_015845845.1 Paenibacillus dendritiformis
GGAATATAACATGAACCGCCGTATACCGAACGGTATGTACGGTGGTGTGAGAGGTCGGGGGCTAGGCGCCCCCTCCTACTCGATTGTTCGAGAGAAAAGAGAGGATGACGACGATGAGTCTGGACATTAAGCAGCGGCTGCTGCCCGACGGGCGGCCGAACAAGCCGAACCGGCCGATGAAGCCGCAATATATTACGATTCATAATACGGACAATCCGGCCCCCGGCGCTACCGCCGAGGCGCATTCCCGCTATATTTTGAACGGTAGCGGCGGGGCGAAGAAAAGCTGGCACTATACGGTCGACGACCGCGAGATCTATCAGCATTTGCGAGAAAATGAGCAGGGCTGGCATGCGGGGGACGGCAACGGCCCCGGCAATCTGTTGTCGCTTGGGGTCGAGATCTGCATGTACGAGGGGATGGATGAGCCGAGGGCATGGCGGCGGGCCGCGGAGCTGATCGCCCGGTTGGCGGAGAAGCACGGCATCGCCATGGAGCGTATCGTTCCGCACCGTCACTGGAGCGGGAAGGCTTGCCCGTCGCGCGTGCTGCCGCGCTGGCAGGAGTTCATGAAGCTCGTAGAAGAGCAGCGGGAAGGACAAGGCCAGCCCGAGGAGCGGGATTATGCGGGCCACTGGGCCGAATCGTCGATCCAGTATGCGATCGCCAATGGAATGATGGCGGGCCGCAGTTCCGGGTTTGCCCCGAATGAGCCGGTCACGCGTGCCGAGCTCGCTGTCGTCGTCGAGCGCCTGTGCAAGCAAATGAAAGAATAGCCCCTCTTGTGCCCTGAGGTATCCGATTCTATCGCCACCTTTTGGAAAATGGTAACATAGAAAAAAATGAAGCTCTGCATAGGGAGGAGATTATGGATACCATCGAGATCGAACCGGGACGAGCCATGGGAACGATAAAGCTCGGGATGAGCAGGGATGAAGTGGAGGAATGCATTCGCCAATATGCGTCCCGCTATGAATGCCGCGATGATATTTCGTTTGATTTTTCCTCGTATTTCATGCCGGAATATGATTCGAATGACCGCTTGATTGCGCTGCAAATGACAAGCGACGTGAAGGAGCATGCTCATTGTATTTGCCATGGATTCCATGTTTTCGCACGAAGGCAGATGACTTGGTTAAGGCGCTGGACAAGATTTCTCCATACTCGCGAACATGGGATGCATCCGCTGGATTCTGCTATCTCTTCACGGAGATGGGACTCACTTTATATCGTTCCCGTGTCTTTACCGAGAAAGATTTGGAGGAAGAGTGGTTTTTGGCCCAGTCGCTGGATGCTCAGGAGGATGATAAGAGGTTTTTCTATTTTGAAACGGTCTCGGTATGCGAATGGAGTTATTATGAGAGATTTAAGGAGTTGGAGGAAACCGCGAACGATCCCGTACCCGCTATCGAAGACCCTGCACCCGGGGCGAAGAGCAGCGAAGAATTGATTTTGGATTTGAAAAGAAAGCATGGTCTCATCTAGGGATTCTCGATAGCCCCCGCAAGTATACGCCGCCCCCATCCGGTACAAGCTAAAAGGATGAAGCAGTGTTGCCTCTCAGCAACTTTCCTTAACGGTCCCAACTTTTCTACCTGGCAGCAACAGGTTGTTGCCGGTTCAAGAGTTGTATGGGGGGTCAACACTGTTTCTGTAGACCCACACGGGATCCGTCTGTTACGATAGTAACTCAACATGAGCGCTGAAAAACTCCAACAGCTCGAGGACAGTTGTTCGCAGGGGCGGATAGATAGCGGGGGAGGGCTTGACCGTGAGTGCGGATGTATACGCGGATATGAAGCAGGGAGAAAAAGGGGCATGGATTAGCATTGCCGCTTATATTGCCTTGTCCGGCGCCAAGCTGATGATTGGCTGGATGTATCAGTCGCAAGCGCTGCAGGCCGACGGGTGGAACAACCTGACCGATATTATCGCTTCCGTGGCCGTCCTTATCGGTCTGCGCATCTCGCAGAAGCCGCCGGATCGGGATCATCCGTACGGGCATTTGCGGGCGGAGACCATCGCGGCGCTGATCGCGTCCTTCATCATGGCGACGGTTGGCATTCAAGTCATTTTGTCCACCGCGCGCTCCTGGTTCGCCGGGGAAGAGAGCAGCCCGAGCCCGGTTACCGGCTGGGTCGCCTTGGGCAGCGCGGCCATTATGCTTGCCGTCTACGCCTACAACAAGCGTCTCGCGACCCGGATCCGCAATCAGGCGCTGATGGCGGCGGCGCAGGACAACCGATCCGACGCCTTTGTCAGTATTGGCGCGGCGGTGGGCATCTTCGGCGCGCAGTTCGGAATGAACTGGCTCGATCCGCTGGCGGCCTTGACCGTCGGCCTCCTGATTTGCAAGACGGCGTGGAATATTTTCCGCGAGGCTACCCATACGTTAACGGACGGCTTCGACGAAGCGCAGCTGGAGCGGCTGCGGAAGACGGTGGAGAGCACGGAGGGCGTGCGGGCGATTCGCGAGGTGAAGGCTCGGCTGCATGGAAGCCTGGTGCTGGTGGATGTCGTCGTGCTGGTCGATGCGGGACTGAGCCTGGTGGAGGGCCATCGCATCTGCGACGATATCGAGCAGCGGATGCAGCGCAAGCATAATATCGCCCATGTTCATGTTCACGTCGAGCCGATGGTGTCCGGAGCGGAGCAGAAGCGGCCGCAAGACCGGGCGGCTCATTAAGCGGATGCCGGATCGGGAATCGTATTCTGGTATCGGAAAAGCGTTCGGAAGACTCTGATTGGATCAGATTCTTTTGGGCGCTTTTATGTGATCAGGCGGGGTACGGCGAAGCCAAACAGAAGGTGATTTTTTTAAAAAACGATTGACAAATGACATAATTTTTAAATATGATTATGTTAACAAACATTCCCAATAATGGTTGTGAATGTTCGATGACCTCTTCTTTTATAGCGAAGCAATCATCCTACATACTTAATCGGCCGATCGATTCGGTTTGCTTGGCGATAAAGAAAATCCGGGTCCGGAAGGGGAGAAATAGCGCAGCCTGATTTCGTGTTCGGTTATCGGTAAAAATTTGTGGTCTTCCCGCATGCCCCTGGTTCAGTCTCTTCTATTCATGTCAGCCGACTCTATTTCCAAGTACACTCCAGTGCGGCATTCTCTTTGCCGTCAGGCCGCTCCAAGCGCTTTGCCTTCGCTTCATGTTCTTGAACCCTTGCCATTCTTCAGATTTGCACATCACCTATGAAAATGCCCTCCTTTTTGTTTTTTCACTCTCGTATTCAACAGAAATAAGCATGGTTAAGAAGTCGAAAAATGAATAAGAAAAGAGGTTGATGCGAATGAAAGCAAGATTTTTATCGGTTTTCGTCTCTTTCTTGCTGCTTGTCTCGCTTGTGCCCCCGGTAGCCTCCGCTGCCCAAAACCATTCGATCCCTTCCGGGTGGAATCTATATTCTATTACCTTTGCCAGTGCGGACAGTGACAACGGACTCTGCGCGCAAGGGGCCAAAAACTGGACGGCGGCTGCGGGGACGACCATGACCGAGACATCGTCGTCCCAAAATAAATGCTATTACCGGGACTATCCTGAATCATGGTATGGCCTGTACAGCAAATATAGCTCCTATTTTACGATTAAGGTGAACAAGAGGCTGCTGGCTCGCGATTTCCCGAATCAAGTCTGGAACGCCAGTCTCAGCTCCACGACCCACGAATTCGGGCATGCTCAATTTCTGGGCGATCATGATACGGCGGGCGAGGGAGTCTACGGAACCACGTCCATTATGAGCTACAACCGCAATCGCGCCACGATGACTACGCCTCAGTCTCACGATTTGAGCGACCTCCAGCAATTAAGAAACTCTTCTGCCGCGCCTTCCTCCGCGGATGAAGCCGTCTTTGCGGATTTTCCTTACTACGATATTGAAGAATTATTAGATGGCAAAACCGACTTGGTTGTCGTTGCTCATGTCGATGCCGTGAGTGAAATCCAGGAAAACGGAGCCGATCCGCTCGCTTCGCATCAAGAGGCTGTCTTGCGTATTGATGATACGCTGTATGGCCAGGCAGAGTCGCCAACGATCAAGCTTTATCAATCCGTAGACAAGGTGAAGGCCGGCCAACAATATTTGCTCTTCCTCTCGTCCCGGCCGGATATCGGGCAATATGTCGTATCCGATGGCGCCTCGCAAACGATTGTCAAGCAAAATCAACTGAGATCGAAATCGATTGAAGCTACCTCCGATAAAAAGCTGACGGTAAACATCAAAGGCATCAAAGGCCAATATTCGAATGAGGAGCTGCGGCAGCTTTTGAACGACAAGTATAAATAATGGTGAGAGAGGGGGAAAGTGATACAAGGTATATATGAAAAGCGTGCAGGAAGAATCGGAGTTCGAAACCGATTCTGCTTGCACGCTTTTTTTGGCATTAGGAAGGCGAACCGTCGGCCTCCGCTTCCAGGGCCGCCATGAATTCATGCGGCTGATCGAGGCAGAGCGCGATATGCTTCAGGTCGCGGCGGCTTCCGAACCGGCCCGTAACCGAGACGGGGGCGGCCAGCTCCAGCATGATGTTCGGCGTGCCGAACAAGGGGGCGGCCGTATGGCGCAGTTCGTCCTTCGGCAGCGGTTGCTTCAACAGCCGGACGGCGGCATAACCGGCGAGGACAGCGGCGAGCGCCCGGGCGAAGGCGGCGAGCTTCCCATTGCTTATCCGGCGCAAACCTACCCAAAACACAAGCAGCGGCCCAACGACCATGAAATCGAGAGCCACTCCGAACGTCAACAGCATGGAAATATCGGCGGCCACGACCAATAATAGGATGACAAATGGCCACGAAATGGAATTTCGGGACGTCCGAACCATCAAAACACTCCTCTCCAGTCTATCAACCATTTTCTATAATATACCTTAATTTCCTGGGTAATAGTTACAAAATATTCTTTTTTCTTACGGGTAATAGGTATATTGAACTAGAGAAAGTTACAATTTTGTCTATTTTTAAGCAGATTGTCGGATAGTTTCCTGTATCCGGCTCTATTTATAATTAGGGCAAGTTGTTTCTGGGATGTCATAACATTTTTAGTATAACTATTAAAATATACTATTCTTTGACATCTTGTTCATATGAACAACAACTCAATATTCCGTTGCAACGTCACAATCACACCATTGTTAGAACAACAAGGAGGATGACATGAAAAAACAACTACTGCTGGGATTATTGATGGTAACGATGGCCGGACAAGTATTCGCGGGGGTGTCCCATGCTGCCGAAGCTCCACAGGCTGCAGCGGCGGCGCAGCAAGTATCGACAAGCCAGACAGGCAATATTATCGCTTCGGTTAATTTGCGCAAAGAACCGTCTACTTCTTCTTCGGTTATCCGCCTCATGAAAAAAGGCGAGAAAGTTACGATATTGGACAAGCATAACAGCTACTGGTACAAAGTTCGGGATGAACAAGGCAATACCGGATATATGAGCACGAGCAGCAAATACATACAGGTGGCTGGAACCTCCACAGTCAATCAGCCATCTGACAAGCCTTCTGTCAGCAACCCGGCAGATAGCGAAGAATCCCTCCAAACGGCGGCAGATTCTTCCAGTCGCGCAGCCAAAATCGAGAAGGTCATCCAGGTCGGACAAAAATATTTGGGCACCCCATACGAATTCGGCTCCAACCGGAACAACACCAAAACGTTCGATTGCTCCGATTTCGTCAGACATGCCTATAAGGAAGCGCTCGGCATCGTGCTGCCGACGGATTCCCGCAAGCAAGGAAGCTGGATTAAGTCCAATTCCACGCCAAAGGCGAGCATCAGCCAACTGAAGCGCGGCGATCTCA
The DNA here is from genome assembly GCF_015845845.1 of Paenibacillus dendritiformis. GTDB lineage: Bacteria > Bacillota > Bacilli > Paenibacillales > Paenibacillaceae > Paenibacillus_B > Paenibacillus_B dendritiformis_C. The sequence goes on from NZ_LDIG01000093.1 coordinate 5,818, forward strand.
TGTTCTTCATGTCCTATAAAGGCTCCAAGGCCTCCGCTTATAAAAACGTCAACAAGAGCACGGAGCGGATTACGCATGTGGGGATTTACTTGGGAGACGGCAAAATTCTGCATACGTACTCCAAAAAATCCGGCGGCGTTCGGGTCGATAATGTGCTCAACACCACTTGGGAGCACCGCTTCCTGTTCGGCGGCAGCGTGTTGAAGTAGGTTTGGAATCGATTGCACACGGTTCTACAGGCACTTCTGTTACCTTGGATCTGAAGAGAGGCCCTGTGGGGCAGTGTCATTAAGTTAAGGAGCAAGGTCAAAAATCAAGAATAAGAGCAGGTTATCGAAAAGATAGCCCGCTCTTTTTTTGTTTCAAAAGAAAATCAAGGCTTAACAGATAGATGGATATGTGTGACGAAGACCCTTGAAACACGAGGAGGCCACGTCCATGAATGAGTACGCGAATTCGCTAAAAGAAACGCTTACATCCCTCATACGAGAAATGGCAGCCGCACCAGCACCTTATGTCAAAAAACCTGAAAAAGATTTTACCCGAAAGAAACTTTCATGAGTACTAACTCGCAAAACTATAATAGCATGAAAATAGCGAGTGTTTAGTTTGCTCGCCGCTTTCCCCTACTTCTAGTACCATGGCGCGAAACACGTTGCTTTTTATGGTGGTCTACCCCGTCAAAGAAACTGTTGAGGATGAGTTTTATGTACAAACCTGTGCTGTCCTTGAATGCCCATTCAGGGAACCGCGAACAGAAAAACGCTTACGCTCAAATTCATCCGCCGTCATGTATTTTCAGTATCGGAGGGATTTCAGCATGGAAGTTTTGCTCGAACGTTGCGCAGGAATGGATGTTCATCAAGAGACAATCGTGGTTTGTGTTATGACGACAGATTCGGCCGGTGAGGTCCAAAGTGAAGTGCGCACATTCGGAACCTTAACCAAGCATCTTTTTGAATTGCTAAAGTACCTGGAGTCCCGCGAAGTGACCCACATTGCAATGGAAAGAATGTACCTGGGCGCAAAACAGATGTTTGTAATGCGGAGTGGATCGCCAAGCTGCTTCGTGTAGGTCTCATTTGCTGTACGCTTTATTCCTTGCTTGGATTCAAAAAAGAAACGGCACAGGGTCTTTTCCCATGCCGTTTCGATTCCTATGTTTTCGGCTCTTGTCTTTGAGCTAAACTTAATGACATTGGCCCTGTGGGACCTCTTTTTTTCATCCTCGCAAGGTCGTTCACTGCATCCCACGCTTCTCTTTTGAATCTGCAAAAACTCGCTCGATTTCCTGCATAAATCCGTTTGTTTTCTTCTGTATGGCGAAGGTGCTCCGCCTCGTTAACATCTTCAGCCCAATCACAAGTGTCATCTATGTTATGTTCCTGGAGTCATACATCATCGGGCATCAGCTTAATCGAAACCAGAGTCGGTCGCGTAAACCAGCGGCTCTCATATTGAATATAGTAGTTCTTATTAACTTGCAGTGTTCGGATAATCTCCTCTCTACCATACACCGTAATCTGATTATTATCTCTGTCTTCAATTCGGATTGAGTTTTGATTGATTTGGATTAGGGTCACTATCGCTGCCGTTTTCTCGGTACTGAGTAGCCAAGGCGACAGGATAACAAGACTAATAACAATGGTAACAATCACCCTTTTTTTAATATATATCACCTTATTGAAAATATTTACTTTTTTGATATTTTATGATACTATGACCATTGTAGCATATATTCACCTATAAAAGGAGGTAATATTGTGTTCTCATTAACGCGAATTCGAAAATGTTGTGTGTTGGCTATTGTTTTGACTTTCGTGTTTTTTTCTACTTCAGGCATTAAAAGTCCGGTGAAAAAGTCCGCTTAAACAGGTCTTTCCCACGGTTTTGTCGAATTTGTACTGTAACAAATAATCGAGAGAGTGATTGAACATGAAAGCCTATAAGTCATCGGCTGTCCAGCCTCAGATGTTTCAATTCGTGGATATGGATGAACTCGTGCCGAAAAAGCACATCCTGCGTCAAATCAACGAGGCGCTTGATTTATCCATCGTCCATGATTGGGTAGCGCCGCTATATACGGAACGCACCGGTCGCCCGGCGGCTGACCCGGAGCGAATGGTTCGACTGATGCTGCTTTCGTATTTGTTCAACCACTCCGAACGGGAATTGTATCAACTGCTGCCCATGCATGCGGGCTATTTGTGGTTTTGCGGACTGGATTTCGA
>NZ_LDIG01000094.1 GCF_015845845.1 Paenibacillus dendritiformis
TTGCTTGGCAATCGCCAGATAGGCTTTGCGGGCACGCTCCCGGTATGTTCTTGGCTTGCGAGTCTTTCCGCGTTCCGGTTCATGCAGGATGTCGATGATTTTCTCCAGCTTTTCTCTGGCCTGATTCAGAAGAGACAGATCCGTCGGGTAGGCGATGTCCGCCGGCGCGCAGGTCGCATCCAGCAGCAGTTCGCCCTCGTTCGTCAGTTCCATCTGCCGCGGCTGCGGTTCTGACGGCTCGTCGGACGCTGCGGCAGTTCCGCTGCCAGGTTCATTGTCGTCCGATGAATCATCCGATTCGCTGGACTTGCGCGCTTCTTCAAGGGCGATCCACTCATTCACTTCATCAAGGATCTCGCCGCCCAGCCGCTTGCGGAAGTGTGTCATGAGAGAATGGTGAAACGGACGGCGGTACTGGTATTCCGGCAGACCGAGGAAGTACTGCAGATACGGGTTCTCCAGAATCTGACGAAGCGTCTCCCGATCGTCGGTGCCGAGCCGCTCCTGAATAATGAGGGCGCCGAGCGCGACACGGATCGATACGGCCTTTTGACCCTTGAGGCTCTTCTTAAAGTTCTTCGCATATTTCTCTTCGAGCTTCCACCACGGAATCATCTGGGCCAGCAATACCCAGCGGTTATCTTCCGCAAGCTTCCCGCCGAACGGAAGGAAGAAGTCGCCTGGCAAGATCATTTGGCTCTCGGTTCGCTGATACAATCTGGACACCTCCACGTGCACGGTTTTTCACGGGATAAACCCGTTTTCCTTGCACTTGAATTCGACAAAAGAGGCGCTAAACCCTTGCTGCTACTGGATTTTTCTTTCGTTCAGCAAGCCCTATATTACCGGCCACACTACCACCTCATCCCTTGATGTTCGTAGGGGAATCCCTTACCTCACCGTCCGAATCAAAAGTTAAGTGAACCGCTTGTAGTCCAATGGACTACAGAAAAGGCTCAAAATGATAAAGCAAAAATGGTTTGGACTACATTTGGACTACAATTTCAAGACATAACAAAGCCCAGTCCTCATGCGGACTGGGCTTTCATGGTGGAGGCGAGGGGATTCGAACCCCTGTCCGAAGATAACGCCACACAGGCTTCTACGGGTGTAGTCACAGTTTTGATGTCACCTGCGGGAACGCCCTGTAACCGGCTTTCTCACAGGTCAGCCTGATTGTCTTCTTCCGTTAGCCCCAGGCGGAGACTACGCGGCGTATCCCACTGAAGTTGAGCCCCTATCCCGGCACATGGGCGATGCAGGGTAGAAGCACGCTAGCAGGTTATTAAGCTGCCAATGCGTAAGAAGTTTGTTGTTTGCCGTTTACATTTGGCGTTAGCGTTGTTGAAGCGGACGCGTCCCCACTACCCGCTACCCATGCTCGAACTATCCCCGTCGAATCCAAGAACGCCCCCATAATCGAAAGCGAAGCGAATAAGGCTTCACCCCAAGGGGTAGTCCGTCTCGGATGAAGATGTCGAGACATCGGTGCATTGCATTCCATCGTCCGCCCAGCTCCACGGGAAGCCGTTACGGCCGATGCATCTAGTATACCATAAATCAGCCCACAATGGGTATTCACTTCTTGCCAAGGAGGGAGAAGACTGGATAGCATCCATCTCACCGATACCGCTCAATACTTCTGCTTCTCCCGCAGGGCTCGCTGAATCTCGCGCTGCGCATCGCGCTTGGCGGCCGCTTCGCGCTTGTCGTAATTCTTCTTCCCGCGTCCCAGACCAATCAGCAGCTTCGCATAGCCGTTGCGCACATAGATTTTAAGCGGCACCAGCGTATAGCCTTCCTGCTTCGTCAAGCCGATCAGCTTGCTGATCTGCTCCTTATGAAGCAGCAGCTTGCGCGCCCGGGTCGGATCCGTCGGATTGAACCGGTTGCCCTGCTCGAACGGGCTGATGTGCATATTGTGCACGAACACTTCGCCGTTCCGAATCGTAGCGAACGAATCTGCGATGTTCGCCTTGCCCAGCCGGAGCGACTTAATCTCGGTTCCCGTGAGCACCATGCCGGCCTCATAGGTGTCCTCAATGAAATAATCATGGGACGCCTTTTTATTTTGAGCCAATACCTTGCCATCAGTCTTTTTCCCCATGATCGACGACCTCCAACGCACGACAGTGATGAGTCCAATTCTGCTTCCCGCTCAGCCGCACCCCTTCCGTCAGGAAGGCGCAGATATCGGCAGGACAGCAATCGGACTAGAACTATATTGTATCAAAAAAGCCCCATCCGACTCAAGCCGATACCGCCGCCATTCCCGAACTTCGACACTCGCAAAACAAATCATTCCTCCGCGCAACCCAAAACAAACACCTCAGGACACAAGCCGCACATCCCGAACGCCCTCCTTCGCGAGAAGCAGTTCGGAGCACGCGGCGATCGACTTCATGTCCTCGGCCAATACCTTCAACTCGATGCGCACATAGCGACCGGAAGCGGCCGCCTCACTCGCAGAATCAGGCTCCTCCTCATCGCTTCCTCCCGTATCATCAGGCTCTTCGGAAGCGCTTGCTTCTTCCCGATCAGGCTGCAGCCATCGAGTCCAGATCTTGCCCCGTGCAGCGGACACGGCATGCATCCGGAAGCTGCGCACCGACATCCCCTGAGCCTCGACTTCCTTCGTCATGGCGGTCAGCCAGCCTTCCCGTTCGTCGGCGATAATCTCCAATAGATGAAGACGGTGAGCGACCCGATTTTTAATATCATACTGATTCAACACCCACAGCGCGACCAGCGACAACCCGCAGCCGAGCAGCGCCGCCGTAATGAAGCCCGAACCGCAAGCGAGCCCGATCGCCGCCGACACCCACAGCGAAGCGGCCGTCGTCAACCCCTTCACGCTCGTGCCATTGCGAATAATGGTGCCCGCGCCGAGGAACCCGACGCCGCTGACCACCTGGGCCGCAATCCGGGCCACATCGACCTGCGCCTTGTCCCGCCCGTCGAGAACGGGAAATCCGTAGACCGAGATCAACATGACAAGCGCCGACCCGAGACTCACCAGCATATGCGTGCGCAGGCCGGCGGCCTGGCTTCGCTTCTCGCGTTCCAGCCCGATGAAGCCGCCTAGCACGACGGCCAGCACCATGCGAAGCACCACATCAACCAGAGAAATATCCGCAGGAGTCATCTGCCATCACCTTGCCCTTCCTCTCCCAACAATATGTATATTATACCATATGTATGCTGGCGAATTAGAACCGTTTGCATCGCGCGGGAGCGTGGGCCTGCCTCCTTAGAATGCCCAAAACCGAACCATCTCATGGCTGCTTGGCGAACAGACAATTCAAGCTGCACAGGCGTATGGAGAGAACCATTAGCGGAGCAAGAGTGCTTCACCCCAACGCAGCAAGGGCCAACCGCATAAGCGGAAGGCCCTCGCATACAACCTGCAACTGCATGGATTTCCGATTCATCAACAAAGGAACCATCCCCTGCTGTACAAGAAGCCCACCGTCAGTCAGCTCCTTGATAGGACAGAGGAGGATAGCGTCCGGCTATTCGTCCGACCTCTTGGCTTTCGAATCGCCGTTCGTATTGACAAGCAAAGGCAGCATTTTCATATCACGCGCCATGGCAGAGGAGCACATCGGACAAGTCGGCTCCAGTTCGAAGGCAAAATTGTCCCGCATCCAGCCGTTGCAGTCCTCATTCGTGCACGACCAGATGGGCGTGTTCTCCACCGGAAGTTCCTCTACTGGCTTCTTGCGATAATTCATATTGATACCCCTCCTTTTGATAATCGGACCAAAAGAAAGAACTGCTCCTCACATACGTTCAGAGCAGCCCGGCTTTTACTTACAGCTTGGTTACATTTTCAGCTTGTGGTCCGCGGTTGCCTTGTACCACATCGAATTGTACGCGTTGGCCTTCGTCCAGGGACTTGAAGCCATCACCGTTGATTGCGCTGAAGTGTACGAATACGTCGCTGCCGCCTTCGACTTCGATGAAACCGAAGCCTTTTTCTGCGTTAAACCATTTTACTGTACCTGTTTGCATGGATAAACAAACCTCCAAATATTAAATGAATATGATCCATTTTTTACATCAGATATAAAAAAATTCACATATTGAAAAAAGTTCCATTGTGTAAAATGATACCCTTTTCAATATGTGAATAGCGGTTCAAATTTAACAACAATGTAAGTATAACACATTCAATTATAAATAGCAAATGCATTTAGAAAACTTTTTCAGCAAAAGGGGAATTTGGATGGAGATTGGCCAAAGGAGCGGCCCCGAAGGGCCGCCTTGCCGACTCATTCCTTACCGCTTCTTCCGCACGAACTTGGCGGTCTGGCTGCTTGCCTTCCGCTTCTTGCGCGCGGCCTGGCCCGCTTGCTTCCGTGCCCGGGCCGCAGGCTCGCCGATGAAGATGCCGCTCTCCGACGTGCTCTTGCGGCCCTTCTTCCCGCCGCTTGGCGCGGTGCTGCGCCGGCCGTATCCGCCCCGTCCCGATCCGAAGTCGAAGCGGCGCTGCGTCTCCTTCGCTTCCGCTTCAGCCCGTTCAATCAGTTCATCGACCCAGTTCTCGCCGTCCGGCTGCGAACCGGCCTTCTCCGCCTTGCCGCCGCCTTCTCCGAGGCGAATGCCGCCCTTGCCGCGCGCCCGCTTGCCCGCGCTGCGCTCATACGGATTCGCCTGCGGCTCGTTCCCGCGCCGGCCGCGGCCTC
>NZ_LDIG01000095.1 GCF_015845845.1 Paenibacillus dendritiformis
GGAATATAACATGAACCGCCGTATACCGAACGGTATGTACGGTGGTGTGAGAGGTCGGGGGCTAGGCGCCCCCTCCTACTCGATTGCCCATTTTCAGATTTTCGAATCCGGATACGATTTGGTATACGCGTTGCCGCCGCCTTTGGACAACTCCGTCTTCCAGGAAGCGCGGACCCCCGCCCATTTCATGCCGAGCCAGGAGGCCGTAACGGCCAGTATCGTTCCCGCGATCATATCTGTCAGCCAATGAATGCCGAGGTAGAAGATCGAGAAGATGACGATAAGGGCGCTAATCGAGGTGAAGATCGCCCAACGGCGGTTGCCCGATTGCGACGCGAGCAGCGCCACCGTCACGGAAATCGACGTATGCAAGCTCGGGAAGCAGTTATCCAATCCGGATAATTGCCGATAGTTCTCTTCGAAGGACGGAAACACGTCCAGCATGCGGAACTCTACGGCGGCCGGCGGGTAGGACCATACTTCGTTCACCGGGAAGAACAGATAGAACGGGATGGCTACCGCGTAATTGATGATGACCGCATAGCATACCGCACGGGCCATGCGAAGATTATCTTTCGCGATATAGATGGCGATGGATCCGACAATGAGCGACTGGAAGACCACAATATAAAAGAAAGCGACGACCTGGGTAAGAAGCGGATGATGGAACAGCTTCTGGATGCTGTGCACGAATTGGCCCTCCAGCTGATGAATATGGGAGGTAAAGTCCCAATTGACGGCCAGCGCTTTTTCGATAGTCAGCTCAAAATTGTTCACGAGCAAGATAAGGATGAGAGCAATAAAAGCGAACAGGAAAGAGCGGGAATGCCGCAAAGCCTGATAAAATGCAGAGACGACAGCCAGCGGCTGCTTGCCTGATCCGAACCATAGCAGCAGGATAACGACCGCGATAGTCCATAAGGTGACCGTCTGCATGGAGTGAAATAATACCACAACTATCCCCCTATATAATTCCGGTAAACGGTTATTTAATTCATATAGTATACCATAAAGAGCAGGGGGAACATATGAACCCAGGCGACCATTTCTTGCGGCCGATGGTTCGGATCCTTATTTGTTGCGGCTCATGTTGACGCCGAATATGCCGCCGAGCGCGCCGCAGGCGAAGGCCGCGGCAACGAGAATCAGCTTCTGCAAGGTGATGCCGACATCCATGGCGAGAAAGCCGATAACGATCACAAGCATGGCGTAGCAAAAACCGGTCAGACCGCCATAGTACCAGCCTTTGCGCCCGCTGCGCCGGCCTGCCGTCCAGCCCCCGATAAAAAGAGCGATGATATGGACAAGATAAATATAGCCGAGCGTCTTATCCTCATTGGCGGAACTGGAGTAGAGCAGAACGGATAAGGCCAAGGCGCCCATGGCCATCCAGATAAATGAATTGACGATGCCGGCCAAAATGGGGTGATTCGGCTTCCATTGAGATACACGCTGCAATGCATTCATGATTGGAATTCTCCTTTCGGCTTGAATTATCGTTCCCGTGCGGGGATGGACAAATATATGCGTAGTACAGATCGTATGGGCAAGCAGATAGAAATAGTACAAGGCATAGACGAAAAATATAGAACGGCGTTATAATGTGTGAGCAAAAATATCGAATCCGACATGCAATGCCCGGATCCGAATTGAAGTTATTGCGCAGAGAGGGATGGAATGACATGGGACATGATGCGTCGACCTGGCAGGTCACGATCGCGGTAATTGTATTTCTGGTGACCTACGCCATCATTATTTCAGAAAAAATTAACCGGGCCATTATCGCCCTGCTTGGAGCGGCGGCGATGCTCGTGCTGCAAATCGTAGATGTGCACCGCGCGTTCACCGAGCATATCGAATGGAACACGATTTTCCTGCTGGTCGGGATGATGATACTGGTCGGGATTACGAACAAGAGCGGCATCTTTCAATATGCAGCCGTGAAGGCGGCGCAGCGAACCCAGGGCAGGCCGATCCGCATCCTGGTGATTCTGGCGGCCTTAACGGCGGTCGGGTCGGCTTTTCTGGATAACGTGACAACCGTGCTGCTGGTCGTGCCGATTACGTTTTCCATAACCCGGATGCTCAATATCAATCCGGTTCCGTTTCTGATCACGGAAGTTATCGCTTCGAATGTGGGCGGCACCGCGACCTTGATCGGCGACCCGCCGAATATTATGATCGGGTCTGCGAACCCGCATTTGACTTTCAATATGTTTTTGATCTATTTGGCCCCGGTCATCGTGGTGATCATGGCTGTGATGCTTGCGTTGCTCGTCTTTATATACCGAAAGCAGTTGAAGGTCACGGACAGTCAGCGCCATGCCTTGATGCAGTTGTCGGCGGAGTCGTATATTTCGGACAAGCGGCTCGTAAGGAAATCGGTCACGATCCTCGTATTGACAATCTTGGGCTTCGTGCTTCACTCGGCCATTCATGTGGAGCCGGCGGTCATCGCGATGGCCGGAGCTACGCTGCTGATGCTCATCGGCCTGAAGGGCGAAGAAGAACTGGAAGAAGCGCTTCATCGGGTGGAATGGGTGACCATCTTGTTCTTCATCGGCCTGTTCATCCTCGTGGGGGGGCTGATCGAAGTCGGCGTCATCAATCAATTGGCTCAATGGATGTTGAGCGTCACGAGCGGCGATATGACGCGTACCGCCATGTTCGTGCTCTGGGGCTCGGGAATCGCGTCGGCGACGATAGACAATATCCCTTTTGTGGCGACGATGATTCCGCTCCTGCAGGATGTCGGGAGCCAGATGGGCATTACCGATCCGAACCAATTGAATCCTCTCTGGTGGTCACTGGCGCTGGGCGCTTGCCTGGGCGGCAACGGCACCTTGATCGGCGCATCGGCGAACGTGATTGTGGCAGGAATGGCGCAGCGCGAGGGACATGGCTTCGGCTATATGGATTTTCTCAAAATCGGGGCTCCGCTGACGCTCTTGTCGTTGGCGATTTCCACCGTCTATATTTTCCTTTTCATCTTGTAATCGTTCGGGGAAAGGGACTTCTTGGAACAACGGTTAACCGGATTGTAAGATGCAGGATGGGAACATTTCGATAAGAAAAAGCTGCATGCCTCGCGAAGCCCGGGGCCAGAATACACGTACTGGCACACCGAAAATGGCACCGGGAGGCGTTGCTAATGGAAGTCTGGACTCTCGTATTGCGCACGATCCTGATGTATATTGTTGTCTTCGTCGTGCTTCGTCTAATGGGCAAAAGAGAGATCGGCAAGCTGTCCGTCTTCGATGTCGTCATCTCCATCATGATCGCGGAGATTGCGGTCTTTGTCATCGAAGACGGCAAGAAGCCGCTATGGCAGGGGCTGGTCCCGATCATCGTTCTTATTATCATTCAGATCAGCGTGGCTTACATAGCCTTGAAGAGCCAATGGATAAGACATTTATTCGATGGCAAGCCTAGCATTATCATCAAGAACGGCCAGCTTGACCGCCCGGAGATGGCGCGGCAGCGGTACAATCTGGACGACCTGATGCAGCAGCTCCGCGAGCAGGGCGTGGATAATATCGGAGATGTTCGCTACGCGATTCTGGAGGCGAACGGTAAGCTGACCGTCTTCCTGAAACAGGACTCGGACACCCCGACCGCCAACGAAGCCCAGAGCGGCGCCCAGCAATCGGGCGGCCTACTGGAGGAGGATTATGCGGGGGATACGAAAGGTCCCGGCCCGGTTACCGCCGGCAGCTCAGCCTCCTCGCCGGGCCGCCGCAAGAAGGCCAAAAAGCAGCGCCCCGCCTTGCGCAAGCCGGAGCGTTACCATTTCACGACATTGCCGCTGCCGCTGATTATGGATGGCAAGGTGCAGGATCATAACCTGTCGACCATCAATAAGACGCGCTTCTGGTTGAAAAATCAGCTTGCGTTGAAAGGCGTCAACGAATTTAAAGACGTTTTTTTCTGTTCTATCGATCATCGGGGCCACTTATTCGTGGATCGGAAGCATAAGTAGCGTGAACCGGATGATTATTTGCGATGCGGCTTCGGCGGCAGCCAATGCCGGACCAGCGGAAGCCGCGTCACATCATCGCGGTTGATGAGGCCCATAATAATAAGCAGCAGCAGATAGACAATGACCCCCGCCGTCCCCGCAGCGGCAAAGCGCAGCAGACCGTAGCCTTCCGGCAGCGGAGCGCGCACATAGACCGCCTGAATGCAGCCTGCCATAATCACCATGGCAGCCCCTACCTTGATGAAATCGAGCCATGGCATCTTCAATTGAAGATGGCGGATGACGCTCCCCGCATGGAGCAGCGTGACGACGACAATATTGATGCATATCGCGATAATTGCTCCATAAATGCCCAATTGAGGCTGAGAAGCCAACTGAATAATGAGCAGAAGCTTCAGGGCGGCTCCGATAAATGTGTTGACGAGGGCGGTTCCCGGGCGCTCCAGGGCCTGCAGCGCAGCCTGCAGCGGCGCCTGCAAGTAGATGAAGACCGCGATCGGAGCCATCCACCGCAGCATCGGCGCGACGCTGGCATCGTTATAGAGCAGCACGCATAGCGGAAGCGCGAGCACGAACATCATCACGGCGAACGGAGCTCCGCATACGAGCGCCAGCCGGAGCGCCTGGTGTATCCGCTTGTGAATCGTGCGCATGTCATTGCGGCCGAGCGCCTCGGATAACGAAGGCACGAGAGAGACGGCGAGGGAATAGGTTAGCGCTCCGGGCAGCGCCAATATCGGGATAATCATCCCCTGCAGGGCCCCGTACTGCGCCGTCGCAATCGCGGTGAGAACGCCGGCCGCCGCCAGGCTGCGGGCGATTGCAATCGACTCGAGCAGGTAGGACAGCGAGCCGATAAGCTTGCCTCCCGTCACGGGCAGCGCGATGCGGAGCAGACGGGGAGCCACCTTGGGCGCAGCCCCTTGCTCCGGCGGCTGTGGCGAATCCGGAGCCCCGGCGCCTCTCTCCTTCGGCTTGCGCGCGGAGCGCATCAGGAAGACGAGGACGAGCAGCCCGCCGAGCTCGCCCACGACGACGCCGACCATGGCCCCCGCCGCAGCCCATTCCAGCCCGTAAGGGAGGAACAGATAGGCGAAGCCAATGACGGCCACGATGCGGATGAACGTCTCCGTCACTTGGGATACGGCGGTCGGAACCATATTTTGCATGCCTTGGAAATAGCCGCGGAGCACCGCGGAGATGGCGACCATCACGATGATAGGCGTCATGACAAGGAATGTATAGTACACCCGGCTATCCGTCAGAACGCGGGTCGTAATCCAGGGCGCAAGCAACAGACAGGCGGCGGAGAAGACGATGCCCGCGCTGACGGTCAGCTTCATCGCTACCGATAAAATGCGCCGCACGCGGGCGCGGTCCCCGACCGAGTCCGCCTCGGCGACCAGCTTCGCTACGGCGAGCGGAACGCCGCCTGTAATTAAGGTGATGATGACGAGCAGGAAAGGATAGCCGAGCTGGTAGATTCCCACCCCTTCCGCTCCGATGATGCGCGGAAGAGTAACGCGCGGAATGAACCCGAGTATCCTATTGACAATGCCTGCGGCCAATAAAATCAGCGTTCCCTGTATGAATGACTGCTTCTTCACGTTCCGATCATCCCTCTTCCCCTGAAGACTTGTCTACCTGATATAACCATAAATATGCGGTTGTCCCTATTCCATGACGATTGGCTTGTACCGATGGAAGCGAAAAGTCAGGGGAGGCAATGATTGCTATGGTATGCGAAGCAGGAATTGCGTGAAGGAGCGCGAATAATAGATAGACACGGAAGGGAGTGAGCGGCGTGTCTGAGCCATGGACGGAACAGGAGCGGGTCGAGGCGATCGAAATGTGCTGTGAGAGCAAGGCGGAAGAACTAAGGCTGCTCGGCTACGAGCAGGTAACGGGGAAGGATGTATGGGAATGCGTCAGCGCCAAGTATAAAAAAGAGGATGCTGAGCCGGCCATGCATCAGGTAGTCAATGATATTTTGTCATTGAAAGCAACGCAATTCATGAACTTTATGACGATGGCGGCTTATCGCGGGTCTCCCTTTTTATAAGGCGAGATTTTTTTATGCCATGATCACAAAAATTGACTCGAAAAATGACGGTCGATATAATAGGAATATTGAATATGAAAGGGGAATAGGGACGATATGAAAAGGGTGTTAGCATTTCTGCTCATCGTTGTCGTATCGCTAGGTGTCGTTGTCTGGACTAGCCCTTCGATCGTCAACAACATACGTCTCGGACTCGATCTCAAGGGCGGCTTCGAGATTCTATACCAAGCCTCTCCGCTGGAATCGGGCGGGAAAGTGACTAACGATGCGCTTAAACAGACCGCCAAAAGTCTGGATAAACGGATTAACGCAACCGGTACGAGCGAACCGGAGATTACGATTGAAGGCTCCGACCGGATCCGCGTCAAGATTGCGGATGTTCAGAACGAAGAAGAGGTGCGGAAGAAGCTGAAAGAGCCGGCTGTTCTTACGTTCCGCAGCTCTGAAGGCTGTAAAGACGCGTCCGACTACTGCAAGATTGAACTGAAAGGAACGGACTTCGTCGAGGGCGGAGCGAGCGTCGTATTTGACGAGCTGCAGCGTCCGATCGTAGCGATTAAGCTGAAGGATGCGAGCAAATTCGCCGAAATTACAAAACGTCTCGCCGGTCTGTATGATCCGGATCCGACTAAAGCGCGGAACCATCTGGCGATTTTCATGGATGACACCCTCATCTCCGATCCGTCCGTCAATTATGAGATTCCAGGCGGGGAAGCGACGATTACCGGCCAGCGCACGAAGGAAGAAGCGAACGAGCTGAAGGATACGATCAATCTCGGCTCCTTGCCGCTCAAGCTGACCGAGAAATACTCGCAGACCGTTACGGCTACGCTTGGCAAGATGTCGCTGGAGCAGACAGTGAAGGCCGGAATTATCGGCACGGCGCTGATTCTGTTATTTATGCTTGTCATCTACCGGCTGCCTGGCGTCATTGCCAGCGTCTCGCTGATTCTGTTTACATGGATTCTGCTGATTGTCTTCTGGCTGTCCGAGATTACGCTGACCCTGCCGGGCATTGCGGCTTTCATTCTCGGTCTCGGCATGGCCGTCGACGCGAATATTATTACCTATGAACGGATTAAGGAGGAGCTGCGCAGCGGCAAGTCGATCAAATCCGCGATGAAGGCGGGCTCCAAGAACTCGTTCCGTACGATTATGGACGCGAACATCACGACCATTATTGCCGGCGTCGTCATGTACATTTTGGGCGAGAGCCAAGTCAAGGGCTTTGCGCTCATCCTGATGATGACGGTTATCGTCAGTATTTTGACGAACGTATTCCTCTCCCGCGTCATGCTGCATGCGCTGGTCAAAGCGAACGTGCTGTCCAAACCGGGATATTTCGGCGTGAAGGAGAGTGAAATCCGTGCGCTTTAAAGGAACGTTCAACTTTGTTCATTCCAGCAAATACTTCTTTATTTTCTCGATCATTATTACGATTGTCGGCGCCATCTCGCTCGGCGTGCTCGGCCTGAACTACGGGGTAGACTTCAGCTCGGGCACGAACGTGGACATTACGCTCTCGAAGCCGGTGGAGAAGGCCCAGATCGAGCAGATGCTGGAGCCGTACCAATTGAAGAAGGAGCCGACCATTACGATGGGCAGCGACCGGGTGACGATCCGGTTCACGGAAGTGTTGACCGAGCAGATGGAGAACCAGTTCAAGGCCGATTTCAAAAAGCTGGACGCGGGCGCTTCGTTCGAAATCAATACGGTCGATGTCGAGATTGCGCGGGAGCTGCAGCGGAATGCCTTGCTCGCGGTCCTGATCGCGAGCATCGGCATCATTATCTATATCAGCATCCGCTTCGAATGGCGCTTCGCCATCTCGGCGGTCGTCGCCTTGCTGCATGATGCGTTCATGGTTATCAGCATTTTCTCGATATTCCGGCTTGAGGTCAATCTGCCGTTCATTATCGCGGTGCTGACCATCATCGGGTATTCCATCAACGATACGATCGTTATCTTTGACCGGATTCGGGAGAATATGAGATTTGCCAAGATCAAGAATATTCATGACCTTTCCCGTCTCGTGAACGACAGTATTTATCAGACGCTGACCCGTTCCATCAATACGGTGTTGACCGTTCTCGTGGCGGCCCTCTGTCTGTTTATTTTCGCGAGCGAGTCGATCCGCATGTTCTCGCTGGCCATCCTGGTCGGCTTGGCATTCGGCGCTTATTCCTCCATCTTCATCGCGAGCCCGCTGTGGGTCGTCCTGAAGAGCAAGGAGAAGAACAAGTCCAAGTCTCCGGCGAAGCCGAAGCAGGCATAACCGCCAACTTCAAGCCGAAGGATGCGGCGGCCATGGAGCGGGCCCCGGCTTGGCTTCCTTGCCGCAGCCTGCGGCGCAAGCATAAAGATGAAGCCGCGTCAGTACAGGATGCTGACGCGGCTTTGATGTTGCAAGCAAGAATAGACTCATGCGAAGTCGAATCCGCAATAAGAATGAAAAAATGAATTGCGAGGGTTGCGACATGACGACCGATCGGTTTGCAAGGGCCGAGGCAGGGGCGTGGATGGGAATTATAGGAAATCTGCTGCTCGCCCTGCTCAAAGGGATCGCCGGCTTCTTCGCGGGCAGTCAGGCGCTCATTGCGGATGCTTGGCACTCCGCCTCGGATGTGGCGGGATCCGGCGCCGTCCTTGTCGGCTTGAAGGCAGCGAAGCGCCCTCCGGACAAGGATCATCCATATGGACACGGCAAAGCGGAATCCATCGCGGCCATTATCGTCTCGGTGCTGCTGCTCGTCGTCGGGCTGGAGCTCGCCGTCTCGGCCGTGAAATCGGTATGGCAAGGGCAGATGGATATCCCGAAATGGTACGCTCTCGCCGCGATTATGGTGTCTATCGTGGTGAAGGAAGCGATGTTCCAGTACAAGTTCCGGCTGGGCAAGCGCTTATCGTCGCAAGCTCTGATTGCGAACGCATGGGAGCATCGTTCCGATGTCTATTCCTCCATCGCGGCGCTTATCGGGGTAGGAGCCGCGATGCTCGGCGGGATGTATCATATCGAATGGCTGCTGTATCTCGATCCGGCGGCCGGATTTATCGTGGCGCTTCTTGTGCTGCATATGGGAACCAGACTGGTGAAGGTAGCGATTCACTCGACGATGGACCATGTGCTTCATGAGGAAGAGGCGAATCCGCTTATCCGGGCCGTGCAGTCGGTCAACGGCGTTATTACCGTCGACAATCTGCGGGCGCGGGAGCTTGGCCATTATGTTATCGTCGATGTTAAAATCAGTGTAAACCCCCGCATATCGGTGGCGGAAGGCCATGCGATTGCGAAGCGGGTCAAAAATCATTTAATGCAGCGTTTTTTGCATGTGGCAGACGTATTTGTCCATGTGAACCCGTTCGACACCGGCAATCCGTACCGGATTCCGGAAAATAACGGAGAGTCCACGCTGCTGCAATGAGGATGTTAAAGGAGTGGGAGGATGCTTCATCCACGCTCCCGGTGGATCTGCTCTGACGTGCCGGATACCGGCATCGACCAGCTGGCCCAGGAAGCCCGGGTCTCGAAGCTGGTCGCCCGTATGCTGGCCGTACGGGGGATTGCGGACGCGGAGCAGGCACACCGGTTTTTGCATGCGGATATTGATGAGATGCACGATCCATATTTATTGGCGGGAATGGAAGACGCGGTGGCCCGAATCCGGACAGCGCTGGAGAACCGCGAGCGCATTCGTATTTATGGCGATTACGATGCGGACGGAGTTTCGAGCACATCGCTTATGATTTACTTGATGAGGCACCTGGAGGCGGATTTCGATTATTATATCCCGCACCGGGCCAACGAAGGGTACGGCCTGAACAAGGCGGCGCTGGACGCTGCGAAGGCTTGCGGCGTCACTCTCGTCGTAACGGTCGATACCGGGATTAGCGCCGTGGAAGAAATCGCTTATGCCCGCGAACTCGGAATCGACATCGTGGTGACCGATCATCATGAGCCTCCGGAGCAGCTTCCGGATGCCTGCGCCCTGGTCAATCCGAAGCTGCCGTATTGCCCTTATCCGTTCAAAGGGCTGGCCGGTGTCGGCGTAGCCTTCAAGCTGGCGCACGCGCTGCTCGGACGGATTCCGGAGGAGTGGCTGGAGCTGGCAGCCATCGGCACCGTCGCCGATCTGATGCCGCTGCTCGATGAGAACCGTATTCTCGTGCGGGCGGCTCTGCAGCGGATGAAGCGTTCCCGCTATGCCGGGATTCGGGCGCTGCTTCAAGTGTGCAGCATCGATCCGAAGGAAGTGACCTCGACGCATATCGCCTTTTCGATGGCTCCGCGAATCAATGCCAGCGGCCGGCTCGATCACGCCGACATCGCGGTCCAACTGCTGACGGCGGAAGACGACGCGGCGGCCGAGGCGTTCGCCTGGGAGCTGGATCGGTTGAACAAGGAGCGGCAGAAGATCGTCGACGGGATCGTCAAGGAGGCGGAAGCGCAGCTGGCAGAGAAGATGGAGGAGACGGGCGAGCCTCCTCATGTCATTGTCTTGGCCGCGGAGGGCTGGAATGTCGGGGTGATCGGCATCGTCGCTTCCAAAATCCTCGAAAAATATTACCGCCCGACCTTCGTGCTCGGTATCGATGGCGAGACGGGATTATGCAAGGGCTCGGCCCGATCGATCCCGGGCTTCGATCTGTACGAGGCGATGCAGGCGTGCGGCGAGCTGTTCGAGCATTATGGCGGCCATCAGGCCGCGGCAGGCATGACGATTCAGGCAGACAAGCTCGCGGAGCTTGAGCGGCGCTTGCAAGAGATTGCGGAGGGAATACTGACAGAGGAGCACTTCTTTCCTTGCGTCGAAGTGGATGCGGAATGCGGCTTGAGTGAGATCACGCTGGAAGTCATCGACCAACTCGAGCAATTGGCCCCGTTCGGCATGGGCAATCCGAGCCCCCGGGTCGTCATCCGCAACGCGCGGGTGCGCGAGATCCGGACGATGGGCAAGGAAGGCCAACATTTGAAGTTGATGTTGAGCCAAGACCGTGCTACATTGGATGCGGTAGCTTTTCACCGGGGAAGCTTGGCCCGGAGGATTGCGAGTGACGTGAAGGCGGATGTGCTGGGCGAACTGTCCGTCAACGAATGGAACGGCCGGCGCCGAACGCAGCTGTTCATGCAGGATATCCGCATCCAAGAACGGCAGCTGTTCGATTTGCGGGGGATTCCGGATGCTTGGGAGACCGCCGTGCAGCTTGCGCGCATATTGGAGCAGGACGGAGACGGCGCTAGCGTGCTTGTCACGACCCGTGAGCAGGCGGGCATGCATGCCGCGGAATCCTTCGCGTGGCTGTACAGCGACGAGGAGGACGGACCGGTCGTCGTTCCGGGCGCGTGGCGGGGAGACGAGCCGTTCATTGCCGCGATGTCGGAGCGCGTTCGCGAGATGGTGCTGTTCGGGATGCCGCCATCGGAGCAGGATTGGAGCCGGTTAATCCGCCAGCTTCGCCATATGGAACGGCTGCATGTCGTGCTGCCCCGCGAACCGATCGGAGGACGGCTTCATATGCCGACCCGCGATCGAATCAAGCGGGCATATGCGGAATTGAGACGGGTACATACATGGACCAATGAACCCGAGCCGATGCGGTCGCTGGCCAAGCGCGTCAACCTGTCCCTGCGGGAATTCATGCTGCTGCTCGATATGTTCAAGGAGCTGCAATTTTTAACTTGCACTCATCATAAACATACAACGACATTCGAAATGGCGGCACAGCCGGCGAAGACCTCGTTGGAAGCTTCCCAACGTTACCGGGACTGGGCAGCCGCAGCAGCCTGGGAGCGGCGCTGGTACGAGCCCGCGACTGACGCGTTCGCGGCATGGCTGTGGTCCTGCTGGGACGAAGACCGCGATGTTTCATTACTTAGGAGGAGTTCAGATGGATTTTAAATCGTATATTCGGGTCATTCCCGATTTTCCTCAGCCGGGAATCAGCTTCAAAGATATTACGACGCTGCTGAAGGACGGCTCGGCTTATCAGGCCGCGATCGCCGCAATGAAGCAGATGGTCGAGGATAAGCAAATTGATCTGATTGCCGGTCCGGAGGCGCGCGGGTTCGTCGTGGGCGCTCCGCTCGCCTTGGCGATCGGGGCCGGCTTCGTTCCGATTCGCAAGAGCGGCAAGCTGCCGGGCGAGACGATCGAAGCGGGCTATGCGCTGGAATACGGCAGCGACAAGCTGGCTATGCACAAGGACGCGATCAAGCCGGGGCAGAAGGTGCTGATTGCCGACGATCTGCTGGCGACCGGAGGCACGATCTCGACGGCCGTCAATCTGGTGCGCCAGCTTGGCGGAGAAGTGGTCGGGGCATTGTTCCTGATCGAGCTGAGCGACCTGAACGGACGCGGCAAGCTGCCGGACATTGACGTGCGTTCCCTGGTGACTTACTGATAAGCGAGGAAGTCAAAAACCCCCTGAATCGGGCTTCTGCCCGTTCCAGGGGGCTTTCTGCATGCATCAGGCTTGCTCGTTAGACCAGCCCAGCTTGTCGATGATGATAAAGAACAGATTGAGCACGATGCCGAGCACCGTGGCCAGCGCCATGCCCTTCAGCTCCACAGCGCCCAGCTTCAAGGTGGCGCCGCTGATGCCGATGACGATGATAAGCGTTGTCAGCAGCAGATTTTTCGGCTTGCCGTAATCGACCTTGGCATCGACGAGCACCCGAAGTCCGGATGCCGCGATAACCCCGAACAGCAGCAGGGATACGCCGCCCATGACGGGAACCGGGATGTTGGCGATGAGGGCCGAGACTTTGCCGAAGAAGGACATGATGATGGCGATGACCGCTGCGCCGCCGATGACATATACAGAATAGACGCGGGTAAGCGCCATGACGCCGATGTTCTCTCCATATGTCGTGTTCGGCGTGGAGCCGAAGAAGCCCGAGAAGATAGTCGAGAGCCCGTTGCCGAGCAGGGAGCGGTGAAGCCCCGGATTTTTCGACAGATCGCTGCCTACAATATTGCTGGTTACCATCAAATGGCCGATATGCTCCACGACGACGACCAGTGCCGCAGGCACGATAATCGCGATCGCCGTCCAGTTGAATTCAGGGAATGTGAACGTTGGCACTTTGAACAGCGCGGCCTCCCGGACCGGATTCATGCTGACCACGCCCATGAAGTAAGCGACGACGTAGCCGGTAATGATACCGATAAGAACGGGAATGATTTTGAAGAAGCCGCGGAAGAGCACGTTCCCGAGCACGGTGACGCCGAGCGTGACGCAGGCGAGCGTAATGGCAGTCGGGTCAAGCGCGGCTCCCGGAGCGGACGGAATAAATCCCGACATCCCGGCAGCGACCGGAACAAGCTCGAGGCCGATGACGGCGACGATGGCTCCCATGGCGGCCGGCGGGAAGAGCACATCCAGCCAGTGAGTGCCGACCCACTTCACGATAAGCGCAACCGCGACGAAGATGAGTCCGCATACGATGAAGCCCGACAGCGCTTGGGCATAGCTCCCGCCATTGCCGGTGAGAACGACCGTAACCGGAGAAATGAACGCAAAGCTCGATCCGAGAAAAGCAGGGATCAGCCCCCGGCACAGCACAAGATAGAAGATGGTGCCCAATCCGTTCATGAGCAGTACGATGCCCGGATCGACGTGGAACAGGTTCGGTACCAGCACGTTCGATCCGAACATGGCGAACATGTGTTGGATGCTTAGCAGCAGTCCGGGCCCGAAAGCCGGTTTTTCATGCACTTGAATTTCGCGTTGCAAGTCGAATGCACTCCTTTAATATGAAATTGTCGCAATCCGTTTCTGGATAGTATCCCTTAGACCCAACTATATAATTTACATGCTATTCGGCCTGTTTTTCAACAACATTTTTGTGATGGGGCAATAAATTGGAGAAAAATCCGAGTTATTTCGAATGAAAAACCTAATTTTCGACAAGAAAAGACAATGGTGATCGTGAAAGCCCAGGGAGACCATTGACGGGAGACACCGAATAAAGGCATAATTAAAGGATATAAATCTTAGTCTGGGAGATTATGATCCCCGACGGAAGAAAGGAACCGAAACGACTCCAATGGGCATCGAGCATTTATTAGAGAAGGCCTCGGCGTATATGAAAGAATCGGATCTGGATCGCGTCCGCGAAGCATATCTGTTCGCGGAGCAGGCTCATTCGGGGCAGGTCCGGAAATCCGGCGAACCTTATATATTGCACCCTCTGGCTGTGGCCGACATCGTGGTGGGCATGCAGATGGATCCGACTTCCGTCGTAGCCGCGCTGCTGCACGATGTCGTGGAAGACACGTCCGTCTCCCTGGAGGAAGTGCGCACCAAATTCGGAAATACATGCGCGATGCTGGTCGATGGATTAACGAAGCTTGAGCGGATTCAGTTCCGGTCCAAGGAAGAGCAGCAGAACGAGAATTACCGGAAAATGTTCGTGGCGATGGCCAATGATATCCGCGTTATCGTCATCAAGCTGGCCGACCGGCTTCACAATATGCGGACGCTGAAGTATCAATCGGAAGAGAGTCAACGGCGCATTGCCTACGAGACACTGGAAATCTTCTGTCCCATCGCTCACCGGCTTGGAATCTCGGCCATCAAGTGGGAGATGGAGGACATTGCGCTTCGCTATTTGAATCCGCAGCAGTATTACCGCATCGCCAACCTCATGCACAAGAAGCGCGCCGAACGGGAGCAGTACATTGCCGACGTCATCGCGCGCATTCAGGAGAAGCTGGAGGAGATGGGCATCACCGCCGATCTGTCCGGCCGACCGAAGCATATCTACAGCGTCTACAAAAAAATGACGGCCAAGAGCAAGCAATTCAATGAAATTTACGATCTGCTGGCGATTCGCATCATCGTCGACAATATAAAAGATTGCTACGCTACCCTCGGCATTATCCACACGCTCTGGAAGCCGATGCCAGGCCGGTTCAAGGACTACATTGCGATGCCGAAGACGAATATGTATCAGTCGCTCCATACGACCGTCATCGGTCCGACGGGGGAACCGACCGAGGTGCAGATTCGGACCTGGGAGATGCACCGCACGGCCGAATACGGGATTGCGGCCCACTGGGCTTACAAGGAGGGCGGATCCAATTCGGGCAGCTTCGAAGAGAAGATGACGTTCCTGCGCGAAATTCTCGATTTGCAGCAGGAGACGAACGACGCTCAGGAATTCGTCGAGTCGCTAAAAATGGATTTTTTCTCGGATTTGGTGTTTGTATTCACGCCCAAAGGAGAAGTCATCGAGCTTCCGTCCGGCTCCGTGCCGCTTGATTTCGCGTACCGCATCCATACGGAGGTCGGGAACCGGACGATCGGGGCGAAGGTGAACGGCCGCATCGTGCCGCTCGATCATCAACTGAAGACCGGCGATATCGTCGAGATATTGACATCGAAGCATTCTTACGGGCCAAGCGCGGACTGGGTCAAAATCGCGCAGTCTTCGCATGCGCGCTCCAAGATTAAGCAGTGGTTCAAAAAAGAGAAGCGCGAGGAGAACGTTCAAAAGGGACGCGAAGGGATCGAACGGGAATTGAAGCGGCTGGGGCTGGAGCCTTCGGCCTGGATGACCGACGACAAGCTGCTTGAGGTCGCGAAGAAATTCACCTTCAACGATATCGAGGACATGATGTCCGCAATCGGCTTCGGCGGCATTACCGCCTCCCAGATCGTGACCCGCTTGACGGAGAAGCTGCGCAAGGAAACGGAAGAGGCCAATCAGATCGAATTGACTCACGAGGTCAAGGAAGTCAAGAAGGAGCCGGAGCGGAAAGCCCGTCCCGCCCATGGCGTCAGAGTCGAAGGGATCGACAATCTGCTCGTTCGGTTCGCCCGCTGCTGCAATCCGGTGCCTGGCGACGAGATTGTCGGGTATGTCACCCGCGGAAGGGGCGTCTCGATTCACCGCGCCGACTGCCTGAACATCCCGACGACGATCGACGGGGAAGAGGCGGAACGGATTATCGATGTGCAGTGGGGCGATTCCTCCGAGGCGAATTACAGCGTCGACATCGAGATTACCGGGATGGATCGGAGAGGCTTCCTCAACGAGGTGCTGCAGGCCGTCTCCGAGAGCAAGACGAATATCGCCGCTGTGTCGGGCCGTTCGGATCGCAACCGGCTGGCGATGATTCATATGACGATTCTTATCCGCAATACCGACCATCTCCATTCGGTGGTCGAGAAGATTAAGCGTGTGAAGGACGTGTATACGGTGCAGCGGATCATGCAATGAACTCGCTGCACTTTTTTGGCATGTTAAGAGGCAGTTCAACTGCAGGAAGGGATGATAGGCAAGCATGCGAATCGTGGTTCAGCGATGCAAGGAAGCGGCGGTAACGGTTGAGGGAGAGACGGTCGGGAGCATCGGCCCGGGCTTGATGCTGCTCGTCGGCGTGACGCATGAGGATACGGAGCAGGACGTCATCTGGGCGGCTGACAAAATTGCCGGGCTGCGGATCTTCGAGGATGAATCCGAGAAGATGAATCTGTCGGTCCGGGATATCGGCGGCGCGATATTGTCCGTCTCGCAATTCACCCTGTACGGCGACTGCCGCAAAGGGCGGCGTCCCAACTTCATGGCTGCCGCCCGTCCCGAGCAGGCGGAGCGGCTCTACGACAGCTTCAATGAGCGGCTGCGCGGGCTGGGGCTCGCCGTGGAGACCGGCCGCTTCGGAGCGATGATGGATGTGTGGCTCGTGAACTGGGGGCCGGTGACGCTCATCGTGGACAGCCGGGAGTAGTCTCGCGTTGGACAAGCCTTGTCCCGCCAGCTTGAGGAGAACGCGGGCGGAAGCGCGGAATAATTGATCGCGGGCGCGGCTCATACTAGGGAGGAACCCTGCGCGTGCTGCCCTGCCCGGCCGGATGCTTCGCTTGGCATCCGGGACCGGCCGGCAGCTGCGGAAAGGAGCCGTATCGTGCGACAATCTTTGCAGCAGCTCGCGATCCAGTACAGCACCTGGGCAGCCGTTCAATCCGTCAAGGAAGCGGCTGCGCTTATGCGGGAGGAGCAGGCCGAGCAGGATGCCCTTCGCCGCCAAGGAGCCAATGTAAAGCGATAGCCGCGGTCATTCGATGCCCGGTCTTCTTCCATCAGGAAGGGACCGGGCATTGCTGTCTGTTTCGCCGGCTGGGGCGCCGGGGTATAAAGTCGTACGGAAGGACTTCCGCCAGCAATCCGCCTCTTCATCTTGCGGCGCATCATCGCACCGGATGAGGAGAGGGTGACAAAATAACGATACCAGAAGACGGCGAGGTGACGGAAGATGAAACGAATTCAGGCATACACGCGGACGGAGGACGATGCAGAGACGCTGCGCACACGGCTTACCGCGGCCGGCGCGGCAAATATCGAGGTCGGGGAATTGGGAGGCCCGCTTGGCAGCAAGCAGATGCTGTTCGCACCGTTCATAACCGGCAATGCGAATGGGTCCGCTTATAACGGCGGCATCTCCGCCGTAGGTCCGGGCGGCATCGTGACGACCCGCGACGACGGGCAGGAGGCGCTCACGACGACTCCGGCCACGGATTTGACCGATAACGAAGGAGGAGCCGATACCGCTTCCTCCGAACGCATGGAGCCGCCGGACGGGCTGCGCTATGTCGTCACCGCGAAGGTGGATGAAGCGGACTATGATGCTGCCGCGCGGCTCATCCGCGAGAACGGCGGATATTTCGATCCGGGAGAAGAGGGCTAATATCTTCCCTTTATTTCGGAAAGTCAATATGATAGGATAAGGACTGGCGCCCGCATGGTTGGGCGCCTTTTTGGGACGAAGAGCCAACTTGGGCCTTATGAGGGGGAGCTTGCAGGAAAATGCGCATTACATTAATCGCCAATGAAGCGGCGTTTGAACGTTCGCTTATTCATATTGTTCAATTGTTCATCGAGCAGCCGGAGGTTACGTATCAGGTCAGCCTGCAGCCGGAAGCAGAGCGGGCGGAGGAAGCCGAGGCGGTCATCCGTCTCGCGCAGACCGAGCCGGAGGGCGGGCTCGCGCCCGAATCGTTCCCGCTTGCGGCACCGGGGCGGGTTTGCGTCCGCGCTGCGCTGGAGCGGAAGGACGGCTCTCCGGTGGAAGCTGTCAATGAACGTCCGGTTCCTGCGGAAGCGACCTATGAGCAGTACCGCAAACAGGTAAAGAATGCCTTCTCCCATGCGCTGCTCCAGGTGCTGACCGCATGGACCGGCATCGAGCAGCCATGGGGCATTCTGACCGGCGTCCGCCCGACGAAGCTGATGCATGATGCCCGGCGGCGCGGGCTGTCGCAGGACGAAGCGAAGAAGATGCTTCGCGAAGAATATTTGATTACGGACAGCAAGATCGCGCTGATGGAACAGATCGTGGAACGCCAGTTGACGGCACTGCCCGATTTGGATCAGCTTCAGCACCAGTTAAGCATTTATATCGGAATCCCGTTCTGTCCGACCAAATGCGCCTATTGCACCTTCCCGGCGTACGACATCAACGGGCGTCAAGGCTCGGTCGATTCGTTCCTTGGCGGCCTTCACTATGAAATGCGCGAGATCGGACGCTTCCTGAAGGAGCGGAATATTCCGATCACGACGATTTACTATGGCGGCGGGACCCCGACCAGCATCACTGCGGAAGAGATGGACATGCTGTATGAGGAAATGATGACCTCCTTCCCGAATGTGGAGCAGGTGCGTGAGATTACCGTCGAGGCGGGACGCCCGGATACGATCACGCCGGAGAAGCTGGAAGTGCTGCGGAAATGGAATATCGACCGCATCAGCATCAACCCGCAGTCTTACATTCAGGAGACGCTTGATATTATCGGCCGCCATCACAGCGTGGAAGAGACCGTGGAGAAATATAAGCTGGCGCGCGAGCTCGGCATGAACAATATCAATATGGATCTCATTCTCGGACTGCCGGGGGAAGGGACGGCGGAGTTCGCCCATACACTGCGGGAGACGGAACGGCTCATGCCGGAATCGGTAACGGTCCATACGCTGTCGTTCAAGCGCGCTTCCGAGATGACCCGCCACCGCGGGGAGGAGAAATTCAAGGTGGCCGACCGGGAAGAGGTCGAGCGGATGATGACGATGGCGGCGGAATGGACGGGGGCTCACGGCTATGTTCCGTATTATTTGTACCGCCAAAAAAATATACTCGGCAACCTGGAAAATGTCGGCTATGCGCTGCCGGGCACCGAGAGTCTGTACAATATCCTCATTATCGAAGAAATTCAATCGATTCTGGGATTGGGCTGCGGCGCATCCTCCAAATGGGTGCATCCGCGCACCGGGGCGATTACGCGCTTCGCCAACCCGAAGGAACCGAAAGTATACAATGACAATTATGTCGAAGTGACGCGCAAAAAAATAGAAATGATGAAGGAATTGTTCAAAGAAGCCTAAAGGAAACGTTTGCTTTTTTGTAATCTGTTTGTAATCTTTGCTTCATGTTCCTTTAATATTTGCGACCTATACTGAATGCATGACCCCCTTTTTAATATATTCTTTTGCTGGACCTACATCTGATGTAGGTTTTTTTCTTGACTTTAGCGTGTTACATCCTTACAATGTTCTTTATATTTGACATACCAACCGATTCAATGACGGGAACAAGTAACCCGCCCCACATGCGCAGAGAGAGGTTCCTTGGCTGGAAGAACCTTGATGATGGACGGACGAAGGACATCCCCGAGAACCGGCGGCGAACTCCATTCGGAACGGAATGGATGGGTAGCCGTTCGGCGCCTGGCGTGCGTTATACGTAAATGAAGCGCGGGAAGCGATCCGGAGGCGAGTGCCGGCGAAGGAGAGCGGACAGCGGAATGTGGGTGGCACCACGGGTGATTGGAATCGACAACCAACTCTCGTCCCTTAGCAAATGTTACATTTGCGGGACGGGAGTTTTTTATTTTCAGGAAGCAGGCAGGAGGAGGAAGAACATGGCTTACCAGAAGCCGACAGGCACGCAGGATCTGCTGCCGGGCACCGTCGAAATATGGCAGACGGTCGAGCGCAAAGCCCGCGATTTGTGCCGTCGATTCAACTACAAGGAAATCCGGACCCCGATATTCGAGCAGACCGAGCTGTTCGAGCGCGGCGTCGGCGAGACGACGGATATCGTGGAAAAAGAAATGTATACGTTCAAGGACAAGGGCGATCGCAGCATGACGCTGCGTCCGGAAAATACGGCAGGCGTCGTACGCTCCTATGTGGAGAACAAGCTGTATGGCGAGCCGGATGTGACGAAGCTCTATTATATCGGGCCGATGTTCCGTTACGAGCGGCCGCAAGCGGGACGCTACCGCCAGTTCCATCAATTCGGCGTGGAGGCGTTCGGGGCTGCGGATCCGAGCCTGGATGCGGAGATTATCGCGCTCGGGTATGAATTCATGAAGGAGGTCGGTCTGACCGGCGTCCGCGTGGAGATCAATTCGGTCGGCAACGCGCCGAGCCGCGCGGCTTACCGGGAGCGTCTGCTGCAATTTTTGGAGCCGATGAAGGAATCGCTGTGCAAGGACTGCCAGTCCCGGATGGAACGCAATCCGCTGCGCGTGCTCGACTGCAAGGTCGATCAGGACAAATTCGGCGATGCGCCTTCCATTCTGGACAGCCTGGATGAAGAATGCGCGACCCATTTTGCCAAGGTGAAGCAGTATTTGTCGGCGATGGGGGTCGACTATGAAGTGAACCACCGCCTCGTTCGCGGACTCGATTATTATACGCATACGGCCTTCGAGTACAAGGCGCAGGGCATCGGCGCCATCGATACGGTCGGCGGCGGCGGCCGCTACAACGGCCTGGTGGCGGATATCGGCGGGCCGGATCAGCCAGGCATCGGCTTCGGCATCGGGCTCGAACGAATCGCGCTATTGCTGGAAAAGCAGGGCGTCGACTGCAACGAGGCGTCCCCGCTCGATATTTATCTGATCGGTCTCGGCGAGCAGGCGGAGGCCGAGGTGACGAAGCTGCTGAACGATCTGCGGCGCGAAGGACTGGCGGCCGAGAAGGATTACCAGGGCCGCAAGATGAAGGCGCAGATGAAATCGGCCGACCGCATGCAGGCGCGTTACGCCGGGATACTGGGCGATGACGAGCTGTCCCGGGGCGAGATTGCGCTGAAGGAGCTGGCCACCGGGGAGCAGCGGTTCGTGCCGCTGGCCGAATTGGCGCGGCAGTTGAAGCAGGCTTGACCTGATGAGGAGCCGCGTGCTGGCAAGAGGCAGACAATGCAAGAAACATAGATGAAGAAGATAGATTATGAGGAGAGTGGAGTTCATGATGTATAAGACGCATTCCTGCGGAGACATAACGAAGGCCCGCATCGGAGAGACCGTCACTTTGAACGGCTGGGTGCAGCGCCGGCGGGATTTGGGGGGCGTATTGTTCGTCGATCTGCGCGACCGCACCGGTCTCGTGCAAATTGTATTCAACCCGGAATTTTCAAGCCAAGCCCATGAGATTGCCGATCGCTTGCGCAATGAATTCGTCGTGGCGGTGAGCGGACAAGTCGTGCTGCGCGACCCCGAGACGGTCAATCCGAACCTGCCGACAGGCGACGTCGAAGTTCGCGTGACGGAGATTGAAATATTGAACGGGGCCAAAAACCCGCCGTTCTTCATTGAAGACGGCATCGAAATCGACGAGTCGCTTCGCCTTCGCTACCGTTACCTGGACCTTCGCCGTCCGGAAATGCAGCGCACCCTGAAGCTGCGCTCCAAAGCGTCGAAAGTGATTCGCGATTTCCTGGACGAACAGGACTTCGTCGAGGTGGAGACGCCGATTCTGACGAAGAGCACGCCGGAAGGGGCACGGGATTATCTCGTGCCGAGCCGCGTGCATCCGGGCGAATTTTTCGCGCTGCCGCAATCCCCGCAGTTGTTCAAGCAGTTGTTGATGGTATCGGGTCTGGAGCGCTACTACCAGATCGCCCGCTGCTTCCGCGACGAGGATCTGCGCGCCGATCGCCAGCCGGAGTTCACGCAAGTCGACATCGAGACGTCCTTCCTGTCCGAGGAGCAGCTCCAGACCATGATGGAGCAGTTGATGGTCCGCCTGTTCAAGTCGACGATCGGCGTCGACATTCCGGCGCCGTTCCAGCGTATCACGTATCAGGAAGCGATGGAGAAATACGGCTCGGATAAGCCGGACCTGCGCTTCGGCCTGGAACTGGTCGACGTCTGCGATCTCGTGGCGAACAGCGGCGTCAAAGTATTCGCTTCCGTCATCGAGAAGGGCGGCGTCGTCAAAGTGCTGAACGCCAAAGGCTGCGGCACATGGAGCCGCAAAGATATCGACGATCTGGGGCCGTATGCCGCGCGCTACGGGGCCAAGGGCCTGGCGTGGATTCAAGTGAAGGACGGCGAGTTCCGCGGTCCGATCGTCAAGTTCATGAGCGAGGAAGAAATCGCCGCCCTGCGCGAGCGCACAGGCGCCGAGGACGGAGACCTGCTGCTGTTCTCCGCCGATACGCGCAAGGTCGTCTACGATGTGCTCGGCAACCTGCGCCTCTATATCGGACGCAGACTGAATCTGATCGACGACAGCGCGTTCAAGTTCGCCTGGGTCGTCGACTTCCCGCTGCTGGACTATGATGAGGACGAGAAGCGCTATGTGGCGGCGCATCATCCGTTCACCCGCCCAAAAGACGAAGACCTGCATCTGTTCGATTCGGATCCGGGCCAGATCCGGGCTCAGGCGTACGACCTCGTGCTGAACGGCTACGAAGTCGGCGGCGGCTCGCTGCGGATCTACAAGCGCGACGTGCAGGAGAAAATGTTCACGGCGCTCGGCTTCTCTCCGGAAGAGGCGCAAGAGAAGTTCGGCTTCCTGCTGAACGCGTTCGAATACGGCACGCCGCCGCACGGCGGGATCGCCCTCGGTCTCGATCGTCTGATCATGCTGCTGGCAGGCCGCACGAATCTTCGCGAGACGATTGCGTTCCCGAAAACGGCCAGCGCGGTCGATCTGATGATGGACGCGCCGAACGTCGTGGAGCCGGCTCAATTGGAGCAGCTTCATATCAAATCGACCTTCAAGAAGAAGGACAAGAAAGAAGAGCAATAATTCGCCCGCTGCTTCGAGCAGCTTGAACGAACGCCCCTTGCCGATCTATGCTATATAGCAGGCGGCCAGGGGCGTTGCCATTATACTCGGGCAATAGGCCCGCAGGAGGAATAGCTGATGTTGCATCAATTTTCGCGTACAGAATTAGCCATCGGCCCGGAAGGGCTGGACAAGCTGAAGAACAGCACCGTCGCCGTGCTCGGCATCGGCGGCGTCGGCGGCATCGCGGCGGAAGCGCTGGCGCGCACGGGCATCGGGCGCATCATCATGATCGACAAGGATGTCGTCGACATCACGAATGTGAACCGCCAGATTCACGCCTTGACGACGACGGTCGGACAGAAGAAGGCGGAACTGATGCGGGAGCGGATCAAGCTCATCAATCCGGAGTGCGACGCCATCGCGCTGAATATGTTCTATACGGAAGAGACGTATGAGGAGCTGTTCGCCTACGATCTCGATTATGTCGTGGACGCTTCGGACACGATCTCTTATAAAATTCACCTCATTAAGGAATGCTTGCGCCGCAACATCCCGATTATCTCAAGCATGGGAGCGGCCAATAAAATGGATCCGACGCGCTTCCAGGTGGCGGACATCTCGAAGACGACCGTCGATCCGATCGCGCGCGTCATCCGGCAGAAGCTGCGCAAGGACGGCATCAAAAAAGGAGTCAAGGTCGTCTTCTCGACCGAGGAGCCGTTGAAACCTCGGGTTGACGTGACCGAGAAGATCGTTCCGGAGACGGCGCCGGATATCCGCAAGGCGAAGCAGCCGCCGGCCAGCAATTCCTTCGTTCCGCCGGTGGCGGGGCTGATCATGGTCAGCGTCGTCGTCCGCGATCTGCTTACTACGTTAGAATCACGGTGATGAACATGGATTTATTCTCCTATCAGGAAGAGCGGGATCCGGGGATGCGCCTGCTCGCCGATCGGATGCGCCCGCGCAATCTTGACGAGTATATCGGCCAGGAGCATATCGTCGGTCCGGGCCGCCTGCTGCGGCGGGCAATCGAAGGGGATCGCATTTCTTCGATTTTGCTGTACGGGCCGCCGGGATGCGGGAAGACGACGCTGGCCAATATTATTTCGGAGCGGACGCAGGGAGAGTTCGTCCGCCTCAATGCGGTAGACGCCTCGGTCAAAGACGTGCGCGCGGTCATCGAGCAGGCGGAGAACAACCGCAATCTGTACAATACGAAGACGATTTTGTTCCTGGACGAGGTGCACCGCTTCAACCGGTCGCAGCAGGACGCGCTGCTGCCCGCCGTCGAGAAGGGAACGATCATCTTCGTCGGCGCCACGACGGAGAATCCGTTCCACCACGTCATCGGGGCGTTGATGAGCCGGTCGACGCTGTTCCAGCTCAAGCCGCTGACGAAGGAGCATTCGCTCATCGCGATGCGGCGGGCGCTGGCCGATGCGGAACGGGGTCTCGGCTTCATGAAGGTGGAGGCGGAGCCGGGAACGCTGGAGCATATCGCCGCGATGGCGAACGGCGATATCCGGCGGGCGCTTAACGCGCTGGAACTCGCGGCGATGACGACCTCGCCGGAGGCGGACGGAACGGTCCGCATCACGATGGAGGTCGCGGAGGAGTCTGTCCGCCGGCCGCTCGTGCAGGCGGACGAATCGGTTCAATACGATGTGCTGTCCGCCTTCCACAAGAGCATCCGCGGCTCCAGCGATGCGGCGCTGTACTGGTTCCTCTACGCGGTGGAGAAGCTCGGCATGGATCCGATGACCTTCATCCGCCGCCTGACGGTCGCCTGCAGCGAGGATATCGGCTTGGCCAATCCGCAGGCGATGGTTCAGGCGGTCAGCGCGATGGAGGCGTATCACCGCATCGGGTGGCCGGAATCGAAGTATATTGTCGCCCAGGCGATTCTGTTCGCCGTTGAGAGTCCGAAGTCGAATTCGATTCCGGCGGCCATCGCCCGCGTCATGGCGGCCTTCGACGACTATCCGTCGGCTCCTGTGCCGCTTCATCTCCGAGATGCGCATTATAAGGGAGCCGAGAAGCTCGGGCACAAGGGCTACAAATATCCGCATGATTATCCCGGACATTACGTTGAACAGCAATATTTGCCGGATTCGATCCGCAATCGGGTCTTCTTCATGGCGAGCGAGCAAGGGACCGAGGCGAAGATGCGCCTGAATCAGGAACGGAGACGCCAAGCAAAGCCGGATAACGGGGACTAAGGGTGGAGCAGGTTCCCGCAGATGACCGGCTCCAAGCATCCAGAGGCCGAACAGACAGCATTCGGAAGGGAGAGGGAAGTATGACGGCCAAGCATACAGACAGAGCGGGGGCCGCAGCGATGCGGAGAGCGGCGGGAGCCGCCGTCGCGGCAGGGGGAAGCGCAGGAGCCTGTCTCCGCTATGGCATCGGCCTGCTGCTCCCGTTCGACCCGTCGGCAGGCTTCCCCTGGGCGACATTGGCCGTCAACCTGGCCGGCTGTCTCTTTCTCGGCTGGTTCTTCACCTGGCTGCATGAGCGGCCCGGCCTGTCGCCGCTATGGAAGCCGCTGCTCGGAACCGGGCTTACGGGGGCAACGACGACGTTCTCGACCTTCGCGGTCGAGGCGCTGGACCTGTTCGCGGCCCAGCGGTATGCCGTCGCGGTTATCTATTTGACGGCGAGCATCGGCCTCGGACTGAGGCTGGCCTGGCTCGGCATGCGCTGGGCGGCGCGGTCCAAGCCGGCAGGCGCATGCGAGGAGGGACAGCGATGAATATGCTGTGGGTAGCCATTGGCGGGGCGTGCGGGGCCTGGAGCCGTTATATATTGGGCGCTTATATTGCAAGGCGGGCAGGCAGCCGCTTTCCGTGGGGGACGCTGCTTGTCAATTGGGGCGGCTGCTTCCTGCTTGGCCTGTTGGCCGGGATGCGTGAGGCGCTGCCCGCTCCGCTGTACGTGTTCGCCGCGGTCGGATGGTGCGGGGCCTTTACGACATTTTCGACTTTCAGCTTCGAAGCATTGACGCTATGGAAGGACAAGCAGCGCGGCCGCTGCGCGCTGTATCTGTTCCTGACGGCGGCCGTCGGGCTCGCCGCTGCGGCGGGGGGACGATGGCTGGCCGGTCTGCCAGGGTAGCGCGGGCCGCATCGTCAAGCGCAGTATCGATGAAATTGAAAAGAAAATGGAGGAGTCGACATGTTCCAAGCGAGGCATTCCCTAACGGGACGGTATAAGATTCAAAAGCTTATCGGAGCGGTTATTGTAACGGTATCGGTGCTCGGGGCCGCCGGATGCAGCGCCGGCGACGCCGGACATGCCGTGACGGGGAAGCCGGAAGCGGCAGAGCGGCTAATGCCGAACGGAGATCTGCGGCAAACGACGGCATCCGCGGATCAGCTTCCGCCTTTTATGGACGATAAGAGCGAGGAGATGCAATTGATATACAAGCTGGCGGCCGCCAACCATGAACTGCTCGCCTCGATGCCTTGCTATTGCGGCTGCGGAGAATCGGCAGGACATCAGAACAATCTGAACTGCTTCGTCGCGGAGATCGAAGAAGACGGAGCCGTCGTATGGGACGATCACGGCACCCGCTGCGGCGTATGCCTCAATATCGCGGTAGAGGCTTCGAAGCTGAAGAGCGAAGGGATGAGCGACATCGACATCCGCAACGCCATCGACGAGAAATACAAAGAAGGATATGCGGAGCCTACGCCTACCCCGATGCCGGCCGCATAAGCGGGATGCGCCGATTCGCGTGATGTCAATTTCCTTGAAACGCCATGTTTAAATTGAGCCGCTTTGTCATATCCTACAGGCAACAGCTTGCCAACATATGAGGATATGTTCATTCCCCGTCCGGAGCCGGAATATACAGGGGATGGACCAAAGGACAAAGGAGAGACAATGATGGAATATTTCCTGGGAAAAGATCTGGATCCTGAAGTGCTCGAGCATGTATCGCAAACCTTCAAAGCGCTGGGAGATCCGACGCGGATTCGGATATTGTCCATGCTGGCCAAGGAAGAATGCGCCGTGAACCAGCTTGCGGAGACGCTGCAGCTGTCCCAATCGGCGGTATCCCACCAGTTGAAGACGCTGCGGGCGTACCGGTTTGTCCGTTACCGGCGGGAAGGACAAAATATATTATACATTTGCGACGACGACTATATTATCGGATTGTTGAATGAAGCGGTGCGGTATGCTTCCAAATTATAAAAAAGGCCCGTTTCCGAGCAAAACGGGTGATAGGACGCCGTAGAGGTGGAATATACTTAATGTCAACCGGGCGCACGGCAAGGGGATGCCGTTTCATCGGTTTTTCGGGCCGTGCCGCCATTTGACGGTTATGTACTTTCTTATATAATGTTCTTAATGCAATTATTTTCTGATGATGGGGAGGTGTACCTGTCTGTTCCGATGACGGGAAGACAGGGAAGGTTTGGATGATCCGTTACCGATAGGCTTAGGCATTTTTTCGGTTCTATTTCTTGTATTTTTGAACGGTTTCTTTGTCGCCGCCGAATTCGCCATGGTGAAGGTGCGCGGCAGCCGGATTGATACGCTGGTGCAGGAAGGCAATGCGAAGGCGCGGTTCGCGCAGCATGTGACCGATCATCTGGACGCGTATTTATCGGCTTGCCAGTTGGGCATTACGCTTGCTTCACTCGGCCTGGGCTGGATCGGGGAGAAGACGGTGGCCCAGCTCCTGAAAGAGCCGCTGGAGGCGATTGGCCTCGGCGAGGTCGTCTTGCACACCGTATCGACGGTGATTGCGTTCATCATTATCACCGTGCTTCATATCGTGCTCGGCGAGCTGGCTCCCAAATCTCTGGCCATTCGCAAAGCCGAGGCGATTACGTTGTTGACGGCGGCGCCGCTCCGTTACTTTTACAAGATCATGTATCCGTTCATCTGGCTGTTGAACGGAACCGCGAACCTGCTGCTGAAGTTATTCGGTATTCAGCCTGCTTCCGAGCATGAGTCGGCTCATACGGAAGAAGAAATACGCATTTTGATGAAAGAAAGCTACAAGAGCGGTCTGATTGACAATACCGAGCTTGCCTTGGTCGATAACATTTTTGACTTCACGGAGACGCATGCGCGCGATATTATGATTCCGCGCACGGATATGGTCTGCCTTTATGCGCAGAATTCATTCGAGGAGAACAAAGAGAAAGCAATTACGGAAATGCATACACGCTATCCGGTGTGCGACGAGGACAAGGACAATATTATCGGCTTTGTCCATATCAAGGATTTGGTGAAGGCGCCGCCGGGGATTGAAGATATACGCCAAGTGATGAGGCCGATGATGAGCGTGCCGGAGTTGATCTCCATCAGCGCGCTGATGAAGATGATGCAGAAGAACAAGGTGCAGATTGCCTTGCTCATCGATGAGTTCGGCGGAACGGCAGGTCTGGTCACATTGGAAGATATTATGGAGGAGATCGTCGGCGAAATTCAGGATGAATTCGACGAGGAACGGCCGCAGATTGAGAAGCGGGACGAGTCGAATTATTCGATTGACGGCCGCTTGCTGATCGAGGAAGTGAACTCCTATTTCGGCACCGATATCGTATCGGACGATTATGATACCATCGGCGGCTGGATCTACGCCCAGGTGGAAGTGCCGCCGCGGGTAGGCCAGACCATCGCGGTCGAATCTCAGTTCGAGTTCATCGTGGAGGAGACCGATCATCTTCGCATCGCGCGGCTGCATGTCCGCAAGCTCGATGCGCCGGCCCGCGACGAAGTCGATACTTCGGCCTCGACGACCGTATAGAATGAACAAATCCCCCCTTGCTCCGGGAGCGAGGGGGGATTTGTCATCTATCGGCTGCCGAACGGAGCCCGGTTGCGCTTAGTACTTGAGCTTATGAACGGCGTCGATCGTTCCTCCGCCCAGGCAGACCTCGCCGTCATAGAACACGACGGCTTGTCCCGGCGTAACCGCCTTCTGCTGCGCGGCGAACGTCACTTCATAGGTCCCGTCGCCGCTTCGCTCGACCGTGACTTCCTGATCCGGCTGCCGGTAACGGAACTTGGCCGTGCAATGCAGCTTGTCCGGCGCATCGCCCGCGATCCAGCTCACGTCGGCCGCTCGCAGCCCGGTCGAATACAGGCTTGGATGGGCTTCGCCCTGGACGACATACAAAATATTGCGGTCGAGATCCTTTTCGGCTACGAACCAAGGCTCGCCGGTGCCCGAACCGCCGATGCCGAGGCCTTGGCGCTGTCCGAGCGTATAGTACATCAAGCCGTCATGCCGGCCCTTGACTTCTCCGCTCCGGATGTCGATCATGTCCCCGGGCTGCGCCGGCAAGTATTGGCTCAAAAACTCCTTGAAATTGCGCTCGCCGATAAAGCAGACGCCGGTGCTGTCCTTTTTCTTCGCGGTGGCGAGTCCGGCTTCTTCCGCAATCCGGCGCACTTCCGGCTTCGGCAGATGGCCGATCGGGAACATGGCCCGCGCGAGCTGCTCCTGGTTCAAGGCATTCAGGAAATAGGTCTGATCTTTG
Source organism: Paenibacillus dendritiformis (assembly GCF_015845845.1). Lineage (GTDB taxonomy): Bacteria > Bacillota > Bacilli > Paenibacillales > Paenibacillaceae > Paenibacillus_B > Paenibacillus_B dendritiformis_C. The sequence continues at coordinate 29,562 of NZ_LDIG01000095.1, forward strand.
TTGCGGTCGATGCCGCGAAGAAGCTTCGCTTGGCCGTTCTCCCGCACGACGCGGGCATAATGGCCCGTGGCCACGTAATCGGCCCCGAGATCGAGCGCTTTTTGCAGGAACTCTCCGAATTTGATCTCCCGGTTGCACATGACATCCGGGTTCGGTGTCCGTCCGCGCCGGTACTCCTCCAGGAAGTAGGAGAATACCTTGTCATAATATTGACGCTCGAAGTTGACCGTATAATAAGGGATGCCGATCTGCTCGCAGACCCGGCGCACGTCTTCGGCATCATCCTCGGCGGTGCAATGTCCGAATTCGTCGGTATCATCCCAGTTTTTCATAAATATGCCGATTACATCGTACCCCTGCTGCTTAAGCAGCAAGGACGTTACGGAGGAATCGACGCCCCCCGACATGCCGACGACGACACGGGTATGGGCATTCGCAGTTGTCATGATATCACCGTCTTTGCTGCGGGCCGGCCGGTTGAGGCGCTTGAAGCCGCCCCGCTGGCCGCAACCCGTCGATTTGTAGTATCACTCTATTGTAACATATTCGGCTGAAACTAGGCGGGGGAAAATAAACGTTCAACAAAACGATGCCCCGTATGCTCTAGTATGGGCTGCTTTATGTCTGTGATACACCCTCGGCCTTATCGGGTGCAGAAGGATCGTTCCCGCTAGTCTTTTGTTCTCCCGAAGGAGTAAATTTCAAGCTCCCGAATGCGCTGCTGAATATTGTCCATGTCAGGCGTTGCGGGAGCGTCTTCCTGCAGCAGCTCCGCGATCTGCGCCTGCAGCTCTTGGATGATTTGGTTGTAGGTCTGATAATCCTTAATAATCAGGTCCAGATATTCGTTCACCTGATCTTCATCATACCCTCGAAACGTGCGGTCAAACTCTTGGTTATGTATGTCGAGCGGAGTGAACCGGACACCGAGCTCCGTCGGCCGTAAGGTCGCTAATTTTTCATTTATCAACGAGCGCCATTCCTTTCCCGTGAGGTAAGATATGTAATTTTGAATGTTGCATAGGAACAGTATAATCGAAATCCGTATGGAACAGAAACACCTTTGTATGAGTCTCGTTGCTGGAGCTGTGCCTCTACAAACAAGAGTGTCGAAGCGCCGACAAACAACTTTTGGGCTCGGTAATCCAATGACTCATCTCTAGTGGAATTCACATGTAACCACTTTAGGCATTGACAAATGACGTTTTGATTCGGTACGTTATCCATAGGAATCTCCTTTGTTGAGGCGTTTTATGGATAACGCTTAGGGTAACTCAACAATAGGAGATTTCTTTATTTTTGTCCACGAATATAGTTCAATAAGTTACAAATATAGAGAATTATAGGGTGAAAATTTTCGTAAAAAGATTGATGCAACGCTAGTGTACCAACATCATTAATAATGTATCTCCGAAGAGTATCCTTGTCACTCACTTTTGAAGCAGTATAATAATTGGAACCGATGTGATAATTAATAGACCGTGCCATATCAGGAGATGTAGTTCCTTTGTATTTTTCTGTATTCATCCCATACGACTTATTCTTCGGATCCCAGTCTGCTGCAAGCTTTGATTGATGTGGAGTTGCCCAACGATAGTTGATTAACGCTAAAGCGCTTGCAGGACCACAATTCAGAACGAGCCGTGATCAACGCTTCTGCCTCATGCCCCCTCATTCGGATTGAAAATACCTGCATATTTCAGGCTGTTGAGAAAGTCCAAGGGATTTTTTTGCACTTCATTTTTTATGTGGAGGATCTCGTCTCTCAGTAGAAAAAATCGATTTAAAACGCGATGGGTGCCAAGTTTTGAGTAGGAAAATGGACAATCTCCACCCCTTCGTAAAAAACAGGGGTTTTCCAACGGCCTGAAAACTGCACCATTTCCCTAGACACGTCTATCCGGTAAGCGAAATCCGCAAAACTGCACGATTTCTCCAGACACGCCTATTCGGTAAGCGAAATCCTGCGTAAATACAGCAATTCGATATGGACGACTTTCCCAGAAAGGAATCCTGCAAAACGGCAGGAATTTCACCCGTTTCGCTTCGACTTGAAGCAAAAGGGCCTAAAATGATGTAGATTTGCAGCAATTACTCGGGATGTGGACTCATTGAGCCGAAATTCCTGTAAAATAGCAGCAATTCCCTCCACACGTTCAAGCCCCAGAAGGCAACGATGCCTACAGAAGGCAATGATGCCTCCTGAAGGCGATGATGCCTTCTGGATCCGACGCGGTCTCTTGGATCCCGTAAAATCAGGCCGTTGAGAAGTCTATGGGAATTTTCGCCACTTCATTTTTTATATGGTGGATCTCGTCTCTCAGTAGAAAAATCGACTTAAAACGCTCTGAGTGCCAAGTTTTGATCAGGTAAATGGACATCTCCACCCCTTCGTAAAAAACAGGGGTTTTCCACCAGCCTGATATTTCGAGTTCTATTTCTTTCTTCATCTTGCTTCTCGGATGCAATTTTGCTCTTTTTTTTGCGAAATTTCAGAATTCGACTAACTCAACCCGTCATTTTCGTTATCTTTTTGGTGCTACTAGTCTTAACTCTGTTTAAGTAGTTCTTTTTTTGAAGCTGCAATATGTAAGAGTCAAGTTCCTGACTAAGTATAACTACATGCTCATCACTTAGGCTTTTCATATTGCCAACTGCTCTTGTTAAACGTTGACGCAACTCTTCAACCTTTTGCAAAATTAACTGTTCTTCCGCATGAGTGAGCATTTAGACTGCATTTCCCCCTTTCTCACTAAAAAATATACTTGAGGTTTCTTGGATTCCCTAAAATTATCCACCAATAAAACTTTTCGACATATTCAACTAAAATAAGACAAAAACAGAGTTCGAAAAAAGAAGGGTCAAATCGAAATTTGCCCTTCCCCCTGCATATATGATTTTACAATTTGTTGCTGTGCCCATTTGGGTAATATAAACACGATTAAATTAAAACAATCATTCGCTCTAATACGAGAATCGACATCTATATAGTGCAGTACGCTTAACGTGTAACAGTCAATCGCATCTTCATATTTTTTCATCAATATGTAATAGCCCGCCTTCAATTTAAAATATAGGGCTAATTCAGATTTTTTAAATGGCGTGTGATAGTGGGCATTCAGAATTCGGGATTCATCGTCAATTAATTGTTCTATAGCATCAATATTTTGATCTTGGAGGTATAACTCAAGAAGCTCGTTCACGACATGGATCGCATTATTGGGCGAGGACTGTTCCAAGCAGATGAGGAGTTGCGATATGGCCTGTTTGCTATTTCCTTTTCGCCCCGCTATACAAGCCTCATTAAGTGCAACGTTTTCTTGAATCTCTGCGAAAGGATACTTTTTACATTCATATAGATACTGCTCCGCCAAAAAGTAATCGCCTAAATAGTAATAGGAATTGCAAATAAGGAGCAGGGCACGCGCCTTCGTAAGGTCATCGCTCTTATACTTTTTGCCGATAGGGAGACACAGTTCGATACACTTCTCATAAAGCTGCAGCGCGTAGGCATGAAACCCCAGCTTGAAGTGCAGCAACACCTTATCCTCTTCCGAGAAAAAATTGATGTAATTCAGCAGGTAGGTTCCGGTTTGGAAAGTGAGATCCAGCTTGCTGAAATCATTTCGTTGAATCAAGTACGTCTGGAATAAAGCTTTGGCCAAATAAGGCTGTATACCATGCTCTCTGGCGTAGGTTGTGATAAGTTGGAACAATCCAAGTCTGACCGTGACATCGGTTACAGACTCTGCCATGTTGTATAATTCCGCAGTTAGGTCATAGCTGTCCGTGCCGTCGCATTCCAAAAACCGGACAGCAATCTTCTCGATGACCTCTACGTCACCTGTCCGAATCGCTTCCTGCAGCAAAGGTTGCAGAACACTCTTGCGTCTCTCCTTCACAAGGTAATGACTCACGACATCTGCATATGGAACGTACAAGGGGGAAGTCAGCGCCAGAACGGTAGCCAATTCAGGGCGCTTTGTTTCCCCTCTTTCGATTTTCGATATCGTTCCTTTGGGAATGCCAGATAAGGTCGACAACTGACGAAGCGTATACCTTGCCTTCTTCCGATACTCGTATATTAATTCGCCGACGAGTCTTTGTTCCGAACTCACAGAATCACCTTCTTTCGAACTGCGAATTGCATGAATACGCTATCATCACATATATCAACAATTTACCATATATACCCTATTATGTGAACATGCATGGATCGATGCAGAACTTTATCCGAATACCCTGTCAGATTATTGTCCATAACGGAGATAGTTATGTTACGATATACGGGGTGCCTTAATCGGAATACATTGAATTGGACAGGAACAACCAATAAATGAGGTGTAACAATGAAAATATCAACAAAGGGCCGTTACGGGCTGACGATTATGATGGAGCTGGCCAGGAGCTACGGCGAGGGCCCGACTTCCTTGAAGAGCATCGCGGAGAAGAACAATCTCTCCGAGCATTATCTTGAACAATTGATAGCGCCGCTCCGCAACGCGGGCTTGGTCAAAAGCATACGGGGAGCCTACGGCGGATATATATTGCCGGAGAGCCCGGAGCAGGTCACGGCAGGCGAAATTATCCGCGTGCTCGAAGGCCCGATTTCACCGGTCGATTTCACGGAAGAGGACGATCCGGCCAAGCGCGATCTGTGGCTGCGCATTCGCGACAGCATCGCTCAGGTGCTTGATTCGACAACGCTTGCGGATCTGATCTCGTACAAGGATGAGAACGTGCAGGAAAGCTATATGTTCTATATTTAACGATCGCGAGGGAAGCGAAATGGAACGAATTTATTTCGATCATGCCGCGACGACGCCGCTTCACCCGGAGGCGGCGGAAGCGATGATCGCGGTCATGCGGGACGTGTATGGTAATGCCTCCAGCGTTCACGCGGCCGGCCGCGAAGCGACCGCGGCCTTGACCCGGGCGCGGGACGGCGTCGCGGAACGGCTCGGCTGCCGGCCGCAGGATCTCGTCTTTACGAGCGGCGGGACGGAGAGCGACAACGCGGCCCTGTTCGGCGTGGTCCATGCCGCCTGGCGGAGACACGGACGGGAACGTCCGCCTCATGTCGTGACGACGGAAGTGGAGCATCATGCGGTGCTCCACGCTTGCCGTTATCTGGAGCAGCTCGGAGTGGAAGTGACCTACGTCGCGCCGGACGAGACGGGCCTTGTCGCGCCGGAGCGCATTCGGGAAGCGCTTCAGCCGAATACTTGCCTGGTGAGCGTCATGACGGGCAACAATGAGGTGGGCACGCTGCAGCCGATTCGGGAGATCGGCGAGCTGGTGCGCGAGCAGGGGATTGTGATGCATACCGACGCCGTTCAGGCGCTGGGAGTGCTGCCGTTCCAACTGACGGATTGGCCGGTCGACATGGCCAGCTTCTCCGCCCACAAGATCAATGGTCCGAAGGGAGTCGGCTGCTTGTATATCCGTCAAGGGACGGAGTGGGAGCCGATGCTGCACGGGGGCAATCAGGAGCGGAAGCGCCGGGCGGGGACGGAAAATGTGGCCGGAATCGCGGGGTTCGCGGCGGCGCTTCGCGTAGCTGAGAACGAACGGGAGAACAAGGTACGCCAGACCAAGCGAGTGAGGGCGAGGCTCTGGTCGAAGCTCGTGGAGGGATTGGGAGATCGGGTCGCGTATAACGGGCATCCGGAGCTGCATCTCCCTCACATTCTCAATGTGAGCGTGCTGGACGTTCCGACAGAGACGCTGCTGATGAATCTCGATCTGGCAGGCATCATGGCAGCCAGCGGATCCGCCTGCACTTCCGGTTCCCTGGAAGTATCGCATGTGCTCGAAGCGATGAAGCTCTCCGAGCTGCGCAAGAGCACCGCCGTTAGATTCAGCTTCGGATTGGGCAATACTATTGAGCAAGCCGATATTGTGTCGCAACAAATTGCAACCATCGCCAACCGCGTCCGTAATAGAAATTAAGAAGTTCCTCAGACCGCATCAAGGGGCGGGATCCGCGGCGAATGGAGCGCTATCGGCGGAGAGGCGCGCCTGTGCGGCGCACCCGCATGTGCCATGAACCGAAGGAGGGTCCCCTGAATGAAGTTGCTGGAGCTGATCGGCCTGCCCGTGTTTGATATCGGTACGGGCAAGCAAATTTCCAAAGTAAAAGATATCTGCATCACTCCCGATTGGGAGATTACGCATCTTCAGCTTGTCAGCCGCGTCCGCAAGCAGGACATGCTGGTACGGTGGGAGGATGTGACCGCCTGCGGGGATGACGCGGTCATGATTGCGAGCGGCGAAGCCGTGCAGATGACGGACAGCGCCACGCTGGAACGGTCATTTCTGTCGGGACAGGCGGCATTGAAGGGATTGCCGGTCATGACTTCGGAAGGCTCCCAGCTCGGATGGGTCGCCGATGTTTATTTTCAGCCCAATATGGGTAACCAGATAACAGGTCTGGAAATTTCAGACGGCCTGCTTGCGGACCTTCTGGAAGGAAGACGGCAGATTGAAGGAATGAGCCGCTTAAAATGGGGCACCGATGTAATCGTCGTGGAAGAGAGCGGAAGCGCAAGTGCACAATCAAATTAGTCTAATGGACGGAATGGTGAAGAACGATGATGCGATGCCCGAATTGCAATTCCAAAGATATCGGGAAGATTGGCGCCCACCAGTTCTACTGCTGGGGATGCTTTATCGAGTTGACCGTTAACGGCGATAAAATGTCGGTGTTCCAGGTGGAAGAAGACGGGACGTTGAGCTCGCTCGACGATTTATTTTTTGGCGATGAGTTTATGACACCGCCTTATCCGGAAGCGCATGCTTCTTCATAACGGAATGGACACAAGTCAGAATAAAGCGAACAAAAGCGTTCATGCTCCGCCTCGCGCGGTGCATGGGCGCTTTTTGCCGTTCCGGCGGCTGCCCGGCTGTGACCGATCTCATATTGCGGGCTTCCTCATTTGTAGATAATACATATTGTGTCTTTTTCTAAATACTCATACTACATATAGTGTTTTAGAGTGTTGAAATATCAATAGAGACGATATGGAAGGGTGGAGTAGCGATGACGATCATGCCGCGATTGCGCGATGCGAACGTTGCCGAAGATAGTGCGGGAGGCGCCGAACCGATGCCTTGGACATCATGGGGGAGCGCACGGAAGGGGGATGGCCGAGCGCTGCCGGAGCATCATCCGCTGACGGCGTCGCTGCACGAAATCGTACAGGACGCGGATTCGGATCTGATGCGCGAAAATGCCAATGTGGACGGCCGCTCGCCGATGGGCATCATGAGCAAGATGGCCAGCGAATGCTCGCGCTGGTATGCGATAAATTATTTGCTTGCCCCGGAAGCGCGGGAAGCCGTGGAGGATAATTTGCTGTATCCTCACGATCTTGATTTCTATGCGTATGGAACGACGACCTGCTGCCAGATCCCGCTCGGACAGCTCTTGAAGCGAGGCTTCAATACCGGCCATGGCCATATGCGGGAGCCGCAGGATATCAAGAGCGCGCTCGCTCTCGCTTCGATCATTTTGCAGGCGAATCAGAACCAGCAGCATGGCGGACAAGCGTATCCCGCCTTCGATTACGATCTGGCCCCTTATGTAGGCAAGACGTTCCGGCGCCACCTGGCCTATCTGGAATCGCTGCCGCTGCAGCCGGAGCTTGACCGGGAGCAGGAAGCGTGGCGCCTGACCGAGCGCGACGTGTACCAGGCCTGCGAAGCCTTCATTCATAATGCCAATTCGATGCATTCGCGCGGCGGGGGGCAAGTTCCGTTCATCTCGATTAATTACGGCACAGACACGTCGCGGGAAGGGCGCATGCTCATCAGACAGCTGCTCCTGGCGACAAGAGCGGGTCTGGGCAAGGGAGAGACGCCGATCTTCCCGATCCAGATTTTCAAAGTAAAAACCGGCGTTAACTTCGCGGAGCGGGACCCGAACCGCGATCTTTACGAGCTGGCTCTGGCCACGACGGCAGAGCGGCTGTTCCCGAACTTTGCCTTCCTGGATGCGCCCTTCAACAAGGAGCATGACGACGGAACGCCGGAGAGCGAGGTCTGTTACATGGGCTGCCGCACGCGGGTCATGGCCAATGTGAACGGCCCGTCGACGCCGCAGGGACGCGGCAATTTGTCCTTCACCTCGCTGAATCTGGTGCGCATGGCGCTGCTGGCCCGCACGAAGGACGCTTTTTTCACCCTGCTGGATGATATGCTCTCCATTGCCGTGAGACAGCTTGCCGCTCGCTATGAATATCAAGGGCGGAAGCGGGCTCGCGATTTCGCTTTCCTGATGCAGCAGGGCGTCTGGCGCGGCAGCGAACGGCTTGAGCCGGAGGACGAGCTGCGCGACGTCTTGAAGCAGGGCACGCTCAGCGTCGGCTTCATCGGGCTCGCCGAAGCGCTGGTCGCCCTGACCGGGTGCCATCACGGCCAGTCCGAGGAGGCGCGCCGGCTCGGTCTCGAGATTGTCGGCCATATGCGCCGGCGGATGGACGAAGCCGTGGCCGCCACCGGGATGAACTATTCGCTTATCGCGACCCCGGCAGAAGGGCTGTCCGGCAAATTCACGAAGCGCGATCGGGAAGATTTCGGCCGCATTCCGGGCGTGACCGATCGCGATTACTATACGAACTCATTTCATGTTCCGGTCTATTATCCGATCAAGGCGTATGACAAAATCCGCATCGAAGGGCCATACCATGCTTTGTGCAACGCCGGTCATATTACCTATGTCGAGCTGGACGGCAGCGCCAAAGCGAATCCGCAAGCGCTCGATCGGATTGTGCGCGCGATGGCAGAGCACGGGATCGGCTACGGATCGATGAACCATCCGGTCGACCGCTGCCGCCGCTGCGGCCATCAGGACATGATCGAGGATGCATGCCCCGTATGCGGCGGCGCCGAAGAGGACATTGAGCGCATTCGCCGCATTACCGGTTATCTGGTCGGCGATATGAGCAAATGGAATTCGGCCAAGCGCAGCGAGGAGAGCGAGCGGGTGAAGCATCGATGAGCTTGCGCGTGATGTCGATACTCCATGACAGTGTCGTGGACGGCGAGGGGTTAAGGACGGTCGTGTTCGTCAGCGGCTGTCCCCACCGCTGCCCGGGATGCCACAATCCCAGCTCCTGGCGCAGCGACGGCGGCACCCTGATGAGCGTCGAGGCGGTGGCGGACGATGTGCTCTCCAATCCGCTTACCGATCTCACCTTGTCGGGCGGCGAGCCGTTCCTCCAGGCCCGGGGGCTGGCCAAGCTGGCCCGCATCGTCAAGGAGGCGGGCCGAACGGTCTGGTGCTACACGGGCTATACGGTGGAGGAGCTGCTGCAGGACGGAACCCGGGATCAGCGGGATCTGCTGCGGCTGACGGATGTGCTCGTGGACGGTCGGTTCCTGATCGAACGCCGCCGTCCCGGCCTTCGCTTCCGCGGCAGCGACAATCAGCGCATCTGGAAGATGAGGAACGGCCGGCCGGACGAGTTAATTTTCACTTAGCTACACATACTTTACTGTATGATGCTCGTCCGAACGGAGTGTGGAATACAGTGGAGCGTTTTTGGAAAAACAAGCTGTTCGTCTATGGCGTATATGTGCTGCTCGCTTTGTTCATCCTGTATTACTTGTACTTGTTGAAGCCGCTTCTCGGCAATGTATACGGGATTGTAAAGTCGGTGGTTGCCCCGTTCCTCATCGCGATGATTATCGCTTATGTGCTCAATCCGGTCGTCAATATGCTGTCCGAGCGCAAAGTTCCCCGGCCGATCGCGGTGCTGCTCATTTATGCGGTATTCATCGCCTGCGTCACCGTGCTGCTCATCAATATGATTCCGATGATTATGAAGCAGTTGGAGGAATTGAACGAGCAGATGCCTCACTTCAATGCGAAGGCGGCGGAGCTGATGGACGGGCTCAGCGAGTCGTCTCTCATGCCGACGTCGGTCCGGAGCAGTCTGAACGACTGGATTTACGGCATGGAGCAGCGGGTGGGCAAGGTGATCACGGAATTTATGAACAACCTCGGCGATATGCTCAACATCCTTATGATGGCGCTTATCGTTCCTTTTTTGATTTTCTATATTTTGAAAGACTTCAATGTGTTCGAACGAACCGTTATCGCCTATATGCCGAAGACGCACCGCAAGCATATGGTGATGATGCTCAAAGAAATCGATAATGCGCTCGGCAGCTATATCCGGGGGCAAGTCCTCGTCTGCGCCATTATCGGGGTGCTGGCTTATATCGGCTACTGGCTGATCGGACTGCCTTATCCGCTGCTGCTGGCGCTGTTCGTGGCCATCTTCAATATTATTCCGTATCTCGGACCGTATTTCGGAGCGGCTCCTGCCCTGATCGTCGCTTCGACCATGTCATTGAAAATGATGATTTTCGTCATTGCCGTCAATACGGTCTGCCAAATTCTCGAAGGGAACATTATTTCCCCCCAGGTGGTTGGCCGGACGCTGCATATGCATCCGCTCTCGATTATATTTGCCCTGCTCGTCGGAGAACAGCTCGCCGGCATCATCGGAATGATTTTGGCCGTACCGGTGTTTGCGGCGCTGAAAGTCGTCTTGTCCCATGTGTTCACCTATTACGTGCGGCGCAAAACGGTATGACCGAAGTCGGGAGGACTATAGCAGTAATCGAAGAGCAGCGCCGGAAATGAACAGGCCCCAGCCGAACTTTTGACCCCCTACCTAAGATGTGAAATTGTTAAGGCCTCTCTCTGGCGAACAACAATTCGTGCCCCGCTTGCGTTAAAGAAAGTGGGTGCGGCGAAGGAGTACCGCCGTACGGCATATCCGCATGGATACATCGGTCGGTTCGACCAAAGGAGGGGTTCACACGTGAAAAGAGCAGTGGCCGTCTTACTCACGGCGGCAATGGCGATGGAGCTGTCCATCAGCACGGCCTTGGCGCAGTCACCCGACGAAGTTGCTCGCGCAGATCAAGGCTGGCATATCATTATCGTTGATTCCGTCACGCCGCGTTCCGGCTCGGAAGACATCGACATTCAACCGCAGCTGACCATGGAGTTCCGCGAGGCGGTAAGCAAGGGCAAGGGACATATTACGATCAAAAAGCGGAGCGGCGAAGCCGTCGAGACGATTGCGGTGGAAAGCGATCAGGTACGGCTCGACGACAAACAAACCAAGGCGGTCGTTACGCCTTCGGTCAAGCTGGATTATCGCACAACGTATACGGTGCAGGTCGACTACAGTGCCTTCACGAACGAAAATGGGGCATTCCTTGGCATTTATGATCCGGCGGTCTGGTCGTTCACCACGAAGGCGGAGCAGGGCATTCCGGTGCTGGAGCAGCTGTCGCCCGCCCGTGGACAGAAGGATGTGCGCTCCGATGCGAATCTCGTCCTGACGTTCAATGAACCGGTATGGAAGGCGGAAGGCAGCGTTCTCATCAAAACGGACAAGGACGGCAAGGTGCATGAGGCGGTCTCCGTGTCATCGAACCGGATTAGCGGGGACGGCACGAAGACGATTACGATCGATCCGGTGCTGGATCTGAAGCCGGATACGGAATATATCGTGGAAATTACGGCAGGCGCCTTGCGCAACGGCACCAAACAGGCCTATCCCGGGCTGCAGGGCGACAACGCCTGGCGGTTCGCCACGGGCAAGCAGGACGTAACGGCGCCGGTGCTGGTCTCGGCTTCGATGCAGAGTGCCGATACGATCCGGCTGACCTACAACGAGCGGCTTGACCCCGCATCGGTACCGCCGCCATCCCGCTTCTCTGTCACGGTCAACGGAGACTCGCGGAGCGTCGCCAATGTGGCGGTAGCGGGAAGCGCCGTCGACGTGAAGCTGAAGAGCGGGATCGCCTACGGTCAAGACGTGCGGATCAGCTATACGCCGGGCAAGGACCGGAATATTCAGGACGCTGCCGGCAACGCCGCAGCCGCGCTTGACCGGACGCCGGTCAGCGATACGACGGATGCGACGCTGCCGAAGCTGCAGCAGGTGACGGCCAAGGGGACGCAGGTCGTCTTCGAGTTCAACAAAGAGCTTGATGCGGTTTCGTCCAAGGCCGCTGAGCAGTTCACCGTCTGGGTGGACGGCAAGACGAGAGCCATTGCCCGCATTTCCCAGGACGGGCGCAAGGTGACGCTGTCGCTGCTTCACCTCATTACGAACGGCCAGGTCGTGAAGATCCGGTATGCGCCTGACCGGTATCCGCTGAAGGATCGGGCCGGCAATCCGGTACCCGCGATAAGCGAGCAATATGTGCGCAATCTGAACGACACGAAGCCTCCGGTGCTGGAAGCGGCCGAAGTGAACGGCAGCCTGCTGCGGCTTGTATATAACGAAGGGCTGGCGGCGGATCAAGTGCCGCATCGCAGCCATTATTCCGTGCTCGTGAACCGGACGGCACGCTACGTCCATGCTGTTCAGATCCGGGGGAACGTCGTGGAGCTGGCGCTTGATTCCAGCGTCTCCGACCATGACGAGGTAACGGTATCCTATGCGCCGGCCGAGCCCCGTCTGAGGGATTTGTCGGGCAATGCGGCCGCCGCCTTCACGCTGGCGAAGGTCGCGAACAAGACGGACAACGAGGCGCCGGCGCTGCGCAGCGCCTCCGTCAAAGGCGCCACCGTGACGCTGACTTTCACGGAGAAGCTGCGGGAATCGCCGGCGCCGGCGTCATCCCAGTTCTCCGTTCAGGCGGACCATGCCGGGATGCGGGTGAAGAGCGCCTCCGTCCAGGGCGACAAGGTGACGCTCGCGCTCGAAGAGAGCGTGAACCCGTACAGCGCCGTAACGGTCTCCTATGCGCCGGGGACGAATCCGCTGCGGGATCTGAACGGCAATGCGGTCTCCTCGTTCGCCAACGCGGCGGCAACGAATGAGACGGACGGCTCGGTGCGGCCCGGCGACCTTCAGCCTGCTTCGTATGACTGGTTCCTTGACAGCGGATGGTATGTGCTGTCGAGCTCGGCGGCGGATACGGCCTCCGCTCGCTCGCGCTACGGCCAGTCCGTCAAGCGGTATACGCTGCCGGCCAGCAAGTTGAAGTCCTCATTCGACTATGTCATGCATAACGGCTCGCGCAACCATCTGGCATTCGATGTGCCGGTCTCCGAGCGCGCGGCGATGGTGGCCGTTCCGCTGTCTGCGCTGAAGGATGTATACACTAAAAGCGAGCGATGCCGTCTTCTCGATCCGGTACGGCGACATCCTGTACTCGGTGCCGCTTCGCGAGCTCGACTTCAGCCGGCTTGAGCGCGAGTGGGGCGGCAGCGCCGCCTATCTGCTCCTGCAGGCGGAGAAGGCGTCCGGGTCGGACGCGTCTGCGCTTACGAGCTATCTCCAGGCGACAGGGGCGAACATCCGCGTGCAGCCGATCGACTTCTACACTTCGACCTACGCCGGATCGGCCGGCCCGCGGGCGCTTGACGCGCAGCTTGATTACAAGGTGCGCACGACCGGCTATGTCGACAGCGGCAACGCTTCGGCTGTCCGGTACGATGCCGCTCTGGCGAAAGCGGGCTTCGTGCCGACCGTGATGAAGCAGGCAGCCGGAGTGACGGTGTTCGGCTTCCAATTCAGAGGCAATCAAGCGGTCGCGATGATGGACCGCAGCAAGGATTTCCAAGATATTCGAAGCCATTGGGCGCGGGAAGCGATCCGCGAGCTGGCTTCCAAATATATTATTGAAGGCGTCAGCTCCACCGCCTTCGCGCCGAACGCGAACATTACGCGCGCCCAGTTCGCGACGCTGCTCGCCCGTGCGCTCGGGCTGCAGGGCGATGCGGGCGCAGCCGGCGGCTACCGTGACGTGAGCACGTCCGGCAAGCTGGCGCCGTATATCGGCGCGGCGACGAAGGCTGGCATTATCGGCGGCTTCGAGGATCGGACCTTCCGGCCGAACGAGTCGATCACCCGCGAGCAGATGGCCGTCATGCTGGTGCGCGCCATGGATTATGCCGGCTATGCCGTTACCGCCGATCCGGCGGCCCTGAACCGGTTCAAGGACCGCAACAAGATCGGACGCTATGCCGTGACCGGGGTCGGCAAGGCGGTGACGAGCGGCATCGTGCAGGGCATGACGTCGACCACCTTCGACCCGAAGGGCACGGCGACGCGGGCGCAAGCGGCCGCGATGCTGAAGCGGATGTTGGAGCAGATTAAATATTTGGGCTAGCTGGCGCTTTTGTTGCAGTGCGCTTGGCTTATGGCGCCCTTGGGCGGCCGTCGGCCCCCTGTCGAAGAGAGAAGGCTTCGGCAGGGGGCTCTTTTTGCGTGGGGAGCGGCGACCGGAGCAAATGAACCGGCTCCGGGCGCAGAACTGGAGCACTGATTCCGAAGTCGCGCTGGCGATTTCCTGTCTCGAATGCACATCGTGGTACACCCAATTGAAAAAAGCTGCACGGGTGCAGTTTTTTTATCACTTGCGTGATGAATTCGATAGAATTGCTGCATAACTGCATCCTTTCGCCGGATTTGGCCTAAAACAAGCGAGAAAAATGTGAAATTGATGCATCCTGGCAGGATTTTTTCTTTTCGGTGGGGGGATGCGGGGAAAAGCTGTAGTTTTGCAGTGCTTTTCGGCGTCGTAAGCAAGTCCCCATAGCCGAATCTGGCAGGTCCAATGACACTCGCCCGGGACGGCGCCGGCCATCGCTTCAGAAATCGGAATCGGACGCGGCTTCAGACTGGCTTCCGTGGAGCAGCGGAATTATTGACAAGCGTCTCCGGTTTATTTATACTATGTTATCGGATAAATAGGCACAAATAGGCATAAAGCGAAGACAAAACCCATAGTAGGCTGCAGCCCTTGATCCAGAGAGAAGATTCCGGCATCGATTTGAGGAGCCGGGTGGAAGAATCTTCATCGAGAAGAACAGCTGAACGCTAGTTTTGGAGCGTGAACGAACTTCACCGGGTCGGACCCGTTATCAACGCTAAGGCGATCGCCCGCTGGACGGCCGCCGGACACCGCGGCATGACTGAACGACGAGCCGCCCGTCCGGGGACGGTCTCTTGCCGGGGGATAACCAGGGTGGTACCGCGATGGATTCAATCGTCCCTGATTTCTCAGGGGCGATTTATTTGTATATGGGGCGATTCAATCAGTCCGTGCTGAAAACCGGCTTTTTGAAGTCTCATTATAAGGGGCCTTGGCAGCGGCAGACCAAGAACGGCTTCCTCGCAGCCACCCCGGGCTATAAGAATAACTTTGTGATAAATGGAGGCGTCAGTACGCATGAAAGCCAGTGAGATTCGCGCAAAATGGTTGGAATTTTTCGAAGGCAAAGGCCATCATATCGAGCCGAGCGCTTCGCTCGTCCCGCATAACGATCCGTCCTTGTTATGGATCAATGCCGGCATGGCGCCGCTCAAGCCCTATTTCGACGGGCGCGTGAAGCCGGACAACCCGCGGATCGCCAATTCGCAGAAGTGCATCCGCACGAACGATATCGAGAATGTCGGCAAAACCCGCCGTCACCATACGTTTTTCGAGATGCTCGGCAACTTCTCCATCGGCGATTATTTCAAGGAAGAAGCGATCACCTGGGCATGGGAGTTCCTGACCGACAAGCGTTGGATCGGGTTCGATCCGTCCCGGCTGTATGTCACGGTCTACAACGAGGACGAAGAGGCATACAAGCTGTGGAGTGAGAAAATCGGGCTGCCGGCGGATCATATTATCAAGACCGGCGACGACAACTTCTGGGATATCGGGGAAGGGCCTTGCGGTCCTTGCACGGAGATTTTCTACGATCGCGGCGAGAAATACGGCACGCTGGAGAACGATCCGGAATGCTATCCAAGCGGCGAGAACGAGCGCTATCTTGAAGTATGGAATCTCGTATTCTCTCAATTCAACCACGACAAGGACGGCAGCTATACTCCGCTGCCGAACAAAAATATCGATACCGGCGCAGGGCTCGAACGGTTCGCTTCCATCCTGCAGGATGTCGATTCGAACTTCGATACCGACTTGTTCCAGCCGATTATTCAGGCTACCGCCCGCATTGCCGGCGTTACTTACAAGGACAATGAGAAGCGCGACATCGCGCTGAAGGTGATTGCCGACCATGTGCGCACGGTGGTGTTCGCTGTCGCCGACGGCGTACTGCCTTCCAATGAAGGCCGCGGTTATGTCATCCGCCGCTTGCTGCGCCGGGCGGTCCGCTATGGCAAAGTGCTCGGAATCGACCGTCCGTTCCTCGTCGAACTCGTTCCGCATGTCGGCGACGTGATGGGAGGGTACTATCCGGACATTGTCGAGAAGCGCGAGTTCATCGAGAAGGTCATTCGCAATGAAGAGGAGCGCTTCCACGAGACGCTGGCCGACGGCTTGGCCATTCTCGGGGAAATGGCGGAAGCCGCTCGGGCGGAAGGCCGGACGCAGATTACCGGCGCGGAAGCGTTCAAGCTGTACGACACGTACGGCTTCCCGCTTGATCTGACGGAGGATTATGCCTCCGAGCACGGGTTGACGGTCGACCATGAAGGCTTCGATGAAGCGATGCAGGCGCAGCGCCAACGGGCCCGTGCCGCGAGACAGGACGGGGCAAGCATGAAGATTCAGGGCGGACCGCTGTCGGAGTTGACGATTAAAAGCGAATTCGTTGGTTATAATGAGTTGGTAACCCAATCCAACGTGGTCGCGATGTTCGCTGCCAATGAAGCCGTCGAGGAAGTGAAGGCGGGAGACACAGGCCAGATCGTGCTCGATCGCACGCCGTTCTACGCGGAGAGCGGCGGACAGGTGAGCGATGGCGGCACGTTGACCGCACCGGGGACGGCAGCCGTCGTGGAAGAGGTGTTCAAGGCGCCTCACGGACAGCATGTGCTTGTCGTCCGGGTAACGGAAGGCTCGCTCCGCATGGGCATGACCGTGCAGGCGGCGGTCGCCCGCGCGGAACGGGAAGACATCGTGAAGAATCATACCGCGACCCATCTGCTGCACAAAGCGCTGAAGCAGGTGCTCGGCGAGCATGTCAATCAGGCCGGCTCCCTGGTGGAGGCGGAGCGGCTTCGCTTCGACTTCACGCATCTGGGCGCTATCCAACCGGATGAGCTGCAAGAGATCGAGCGCCGCGTCAACGAGCAGATTTGGAACGGCATCGGCGTCCTTATCGAGTCCAAGCCGATTGACGAAGCGAAGGCGATGGGCGCGATGGCGCTGTTCGGCGAGAAGTACGGCGATATCGTGCGCGTTGTCCAAGTGGGCGATTACAGCATCGAGCTCTGCGGCGGCTGCCATGTCCGCAACACGTCGGAGATCGGATTGTTCAAAGTGGTGAGCGAGAGCGGGATCGGCTCCGGCGTCCGCCGTCTGGAAGCCGTTACGGGCCGCCACGCTTATCAGTATATGGAGTCCCAATTGGATCTGCTGAAGCAGGCGGCCGGCCTGTTGAAGGCGAACGCAGCCGACGTGCCGAAGCGAGTCGAGGCGATGTTCGCCCGCGAAAAGGAGCTGGCGCGCGAGAATGAATCGCTCAAGGCGAAGCTGAGCAGCCTGGAAGCGGGTCAACTTGCCGACCGGGTCCGGTCGGTGGCGGGGATTCCGGTGCTGGCGGCGCAGGTTGACGCCGGCGGCATGGACGCGCTGCGCACGACGGCCGACGAGCTGAAGGCGAAGCTTCCAGGCTCCGTCATCGCGCTGGCATCCGCAGCCGACGGCAAAGTGAACCTGGTCGTCGCCGTCGCCCCGGAGCTGGTGAAGCAAGGATTGCATGCCGGCAAGCTGATCAAGGAGCTGGCTTCCGTCTGCGGCGGAGGCGGCGGCGGCCGTCCGGACATGGCCCAGGCAGGAGGCAAGGATCCGGCCAAGATCGACGAGGCGCTTCGTCTGCTGGACGAGCTGGTGGCGAAGCAGGCGGAAAGCGGCAAATAGGGCTGTTGATCCAGCGGGTTGGAAAATAGTAAAATAAGAGCAAACCCGCCGCTTCATCGTTTCGACAAAAATTTATTGAATAAGACAGGCTATGAAGCGGAATATTTTCGCGTTTGTTCGGGTATGTGTTATGATAAGAGTAAAGCGAGGTGTCGGCGATGAATTCCATGGATAAGACGATGAAGTTCAATGTGAAGGCAGAGGAACAGGAGGCATCCAGCCAAGATATATTGCTGTCTGTCTACGATGCCCTTGTCGAGAAGGAATACAATCCCATCAACCAAATCGTCGGTTACCTACTATCCGGGGATCCCGCTTATATCCCGCGGCATAACAATGCTCGAAGCCTGGTGCGGAAGAAGGAGCGGGATGAATTGATCGAGGAGCTGGTGCGCTTCTATCTCAATCATCACCGCTAAGAAGCGTACGGGCTCCCGAGTTCATCGGAAGCAGACATAGGAGACGATAATGAAGATTCTCGGCTTGGATTACGGGGACCGCAAGATCGGGGTCGCGGTCAGCGACGCGTTCGGCTGGACGGCGCAAGGCCTCGAAGTCATTGTTCGGCGGAAGCCCGAAGACGACCTGCGCCGGATTGGCGACATCATCAAGGAGCACGGCGTCGAGGAAATTGTTATCGGATTGCCGAAGAACATGAACGGAACGATTGGACCGCGGGGCGAATTAAGTATGACATATGCTGAAGTCTTGAAGCAGTCGTTCGGATTGCCCGTTCACCTGTGGGATGAGCGCTTGAGTACGGTATCGGCGGAGCGCGCTTTGCTCGAAGCGGATGTAAGCCGGAAGAAGCGCCGACAAGTCATTGATAAGATGGCGGCAACCATAATTTTGCAGACGTATCTTGACTATCAATCAAGAAGGTGAGGGGTTACCATGACACAGGACAATTATTTGCAAGAGGAACCGGAAATTATTTATATCCCGGACGATGAGGGCAATGAAGAAGAATTTGAGGTCATCATGAAATTCGAAGTGGATGGTTCTGATCGGAAATATATGATGGTAGTTCCTGTTGATTCCGAAGACGAAGAGACCGATGAAGTATATGCGTTCCGCTATGAAGAAGACGGTGATGATCTCAAGCTGTACATCATCGAAGATGAAGAAGAATGGAATATCGTAGAAGAGACATTCAATACGCTGGTCAGCTCCGAGGAGGATGAAGCGTGAGCACCGATGAGGGCATCCGGTTCATTGAACGGTTGAAGAGCGTCTATGGCGATGCGCTGGAGATGACGGACGAGCGCGGGAAGAGCCGAACCTGGTCTCTTGTCGCGGAGTTCGAGTACCGCGGACGGGCGTACGCCGTGCTGCAACCGGGCGAAGGCAAGGATGCGGAGCCGGATCTGTTCCGCATCGTGCCGGAAGGCGATGGCGGCTGGCAGCTTGAGACGATAGACGATGACGAAGAATGGGAAGACGTGATGGAGCGCTACGACGAGATCGCGTTCGCCGATCAATTCTAGCCGCTTCATCGCAGACAGTGATATTGAACTCGTGAAAAAGGGCGGAGTATCCGCTCTTTTTCCATGTAGGAGCGTGGATGAATGAAGACAGGAACGAAGGTGATGACCGCTTTCCTCATTCTGATAATCGTGGCGGGAGCCGGCGTAATCGGTTATGTGTGGAACGGCATGCAGCCCCTGCCGACCGAGGATCGCGAGATTAGAGTCACTATCGAGCCGGGCACGGGAACGTCAAGCATCGCTTCCCGTCTGGAAGCAGAGGGCATCATTAAGAATGCACTTATTTTTAAAGGATATTTGAGATATAAAAATGAAGGCTCCCGCTTTCAGGCCGGGACCTATGCTTTCTATCCGGGTGTTACGTATGACGAGATTATTGCCCGTCTGAATCAGGGCGATGTCGTTCCGGATAAAATGATCCGCTTTACGATTCCCGAGGGCTATACGATCGCGCAAATTGCCGAAAAGCTGGCTGACGAAGGGTATGTGAACAAGGAAACCTTCCTCAAGCTGACGGATGATATCGCATGGTTGTCAGGGCAATCCGATTTGGCGGCGCATATTCCGACCGACGATGACATCAAGCATCCGCTGGAAGGTTATTTATTCCCGGAGACGTATGAGCTGAAAGAGGGCAGCAGCGAGGAAGAGATCATCGTCCGCATGCTGGAGGAGATGGAGCAGCGGCTAGCGGATATCTCCCCGAACTGGGAAGCCGAGCTGCAAAAGCAAAATTTAACGCTTCATCAATGGCTGACGGCCGCGTCGCTCATCGAACGGGAGGTCGTCGTCGATGAGGAGCGTCCGCTTGTGGCGGGGGTCATCTTCAACCGCATGAAGCAGAGCATGAAGCTTCAGATCGACGCTACGGTCCAGTACGCGCTGGACAAGCCGAAGGAACGGCTGTATTATAAGGACTTGGATATTCAGAGCCCTTATAATACGTATCAGATTGACGGCTTGCCGCCGGGTCCGATCGCGAGTCCGAGCAGCGCGTCGCTGGAGGCGGTGCTGCATCCGGAGCCTTCCGACTATTTGTTCTATGTGACGAAAAAAGACGGCAGCCACACTCATTTGTTCGCCAAAACGTATGAAGAGCATTTAAAAAATATCGAGCAAAGCAAACAGACAGCAGGGGAATAGAAAGTGGGGAAGGAACGATGACGTATCAACCCGAATTGCTCGTCACCGCCGGCAGCACGGAAGAGGTCGCGCGTCTGCTTGAAGCCGGCGCGACTGCGGTCGTGGTAGGGGAAGAGAAGTACGGAGTGCGTCTGCCGGGCAACATGACGCCCGATCGCATTGAAGCAAGCCTGCCGCATGCGCACGCCCGCGGGGCGAAGCTGTATGTTGCGGTGAACAATATATTTCACAACGACAGGCTTCAAGATTTGGCCGACTATTTGCGCCGCCTGGAGCAGTTGAAGGTGGATGCGATCGTCTTCGGCGATCCTGCCGTGCTGATGACCGCGCGCTCAGCCGCGCCTTCGCTGAAGCTGCACTGGAATGCCGAGATGACGTCCACCAACTACAAGACGGCGAAATATTGGCAGAAGCGCGGTGCGAGCCGCATCGTCGCGGCGCGAGAGCTGAATATGGAACAGGTGCTGGAAATGAAGCAGCAGCTGCCGGACATGGATGTGGAGATTCAAGTGCATGGCATGACGAATATTTATCATTCCAAGCGGCATCTGGTGAATCATTACTTCGCGCATATCGGGGAGCATAACGAGATCGGCCGTACCGATATGAGCCGGAAGCTGTTCCTTATTGAGCAGGAACGTCGGGAAGAGAAATATCCGATCTTCGAGGATGCGAACGGCACGCATATTATGAGCTCGGATGACATCTGCGTGCTTGAGGATCTGAAGCCGCTGCTGGACGCGCGGGTGGACAGCTTCAAGATTGAGGGGCTGTTGAAATCCGTATCCTATAATGAGACGGTCGTGAAGGTCTATCGGGAAGCGATTGACAGTTATCTTCGCGATCCGGAGCAGTACCGTTTCAAGGAAGAGTGGATGGATCGCATCCGGGCCGTACAGGATCCGGAGCGCGAGCTGTCGTTTGGATTTTTCTATAAAGATCAGGTGTATTGAGAAGGGAGCGAACAGCGATGACAACCGAAGCGAAGCCTGCCAAATGGAAAGGCAAGCGGTATCGACTGGATAAGCCCGAATTGCTCGCTCCCGCCGGGAACCTGGAAAAGCTGAAGTTCGCGATTCATTATGGCGCAGACGCCGTCTATATCGGCGGACAGAAATACGGTCTGCGCTCGAACGCAGACAATTTCAGCTTCGAGGAAATGCGGGAAGGCGTAGAGTTCGCCCGGAAGTACGGAGCGAAAGTATTCGTGGCGACGAACATTTATGCTCATAATGAAGATCTGGAAGGCATTGAGGACTACCTGCGCCAGCTGGAGCAGGTCGGCATCAGCGCCATCATTGCCGCGGACCCGATTATTATCGAGACGGCACAGCGCGTGACGCCAGGGCTCGAGGTGCATGTCAGCACCCAGCAGTCGATTGCCAATTGGCAGACGGTCCAATTCTGGAAGGAAGAAGGCGCGCCGCGCGTCGTCCTGGCCCGGGAGACGAGCCTGGAAGAGATCGTGGAGATCAAGCAGCATGTTGACATCGAAATCGAGGCGTTCATCCACGGCGCGATGTGCTCCTCTTATTCGGGGCGCTGCGTGCTGTCCAATCACTTCACCAACCGGGATTCGAACCGGGGCGGCTGCTGCCAATCGTGCCGCTGGAAATATGACCTGTTCGAAGACGGGCGGCCGGATCCGGATCGGGTCGTCACTCCGGAGGAGGCTGCAGGCTCTCCGGTGCTGGAACAATTCCGGCTCGGCGTGAACCAACTCGCCCTTGCGGATGAGGAGGATCATGCCTTCTCGATGAGCTCGAAGGATCTGTGCATGATTGAACATCTGCCGGATCTGATCGATGCCGGGGTCGACAGCTTCAAAATAGAAGGCCGGATGAAATCGATTCACTACGTGGCTACGGTCGTGAACGTGTACCGCCAAGTCATCGATGCCTATATGGCCGATCCGGACAATTATGAATTGAAGCAGGAATGGCTGGACGAGATTCGCAAGGCGGCGAACCGTCCCGTCAATACGGGCTTCTTCTATGACGAGCCGGATCACGAGGATCATATCTATGAACCGGAAGAGAAGTCGGCGCCATATGACTTCGCAGGACTGGTCATGGACTATGATCCGGCGACGGGCATGGCGACGATCCAGCAGCGGAACCACTTTAAGCCGGGGGCGGAAGTCGAATTCTTCGGCCCGAACGGCACCTTCTTCAAGCAAACGATCGACAAGCTGTGGGATACCGAGGGCAATGAACTGGATGCCGCACGCCATCCGTTGCAGCTTGTGCGAATGAAGGTCAACGAACCGGTTCGCTACTTCGATATGATGCGGAAAAAGACAGCAAAGGCCTAACCGAATCTGAGCCTGCTCCCATTCAGGGGGGAGGCTTTTTCTATTTATAACTTTAACAAACTTTTGGGCCTCAGGTGCGCCATTCGTATTTGTTCGGATGTGCAATATCCCTTCTGCTCAGAAAATGTGTTCAATGCAGTCTTGGCTGCCTTAAGAGCGCTATCCCCGTGGGGCAGGAAGTCATCAAGTATGCCGTGAATGCTCCATATGAGCAGAATCCCCGTTGGATAGGAAGTTAACTAAGCACAATTTAGTTTGTGAACCAACTTCTCTTGGGCGGTTGGCAGTTTCCATTAAGACTAGTGTAGGAATCTGACTGGTTGGGAGACTCAGCAAAAGATATGCCGTACCTGAACGGTTGGGAGAATATTCATAAGATCTGTGCCAGGACATCCTGAGCGCTGGAAGGACAACAATAAGGCAGGAATCCGGGAAGGGCGATTTAGCTGCTTCATTATATTAGCGTTTTGTACTATGCAATTTCATTTTGTTACATATTTAGTCACAAAATCGTGGATGCGCTTCCAAATATGAGAAAGGGATTTTGTACGGAGCTGTCGAAGTAGTGCATAAGACATAGTTGTAGGTACAATGACCTTGATATTGTGTTGGAGGAGAGGTGCTGTCCATGCGTACACCATTAAGCGAATCCGAACCGCTTCAGGCCGGGGAACAGCGTGCTTCTGGTACGAGACATTCTTTCCATCCGCTGCGTTCGGTCGGGATGAAGCTGTTTCTCATCTTTTTCGTAAGTATTGCGCTTCTTGTCGGTTCTGTGGGGCTGTTCTCGTTTTTTCAAGCGCGAAGCATCATCCAGAGCCAGAGCGCTCAGGCCCAGGAACAGACGTTGATTCAAGTGGGGGAGAAGCTGGATTTGTTCTTCACCAACTATTCCGAATTATCCACGCAGATCCTGTTCAACCAAGATATACAGGCCGCTTTTTTGGAAGCGGCGCTTCAGCGTGAGGGCAATGAATATGAGAAGCTCCAAAATCGGGTTCGGGTCGAGAATCACTTGAAATCCTATGTGATCGGCAATCCGACGCTGCATGGCATCTACTTGCTACCCGTGAGTGAGAAAGAGCCTTCCTTCACATCCGGCGCATCCGGCGCATCGTCGGAAGGGATTAAGGAGATGCGCCAGGAGAATTGGTTCACGGAGGCGCAGGAGCGGCCGGGAGAGGTGCTGTGGCTGCCTACGAAGGCGACAGGAATCTCCGGCGGCAGCCCGGATCCGGCGTTCGGGCTCGCCCGAGCCGTTAAAAATACATACACGGGGAAAACGCAATATGTTGTATTGGTGGAAATCTATTTGTCGGGGCTGCAGGAGCAGATCCGCTGGAAAACGGAGGAGGGCGCTTTTGCCCAGATTATCGATGCCGATGGCAAGCTGGTCTTCTCGGAGCAGACGGAAGCCGTTAGCGAGCCGCCGCGCATCCGGCTTGAGGCCGAGCCGCCGCGCATCCGGCTTGAGGCCGAGGCGGACACTGCGAGCGGGCGGGGTCGGACCTTGGATTCGAACGGGAGCGAGCTTCTTGGCGCTTATTACCGTTCCCCGGTAACCGGCTGGACATTGAACGCCTTCACGCCGTCCAGTGTGTTGCTGCAAGATACGATCACGATTCGGAATATTTCGTGGGCGGCGATCGCTATCTCGCTTGGCGTCGCGCTGCTCATCGGCTGGTATGTCATCCGGAGCATCGGCTACCCGCTTGAACGGCTGAGTCATCTGATGGAGGAGGGTGCGAGGGGGCGGCTCGGCCTGCAGATGAAGCACCGCTCCCAGGATGATATCGGGCGGGTTGCGGCCAGCTTCAATGCGATGATGGCCCGAATCGGCGAACTGGTCGGGCGGACGGAGGAGTCGGCCAAGGCCGTGCTGGCGACGGCAGGGAAGCTGACGGAGGCATCCCGCGCGACTTCTCAGTCCGCCGAGGAGATTGCGTTGGCGACGGAAGAGATTGCGCGCGGTTCGACGATGCTGGCCGCCGAAGCGGAGCGGGGCAATGAGTGGACCGGCCGCACGTCGGCGCAGATGCTGCATGTCATCGATTTGAACGTGGAAATGTACCGTGCGGCAGCGGAAGTGGAGGCGGCCGGACAGCGCGGCTCCGCATATATGGAAGAGCTTGGGCGCAAAACCGGGCTGACCGAGCGACGCATTCACGCCCTTGTCGGCAAGGTCGATGCGTTGAAGAGCGGGTCGGGGGCGATTCGCAATATCCTTGACCTGCTGACGCAGATTGCGAAGCAGACCAATATTTTATCGTTGAACGCCGCGATCGAGGCGGCGCGGGCAGGTTCTGCGGGACGCGGATTCCTGGTCGTCGCGGATGAAATCCGCAGCCTGGCGGATGAGTCGGCGCGGGCGATTGAGCATGTCAGGGAACGAACGGAAGCGATTGAACGGGAGATGTCGGAGACGATTGAGATGCTGAGCGGGGTCCGGCCGGTGTTCGAGGAGCAGCTCGCTGCCGTGCATGGAGCCGATTCGCTCTTCCAGGAAGTTCAGCAGCATATGGGCCTCTTCATGGCGAAGCTGGATCAGGCGACGGAAGCGGTCAACGAGCTGGATGAGACGCAGCGCATGCTGACGGAAGCGATGACGAATGTCGGGGCAGTGGCGGAGGAGTCGGCGGCGTCAACGGAGGAAGTCGCTTCCTTGAGCGGGGAGCAGAAGTCGGTATCCGAGCAGCTTGTCTCGTTGTCGCAAGAGCTGGAAGCCGTCTCGAAGCATCTGATGGAGCGGCTCGCCCAATTTCATTTGAATTAAAGAAATGCCGGTCTTACACTGCCCTCTATTTGAAGGGGGGCAGTTTTTTTGTATGCGTTTCCGTCGATACTGGACGTAGAAGCATATTCGATAGGATCATCGATGGAAGGAGGGTTGGCATGAAGGGGAGCAAATGGAAAATCGGCATGTCGCAGCTCGCCGGGCTGCTGTCGCTTGCCCGGGGACGCATAGCGGCGGCAAGCTTCTTGATTGCCGTCGTGCTCGGCGTCTACGTTATGCGGCTCGGCTGGCTGCAGTTGATCGAGCCGCATCGTGCCGTGCAGGGGGGCGCACATACGCTGCTGCAGCGTTCCATTATACAGCGGGAACGAGGCATTGTGCTGGATGACGGGCGGGGGCCGATCCTGGATCGCCGCGGCCGTCCCTATACCGGAGCGGCCGTGCAGGCCGCCGTCCTTTTCCCCGTTCATCGCGATTCGATATCATCCGAAGCGGTGCGCACGCTTGCGCTCTGGTTCCATACGACGGAACGGGACGTGCGGGCGCGCTGGGAGAACGCGGCCGAACCGCTCGTATGGCCATCGTCCCGCGACCGCAAGCTGCCCTATCCGCTGACGCCGGAGCAGTCCCGGCGGCTGAATGCTTCCGGCTGGGACGGGGTGCGATCCCTTCCGATCACGGTGCGGTATCCGCTCGGCAAGGATACGCCGCAATGGATCGGCTTTGTCGCGCAATCAGCCGGGGGGCAAGCCGAGACCGGCGTGTCCGGGACGAGCGGAATGTCAGGATTGGAGCGGTCGTTCGAGCCGTTGCTGCGGAGTCTCGGACCTACGATTCTCGTTCATTATACCGATGCGGATCAGCGCCCGCTCTATGGCCTCGACGTCCGGCTCCGCCGTCCGGACAATCCGTATTATCCGGTGCAGCTTGTCACGACGGCGGATCGCGAGATCGAGGCTGCTATCGGGCGAGCCGCGGATGAAGCGGGGATGAAGAAGGGCTCTGTCGTCGTGCTCGATGCGGCGACGCGCGATGTCGTAGCGATGGTGTCCCGCCCGTCCGCCGACCCGAATCATGTGACGCCGGAGGAGGAGAACTGGAATAACCGCGCAGTCAAGGCGCTGCCCCCGGGCTCCGTGTATAAGCTTTTCATCGCCGCTGCCGCGCTTGAAGCTCAAGTCACGGATCCGCGGGAGCAATTCCATTGCAGCGGAGACTATGGCAAATACGGCCTGTCATGCTGGCTTAAGGACGGGCACGGAACATTGTCGCTGCGCGAAGCGCTGGCGGAATCCTGCAATGTCGTCTTCGCCGAGCTTGCCGAGCGAATGAGCGCCGCCGATCTGGAGACGTATGCCAGGCGGGCAGGGCTGGCAGGCACTGTCGGCATGAGTTCTTCGGATGGCCGCGGGCACAACGGGTTGAAGCATTTTGACGGAGAGGAGACGAGCCGGATATTTGCGGCGGGAGAGGATAACGGGATGATAGACGGGGGAGAGCGGGCGCAGCTTGGCATAGGACAGCGCAATGTGCGTCTGACGCCGTTGGCGGCTGCCAATTACGTCGCCACTCTGCTTCAGGACGGAGCCGAAGGGGAGCCTCGCCTCGTTCAGGAGCTCCGCTATGCGAACGGGCTTTCCTTCGCCCGCTTCGCTGCCGGAGCGGGAAGCGAACGGGTGATGAAGCCGCAGACGGCGAGACAGATACGCCGTTGGATGGAGGATACCGTCGCCTACGGGACGGGGCGGTCGCTTCGCCAAGCGGCGTGGCGGCTGGCGGGCAAGAGCGGAACCGCACAGGCGGATGCCTACGGAAGCGGACGGCTTCATACGTGGTTCGTCGGGTATGGTCCGGTCGAGAAGCCCAAATATGCGGTCAGCGTCGTCTTTGAGGATGAGCCTGCCGGGACGTCCCACCACCGGGCAACCGCCTTGTTCGGCAAAGTGATGGATTTGCTCGCGGCCCATGAAAATTCCGGCTTGCCGAGCCGCAGCACGCGGTAACCGCCTGTTCAGGCTTGTCCTGCGCGCTGCGCTTCGTGCCGGCGGGAAAATTAATTATTGTCCGAATCCCGCGCGGCTCCGTCATTCGCCGCCGGTCCTTCCGGAAACGGGGAGGCATCGAACTCTTCTTTTGGCATACGAATCCATTTGTTCAAATACCCTTGATCATAGAGAGCCTTGACCAAAATAAGAAGAATAGGCGACAGCACGACCCCGACGACACCAAATAACGACAAAGACAATATCATAAAGGAGAGCATCGTAAACGCAGACACGCCTAACGTATTGCCCGTAATTTTCGGATCCAGTATTTGCCGAGTGATCAGCGTGACGCCCAGAACGACAGTGAGCCAGATGGCGAGCCAGCTGTTCCCCGCGATGAACAGGTATACGATCCACGGAATAAAGATGACCGGAACCCCGAGCAGCGGCAGCAGATCGAACAAAGCGGACAAGAGGCCGATAAGAAACGCATTGCTCACGCCAAGAAGCAGCAGCGAGATGAAAATGATGCCGAACGTAATCGAGATCAGCTTCAGCTGCGCTTTCAAATAGGCCGCAATCCCTTTGATGACATTTTCCTTCAGGAACGTATAGGCATGTCGAAATGTTTTGGGCGTATGGGTGCGCGCTGCTCTTCTCCATGTATCGATCTCAATGCTGAGGAAGTAAGCCAGTATAATCGCGATGCCGAAATTGACGGTGAACGCCGAGAAGGAGGAAATATTATTGATAATCCAGCTTAAAAAATCGAGCGCGATTTGCGAGCCTTTTTTCGCTATCGTGCCGACGTATTCATTCAGGCGCACGGTCACGTCTTTGGGAAGCGCCTCATATTTCTGATGAAGGAACGCCGTAATATTCGCAAATTCCTTTTGCAGAACTTCAATATATTTGGGCATTCTCTCCTGGAGCTCAATCGCCTGCTTCATCACAATGAAGCCTAGGCCGAAAATGGCGCCCAGAATGAGCAGAAGAAACAGCCCTACCGACAGGGCGGAAGCGATCGCCTTGTTGACGCCGCGTCGATGGAGAAATCCGGCTAGCGGTTCAATAAGCATGAACACGATGAAGGCAAGGAAAATAGGCTTGGCGATGGAATACAGATAACTGAAGCTATACATGATGAGGAAGATCGTCAGTACAAGCAGTCCAATGTCAAAAGCCGTTCTCCAATATTTGCGGTAAAACGCGATCATGAATATAACTCCTTTGCTCCCTATTCTTTTCTTGGATCCCATTGTACACGAAAATGAATTCCAGTGCCTATTCTTTCATGATATGTTACAATAAACTTATCGCCTCGCAGGGGTATAGATATAAGAATGAAACGGGGAAATTGGGATGGAAATCATTTTATTATGGTGCTTTTACATCCTGACGTTTTATGCGTTTCTACCAGGTATCATCAGCCGATTATTCGGTTTCCGCGTGTTCCAGAAAGGCAGATCGGATTCGAAGCTGGCGCTGACGTTCGATGACGGGCCAGATCCGGAATATACGCCGCAGCTGCTGGATCTATTGAAGAAATACAACGCCAAGGCAACCTTCTTTGTCGTTGGCATCCACGCGGAGAAGCACCCCGAATTGCTGAAGCGAATGAGCGATGAGGGGCATTTGATCGGCATCCACAACTACGTCCATAAATCCAACTGGCTGATGCGTCCGAAAACGGTGAAACAGCAAATTCGCAAAACGTCGGATATTATTATGTCCGCTACCGGACAACGCTCGCACTATTATCGTCCTCCGTGGGGGATTGTCAATTTATTCGATTATGGCAATCTCGGTCATCTTCAAATTATTCTCTGGTCCGGCATGTTCAACGATTGGCGGAAGAAGGTCGGCGAGGAACGGCTGTTCCGGCGCATGATGAAGCGGTGCCGGGGCGGAGAGGTTCTGCTCCTCCATGACTGCGGCCATACGTTTGGCGCCGATGAGGAAGCTCCGGGGATCATGCTTAAGGCATTGGAGCGGTTTTTGAAGGAAGCGGCGGAGCGCGAGCTGTCCTGCGTTCGAATAGATGAACTGATCAAGCAGACCGAGAAGGAGAAGATCAGCAATCCTTCTTGGTTGAAGCGCGCTATCATCAGCGGCTGGCTGCTCTATGAGAAGGCGTTCCACGTGCTTTATGGCCTCAAGACGACCAATCGGCAAGATCCCGTGTTTCATTTCCGGGTCCGTCCGTATCATGGGCAGACGATTCAATTGGATGACGGCATCGAATTGAATCGGGACGATGAGATACTGGAGCTTCATTTCGATAACAAGCGGCTGTACGAGATAGGCCGGCGCTCGCGGTCGCCCGTCCAGCTGGCGATACAGATGATCCGCGCCGTCGAGAAATCGCTGCCGGAGCTTGCGGATTATATTATGGATCGTCCGGAGCTGAAGGCAAACGTGAAGGCGTTGTACGGCGTAAGCATGATCCACCGGGGGCCGGAGCAATTCGGGTTCACCGTGCGGGAGCTGCCGCGAGGCCTGTTCTCCTGGTGTACGCGCCGCTATTTGCGCCTGCTGATGAGCGTCATTCATCCTCAAGGGAAGATGAGACTGAGGGAACACTCGGAACAGATGGTTCCCAAAGTGATGGTCATGTCCGTCCAGACGCTGCTTACCCGGTACGGCAAATCGCGCAAGCCGGTGATGGAGCCGCAGCCGATGATCATCTTAGATAAAGGAATGGAAAAAGCGACGCACTATTTGTAAAATTTTTAAAAATAAGATAACTGCTATGCCGCCCCAGTCTATTGGAAATACATAACAATAATGGGGTTTCTTTTTTTCTTTCTTTTTTTGCTCGTTGAATGCAAGGTTTATGCAAAAAAGTGAAAGAACATGCAAATGCACACCAGTGGTGGATTTTCGGATATTTTGTCTTTTGGGTAATGGACATTTTGACGAAAAATGCGACTATCCTTCGTATTCGTTATTCAGAAAACCGCGCTTTTCCCGGACTTTTCTACTATGGATGATAAAAAAAAGTTATCGTCATAAAACCACAAACTTTCAAATTAAAAAGCAGAAAGGGATTTACAAAACCGAAATTATAAAGTAGTATTATGAAAAAATATTCGTTTCCAGCTTATGAAATGGGGGGTTTTTGCAAACTTATTTGACCATTGTTCTATAAAGCATTAACGAACGTTATTTACTCATCGCGATGATTTTTTATGTATACAACTTTATAACTACTTCAAGTTACAAAGGTTACAAAAAACATCAGAAATTGAACATCAGGGGGAGAATGTTGTGAAGAAAAGATTCAGCATCATCATGTGCCTGCTCCTGTCCTTGACGCTTGTGCTGTCCGCTTGCGGCGGAAGCGATAGCGGCAACGGCGATTCCGCAGGACAAGCTAATCAAGAGTCATCCAACAATGGCGGCGCAGATAACGGTACAGACGGCGAGTTGGTCTCTGACGGCTTGATTCCGGCAACGGACAAGAGCAAATCTCCAGCAACGGCGACAGACCGAAAAGATACAGCTATCATTGGCATCACGGCACCTAGCGGTATCTTCAATCCGATCTATGCTGAATCTGCATACGATGTATATGTGACAGAAGCGTTGTTCGCAGGCCTGCTTCAAATAAACAAAGACGGCACATATTCCACGGATTTGGCGGAGGATTACACCATCTCCGACGACAAGCTTACTTACACGTTCAAGCTGAAGGACGGCTTGAAGTTCAGCGACGGTTCCCCATTGACGGCGGAAGACGTGGCATTTACATTAACTCTAATGCATGACAAGTCCTATGACGGTCCGAGCGATATCATCAAGGACGCAGCTATCAAGGGCGGTCAAGAATATAAAGACGGCAAAGCGACTTCCGTCGAAGGCATCAAGGTCATCGACCCGAAAACAATCGAAGTCACGACACTCAAACCGCGTGCGCTTGCCCTGTCCGCTATCGGCAGCGGCGGAATTCTGTCCAAAGCATATTATGGCAAGGACTACAAGCAAGGCGACCTGTCTTATATGAAAGACTTGTTCACGAAGCCGCTCGGCAACGGCGCTTACAAGCTGGACAAGTTCGTTCCGGGACAGGAAGCGGTATTGTCCGCGAACGAGAACTTCCATAATGGCGTAGCGAAGATTCCGAACCTGATCTTCAAATTTACTACGGATGAGACGAACGTGCAGTTGCTGCAAACCGGTGAAACCGATATGGACATGGTTACCGTATCGAAGGACCAAGTAGAACAGCTTCAGGAGCTGGGCTTCCTGGACATCAACCTGTTCCGCACGAACGGTTACGGCTATATCGCCTTCAACCATAACAAAGAAATGTTCAAAGACAAGCGCGTGCGTCAGGCGTTGGCTTACGGCCTGGATCGCCAGCAAATCGTAGACGCGGTATACCAAGGGTATGCGGAGGTTATCGACATTCCGCAATCGAAGGACTCCTGGTCTTACACGGATGAAGTAACGAAGTACAATTTCGATTTGGAAAAAGCGAAGCAACTGCTGGATGAGGCAGGTTGGACGGTAGGAGCCGACGGCATTCGCGAGAAGGACGGACAGAAATTCAAGGTTACGTTCACCGCGTCTTCTCCGAACCCGGTCAATGACGCGATCATTCCGGTCGCTCAAGCGAACTGGAAAGAGCTCGGAATTGAGCTTACCGCAGAGCAAATGGACTTCAATGCCGTTGTCGAAAAACGTAAAAAAGGCGATTTCGACATGATGTTCATGGCTTGGTCCTTGACCCCGGATCCGCAATCGAGCGAGAATGTGTTCAAGACGGGCGGTTCCCAAAACGACATCGGATATTCGAATCCGAAGCTGGACGAACTGTTCGAAAAGGCCGGAAGCGAAGTCGACGTTGAGAAGCGCAAGCCAATCTTCAAGGAAATCTACCAAGAGCTGAATGAAGACTTGCCTTACATCTACTTGTATCAACGCCGCGATATGTGGGCAACGAACGCACGGATTCAAGGCTTCGATATGTCGCCATACCGCAAGTTTACGGCAGATTTGAGCACTATCCAAATTCAATAACGACTTCAAAGTGCTGCATACCGAATGCTCAGCCATCAGGCTGGGCATTCGGGCTTATTTCATGCTAGGAGGAATAATTATGAAACAATACGCCTTGCGGCGGCTGTTGCAGCTGATTCCGACCCTTATCGGCGTGTCGATTCTGCTGTTCGCGGTCTTCGCGCTGGCGCCGGGGAACTTTATCGATTCGAACCCGACGCTGTCGAAGGAGCGCGCAGCCGAGCTCAAAGCGATCCATGGCTTGGACAAGCCGCTCGTTGAACGTTATTTCACTTGGGCTGAAAATACGCTCAAAGGTGATCTCGGATTGTCATTGCAGCACAAACAGCCAGTCACCACGGTACTCAACCGCTATATGTGGAACTCCTTTTTGATTGCCGCTATCGTGCTTGTGCTCAGTTGGGCCATTGCGATTGTAGTCGGCGTTTTTGCCGCGATCAAGCAGCACTCTTTCTTTGACGGCATGGTGACATTGCTCGTCTTCGCGCTGATGTCGCTCCCGTCGTTCTTTGTCGGGTTATACGCCATCAAAGTGTTTGCCGTCGATTTGGCATGGGCGCCGGTCGGCGGGATGTATACGTCAGGCAGCAATGCGACAGGATTCGCGCGCTTCTGGGATCTGCTGCAGCATTTGGCGCTGCCGGTTGCCGTGCTGACGGCCTTGAGCGTCGGCAGCTTGACCCGTTATTTCCGGACGAGCATGCTGGACGTTATCCGTCAGGACTTCATTCGAACAGCTCGCGCCAAGGGGCTGAAAGAACGCACCGTCATCTTCAAGCACGCTTTGCGAAACGCTTTGCTTCCTGCGATTACGCTGCTCGGGATCGAATTGCCAGGGTTGTTCTCCGGCGCCATTATTACGGAGAAAATCTTCAACTGGCCTGGTATCGGCCGCATTAACTTGGACGCAATCAATGCCCGTGACTACTTCCTGTTGATGGGCTTCACGATGTTCCTGGCTCTGCTGACGATGCTGGGGAATTTCTTAGCAGATTTACTTTACAGAGTCGCCGACCCTCGTGTCCGGATGAAGTAGAAAGGGGAGTTATTTGTGTCTCAAACGGTAGCTGAATCCGTTAAAGGAGCTAATGTGCGCCAGGCCAAACCGGCTTCCCCGTGGAAGCTGGCATTCAAGCAACTTCTGAAAAACAAATTCGCGGTAACGGGAGCAATCGTCGTTGTACTTATGTTTGTCATCTGCTTCCTTGGACCGCTTGTGTCTCCATATTCGCTGGAGACGATGAATATCAAGAACGGCAACAAGCCGCCAAACGCCGCGCATTGGCTCGGCACGGACAATCTGGGCCGAGACATTCTGCTGCGCGTCATGCTGGCGGGCCGGGTCTCTTTGCTCGTCGGTCTCGTCGCCATGGCGATCTCGGTAACGCTGGGCAGCTTGATGGGCGCGCTCGCCGGTTACTATCGCGGATGGGTTGATACAGTCATCATGCGTCTTGCCGACATTATGATGTCGATTCCAAGCTTGCCATTACTTATTATTCTCGGCGCGATCTTGTCGGATATGAAGGTTCCGCCGGAGAAGCGGATTTATCTCGTCATGTTTTTGCTCGGATTTATGGCGTGGCCGAATTTGTCCCGTCTCGTGCGCGGGCAAATCTTGATGCTGCGCGAGCAAGAGTTTATGCAAGCCGCCGAAGTGCTTGGCCTGCGTGACCGACGCAAAATTTTCCGCCACTTGCTGCCAAACACGGTGCCGATCATTATCGTCGTGGCAACCTTGCTGGTAGGCAGCTCCATCTTGTACGAATCGGTATTGAGCTATTTGGGTCTCGGGGTCGTACCGCCGACGCCTTCATGGGGCAATATGATTTCGGCCGCGAACAATATGATAGACTTCAAGAAGCGGCCGTGGCTGTGGATACCGCCAGGGGTATGTATATTCTTGACGGTTATTGCCATCAACATCATCGGGGATGCCCTGCGTGACGTGCTCGATCCGAAAATGAAGAGGTAGGAGATACGATATGGCAAACAATTTGATCGAATTTCGCAATCTGCGGACGAATTTCTATACCAGTGGTGGCGTCGTAAAAGCGGTCAATGATGTCAGCTTCTCGATCAAAGAAGGCGAGACGCTGTGCGTTGTAGGCGAATCCGGCTGCGGCAAAAGCGTTACAGCCATGTCATTGATGCGGCTCGTCGCGCCTCCGGGGAAAATCGAAGGCGGAGAGATTATTTATAAAGGGCAAGACCTGTTGAAGCTCAAAGAACGTGAAATGCGTCAAATTCGGGGCAATGAAATCTCGATGATTTTCCAGGAACCGATGACGTCGCTCAACCCGGTCTTGAAAATCGGAGAACAGCTCGTCGAGCCGATTTTGCTGCACCGGGGCGGAACGAAGAAGGAAGCGCGCAAGCGGGCGATCGATCTGATCGAACTCGTGGGCATTCCGCGCGCGGAGCAAATTTTCGACGCGTATCCGCATGAGCTGAGCGGAGGCATGCGGCAGCGGATTATGATCGCGATGGCCTTGACCTGCGATCCGAAGCTGCTCATCGCCGACGAACCGACGACGGCGCTGGACGTTACAATCCAGGCGCAGATTCTTGACCTGATGCGCGACATTAAGAGCGAGTTCAAGACGGCGATTATGCTGATTACCCACGATCTTGGCGTCGTGGCCGAGATGGCTGATCATGTTGTCGTTATGTATGCCGGCAAAGTCATTGAAGAGGCGCCGGTCATCGAATTGTTCCAGAATCCGAAGCATCCGTATACCCAAGGACTGCTGAAGGCGAAGCCGATAATCAATGAGCGCCGGGAACGGCTCTATACAATTCCCGGACAAGTTCCGAACCCGGTTGAACTGGGCAACAATTGCTATTTCAATGACCGTTGCGAGCATTGCATGGCGGTGTGCACAGAGAAGCAGCCGACGCTCAAGACCTATGAGAAAGGACATAAGGCGTCATGCTGGCTGTATGAGAAGGAGGGGAAAGCACAATGAGCCAACAAGCGCTACTCGAAGTTGAAGATCTAAAAAAATATTTCCCCATCCAGGGCGGCCTCTTCTCGCGGACGGTCGGACATGTTCGTGCGGTTGACGGAGTCAGCTTCACCCTGCACAAAGGGGAAGCGCTCGGCTTGGTAGGTGAGTCCGGCTGCGGCAAGTCGACCACGGGACGGACGATTCTTCGCCTGCTGGACAAGACGGAAGGGAAAGTCATTTTTAAAGGCACTGATATTCATTCATTAAATAAAAAGCAATTGCGCGGCATGAGACCGCAAATGCAGCTTGTATTCCAGGACCCGTACAGTTCCTTGAATCCCCGCATCAAGATCGGGGACGCGATTGGCGAACCGCTGCTCGATCACGGGCTCGCCAGCAAGAGTGAAATTCGCGACCGCGTCAAAGAGATTTTGACGATTTGCGGCTTGGCTCCTTACCATATCGATCGCTATCCGCATGAATTTTCCGGCGGTCAGCGCCAGCGCATCGGAATTGCGCGCGCGCTCATCATGAATCCGGATTTCATCGTGGCGGACGAACCGGTATCTGCCCTTGACGTATCGATTCAGGCGCAGATCATTAACCTGCTGAGCGATTTGCAGGAACAAAAAGACTTGACTTACTTGTTTATTTCGCATGATTTGTCCGTTGTCGAACATTTGTGCAACCGCATTGGCGTTATGTACTTGGGTTCGCTTGTTGAATTGGCTCCGCGCGACGAGCTGTTCAAGCGCCCGCTGCATCCATATACGCAAGCGCTGCTGTCGGCCATCCCGATTCCGGATCCGACGCGCAAGTCGGAGCGGATCGTGCTTCAGGGCGACATTCCGAGCCCGGCCAACCCGCCAGCCGGGTGCAAGTTCCATACGCGCTGCCCGTTTGCCAAAGATATTTGCAAGCAAGCCGTACCGGAATTCCGGGAAGTGGCCAGCGGACACCATGTGGCGTGTCATCTGGTAGAGTAGTCAAGTTCCAGTCATCATGGCATACACCCAACTTGGAAAGCAAAAGCGCGGATGCAACTCCGCGCTTTTATTGGTTATTCGGTTATGGAACGAGGCTCCATTTCGACGCCAAATATAACAGCGCGGCAGCCTCTTGGCGCGTCATCGCTTGCCTGGATTTATAATCTGCCGCTCCGTCGGCTGACAGGGATACCTCCGGGCCGTAAAGTTTCATGCCCACAATAAATTTGACCGCTTCTTCCGCCCAGGCATCTGTCTTCCCGGTTGTTGTGCCTTCGACCGGCTTGGCCCCCATGGACAGCATGACCCTGAAGAGGATGGCCGCTGCCTCCTGCCGGGTGATCTTCTCCTTCGGCCTGAATAATTGATCCCCAGGCGCTGCAATAAAGCCGTATTCCACAGCGCTTTGAATCCATCCCGCTTCCGGGAGCGCGTCGATATCTTTGAACAGCGCGGCATTTTTGGAAGCAGGAATCCCGATCCATCTCATCACCTGCTCCACAAATTCCGCTCTGGTCAACGGCTCTTCCGGGCCGAAGGCTCCATCCGCTTTGCTCTTGACGATGCCGAGCTGATGCAAGCCATGTATATATTCGGCATAAGGGTGCGCATCACCGATATCGGTAAAGCGCTCAGGCGTGCCGAGCTTTTCTGCCCAGGCGGTCGGGTCGGCATTGGAGTACATATACGCAATCGACCCGTCCGGATTTGCTTTGAAGGCAATCTTGCTGCCATGCTCATCTTCGAATAAGAGAGGATCGATGGGTTTGGCCGTTTGCTTGCCCATTATATTTTCAAGGACAAGCTGCCCATCCGGGGCCGCATGAATGCGGGTAATCAGGTAGCTTATCCGCACATCGCGATAGACCCCTTCGAACCGTCTCAATTGGTCTCGAGTTAGCGCAAGATAGGCTTGTTTTTCTTTCTCTTGCTTTGGATAATACCGATCCATAAAAGCCTTGAATATCATGTCACGCAAATTTTCGGACTTGTTATACACGATAAATGCGCCCGCGTTTTGCTCCGGCAGCCGCCACATCCATGAGGTGAAGCCGCCAGGCGCCGCACCGCCCTTGCCAATCACGTATTGTCCGTTGTAGTGGTCCTGAAGCGCATATTCAAAACCGTATGCCATATTCGGTACCTTCGGATGAATCGCGAGATGGGTCTTGCCCATCTCGTTGACGGTGTCTTCCTGCAGAATGCGGCGGTCGCCCAATTTCCCCTTATTCAAGTAAGCCAGCATAAATTTGGCCATATCGCTTCCGGTCGTTAACATGCCGCCATGTGGCATATCATTCGGGACAAAATTATAAAGCGGCGTTGCTTTGTTGTCAGGCCCGTAACCGACAGCCAATCGCGGGACAAGATCCTGCGTCAACAGAAAATGGCTGTCGTTCATGCCGAGCGGCTTGAAAATATGTTCCTTCATATACTTTGAACGGAACTCCCGCCACCTGTTGAACGATGTAGCCTTGGAGCATGGACGCCATATTATCGTATTTATACACTTCCCCCGGTGTTCGGGTAACGGCAGGCATCCACTTTTTCACATAATCTTCGAGCTTCACTTCTGAAGCCAGATCATACGATATCGAATCTCCGACAGGGGGATCGACGACATCGAACCCGGTCGTATGCGTCAATAAATGCTCCATCGTGACGGGGGATCCGATATCGTTCTTCATTTGGATGTCCCCCAAATAATGCTGAACATCGCGATGTAACTCGATTTTCCCCTGTTCGACAAGCTGCATTACCGCCGCTGCCGTAAAGACTTTGGAGACCGATGCGATACGAAACAAGGTTTTCTCGGGATCGACAGGAACTTTTTTTTCTGCGTCCGCATACCCATACCCTTTCTGCAGCAGCACCTTGCCGTCTTTTACCACCACAAAAAGCGCTCCCGGCACACCTAGCGCCTTGACATCCCGCCTCGCGAAAAATTCGTCGGCAAAGGCTTCCACGTCCTGGGCGTTCATTGCTCGCTGTAACTTGCTTGTTGGGCTTGCTGCCTGGGTTAATGCCTGAACCGGGGCAATGTTAGGCGAAAGCGTGGAAACCAAGAACAACCCGGCCACCAGAGCTATGATTTTTTGCCGGCAACGTGCATTTCTCATGATGAACTCTCCTTTCTCTGCTTCATAAGCGCGATCCTTTCTCAAGGACAACGTCCATTGTATAATTCCAATCTGTCCCTGTTCTTTCACCTTCCTTACATTAAACTTACAAAAAAGCGAGGACGGCCATACGTTCGGTTCAATAAATGACATTCGATAAAGCCCAATAAAAAAGCTGCCGGCTTCGTACGAAGTCAGCAGCTTGACCGGCTGCAGCGATTGGCTGTTTTATTTGAAAAGAAAAAGCGCGGATTTATTCCGCGCTTGAATGGTGGTGTTATGAGGTTCCCGGAGGCAAGGAAGAGCCCGCCGGGAACGGCGTGTCAGGCTGAATATTGTCCGGCGAGCAGATGGCGGGAGACAATGTCCGATATGAATTCGATAAAGTCCCAGGCATCATTGACAGGCTCCGTCCGCACGAACTGCATGCCATATGCTTCAGCCAGCCGCTTCGCGTCCTCGCCGAGATCGTGATAGACCTCGACATTGTCTGTCAGCGAGGTCAGCTCGCAGAGCACGACCGCTTGGCAGCCATGGCCGGCCGCTTGCCGGATGACATCCTTCACATCCGGGCCAAGCCAGCGCTGAGGCGCGGGCAGTCCGCTCCGGTAGGCGATGTCCCAGCGTCCGCTCTCCGCTTCCTCCGCGATGAGACGGGCGAGGCGGCCATATTGGGCGATAAACGCCGTATGGGCCGAAGGCAAGCCGGGCTTGCTGTGCACGGTGAAGATGACCCGTGCCGAAGGCAAGCTGGCGGCAGGGAGCCAGCGGTAAGCATCGCGCAGGCGGCGGGCGAGCAGCCGAATGAAGGCGGGATGCTCCTGCCAATTCGCTACTGCGGTTAGCCGGATAGGCGGCTCCGCTCCATCTGCCGTCCGCGCGGCTTCGTGCATATACATGCCGGCTCCGGCGCCGAAGGGGGACAGATGCAGCAGCGCCAGCCGGGATATGCCGTCGGCTGCCGCTTGCCGCACCGCTTCGGAGACGAAGGAAGGCGAGTGCTTATAGCCGATATAGACGGGGACCGGAGCGCCGCATAGCTGCCCGAGACGCCGCGAGATTGCTTCCGCCTGTCTCGCGGTTACCGCATAGAGCGGATCGCACGCCGCCGTCCGCCGGTAACGGCTGACGCCTTGGGCCAAGGCGTCGGGAGAGCAGCGGCCGCGCATAATATGCTCGTACAGCTGCGGCACATCATCGATCGAGCGGCAGGCGCCATAGGCGGCCAACAGGACCGCCTGCGCCGGTTTGCCCGTATCCGGTGCTGCCGGCGCTTCAGTCCCTGCCGCTGCCGGCCGGGGCGCCTCTGCTGTTACCCGAGGGCCGCGAACCCGTTCACTCATGATCGGCCTCACCGTCCTTCCACAAATCCGGGTGAAGCCATGCCGACATATGCAGCATGCCGTCGACGGTATAACGATTCGGCGCGAGGAGATCTTTGGCCTTCATCGTCATGATGCGTCCCTGCCGTACGGCCGTCAGTGTATTCCACTGCGGATCGGATTTCAAGCCGGACAGCCATTCTTCTCCGGTGCCGTCCCAATCCCCGAGAACGATATAATCGGGATCGATCTTGATCAGATCTTCGATCGACGCTTTGATCGATTTGGCGATGCCGAGCGCATCCGCCGCAGGCTCCGCTCCGGCAAGCCGGATCATATCGTAAGCGATATTGCCCGGCCCGATGACATAAGGACCGGTATTCGGGCCGACGGGGGAGAGCACCAGCACGGACGGCTTGGCCGTCAGCTTCGCTGTGCGCGCCGCCGCCTGCTGCAATTTGGCCTCGATTTCCTCCGCGATAAGCGCTCCCTTTTCGGCTTCTCCCACTGCCTCGCCAATTTTCCGATAGTTCCCCATCACCGCTTCAAAGGTGCCCCACTGATCAAACGTAATGACATTGACGCCGGCTTGGCGGAGCAATTCCTCGGCATCGCTCTCGGTATGATGAACCTTCGTCAGCAGCACGAGATCCGGCTGGAAGGACAGGATCGCCTCGGGATCCAATCCGATCGCCCCGCTAATCGGGTTGGCGATCTGCTTCCCGATGTCCGCGTTGACCGCGAGATACGGGTTGGAAATGCTCTTCGGAATCGCGACCACCTGTGCGGGATCGATGAATTCCAGGACGGCGTCCGCCGTATCCAGCGATACGGGCGCGACCTTCAGCTTCTCATCCGCTTCTTCCGCAGAAGCGCCAGCAGAAGCGGGAGCGGATTCCGGCACCGTGGTCGAAGCGCCGGACATTCGGTTGGCCAGGATCGCCGCCAAGACGATGACGACGATGACCGCCGCCAGTCCGATTATCATGTTCCGCTTCGATTTGTCATGTTGTCTCATCTAAATAAATTCCTCCTGGTTAGCTAATGATGTTGTACATCGATGGTTCGAACTCGGGGTCCGCCTCGTCAAAGGCGAGAACCGAGAAACCGCCCGTCCCGTGCTCGCGGCGGATGACGGCGCGAATGCCGTATACCGTATAGAGATGCTCCGCGGTCAGCACTTCCTCCGGCGGGCCGAACGCCCGGATGCGGCCCTCGTGAAGCAGCAGCAGCCGATCGCAATAGCGGGAAGCCAGCGACAGATCATGCAGGGAGGCGGCTACCGCCAAGCCTTCGCGGGCCAGCCCGCGCAGCAGCGACAGCGTGCGAAGCTGATGGCGGATATCGAGCGCGGAGATCGGCTCATCCAGCAGCAGCAGCTGCGGCTCCTGCGCCAGTGCTTTGGCGATGAAGGCGAGCTGGCGCTGGCCGCCGGAACATGCGTGGATATAACGGTCCTGCAGCGGCTCAATCCCGCATTGACGCATGGCCCGCTCGGCGCAGCCGATATCCGCGGCGGACAGGCTGCGGAAGAGGGAGCGATGGGGATGGCGGCCCATCGCGACAATCTGCCCGACCGTGAAGTCGGCGTCCAGCGAGCAATCCTGCGGAACA
This sequence comes from Paenibacillus dendritiformis, assembly GCF_015845845.1. Lineage (GTDB taxonomy): Bacteria > Bacillota > Bacilli > Paenibacillales > Paenibacillaceae > Paenibacillus_B > Paenibacillus_B dendritiformis_C. The sequence goes on from NZ_LDIG01000095.1 coordinate 71,099, forward strand.
TAGCCGATGAGCCGGGCCCGCGCCGAGGCGGAGTAGGCGGCATGCGGCCGGCCGCCGATCAGCAGCCGCCCCCGCGCCGGGCGGAGCAGCCCGCACAGCATGCGGATGAGCGTCGATTTCCCGCTGCCGTTGGGGCCGATAATGCCGACGAAGGAGCCGCACCGAAGCTCGAACGAGATATCATGGATAATGGCTCGGCCTTCGATGGAGCACGACAGCCGCTCCGCTTGCAGCAGCTTGTCCGTGCCGGGCTCCGTCCACCGTTTTTCTTTCATTCCAGATTCTCCTTTCTTCGACGCAGCAGCATCATGATGAACAGAGGCGCGCCGATGCAGGCGCAGACGACGCCGACCTGAAGCGTAACCGGCTGCAGGATCATTCGCGACGCGAGATCCGCCAGCACGAGGAAGGAAGCCCCGAACAGCGCGCTGAGCGGGATCAGGTACCTGTGGTCCGCTCCGGCCAGCAGCCGGATCAGATGCGGGATGACCAATCCGACGAAGCCGATGATCCCGCTGACGGAGACGGCGGTTCCCGTCAGGAGGGAGGCGAGCAGAAGGATGGCGTAGCGCGCGCCCTGCACGGGAACGCCGGATGCCTGCGCATGCTCGTCGCCCAACAACAGCAGATTCAGCGTCCGGCTGAACAGCGCGATAAGGATGACCGCTATCGCAACCGGGAGCGCGATCAATTGCACATGCTCCCAAGTCCGCGCCTCCAGCCCGCCCTGAAGCCAGAAGACGATGCTGCGCAGCTGCTGCTCATGGGGCGCGCTCGCAATCACGACATTGATGACCGCGGACAGGAGCGCATTGATGCCGATGCCCAGCAGCAGCAGCGTCGTCACATTCGGCTTGCCGCTGGCCCGCCAGATGGCGAGGATAAGAATGACGGCCGCCAGTGCGCCGGCGAAGGCCGCCAGCGGCAGCGCGTAGGAAGCTTGCTGCGCGAAGCCGGAAGCAATCACGAGGACGGCCCCGGCCGCCGCTCCCGAGGAGACGCCGAGATAGCCCGGCTCCACCAGCGGATTGCGGAACACGCCCTGCATGGCGGTGCCCGCCACGGAGAGAGCGGCCCCGACCAGGACGGCAACCAAGACGCGGGGGAGGCGGATCGCGGTGACAATCGTCAGATCGCGCTCCGAAATGCCAGCATGGTCCAGCCATCCGAAGGCGTGCAGGATGGCCTGCAGCGTATCCGCGAACCGGATGGAGACGGGGCCGATGGAGCAGCCGGCGATGACGGATAAGAACAATGCCGCCAAGCCTGCGGCGCCAAGCAGCGCGATGCGCGCATGTTCGCGGGCCGGACGGCGGCGAAGGACGGGGGGATGGCTTGGGCTGCTTGCTTCAATCTTGGAGTACATAGATACCACCTTTCCCGTTCACAACAAAAATAGTCTAATACAAATAAGTTGTATTAGGTAAACATTTATTACTATAGCGCATGCCTGAAAAGCCGTCAATGGATGAATCGAATCGGGCGAATTCATGTTGGTCCCCGTATCTCCATCGGGACTGGAAGACGTTCAACGTATAGACGTGTTCGGCATGGCGAGGTGCGGCAATATAAATGGGGGACCACGGAGAATCAGCAAAGAAATAGGGGGGGCGGAAACGGCAAAAAGGAGGGTGTCTTATACGCGATTGGGGTGACGGGTCCACCGAGAATGTGGAGGCGAGAAAAGGCGAGAATAGCGGGAAACGGCAAGAAAAGCGAGGAAAGGTGGGGAAAGCGAGAAAAGGTGGGGAAATACGGCGAGGGAAAACTGGCGGCGGGCAAGGTGAGGGATGATAGATGAGGCAGCAAAATCCTGCGTAAATGCAGCAATTTGCGCGATTTCAGCCGCAATTTGATGAAATTCCTACAAAACTACATTATTTTCACACTAGCGTTGCATCGAGCGGTTAGTTCATAATCTAATTACAATTAACATCTATATATGATATATATTTACATCTGCAATGTCCGCGCTAAGTCTAAAAAAGTCGAGCTGGAAATAGACCCTGCGCGTTATCCATTATATGTAAAATTATTTTTCGTTTGTCATTACCTCACAATCAGTTTCGGTTTCATCGACTTCGTTGCCTTTTTCGGACGTCTCCCATTTCGCTTTGGTCGTCCCCTAGATGTTCGGGTCGGCTTGCGGTTGAGTGCAGCGATCAAATTTTCCCATGGTTTTTCCGCATAGATGCGAATCAACTGAAGGAGATCCCATGTCGACTTATTACAGTCCAATGTTAGTTTAATTA
>NZ_LDIG01000096.1 GCF_015845845.1 Paenibacillus dendritiformis
GATGTCGGACGATCCGTATGCCATTGCTTCCTTTGCGGATGACATTTTGATCCGACCCACAGCACGGACAGCATTGCTTTTCGCTGACGGGGAAAGCTTCTATGTGAAGTTCATCGGCATCGATGGACAGGATTTGGCGGATTTTTAGCTCTGGTATGTCGAGTAATTCATTGATATACTGGTTTTGCATCTGTCTATTCCTTTTTCGTTGTTCGGTGAGACTTACAACATTACAGGATTAGCAGATGTTTTTCCATTTTCAGCCTGAGATTATTTCGTCAAGCACTGATTACGGTTTTGAGCCGAAAAAAATAGTATTAAATTCATATTCTTCTCGGGGGATCCATCCATTAAAGGATCTGCATCTAATGTCTGCCTACTGCAAAGACATATTTAAAAATTTTATTAATAAGTATAAGGAAAAAATTTCTGCTGAGTATTGGTCAAAAATTGATATGTTTAATTTGTCCACCGTATACCAAGATCATGAAGTATGGCCTATGCTGAAAGAACTAGGGGCAAATAAGATGTTTATTATTACTGCCGGGTTGGCAATAGGTCTTGGTTATGCAGATGCGACAAGAGATTATTTTATTAGTTTTACTGAAATTCACAGACAGAATGACCCTTATCAACTATATCGAAAAAGCTCTCCTATCGGATTTACACCCGTTAATGAGACGCCGGGAAACTGGGTGGTTATCGATAAGGTGTATACTGCAGGAACTATTAATTTGGCTGCGGATGTTATCAGAGAGAAAGTAGGTTCGACCGTTACAATCACTCGAGTGGGACTGTTCCCGAAATCATACGATTCATTAAAGTCTTTAGACTGGTTTGTTTATGGCGGTCGTATATATAGATGTGCTGAGATTCTGCCAAGAATAACCAAAAGTGATTGGCATAAAAGCATATTATTTCAGGAGAGCAATTTTGAAGATCATTTTAAAAACAAGGTGTTTGATGCTTTCGACGGCCAGAATAGAGATAGGTCAGGTACTTATTGAAACTCAGACTGGAAAATCACGCTTTAAATGAACTAGGGGAACGTTGCAGAGATGAAGAGAACTGCGGCTTCCTGAATTCAGGTACTGAGTTTAATCCCGACTAAGCTTACTGGATATGCGAAAGACGCATTAGTTATTGACTAACCATCTCCAACGTTGTAAATTAAATGTAAGCTCGATATAGTCATTAGTGAATAGAATGTAGCTTTGAATGAGGGAAGAATTGGGTTTCCTTATCGAACTGCATTCTTTTTGTTTTTTTAAAGGTAGTTCACACGCGGATTTGGGCCACACACCAGTTGGCGGAAATGAGTGTCAGAACAGGATGGAGCAATGGCGTTTAGCGATTAGTCATTAGAAGCCGTTACCGTTACTACTATTTATAGTAAAGCAGGTGCGGAAATGCAGATAGCGGAACCAAAGGAAGATCATCACGCCGTGTATGTGGGCGGCGGGACCTTAACGATCCGGCAGGTCGTAGAGGTCGCCCGCTTCCATGCCAAGGTGGAGCTGCGCGAAGAGAGCATCCGCTGCATGGCGAAGAGCAGGGCTTATGTGGAAACGCTGTTGCGGGAGAAAAAAGTGGTGTACGGCTTGACAACCGGCTTCGGGAAGTTTTGCGATACGTATATTTCCGGCGAGGATGTCAAAGCGCTGCAGTTGAATCTCATTCGAAGCCACGCGTGCGGGATTGGCGAGCCGTTCTCGATTGAAATCGCGCGAGCGATTATGCTGCTGCGTGTCAATGCGCTTGCGCTCGGCTACTCCGGCATCCGGCAGGAAGTGGCGCAATTGATGGTCGGCATGCTGAACGAGGGGGTAACGCCGATCATCCCGGAAAAAGGCTCGCTCGGCGCAAGCGGTGATTTGGCGCCGCTGTCCCATTTGGCGCTCGTCCTCGTCGGCGAGGGCGAAGCTTATTATCAGGGCAGGCGGATGCCGGGCGGTCAGGCGATGCAGCTTGCCGGGCTTGTTCCCGTCACGCTGGAGGCGAAGGAGGGGCTTGCCCTCATCAACGGGACGCAGGCGATGACGGCGGTAGGCGCGTTGGCTTGCCACGATGCTATGAATCTGGCGAACTGGGCAGACTGCACGCTTGCCTTGACTTGTGAAGCGCTTTTCGGCGTTCGGGACGCCTTCGATCCGCTGACCCACCTCATTCGCCCGCATCAAGGACAGCGTCAATCCGCCGAAAATGTGATCCGGTTGACCTCCGGCAGCAAATTCATCACAAGCCAGGGGGAGCGGAGGGTGCAGGATGCCTATTCCTTGCGCTGCGCGCCGCAGGTTCACGGGGCAAGCCGGGATGCGCTGGCCTATATTGCCGGCAAGCTGGAAATTGAAATTAATTCCGCAACGGATAATCCTCTTATTTTTGTGGACGAGGGGAGAGTAATCTCGGGCGGGAATTTCCATGGGCAGCCGATCGCTCTGGCGATGGACCATCTGTCGGTCAGCGCAGCGGAGCTGGCCAACATTTCCGAACGGCGGATCGAAAGGCTGGTCAACCCTCACTTGAATGAGCAGCTTCCGCCTTTTCTAACGAATAATGGCGGGCTTCAATCCGGGTTCATGATCGCGCAGTACGCAGCCGCGTCCGTCGTGTCCGAGAATAAGGCGCTCGCTCATCCGGCCAGCGTCGATTCCATTCCGTCCTCGGGCAACCAAGAGGATCATGTCAGCATGGGGACGATTGCCGCCCGCAAAGCGAAGCAGATCGTTGAGAACGCTTACGCCGTCCTCGCCATTGAGCTGCTGTGCGGGGCGCAAGCGGCTGATTTCCGCGACCCGCGGGGGCTTGGGCTCGGGACCAAATGGCTCTATGATCAATGCCGCAAGCTTGTCCCCGCCGTCGAGTCGGATCGCGTGCTTGCCGATGATTTTCAGAAGGTGGCGGATTGGATGAGAGGGACGGATGCCGCCGCGAGCATTGCGGACGTAGTCAAGCTTCAATAGGAGGACATGGATTCAAGTTTAGGCAGCGCTCCATTTCTCTAACTGGCCCGAGTTTGGCTTTAGATGGGTAACATTTTTTTAAAATACGGGGCTATTGGTCAAGAAGGGAGGTTGGCTATGAGTAACGTGAATGAAGGAAAGCGGTTCGACTGCGGCAATTATACGATGGGCAAGCTGACCTCGCTGTTGGTCATGCTGCATAACGAAGAAGCGGGCGCGGAAATTGAGCAGGAAATGAAAAAGAGAGGCTACCGCTATACGATCGGCAAGGTTGGGGCCATGGAACTGGTCAAAGTCGTGACCGCGATAGAAACGAGCGCCAAATCGAATAAGGTGATTGACCCGAACTCCTATCGGGAAGTTCATTCTCTATATCACGCCATTATCGAAGCGCTGCAGGGGATTGGAAGAGGAACGGTTCAATTCGGGGATATTTTGCGAACGGTTGGCTTAACGTTTTGCATTGCGAGAGGGATCGTCGACATTTCGGGGTATTCCGAGGAATGGTTAAGCGTCTGCGTGTACGGCACGATTGGCGCCCCCAAAAAAGGATTCGAGCACGATGTGCTCGGTTTCGGGTACAACCATATTTAAACAGCGTCATCTTGCGATGTCACCTATAATATCATGCTGCTTTGACGCAACCTGGACGGCAGGGATAGTGAGATACTTTTCTATTGAGTGGTTTTGAAGACATGGAAGCGGGCTTTGCTATGGTTTGTCAATCCGATTATAAAGGAGTGGCTAGTTGTGAAGCAAACGACCAAGCGTATCATCAGAGCGGCACATGGAACGGAACTGACGGCGAAAGGCTGGCAGCAGGAAGCGGTCCTGCGAATGCTTATGAACAATCTGGATCCCGACGTGGCCGAACGGCCGGACGATCTGGTCGTCTATGGCGGCATCGGCAAGGCGGCGAGGAATTGGGAGTGCTTCGACAAAATCGTGGAGTGTCTGACGAACCTGGAAGCGGATGAAACGCTCCTGGTGCAATCGGGCAAGCCTGTGGGCATGTTCCGGACGCACACGCATGCGCCGCGGGTTCTCATCTCCAATTCGGTAATCGTGCCTGCCTATGCCAATTGGGATACGTTCCACGAGCTGGATAAGCAGGGATTGATGATGTACGGGCAAATGACGGCCGGAAGCTGGATTTACATCGGGACGCAGGGCATTTTGCAAGGAACGTATGAGACCTTCGCCGAGGCGGCCCGCCAGCATAGAGGAGGCACCCTGAGAGGAACGTTGACGTTAACGGCCGGACTCGGCGGCATGGGAGGAGCCCAGCCGCTCGCCGTTACAATGAACGATGGCGTCATGATTGGAGCGGAGGTCGATCCGTCCCGGATCCAGCGCAGAATCGATACGAAATACTGCGATATTATGGTTCGCGATCTGGCTGAAGCGTTGAAGCTGGCGGAGGCTGCGAAGGCGGAGGGAAGAGCGCTCTCGATCGGCCTGGTGGGAAATGCGGCAGAGGTGTTCCCGGAAATAGTGCGGCGGGGGATTCGCCCCGATTTCGTCACCGATCAGACATCGGCCCACGATCCGCTTAACGGCTATGTGCCGGCAGGCTATTCGCTGGAAGCGGCGGCCGAACTGCGTGCGGCCGATCCGGCGCAATATGTGAAGCTGTCCAAAAAGTCGATGGCTATCCATGTCCAGGCGATGCTCGATCTTCAGAAAATGGGCGCGATTGTCTTCGATTATGGCAATAATATCCGCCAAGTGGCCTTCGATGAAGGGGTGAAGGATGCGTTTCAGTTCCCTGGCTTCGTTCCGGCCTATATCCGCCCGCTTTTCTGCGAGGGGAAGGGGCCGTTCCGCTGGGCGGCCTTGTCCGGCAATCCGGACGATATTTATAAGACGGATGAGCTTGTCTTGAAGCTGTTCCCGGAAAATACTCATCTCTGCAAGTGGATCAAGATGGCCAGGGAGAAGGTCGCGTTCCAGGGCTTGCCGGCCCGTATCTGCTGGCTCGGCTATGGAGAACGGGCCAAGATGGGCTTGGCCATCAACGAGATGGTGCGGAATGGAGATATTTCTGCTCCGATCGTCATCGGCCGGGATCATCTGGACTGCGGCTCCGTCGCTTCGCCGAACCGCGAGACGGAAGCGATGAAGGACGGCAGCGATGCGGTCGCCGACTGGGCGATATTGAACGCGCTGGTGAATACGGCTTCCGGCGCGAGCTGGGTATCCGTTCACCACGGCGGCGGCGTCGGCATGGGGTATTCCCTGCATGCGGGCATGGTCGTCGTCGCGGACGGTTCAGCCGAAGCGGACGAGAAGCTGGCCCGCGTCTTGAACACGGACCCGGGCATGGGCATTATCCGTCATGCCGACGCCGGTTATGAGCTTGCGATACAGACGGCGAAGAATCGCGGAGTCCGCGTGCCGATGCTGGGCATATAACGATGACGCGCAGCACGCCCGGCCGGGCGTGCTGCCTTCGAGAGGGGGATCAGGATGGAACAAAATCGTATCGACCTGTTGATCCATAACATAGGAACGCTCATCACCATGCAAGGAAGCCGGGGACCGCGGTCAGGCCGTGAAATGTCAGAGGTGGGGGCCGTGCGCCGAGGCGCGGTGGCGATCCGGGACGGCCTCATCGTTGCGGCGGGACCGGAAGATGAGGTGATGGCGCATATCGCCGGCCTGCCGATCGAGCGCAAGCATGATGCCCAGGGCTTGCTGGTTACGCCGGGGCTCATCGACCCGCACACCCACCTCGTTCACGGCGGCTCGCGCGAGCATGAGCTGGAGCTGAAGCTGAAGGGCGTTTCTTATTTGGAAATATTGGCTCAAGGCGGCGGGATTTTGAGCACGGTTCGAGCCACCCGTCAGGCAACGGAAGAGGAACTGTACGTGAAAGCGAAAGCGAGCCTGGATATCATGCTTTCCTTCGGCGTGACGACGGCGGAAGCGAAGAGCGGCTACGGGCTGACCTTGGAGGACGAGCTGAAGCAGCTCCGGGTCGCTGACCGGTTGAACCGGGAGCATCCGGTTGATTTGGTATCCACGTTTATGGGAGCCCATGTGGTGCCGGAAGAATATAAAGGCCGCTCCGGAGACTTTGTGAAGGTGGTTATCGAACAGATGCTGCCAGAGGTGAAGCGGCAAGGGCTGGCCGAATTTTGCGATGTGTTCTGCGAGCACGGCGTATTTTCCGTGGAAGAATCGGAGCAAATTCTGCTTGTCGCCAAGGAATTGGGCTTTGGCCTCAAAATTCATGCCGATGAAATCGAGCCGATCGGAGGCGCGCAGTTGGCCGGCAAGCTGGGCTGCATTTCCGCCGAGCATCTGATTGCCGCCTCGGACGAAGGCTTGGAAGCGATGCGTCAGGCGGGCGTCGTGGCCGTCTGTCTGCCTGCCACTTCCTTCAACCTGCGGCTGACGCATCACGCCCGGGCCCGCGCCATGATCGAAATGGGGCTCCCGGTAGCCCTGTCCACGGACTATAATCCGGGAAGCTCTCCTACGGAATCCATCCAGCTTGTCATGACCTTGGGCTGTCTGAACTTGGGCATGACCCCCGAGGAAGTGCTGACGGCCGTGACCATCAATGCGGCTCATGCCATCGGGAGAGCCGATGCCGTAGGAAGCCTGGAGGCCGGCAAGCAGGCGGACCTCGTTATTTTCAAGGCCGATAACCTGGCCTACTTGCCGTATCATTTCGGAATCAATCATGTTCATACCGTGTTCAAACGGGGGAACGTCGTCGTGTCTACAGGCAGTTGATCATATCCCCGGCGATCAGCGAGCCGGGGAAGGAACGGCTTGCGGCGGCGCGGTCGCCGGCAAGGCCGTGAAGATAGACGCCGAGGGCCGCGGCAAGGCCGGCGTCGTACCCTTGCGCGAGCAGGCCGGCGATCAGGCCTGCCAGCGCATCGCCCGCACCTCCGGTAGCCATTCCCGGGTTGCCGGACGCGTTCACGTACACGTCCCCGGCGGGGGTGGCGGTTACGGTGCGGGCGCCCTTCAGCACGAGCGTCACGCCGTGCTGGACGGCATAGCGGCGCGCCAGGCCGATGCGGTCGCGCTGCACTTCGCGCGCGTCGAGGCCCGTCAGGCGCGCCATTTCGCCCGGATGCGGCGTCAGGATCGCGGCTCCGTCCCGCTGCGGCCATGCATCGAGGCCGCCCGCCTCCGCGATCATGTTGAGCGCATCCGCATCGGCGACGAGCGGGCATGGCGCGCCCGTCCAGATCTCGCGCAGCCAGGCGCCGTCGCCGGGGAAACGGCCCATGCCCGGGCCGATCGCCAGCGCCTTCTTGCCGGCAGCGAGCCGCAGCACCGCCTCGGCCGGCACGGCCGCCCAGTCGCCGCGTCCGCCGTCGGGCATGCCGTGCAGCATCGCTTCCGGAAGCCGCCCAATCATCGGATCCAATAGCCGTTCCGGCAGCGCCCAGCTCACGAGTCCGGCTCCGGAACGGAGCGCCGCGGCGGAGGCCAGCAGCCCGGCGCCGCTATATTGCCGGGTGCCGGCCGCCACCAGCACATGGCCATACGTGCCTTTATGCGTATCCGCCTTGCGCGTCAGCGGCAGCGTCAGCCCGAAGCGCCGCAGGAACAACTCTTCATTGGTCCAAAAGGTCCGAATGCCTTCCTTTTCCGCCAATTCGCCCGGAATGCCGATCAAGCGGACAACGACGCGACCTGCCCGTTCCGCGCCCGGATATTGCGTCAGCCCGCGTTTGAGCAAGGCGAGGGCCACGGTTATATCCGCATGAATGCAGGGATCATGCGTCTCCCCAGTATCCGCGTCAATGCCGCTCGGAATATCGATGGCGACGACGGGCAATCCGCTCCCGTTCGCTTCCCGGATTAACGAGGCGTACGGCTCGCGCGGGGCTCCGGCCGTGCCGGTGCCAAGGAGGGCATCGACAATCCCCGCATACTCCTCCCACCGGATGCAGTCCTTCCCATAGACGGAAGCGGCGATGCCCATTATTTTGATCATCTTCGAACCGAGTTTTGATTTCGCGAATCTGGATTGCCGACGATATGAGGGGATGGTACACTATGAAGGATACACATCAGCACGGTAGAAAGAGAGTGGTTGAAATGAAGTCATATCTGGCGTTATTGCAGGACATTTTGGATCACGGGGTGAAAAAGGAGGATCGGACCGGGACAGGCACCTTGTCCGTGTTCGGGCGTCAGCTTCGCTTCGATCTGGCCGAAGGCTTTCCGCTTGTCACGACGAAGCGGCTGCACCTGAAATCGATCGTTCATGAATTGCTCTGGTTTTTGAGCGGAGATACGAATATTCGTTATTTGAAGGAAAACGGCGTCCGTATCTGGGACGAATGGGCGGATGAGAATGGCGACCTGGGACCGGTATACGGATCGCAGTGGCGTGCCTGGGAGACCAAGGACGGACGCACGATCGACCAGATTGCGAATGTGATCGAGCAGATTAAGACGAATCCGGATTCGCGCCGGCTGCTCGTCTCCGCCTGGAATGTCGGCGAGGTCGATCAGATGAAACTGCCGCCATGCCATTACTCGTTCCAATTTTATGTCGCCGGAGCCAAGCTGAGCTGCCTGCTTAACATGCGTTCGGTGGATACGTTCCTCGGACTGCCGTTCAATATCGCCAGCTATTCGCTGCTTACGCATATGGTGGCCCAGCAATGCGGTCTGGAGGTTGGAGAATTCATCTGGAGCGGCGGCGACGTTCACATTTATTCGAATCATATGGAGCAGGTGAAGACCCAGTTGGAGCGGGAGCCGCTGCCGCTTCCGAAGCTGGTCATCAAGCGCAAGCCGGATTCGATTTTCGATTACCGGTTCGACGATTTCGAATTCGTGGACTATCAGCATCATCCGACGATTAAGGCGCCGGTTGCGGTATAGGCTTTGAACAGCGGCTCAAGACTCGAATGACGACGGGTACTATAGAAGATAGTCTCGGGAGCCTTTATTAATGGAATAAAAGAGACAGAAGGGAGACGCACCGCGATGCCGATAACGATGATCTGGGCGATGGACAAGCGCCGTCTTATTGGCAAGGACAACGGGATGCCATGGCGGCTGCCGAGCGATATGGCTTATTTCAAGGCGATGACGCAGGGAAAGACGGTCGTCATGGGGCGCAAGACGTATGAATCGCTGGGGAAGGCGCTGCCGAACCGGCGCAATATTGTGCTTTCCCGCAACCCGGGCTGGACCGTGCCCGATGCGGAGGTATGGCATCATATCGAGTCCGTGCTGCCGCTGGCGGCGGAGGAGGAAATTATGGTGATGGGCGGCGCTCAAATTTACCGCGAGTTCCTTCCTTATGCGGACAAGCTTCTGGTGACGCGGATCGATGCCGAATTCGAGGGCGACGAATATTTTCCGCCTTATGACGAGTCGCTCTGGGAACTGGCGGGCGAGGCCGAGGGACCGATTGACGAGAAGAACCGGTATCCGCACCGCTTCCAGATCTATGTCCGGAAGGAAGCGTGACGCGAGATCAACCTCGCAAGCGGGCAGCGGCCCCTTTTCATATGTATTGAAATGCAAATCATTCGTGATCGACTCCATATGTTCCGGGATATCGTTTAAGGTACGATCATTGGCACAAACATGCCGGACCGTCCGATGTCCGGACATGTCATCAATCGGCACAATTGCGAACAGGCTTTGCGATTGCTACGCGAACGGATGGAGGAGTCAGCATGTCAACGCCGACCGGATTTATGGAGTATTCTCGACAAATACAAGCGGAACGGGACCCGGCTGAACGGGTGCTGGACTGGAAGGAATTCCATCTGCACCTGACCGAAGAGGAACTGCGGACCCAGGCGTCCCGCTGCATGGATTGCGGCACGCCCTATTGCCATACGGGGATGGAGCTGGCGTCCGGCACCTCCGGCTGCCCGGTGAACAATCTGATTCCGGAATGGAATCATCTCGTGTACCGCGGGCTGTGGCGGGAAGCGCTCGAACGGCTCGAGGCTACGAATAACTTCCCCGAATTTACGGGAAGGGTCTGTCCGGCGCCCTGCGAAGGGGCATGTACCGTCGGGCTTATCGGCGAGCCGGTCACGATCAAGTCAATCGAGGAAGAGATTATCGAACGCGGTTTCCGCGAAGGCTGGGTGACGGCGAAGCCTCCGCAGCGCCGGACCGGCAAGCGGGTCGCGGTCGTCGGATCGGGACCGGCGGGACTGGCCTGCGCGGATGAGCTCAATCAGGCCGGGCATTCCGTCACGGTATATGAGCGCGACGATCGCATCGGCGGTCTGCTTATGTACGGCATTCCGACGATGAAGCTGGACAAGGAAGTGGTGGAGCGGCGGGTGCGGCTGCTCGCCGAGGAAGGGATCCGCTTCGTGACGAATATCGAGATCGGAACCGATATTCCGGCCCGCGAGCTGGTCGAACAGTATGATGCGGTCGTGCTGTGCGCCGGGGCGACGAAGCCGCGCGAGTTCGTCATCGAAGGCAGCGATCTCGAAGGCATTCATTATGCGATGGACTATTTGAACGGAACGATTAAGAGCTATCTGAACTCCGGCCTGGAGGACGGCAGCTACGTGTCGGCGGCAGGCAAGGATGTCATTGTCATCGGCGGCGGCGACACGGGGACCGACTGCGTAGCGACCGCGCTGCGCCACGGCTGCCGCAGCATCACGCAATTCGGCACGCGTCCGCAGGCGCCAGCCGTGCGCGACGAGGCCGCCAATCCTTGGCCGCAGTTCCCGAATGTGTATACGCTCGATTATGCGCACCAGGAAGCGAAGGCCTTGTACGGACGCGATCCGCGCGAATTTTCCATCATGACGACGCGCTTCGTGGGCGACGAGGAAGGGCGCGTGAAGGAGCTGCACACGGTTCAGATTGAGCGGATCGTCGACGAGCAGGGACGGAAGACGTATCGGCCAATCCTGGGAACGGAGCGGGTCTATCCGGCGCAGCTCGTTATTATCGCGGTCGGCTTCGACGGCCCGGAGGCGACGCTCATCGATCAGCTCGAGCTTGATACGGATCGCCATACCAATGTGAGGACGGTCAGAGGCAAATACGGGACGAAGATTCGCAATGTCTTTGCCGCCGGAGATATGCGGCGCGGACAGAGCTTGGTCGTCTGGGCCATCCACGAGGGACGGGAAGCCGCCCGCGAAGTGGACAGGTATCTGGCGAATGACTTGTCATCCTGCCCGGAATGAGGAATAATAAATAGAAGAGAACGCTGCAAGAAGCTGCGCTATCCATAGCGCGGCTTTCTGTCGTTCGCCAGAGAGACGGGGGGAGCAGATGAAGACGCTGATTATTGCGGAGAAGCCGGATATGGGACGGAATATCGCTGCCGCCATAGAACCGAAAGCCAAAAATCACCGTTCCTATCTGGAAGGGGACAATTATATCATTACGTGGGCGATCGGGCATTTGGTCGGGCTCGCCGAGCCGGAAGCTTATGATATGAAGTATAAGAAATGGAATATCAACGACCTTCCGATTATACCCGGCGACTTCAAGCTGATCGCATACCGCAAGACGAAGGATCAATTGAAGATCATCGCCGAGCTGGCCAAGCGCAGCAATCTGCTGGTCAACGCTTGCGACGCCGGAAGGGAAGGACAATATATCTTTTCGCTCATCCAGCGTTATTTGAAGTTAAAGCATCCGGTGAAGCGGCTCTGGATATCCGATCTGACCCCGGAAACGATTCGGCGGGGCTTCGCCGAGCTGAAGGACGGATCGGAATATGACAATCTGACCAAAGCGGCGAGCGCCCGCAGCGAAGCGGATTGGCTGATTGGTATGAACGGGTCGCGCGCGTTCACGACGAAGCACAACGTGCTGCTGTCCGTAGGCCGAGTGCAAACGCCTGTATTGGCGCTTATCTATGAACGGCAGAAGCAGATTGAAGCCTTTACTTCGTTGACTTATTTCGAGGTCGAAGGCCATTTCTCCCAAGGGGATGGCACATACCAGGGTCTATGGCAGGGCGAGCGGATCACCGACCGGGCCCAAGCCGAGAAGCTGGCGGCGAAGGTGCAGGGGAAGCCGGGACGGATCGCCTCCTATCAGGCGAAGGAGACGAAGGAATATCCTTTTCGCCTGTATGATCTGACCTTGCTGCAGCGGGAGGCGAACAGCCGCTACGGGTTCTCCGCGAAGAAAACGTTGGATATCGCCCAGTCGCTGTACGAAAAGCACAAGGTTATTTCCTATCCGCGGACCAATTCGAACTATGTGACGGAGCAGAACATTCCGGAGATGCACAAGGCGCTGTCCATGCTGCAGGGCTCGGCATATGACGAGTGGGTGAAGGGCGCGAACCGGGCTCTCGTTCATAAAGGGAACAAGTACATATGCAATCCGGCCAAGGTCGAGGATCACCATGCGATTCTGCCGACCCAGCGGAAGGCCTCGGGCCTGTCTCCCGATGAACAGAAGCTGTACGATCTTATCGTGCGCCGCTTCCTGTCCCAGTTCTATCCGGCTGCGGAATACAAGATCCATACGGTCATGACGGAGGTTGAACGAGAGACCTTCAAAACCTCGGTCAAAGAGCTGCTCCATATCGGCTGGAAAGCCATCTATGCCGATTTGAAGAAGGAGAAGCCCAAGTCCGGCAGAGGGAAGCGCAAGGATGAGGAAGAAGCGGAAGAGATCGAGGTCGAGGTGCCGTTCCGGGTCAATCCCGACGAGGCGGCGCATTGTGTACGCGCCGTGGTCAAGGATAAGGAAACCCAGCCGCCCAAGCCCTATACGGAGGGCACGCTGCTCAAGGCGATGGAGAGCGCAGGCAAGCAGATTGAAGACGAGGAGCTGCGCGATGCGATGAAGGATTCCGGTCTGGGCACGCCGGCTACTCGGGCCGCCACGATTGAGCGTCTCAAAAAAGTGGGCTATATCGAGATGAAGGGCAAGACGATCCAGGTGACCCAAAAAGGCCGCACGGCGGTCGAGCTTATCCGGGCGGCAGGCATTGATCTGCTGACCTCGCCGGAAATGACCGGGCAATGGGAGCGGCGGCTGACGGAAATTTCCCGGGGCGCGGCTTCCGATGTTCAATTTATGGAAAATGTCAAGAAATTCGCAACGATGATTGTCGACAAGGTGAGGCTGCAGGCGCGGGCGGCGAAAACCTCCTTCGAAAGCGCCGAGCCGAAGCTGGGGAGCACGCGCCGGCGCAAGAGCGCAGCCGGACAAGCGTCCGCCGCGGCGCAATCCGCGCAGGACAGTCCGGCGGCCGCCGGGACCCGGCCATCTTCGAAGCGGAGTGCAGCGGTTAAGTCGGCGGAACCGCAGCGGGGCGAGGGGCCGTCTATCGTCGGGACTTGTCCGCGCGCCGGCTGCGGAGGCGTCATCTTTATGGGGCGCAAAGGGTACGGCTGCTCGAATTACAAACAGGGCTGTGGCTTCGTTATCTGGAAGGAAAGCTTCGGCCGCAAGCTTACCGATACGCAGGTGAGGGCGCTGATCGAGAAGGGCAAGACCGCAAAGATGAAGCTGGTCCTGCCGGACGGCTCCGAGACGCAAGCCCGCATCGTTCTGGCGAGCGCGGAGACCGGGAAGTTAGGGACAGAGGCGTAGCCTGTCCCGGAATGCCGTGCGGCATGCGCAGCCAGAGCGAGAGTTGTTCCGACGAACCAAGTGCAGCGTTATGGCAAATACAACAGAAGGCCGGCTCTCTCGAAGCCGGCCTGTCTCCTTACCGCGGGGTCAATATCCAATTGTGTATGACGCGTGGCACCTCGCTCAACTGCTCGATGGTCTCGAAAGCGCCGTTCGGCTCGGCATTGATATCGACGATGTTAAATGCCCATTCGTTCGCCTGCTTCAAGTAAATGGCATTCAGACCGGACAGCAGGGCGGGAATCACGTCGGTTCGCAGCGAATTGCCGATCATCCAGGTGCTCTCGGCCGGGAAGCCTTGTTCCCGCACGATAGCGGACAACGCCTCCGCTGTCTTGTGCCGGCGAATGAATATCCGATCTCCGAAATAGTCGGACAGCTTCATCTGCGCAATTTTGCGCTCTTGAATGACTTGTTCCCCGCCGGTATACAGGAAGAGCTCATGCCCGTCATCCCGCAGCCGATCGAGCGTCTCGATCATGCCGGGATAAGGCTCGATCTCGAACTCGTAGACGCTCATTCCCAGCTTCCAGAGCAGCTCGGACTCGTCGGCGGACGAGGCGCGTCCGGTCAATGCAGTGAAGTGATCGTATGTCTGGATCAACGAGCGCGGGAAATGCTCGCTCTGAAAGCCGTTGTCCTGCACGCCGGCAATATCGATGCGGACCTGCACCGCGCGGATATCCTCGGCCCGCAGCTTCCACGGCGCGAACCACGTCATCATCGTGTCGAGAAATTGTTGAATGACGATGTCAAAATATTTGTTGCAATGGACGAGCGTATCGTCCAGATCGAATAATATCGTTTGTCTCGGCATCACGGTCATGCCGAATCACCTCCTTGACGCTATCAAAGCCGCAACAGCGCAAGAGGCTGCAATCAGGCTTGCTGTCATTGTCATGAATGTATGTAGGCTTCGAGAAAAGCGGATAAATCCGCAAGCCCTTCCGGCCGCAGCGCGATCCGCTGCACCTTGCCGTTCCAGTACGTCCGGATATAGCCCGCGGAGCGCAGGACCGCCAGATGATGCTTGAGCGCTCCCGTCGACAGCGGTATATACTCCTGGATTTCCTCGAACGTATACGGCTTCTGTCCGACCAGACGCAAGATGCGCAGCCGCTTCTCGTCTGCCAATGCTTCGGTCATGCGGCGCAGGTTGTGCGACGGAGTCATCAGATCCGGTTCCGGCTTGTCCGCCGGGTACAGGACGAGAATCCGTCTTCGGAACGTACAGTTATTATTAATCGGACGATAGTGCCACATCGGGGCAAGAATCACTTCGTCAACCGAATCATGCTCCGGAATGACGACGCCGTTCGTGGCCAGCTCGATGAGATCCTGCGGCTTTATTTTGTCCAATAGCCGCCGCTTCTCTTCCGCGTCATGCAGAAGTATCGGTTCCCATTCCGGAAGCGAGTGACGGATATAGTGTTCATACCAGAATCGGAGCGCCGGAACATACAGCTCCAGGCAGCGTTCCAGCCGGAAGGAGGGGAGGCGCAGGCCATTCTCTTGTCTGACTCTGTCCCACTCGTCCGGTGTCAGCCGTTCCAGCTGGTCGAGATAGGAAGGAATATCGTTGTGATTCCGCTCCAGCGCAAGCGCGTAGAGCATGTCGAAGTCGCTTAACGAATGCTTCCGGATCTTCTCGCTGTACGCATTCGATTGCGGAGGGAGCTGCTGCTCGATGCTGCGCGCCCATTCCATTCCGTTCTCTACGTTGCGGATCCACTTGCGGTGAACGAACAACATAAAGCTTCCAATAAGTTCATATACCGATGAATAGTCGATACGAACATGGTAGGTCATGCCTTACGGAGCCCCCTTGGATAACATTGCGTTACTCTATCATTATGAATTGTGTTGCATCCTATTGTCTACTATAATGTTGAAATGTTGGTGTCATATGAAGCTTGGGGGGGCGGCCGCGCGCCGCAAGCTTCAAGCGTTCAAATCATAGTTTTGCGGAGGAAAGTCCATGTCAGCAAGACGCTTCACTACGAGTTCTCCAAGCATGCAATTTTTAATTCTTATTATTGTTGTCACATTTACCGGATTGAGTCAAGGGATGCTGCTCCCGCTCTTAACGATCTTCCTCGAGCGGATGGGCGTTCCTTCCGATCTGAATGCGCTGAATGCGACGGCTTTGTACGTCGGCGTATTCGCCATGATGTTCGCCGTCGAACGGATCCTGCTCCGGGTGGGATACAAGCGGATGCTTCTCGGCGGGCTCATCGTCGTAACGGCAGCGATCGTGCTGTTCCCGCTGCTGCCCAATATTTATGTCTGGTTCGCGCTCCGGATGATTGTCGGCCTGGGGGACAGCGCGCTGCATTACGCGACCCAGCTATGGGCGGTCTCCGTCAGCCCGGCTCACCGGCGCGGACGGAATATTTCGCTGTACGGGATGGCGTATGGACTTGGCTTCAGCTTCGGTCCGCTCGGCATTAATTTGCTCCGCGTGCATGATTCCGCGCCGTTCCTGGTGATGGCCGCGCTGTTCGTCGTTGTCATCGGACTCGTTACGTTCGTGCTGCCGAATCAGCCGGTGGAAGGCTTGCATGAAGGCGCCCGTCCCGAGAAGCGGTATGTCCGCTCTTATCAATGGGCCTGGTTCGCCCTGCTGCCTGCCTTCTTGTACGGCTATATGGAAGCCTCGATGAACAGCAACTTCCCGATTTATGCGCTGCGCATCGGCCTGGAGGAGCACTGGATCTCGTTCCTGCTGCCGTTCTTCGGCATCGGCGGCCTTATCCTCCAGCTTCCGCTCGGCATACTGAGCGACAAGCTGGACCGCAAAAAGGTGCTGATGGCTTGCGGTCTGACCGGAGGAGCGGGATTTCTCCTCATCCCGTTCGTCGGAACGAGCGTCTGGGGAATTTTGATTCTCTTTCTGCTGGTCGGCGGGTTGGTCGGCTCCTTTTTCTCGCTTGGCCTGGCCTATGCCGCGGATATTTTGCCGAAGGCTTACCTGCCTTCCGCGAATGTGATCGCATCCGTTCACTTCAGTCTGGGCAGCATTATCGGGCCGAATCTGGCCGGCTTGGGGCTGCAATATGTGTCGATGGGCAGCATGTTCTACTTGCTTGGCCTCTGGTACATCGGCTTCTCGCTGCTCGGCTTCATCTTCAAGCGGCAGGCAAAAACGCTTGCAAGTTAGGTCTCATCTTCCTTACACTTATAAATATATGTTCACAAGCGTGCAAGCCGATTTTTGGAACAGCCCTGAAAGGAAAGAAAACGGAATGCCTTCTACGGATAGAGAGGAGTCTATGCCATGATTAAAGTAGAACGTCTGGTCAAGCGGTATCCGCCGGCCCCGCCGATATTGGATCGGCTGAGCTTCGAGCTCGAGCCTGGCGAGTTCGTCGGCGTCATCGGCGCAAGCGGCAGCGGCAAATCGACGCTGCTCAAATGCATCGCGATGCGCGAGAGCTGGACGAGCGGCAAGTATAACGTCGACGGCGTCAATATTTTCGAGAATCAGGTCAACGGCAAGCGCAAGGTGATGCGCGAGTTCGCTTATCTGGAACAGAATCCGGTCCTCAATCTGAATCGAAAAGTGCTGAAGAATGTGCTCATCGGGCGCTTCCATCAGACGCCGATCTGGCGGATGGCTCTCGGCATCGTTCGTTCGGATGATTATATGGGCGCGATGGATACGCTTGAGATGCTCGGCTTATTGGACAAGGCGCATGAGCAGACAAGCAAGCTTAGCGGCGGGGAGCGCCAGCGTGTCGCCATCGCGCGCGCCCTCGTGCACGGGGCCAACGTTCTCTTGGCGGACGAGCCCGTGCTCGGCCTGGATCCGAAGGCCGCCGAGTCGGTGCTGGAGACGTTCCGCGGCTTGTG
Source organism: Paenibacillus dendritiformis (assembly GCF_015845845.1). Taxonomy (GTDB): domain Bacteria; phylum Bacillota; class Bacilli; order Paenibacillales; family Paenibacillaceae; genus Paenibacillus_B; species Paenibacillus_B dendritiformis_C. The sequence continues at coordinate 17,400 of NZ_LDIG01000096.1, forward strand.
CCAGCGGGAGCGGAAGATCGTGATCGCCGTCTTCCATCAGGCCGAGCTGGCCGAGAAGTACGCGACCCGGATCTGGGGAATGAAGGAAGGGCGGATCGCGGTCGACGTGAAGGGACGCCGCCTGCTCCAATCGGAGAAGGCGCTTATACATTAATGTTGCGGCATGCCGCTTAGGCCAATGTCACGCCGCGCCTCTCCTCGCATATAGTGAGATTATGACCAATGATGAAGCGAGTGGATAGGGATGAGCACATCAACGGAAGCGGATGCCACGACGATGTATCCGCTGCCGGTCCAGGCGGATACGTATGTCATCCGCAGACCGAAGCTGACCGTCTACGTGCCTCAGATTCGCGGGCGTGACGGGGACGAAGCGGTATCCCGCATGAATAAGGCGATCCACCGCCAGGCGGTCCGGCTCATTCGGATGACCGGCTACGGCGAAGCGCCGGAGACGGAGGTAACGGGCTCCTACGAGATCAAGCTGAATGAACGCCATTATATCAGCCTCACTCTCATCGTATACGGATATACGGCGCATGCCGCGCACGGGATGACGTATCAGGCCGGGATGACGATGGATGTCAGGAACGGGCGGGAGCTGAAGCTGGCGGATCTGTTCAAGCCGGGAGCCCCCTATGTGAAGGTGCTGTCGGAGCAGGTAGCCGCCCAGATTCAGGCGCGCGACATTCCCGTGTTGGAGCCGTTCACCGAGATTCGGCCGGATCAAGATTTTTATATGACGGACAAAGCGCTTGTCCTGTTCTTCGGCCTGTATGAGCTGGCTCCATACGCCTACGGCTTTTCATATTTCCCGATATCCATATATACGTTGGAAGATATCAAGGCAGAGAACGGAATTATCGACGCGCTCTGGTATTAGCGCGGGGTTTGTCATGGTATTGTCACCTTTCGGTGACAGTTTTTTTTTATAATGATGGAGTATGTATTCTGTTAAGATATAATCATAATCAGGATAAATCTGAACTGATGAAAGAGTGATATGCGGAATGACAATGCGGTGGATACGGAGCGTGTCGCTTCTTCTCTTCGCCTGCATCCTGCTCAGCGGGTGCGAATGGCTGCAGGATCCCAAATCGTTAATGAGTCCCCCCCGGCTTCCGGAGGATAAGGCAAAGATAATGACGATTATTTCCTCGCAAATGCCGAAGGGGGCCGAGATGTTGCGGCCAGCCAATGCCGAGGATGCCAGCCGCATAAGGCTCGCCGATCTGAACAATGACGGGCGGGCGGATACGGCCATCGTATTTTACGAGACGCCGGACAAGGATGTGCGGCTGCACGGACTCGTCTTCCATAGCGACGGAGAGACGTGGAACAAGGTGGTCGAGTTCGATGGGGTAGGCGTCAGCTTGGATCGGGTCGAGCTCGTGGATCTGACCCATGACAACAAGCTGGATCTCGTCGTCGGCTATGGAGGCAGCGACAAGGATCTGAACAAAGGATTGGTCGTCTACACGTTCACGCAGGACGGCATCGTCAAAATATTCGAGCAGCCCTATTCCCAGTTCGTCATCGATGATCTGAACGGGGACGGGAAGAATCAGTTATACATCGTCAACAACCGACGCGAGATGCCGCCGGTGCTGACCATGTATGATTTCAAGGACGGGAAGATGGCCAAGCAGAATGAATTGACGCTGGACAAAGACGTGAATACGTATACGAACATGATTTCCGGCTATATCAGCAAGAACCAAAAAGGAATTGTGCTTGACGCAGTGGCCGGGGCCAATTACGGCGTAACGGATATTATCAAGTTGACACAGGATAATCAGCTCGTCTCTGTCCTGCCGGAAGAGATGGCGATCAAGCCGTATAACATCTCCAGCAGTGACATGAATGGAGACGGCATCATCGAGATTGCGATTCCCGAGAGGCCGCCGGGCTGGGATATTTATGCATCGTACGATGTTCCGTATTTCACGGGCTACTATCAGTGGGACGAGAAGAACGGGCTGAAGCTCGTCGAGAAGCAGTACCGCGATTATCAGGATCGGTTCCAGCTGAAGCTGCCGAATTCGTGGTATGGCCGGGTAACGATTGATACGAAGTCGAAGAAGGATGAATATATCCGGTTTATGGACATGCATACGAATGAGACGCTGGCCGAGATCAAGTTTTTCAACCCGGAATTATGGGAGACGTACAAGGAGAAGTGGACCTATCTCAGCTCGTATGGAGATACCATTATCGGGGTATTCAGCAAGGAGCCGCTGATGCTGAACAGAGGCACCCCGAAGATTCCGGATATCAACCGGGACAGCAATGAATGAAAGAAGGAGACGGGAAGAGATGACGAAGATACTCATTCTGGAAGATGAAGAATCGATTCGCAGCTTTATTGTCATCAACCTGAAGCGCAACGGATTTGATGTAGTCGAGGCTGCCAACGGCAACGATGCCTACCAAATTCTTGTGAACGACAATACGATTGATATTGCGCTGCTTGACGTGATGGTTCCGGGCATTGACGGCTTTGAGGTATGCCGCCGCGTCCGCCAGTTCAATGAGCGGATGGGCATCATTTTCCTGACGGCCAAGGTTCAGGAGCAGGATAAAGTATACGCGTTGTCGGTCGGTGCAGACGATCATGTGAGCAAGCCGTTCAGTCCGACGGAGCTGGTGGCCCGCATTCAGTCTCTCCTGCGCCGGGTCAACGCCTATCAGCAGCCTTCGCAGAAAGTCGTTTATCATTCGGGGCCGTTCACGCTCGATCTGATCGCGAAACGGTTCACGAAGCATAACCAACCGATTGATTTGACTCCGACGGAGTTCTCGCTGGTGCAGTTCTTCATGGAGAAGGAAGATATGACATTAAGCCGCGATGTGCTGCTTGATTATGTATGGGGCAAAGATTATATGGGCGATCCGAAGATTGTCGATGTGAATATCCGCCGCCTGCGGCAGAAAATCGAGGATGAGCCTTCGTCGCCTAAATATTTGGAAACAGTCTGGGGACATGGATATAAATGGAAAGGCTCCTCTTCATGCTAAAGCCGGGAATTCGGCGTTCCGTAGTAATGCACTATTTTATCGTCGTGTTTTTGACGATGCTTATTTTGGAGGCGATATTTCTTATCGCTGTCCGCTCCTATTATTATGATTCGATTTCTGCCCATATGTCGTCCCATTTGAGTGTGACGTCGTCCTTCTATCAGCCAGTTAACGCGGGCATCAATACACAGGACAGAAGCTGGCTTCCTGTCCTGCTGAAGCAGTACAATTTGAAGACGGCGGAAGTGCAGATTCTGAGTCCGCAGGGCGAGGTGCTGATCTCGTCCAGCTACTTTCGGGTGGACAAGCCGGTCGCCACGGCTGACGTCATCAGCGCTCAGAGCGGCACGATGGGACAGTGGATCGGCAAGCAGCCGGGGACGGGGGAGGCGGTTATGTCGATCGCGTCCCCGATCTATGCGAAGGGAGATATCGTCTATATCGTCCGTCTGGTGACTTCGCTGGATTTGGTCAATGCGCGCATTAACAGCATCGTGCTGCTGTCTGTTGTCATTTCGATCGCGGTTCTCATCGTCGTGCTCATCATCAGCATCGGCCTGGCGAATTCCATCGTGAAGCCGATTAATGAGATTACGAGCGCTTCCGCTCAAATGGCGAAGGGGCGCTTCGATGTTCGCATCAAGGAAGAGTACAAGTATGAGATCGGCGAACTGGCCCGGACGCTCAACTTTATGGCTCATGAGATCGTCCGCAGCAATCAACTCAAGAACGACTTCGTCTCCTCGATCTCGCATGAGCTGCGAACGCCGCTTACCGGGATTAAGGGGTGGAGCGAGACGCTTCTCTCCGGACAGTTTAATGAAGAAGAGAGCAAGCTGGGGATGAACGTCATCCTGAAGGAGACCGACCGGCTTATCGGGCTGGTCGAGGAACTGCTTGATTTCTCGAAGCTCCAGGAGAACAAGCTGCAGTTCAACTGGTCGCCGGTCTGCCTGTCGGGCGTGCTGGAAGAGACGGTGCTGCAGGTAAAAATGAAAGCCGAGCAGAAGCAGATTCATATTGAAGTGCGTTCCCGCGGCGCGGAGCAGCCTATCTCCGGCGATGCGAACCGGCTGAAGCAGGTCTTTCTCAATCTGATCGACAATGCGGTGAAGTTCTCTCCGAATGAATCGGTAATTACGGTCCATTCGACGTGGGACGAGGACAAGGTGGTCGTGCGTATCGTGGACCAGGGCATCGGCATCAGCAAGGAGCATTTGGCCAAAGTCATGGATAAGTTCTATCAGGTGAATCCGAGCCACGGCGGCACGGGCCTGGGCTTGGCCATTACGTACGAGCTGGTGAAGGCGCATCATGGCGACATGAGTATCGAGAGCAAGCCGGACGTGGGCACGACGGTGATTGTGACGCTGCCGATACATCAGCCGGCCGTAAGCGAACCGGAGGAAGAGAAGCAGTAATCCCATGACTTTTTGTATAAAAGAACAAGACTTTTGTATAGATGAACATATACAAAAGTCTTTTTTTATGGAAAATGGAAGATATGATATCTATGTTCGACAAATCATACTATAATGAGATCGAACTTCATCGCAGGAAATGTCGCAAATCATCGCTTCATGTCATTGTCCAAGATTGTAATCCGTTAGTATTTAGAGACTGGGCTCTGGCGGGGCAGAAATGAGAGCCGCCGAGCCAAACGGAGGCTGTTATGTTACGGACGATTCACCGGCAGATGATGGTCCGCATCGTTGTGACCGTGATTGCCGCACTTGCTGTCATTTCATTTTTCTCCCATCAGGCGGTACAATCAATTATTCAGCGAAATATGACAGAGAATTATTTGAATCAGGTGAAGCTGGCTGCGAACGAAGTGGATTCGGCACTGCTTCATCACAAGAAGTCGGTAGAAACGTTTTCCCGTTTTATTCGCGAGCTGTACCGGCTGTCGGATGACGTGCAGGCCGACGTCAGGAGCGCAACGAGGCTCTTTGCGGGCAGCCCCAACAAATTCGTCAACGGCTACTGGTTCACGGCGCAGTCGAATTATCGCAACCAGGGGAAGTATTTCATCTGGTACGGATATGACAAGAATGGCAGGCCTGTCGAGATGAAGAGCGGACAGCATATCGATGCCTCTTCGCCCGTCTACGAGAGCGATTCGCGCTTCGATTACTATCATGGGGCAGTGAAGAGCGGGAGGACGCATATTACCGCCCCTTTTATCGATCCGTTTACGCATCAGCCCATGCTGTCCATCAGTACCCCCGTCTACGACGAGGAGGAGCTGCTGCTGGGCGTGGCCGGCATTGACATTCATTACAACGATTTGCAGCAGGTCGGCTTGCGGCTCAGTTTCCATCCGGACAGCAAGACCTTGCTCATTACGAGAGAAGGGGATCTGCTCTACGACCCGGATGAGCGGCAAACGATCTTCGCCAATCTGTACCGTGACTTCGACGAAGATTTGATCCCGATTTTCGAGCAGGTCAAAAAAGATATCGAGCAGACCGCAGAGACGACATCCATGACCCGATATCAGGATACGAAAATGATTGTCTTTACAGTGGGCTTGAAGGAAGCGGACTGGATTGCGATGATTATGCTCCCGGCCGCGGTAATCGACTCCGTTCTTTACCGCGTCGCTTGGGTGACGTTCGGCACCTTCACGCTGGTTGCGGTTGTCGTCGCACTGCTTCTGCATATGTGGATTCGCCGTCTCATCCATCGGCCTTTGCGCAGTCTGGTCGATGCCTCGTCCCGGCTTGCGAGAGGGGATTACAATGTGCGGGTGGAGCATGATCAGCATAATGAATTCCGGCTGCTTAGCGAGCATATGAACCGGATGACCGATTCGCTACACAAGCAAGTGCAGCTCGAGCAGGAGATGAAGCGAATGGGCGCCTTGAAGGTTGTGGGCGAGATGGCGGCGGCTATCAGCCATGAGATACGCAACCCGTTGACGACGGTCAAAGGGTTTCTGCAGCTGCTCCGAAGCAAACCGGAGCATGCCAAGGAGCATGTTTATTTCGATACGATGATGGAAGAGATCGAGCGTGCGAACTCCATCATTACGGAATATTTGACCCTGGCTCAGCACAAAGTCGTCGAATTCCGCAAGCAATCATTGAATGAGGTGATTACTCATATTTATCCGCTCGTCCAGGCGGCGGCAACGACGGATTGTCAGGAGATCCGGCTTGAGCTCAATCCGGTGCCGGAATTCGATATGGATGAAAAAGAAATTCGCCAGCTGCTGCACAATCTGATCCGCAACGGGCTGGAAGCGATGGAAGCAAATCAGACACTGACCGTTCGGACCTGGCATGATGAGCACGCAATACATCTTGAGGTCGAGGATGAAGGACCTGGCTTCGATTCCGCGGTATTGCAGTCGCCGGGAACCCCTTTCCTGACCACGAAAGCGGGCGGAACCGGCTTGGGGTTGTCCATCTGCTACCGTATCGTGCATCGTCATGGGGGGAGCATGGAAATCTCCTCCGTTCCGGGCAAGACACTTATACATATCCGGTTTCCGCTTATTCCAGAGAAGCCTGCTGCTCAGTAAAGGAGAGCGACGGGGAGCGCGTGTTCAATAACATGTTCTTCCCGTCGTTTTATACGTAAATATATACATGATTATACATATTGGATCATTCAGTCACATAAGCTTTGGAATAGAAATGAATATTCCAAAAAATAGAGCACAAGCGGCACAGGAAAGGGATGATGCTGCCCATAAAGGGAGAAAAAAGATGGCCGGCCTGTCGAATTTATACAAAAAATGAGGTGTTCATTGCGGGAATGAAGAAAAAAATATGAATTTCCAGTTATAGTTAAACAGTTGGATGAAAAACAGAAAATGTGCACATTTTAGTAATAATGCGGTTGCCTAGCAACAATTGACCACCGTTTATTTGTTCAATTGGTGAATTCTCCCGGAAAAATGGCCATTCCAGCATTTTTTTGTTCTGAACCATTGTATATCTATACATCATCATGTATAATTGGGAACGACCGAAATCCTCCTATCATGGGAAGGAAGGATAATCAGAGAAGTGGGGATGAAGTATAGTGAGAACAATGAAGATTTTAGCGGTATGTACGCTATTAATGGCCATCCTGGTTGGCTGCGGAGCCAAAGGAGATAGTTATGATAATATTATGAGCAAAAAGACGCTCGTTGTCGGCGTCAGCGCCGATTATCCGCCATTCGAGTTCCACAAGACGATTAACGGCAAGGATGAAATTGTCGGGTTCGATATCGACTTGGCGAACGAGATTGCGAAGGATTTGGGCGTTGAGATGAAAATTGAAGATATGAAGTTTGAATCTCTCATTGGGGCGCTGAATTCGGACAAGCTGGATATGGTCATTTCGGGAATGGATCCTGATCCGGAGCGGGCCAAGGCGGTTGACTTCTCCGATCCGTACTACGTGGCTGAGGCAGGCGTTATCGTGCGTGCCGCGGACAAGGACAAGTACAAGACGCCGGAAGATCTGAAAGGGAAGAAGATCGGGGTTCAGAAAGGTTCGACTTTCGAGAAGGTCGTGACACAGATTCCTGAAGCCCAGCCTGAATTGCTGTCCAAGGTAAGCGATCTTGTGTTGGCGCTGGAGTCGAACCGAATCGAGGCGGTCATCGTTGAGAAGCCGGTCGCGAAGGCTTATGCCTCGAACCGTCCTGAACTGGAGATGTCGGATGCAGTGCTTCAGCCGGCGAGCGATGGCTATGTCATCGGCTTCCGCAAAGGCAGTCCAAAGATGGTCGAAGCCGCGAACAAGACGATTGCCCGCCTGAAATCGGAGGGCAAGCTGGACGAGTTCATTACGAAGGCGACCCAGATGGCGGAAGAGCAATAATGCCCGATACACACGGGGAGAAAGAGGCGGCGCAAGCCGCTCTTTTTCGTTCCGACACATGACAGGCAGAGATTGGAAAGGGGAAGAGGCTGTTGTTGGACTGGCTCTCTATGCTATGGGACTATAAATGGGATTATTTATCAGGAGCCGAGATTACGGTGCTGCTCTCGCTGGTGGCGGTGCTCGCCGGCTTCGTGCTTGGCATTATTATTGTATTGATGCGGATCGGGCCGTTCAAGCCGTTGAACTGGTTCGCGGTCGTCTATATCGAGCTGCTTCGCGGCACGCCGCTGCTGGTGCAATTATTTATTATTCATTTCGGACTGGCGCAGTTCGGCATCGAGTTCAGCAAATTCACATCCGGCGCCATCGCCGTCTCGATTAATAGCTCGGCTTATTTGGCGGAAATTTTCCGTTCAGGTATCCAGGCGGTGGACAAAGGGCAGGCCGAAGCGGCACGTTCCCTTGGCATGACCAAAGGCATGACGATGCGATATATTATTTTGCCGCAGGCATTCCGTACGGTCATTCCGGCGATTGGGAACGAGTTCGTCACCATTATCAAGGAGAGCTCGATTGTCAGCCTGATCGGAATCGCGGACATTATGTTCCAGACGGATATTATCCGCAGCAAGACGTATACGGCTATGGGACCGCTCCTTGGAGCAGCCATGATGTACCTCGTGTTGACGATTCCATTGTCGAAGGCAATCGGCCTGCTGGAAAGGAAGTTGAAAAAGAATGATCGAAATTCGTGACCTGCATAAATCGTACGGAGAGCTGAGCATTTTGAATGGCTTGAACATGACGATCGAGCAAGGGGAAGTCGTCGTTGTTATCGGCCCTAGCGGCTCGGGCAAGAGCACCTTTCTCCGCTGTCTCAATCTGCTGGAGACGCCGACCGCAGGCGATATTTTGTTCGAAGGCATGAAAATTAATGACAAAAAGCATGATATTAACGCAACTCGCGCAAAAATGGGCATGGTCTTCCAATCCTTCAACCTGTTCCCGCATATGTCGGTGATGGATAACATTACGCTGGCTCCGATTAAAGTGATAGGGAAGAGCAAGGCGGAAGCGGAGACGACCGCAATGGCGCTTTTGAAGAAGGTCGGATTGGCGGACAAGGCATCCGCATACCCAGATCAGTTGTCCGGCGGACAGAAGCAGCGGATTGCGATTGCGCGGGCATTGGCGATGGAGCCGCATGTCATGCTGTTTGACGAGCCGACATCCGCCCTCGATCCCGAGATGGTCGGCGAAGTGCTGGAAGTGATGAAATCACTCGCCCGAGACGGGATGACGATGGTTATCGTCACGCATGAGATGGGATTCGCGCGCGAGGTCGGGGACCGCATCGTCTTCATGGATGGCGGGCATATCGTCGAGCAGGGACCTCCGCAGCAGTTGTTTTCGGCGCCCCAGCACCCCCGCACACAGGAATTCCTCGGACAGGTTCTGTAGATGCTCGTGAACCGGCAGAACTAAACATAGATGGAGAGGGAGAACGATCGATCGCTCCAAGGTCGCTGCCAGTCGGAACTTCCGGCTGGTTTTTTGTATAGAGGCCACCAATAAATAAATATATTACGTTCCTCAACCTGTGAAAATGAAGCTCCGTAAATAACCCCACGTTTCCCACAGTAATTCCCTTGCCTTTATGTACATTATCCCAATGGAGCAGGCAGCGGAAGAATCCGTGCCGGTTTCTTATAAGTATTATCCCAATCGAGCAGGTATCTAAAGACTCTTTTTGTTCTCTTATGAGCAGTATCCCCATCAAGCAGGAGAAAAAGGTTCAGGAGAATTGTCCCATGGACACTGGGATCTTATTCGCTGAAGCTGTCCATAGCAGGGAAACCTGACAAATGGGGAGAGTGACCCAAAGGCTGCAAGACACCTCACCGCCGGGGGGGAGGCGACAGACAGCGAGACACCAAGTGGAGCGGGGGAGATTGCTAAAAAGCGGCGAGGCAATCAGTAGATTGGGGTTGTCCAATAATAGGAAGGGCCAATACTGTTTACAAATTTGTAATCTATGATATAGTAGTAATCGCTGGTTACAATTTTGTTACATACCTGTTCCCTTTTGAACCGGATGAAGCGCTTTTATACGTTATTTTGGTCCAGTTTGTTGGTTAAAGAGACATGTTATTGTTTGCTTGCCATTAACGCATGCGCATAGGTTACAAAATTGTGATATGATGCACTTCGAGCCGAACATAGTACGGGGGATGATTGACCGGTGTTCATTTCGTAACGGGATGAGCGCCTTGGGGTGAATCAGAGCTGGCGGATCGCCAGCATGTAGGGTACTCCTTGACCCGAATCCGACAACTAACCTCGCAGGCTATCTTAAGGAGGAACATACACCATATGCGGAAAAGAACGACATTAAAGCTTGCAGCGGCATTGCTGGGATTGAATCTCGTATTTCAAATGATGCCGGCTTATGCTGAGCCTTACATCGCTCAAGACGGGGATACTTTCTATTCGCTTGCGAAGAAGCATGACATTGATCTGGACGTCTTGATGAAGGCGAATCCTAACATCGATCCGACGAATATTTACGGAGGGCTGAAGCTGGAGCTCCCAAAAAAGACCTTGCAAGGTCTTGCAGTGGAAGAAGAGAGCCCTGCATTGATTGAAGCCGACATGGATAAGGGCGCGTCGGAAGCGGATAAGGCTGAAGCGCCAGCGGACAAGCCAGCGGCTGCCGAAAAAGCTGCGGCACCGGCAGTGAAGCCGCAAGCCCAGGAGAAAGCAAAGCAGGCAGCGTCAGCTGCGAAGAAGAACGTAATTACGGTCTCCGGCAAGGAGATGACATATAAAAAGAAAGTAAACATGAAGGCCACGGCATATACGGCCCATGCCAGTGAAAACGGAAAATGGGGCGCGGTCGACTACTTCGGCAACCCATTGAAGTTGGGTACGATAGCCGTAGATCCGAAGGTCATTCCATTGGGAACGAAGTTGTTCATCACCGGCTATCAGTTCAAGCATCTGCCCCAAGGCGGATTTATTGCGGAAGCCCGCGATATCGGCGGGGCCATCAATGGCAACAAGATTGATATTTTCGTCCCGGTTAGCAAGCAGATCGGCAGCACTTTTGGTATTCAAAACGTCGAAGTATACATTATGTCCTAATTTTATATCAGCATAGGTTCAACCCCTGTCCATATAGCGGCAGGGGTTGTTTTTGCGTTCGACGCGGTTTCAATTGTCTTTTTTATCCTTGCGATCCTGCAGCAGCTCCGGCACGGTAACGAAGCGGTAACGCTGTTTCTTCAATTCCTTTATGATGGAGGGAAGAGCTTTGACCGTTCCTTGCAAGTAATGGTTTTGCTTGCTTCCTCCCGCATGTTGAAGCACGATTGAACCGGGCCTGACACCGCTTATTACGTTGTCATATACTTCTTTTGCGTTCAGGCCGCGCCAGTCATTGGAATCGACGTCCCAATTGACGACCAGATAGCCATGATCCCCCGCCCATTTCAGCTGCTCTTCATTGATCTCACCGAAGGGAGGACGATAAAATCTTGGCTTGTAACCGATAATGTCTTCAATTACCCGTTCCGCGTCCTTCACTTGCTGCTCGAAGGCAGGCATCGACAGCTTCGTCATTAACGGATGGCTATAAGAATGATTGCCGATAATATGGCCCTCCCGGACAATTCGCCGAACCAGCTCGGGATGGGCTTTGGCCCGAGAACCCACGAGGAAGAAGGTAGCGCGAATGTTATGGTCCCGCAAAATATCCAGCACAAGCGGTGTTATCCGGTTATCGGGGACATCATCGAAGGTAAGGGCAACTCGGCGAAGTCCGCGCTTGGAGCCATGAAGCTTGAAAATATGCGGATATTTCATTCTAAGCTGTGCCAGGCTTAAATGGCGCTGGCTTATTCCGGATTTCGTATTTTGCGAAGCGGATTGGGCTGGCTCCGGGAGCGGCTGTTCCTTTTGCTTCATGGCGGATTTCTGTTCTGCGTGCTTCTGTACCAAGGTGTCGGAACGGAGCTCTTCATTGGCGGCTTCCTTGGGGGCAGAACCCTTCATCGTCAAGCGGAACTTGGGCAAAGGCAGAGGCTGATGAGGGCGCGGGCGTTGCTGGTCCTGCAGGACGAAGGAGATCGTGATTTTGCCCGTCTCAGGCCGTCTTTCCAATTGATGGCGCGGCTGTCTCGATGCTATCCCCAACTCCGCAGTTGGCTGGTTGGTGTCCAACGAGTTCAGCTTCGGATCCGGGGCAGCCTGATGCGAGCGCGGAAAGCAGCCGGCCACTCCTACCAAGCACACCAGCAGACAGCATATCTGTTTTGTGCGCAATGATCTTCCTCCCTTCCCGATTACACCTGTCTTCTTGTTATGTCCGTTCCGGGCCCGATTTATGCCCAACGTGACCTGCATCACAGATGAATGGCGCCGTTACAGGCATAGTAGAATTGCTAAAGGTGAACAAAGGAGCAGACACGTGCATAAGATTCTTTCCAACAATCAGATAGCTCAAGATGTTTATCTCATGACAGTAGAAGGCGCTTTTGCAGGCCGGATGGGGCAATTCTATATGCTCCGGGCATGGAACCATTATCCGGTTCTCTCCCGCCCGATCAGCATTCACAATTTGGAGCCGGGCTTTATCCAGTTTTTGTACAAAGCCGGCGGCGAAGGAACGTCCCGGTTCGCCTGTCTTCGCCCAGGCGATACCATTCAGCTCGAGGGGCCGTTCGGCAACGGGTTTCCCGAAGTGGAGGGGAAGACCGCGTTAGTTGGCGGAGGCATTGGCATCGCGCCCCTGCTGTACACGGCGAGACAGCTGGACAAGCCGGATATTTATCTCGGATTTCGGGGAGCGTCCTACATGACGGAAGCATTCGTTCCCTATGCGCGCGAGCTTGTCGCCCGGGTCGATGCGAATCTGTTGCTTGATGTCGATATGAAGAAATACGACAATATTTTTGTATGCGGACCGCTAGGAATGATGGAGGCGGCAGCCCGCATGGCGGAAGGGTTGGAGACGAAGCTGTTCGTGTCTCTGGAGAAAAGAATGGCTTGCGGCATTGGAGCCTGCTACGGCTGCTCCGTGCGAACGGCAGGTGGCAACCGCAAGGTCTGCTCAGACGGACCGGTATTTCAGGCACAGGAGGTGGCGTGGCATGAGAAGCTTAGCGTGTAAAGTGGCGGGGATCGAATTCAAAAACCCGCTTGTCATGGCTTCCGGCACATTCGGCTTCGGGCAGGAATATGCCCGATACTATGATATCAATCAGCTTGGCGGCATCGCCTCCAAAGGACTGACCTTGCAACCGCGTCCGGGGAACGAGGGAACGCGCATATTGGAGACGGCAAGCGGCATACTGAATAGTGTCGGCTTGGAAAATCCGGGCGTCGATGCGTTTCTTCAGGAAGAGATGAAATTCTGGGAAAAGATTGAACCGGTCAAAATCGCGAATCTTGGCGGGAGCACGATTGAGGATTATGTGCTTGGCGCGTTGAAGATTACGAAGGATGCCGAGGACCGCCGCAAATTGAGCCGGCCCGCGGTCGATATGATCGAATTGAATATATCATGTCCCAATGTGAAGGAGGGCGGCATGGCCTTCGGAATCCGGACCGAGGTCGCCCGGGAAGTGATTCGCGAGGTTCGGCAGGTCACATCGCTGCCGCTGGCGGTCAAGCTGTCGCCGAACGCGGAGAATGTGGTCGATATGGCGGTCATGTGCGAGGAAGAGGGAGCGGAATGCGTGTCGCTCGTCAATACCTTTTCCGGAATGAAAATTGACATCTACCAGCGGCGCAGCGTGTTCCAGAACACGTATGCGGGGCTGTCCGGCCCGGCTATCAAGCCGATCGCGCTGCGTATGGTTCATCAAGTCGCGCAGGCGGTCACGATCCCCGTTATGGGGATGGGCGGCATTTCCTCCTCAGAGGATATCATCGAATTTATTATGGCGGGAGCCGAAGTGGTGCAGATTGGAACGTACAACTTCATGAATCTGCGGGCAGGCGAAGAGCTGCTGCACGGTCTGAGGGAGTTCATGGAAAAAGAGAATATTCACAGTCTGGATGAAATCCGGGGAATTATCTCATGAGCGGGGCATGGAACGAGGACGCTCCTCCTGGAGCCGATATCCGGGTCGAGGCGATTCGGCAAGGTCGGGATTGGCTGTTCCTGGTAAGTGGGGGAGACGCGCATATCGGCGCCGTATCGACCTCGTGGAATGAAGCGGGGCAGTGGAAGGTGGCCACGCATGCCGTTCCGGGGCATCGGGAGGACGAGCTTGCCGCGGCCATGGCCCTTCACGCCTCGGAAGCGCTGGGGACGACCGTAACCGTCGCCGCCGGCATTCATTACGACCAGCTCCGGAAGGACCTTATCGCGTTGGTCGTGGAGCAGGCGTGGCGGAGGTTCACCGCCGAATTGGACCGGATTCGCCGGGAAATCTGATTAATAATGCCGGAGCCGCTTTGACGGCCCCGGCATTTTCTTTTAGGCCCACACATGCCGTGACAGGTATCCTTCTCCTTTTCCGCGTGATAAAATTAGGAAGAGCAAAAAAAAGTGAAACAACGTCGGATTCCATTCGTATGTATGGGTATAAAGACGGATTAACAACATGCCCAGGAATCCAAGGTTTCCAGGATATACTGAGGATAAGACTGCATAGGGAGGAACTGTCCATGTCATTATTCAAACGCTTGCGTGATCTCACCATGTCCAACATTTATGCGCTGATTGAGAAAGCCGAAGACCCGATCAAGATGACCGATCAATACTTGCGCGACATGCAAGAGGATCTGGAGGAAGCGGAACGTGCGGTAGCTCAGCAGATAGCGATCGAGAAGCGCTTCAAGCAATCGTACGAGGAGCAAGCTGCATTGGTGAAGAAGCGCGAGGAGCAGGCGCATATCGCCGTGCAGGCCGATAATCTCGATCTCGCCCGCCGGGCGCTGGAAGAGAAAAAAGCGGCCGAGGAAAAGATGAATGAATATAAGGCGAGCTACGAGCAGAACAAGGCTTCCGCCGACAATCTTCGCGCGAAGCTGGACGAGATGCGGAAGCAGTATTCCGACATGAAGAACAAGCGCGAGACGCTGGTCGCACGCTATAACGCGGCAAAGGCCCAGACGGAAATCAACAAGGCGATGGCAGGCTTCAGCTCCGATACGGCCATGTCCGGATTGAAGCGGATGGAAGACAAAATGCTGGCGATGGAAGCTCAAGCAGAGGCCTCGAACGAGATGAACGGTTCTTCCAAGTCGCTTGACGATGAGTTTGCCAAGCTGGGCAAGAACAAGGATGTCGAGGACGAACTCGCGGCCATCATGAAAAAATACAATAAATCCGCAGAGTAAGATTAAGGACGCTTGCCAACAGGGCAAGCGTCCTTCTTGACCAATAGGTACGGAGATCTCATCGAACGGTAAGGGGAGTGCAGTATAAACATGATTCTCGACAATATTGCCGGGATCGCGGTATGGACGGCAACAGGAGCCTTGCTCCTGTTCTTGCTCATGTTCGTGGATTCGCTGTTCACGGGTTACAATGACATTCAGGAGATGCGAGCCGGGAACGTCGCCGTGACGACCCGTTTCGTGATGAAGCTGTTCTCGCAAGGATTCATCCTGTCGAGCTCGATCAAGGTTGCGTATAGTCTGGGCGAGGCGCTGTTCATGTCGGCCGTCTCCTTCATCATCCTCCTTATTTTGGAGTTCGTTCTCCGTCTGTTGTTCCGGAGCGTGTTCGCCATGAACCTGGAGGAAGGCACGAAGGAGGGGCGCATGTCGTACGCCCTGGTGGCCGGTTCGATGCATGTCGTAGGCGCGCTCATCATCGCCGCTTGTCTGTAATTGACAGAGGGGTACGGAAGGAGAGATACGGATGAGCTTGTGGAAACGGATCAAAAACATAGTGGCCAAGCCCGAGGCGCCGAAGCCGGAGAAAACACCGTCCATGCTGGAGCCGGGAGATATTTGCGAAGTATCTCTAATTAGCTATGAAGTCGTCGGACGTACCGATTGGCGGGTTCGCCCGGGCGCTTGGGTTACCTTGCGTGACGGGGCGAATATCCGGTACCTGCATGTGGAGCAGCGGGAGCAGCCTTATTACAGCTTGTATCAAGTGATTGATGGACGGCTCGATTCCGTGGAGGAGGTTCCGACCGAGATCGAGCTGGACGGTAGATGGTTCTATCTGGAGGATCAATATGACGGCAGAGTGATCTGCACGGGGCAGACGCCGTTCGGCACAGCCGGGGAGCAATATGTATGGCAGTACCAGTCGGACGACCGGAAGCTGCTTCGCATTGAATGGCAGGACGGCCGCTTCCAGTTGTATGAAGGCGAAGCGGTCATCGCGGCGGATGTGCGCATCATCCGCCGATCATGAGGAGCTCCGCCATGAATACACGGGGTTGGAACGCCGTCAAATGGATCATTATCGCCAGCCTTCTCTTCCCGCTGCTGGCGGCGTGCGGACAGATTGATCTGTCCGCAACGTATCCGCTGGAATCGGTGGCAAGGGACGGAAGCAGCACCTCCTATGTATATCGCGCTGAAAATACGCCGGTGCCGGAGGCGGCCGAGGCGATTGCCGAACAGCGCAGGCCGGAGCAAATTTCCGAAACCAGTACCGAGCGAATGTTCCTGGTCTACCGCGATCAGCTGATTCAGATTCAGCAGGACCCGGAAAAACCGGAAGACAGCCTGATCGAAGTCGATTCCAAAGAATATGTGAAGAACAATTACGATCGCAGCTTCCTGGAAATGTATCTCCAATATCGGCTGCTGGATACGCTGTTCGACTCGCTCCGGGGAACGGGGGGCTATCGGGGGTATACGGATCGGGGAGATTACAAGCCTGCGAAGCCGTACCGGACGCCGACGACCGAGGAGAAGAAGAAGATTCCTCCTCTTACCGTCGAGCGGAAGGGCTCGATCTTTCGCCGCGGCACGAACAGCAACGACTCGACGGTCGGCAGCGGAGGGAGCATCTTCAAGCGCACGCCGTCGGACAGCAATACGCGTGGCTCGATAACAAGGAATAAAAACGAGTACGGCAATTCATCCAAGTACACGCCGCCGAGGGTGAAGAAGTACAAACCGCCGAAGACGCGAAGCCGCTCAGGAAGCATCTTCCGGCGAAGATAACCCAACGCCGCCCCTCCCGTTGCCTCACGGGAAGGGCGGCGTTTGTCTGACGAGAAGGGGAGTTATACGCTAGACTCGCGTTCGGGCCAGAGCCCATCCGCCTAATTCTATCCCCGGCGCTCGATCGCTTCGGACATCGTTTTGTCCGTTAAATGGGCGTAGATCTCGGTCGTCTCTGTCGAAGCATGGCCGAGCTGCTCCTTCGTCTTGTAAATATCATTATGCAAATAATAGTCCGTCGCGAAGGAATGTCGCAGCTTATGAACGGTCAGAGCCGGCTTGCCGAACCGCTTCGCGTATTTGAGAATCATCTGCTGCATGGCCCGCTTCGTCATCCGCTTGCCTTCCTTCTCCCCGTTCTTGATGGCGAGGAAGAAGGCGCGTTCCTTCTTCGGGGCCGCATAGCGCTCGGATCTGAGGTCAATATAATCCTGCAGATGCTGCTTGGCGCTATCACGGAAATAAACGGGCGTCTTGAAGGTGTCGTCATTATGGCCTTTGCGGTAGACATTGACCAGCTTCCGGTTCATATCGACATCGTCCATATTTAAGTTGACGACTTCGCTTACCCGCAGCCCGGAGTTCAGAATCAGGCTGACGATTGCGGCATCGCGCACCGCGTTGAGAGCATGGGCATGGGATGCCTGCTTATTGTCCAAGACATCATGAGCGTATCCGTTGCGGACATAGTCGACGAATTCGTCCAGTTCCTGCTCTTCCAGCAGCTTGCCCTTCAGCTTCGCCGCCGTGTCCTTCGGCTTATGTACGCGCTTGATCTCGATCTTCGCCATGACGTTCCGCTTCAACAACGGGTAAAATTGCTCGTCCTCCGCAATCTGGCTTAGATAATGGAACAACGAGCGCAGGGAGGACAGCTTGCGGGCTACCGTCACTCTGGAATTGGACGCTTCTTTGTAGGTCGTCAAATAGATGCGGAAGGACGTAATATGCTCCATCCGAAGCTGCTCCAGATCGGCAAGCGTCACATCCCGCGTCTGCTCCGCTTCGGTGAGCCGCTCCGCCACGAGCCAACCCAAAAAAATCTCGTAATCCCGCACGTATTCCAATAGCGACGACGGGGAGAGATCGGGTAGCTTATATTCGATAAATTGCTGGATATACCATGGCAAGCCAGGCAGCTTGGCATCCAGCGCCGCCCGATCCTTCGCTTTCTGAATCGTCATCATCGGTCGAGCACTCCTTTCCTTCCTCTACATTGTAACCGAACCTGCGTTCTCAAGCAAAAGATTCCGTTTGATGTTACAATGGGTGAGGTGTTCGACGCTCATGCAATCATCTCCTTGTCGCCGGGGCAGAGCGGCCGATATCGGCCTTATGCGAGCTGACACAATATGTAAGATAAGGAGCAGGCAACATCATGAAGCAAACGTTTACGCTGCAACAAAAAATCGTTCAACTGCTGCATATTTTATTGCCAATCTTCGTTACGCAGGTTGCCATGCAGTTAATGTCCTTTTTCGATACGGTCATGTCCGGCAACTACAGCGCCACCCATCTTGCCGGCGTCGCGATCGGCGGCAGCATCTGGGCTCCCGTCTATACCGGCATTAGCGGCATCTTCCTGGCCGTCACTCCGATCATCGCCCATCATATGGGGGCGGACCGGAAGGGGGAAGTGGCTCCGAGCGTAACTCAGGCAGCGTACCTGTCCGTCATCGTCGGCGCCGTCGTCCTTCTGGTTGGCTCATTCGTTCTCGAGCCGATTCTGTCGGCCATGAGATTGGAGGCGGAAGTTCACCGAGTCGCGAAGGATTATCTTATCGCGCTTGGCTTTGGCGTCATTCCCGCATTTCTCTATACCGTCTTCCGGGCAAGCATTGACGGACTGGGGCAGACCCGGGTTACCATGTTCATTACGCTGCTGTCCTTCCCCGTCAATGTGACTCTCAACTATTTCTTTATTTTCGGGAAATTCGGATTTCCGGAAATGGGGGGCGTCGGCGCCGGGATCGCGACAGCAATTACATATCTCATTATTGCCGTTATCGCTTTTCTGTTCCTGCGCGGCAATGCGATGATGCAGTCGATGGGCATGCTGAGGCAATGGGGAGGAATTTCCTTGCCCCGCTGGAAAGAGATTCTTCACATCGGAACGCCGATCGGGCTGTCCATCTTTTTCGAGGTCAGCATCTTTGCCGCAGTCACGCTGTTCATGAGCGAGTATGACACGAATACGATCGCGGCGCATCAGGCGGCATTGAATTTCTCGTCGCTGCTCTATATGCTGCCGATGAGCATCGCGATGGCCTTGACGATCGTTGTCGGCTTCGAAGCCGGCGCGAAGCGGTTCACGGATGCGAAGCAGTATACCCGCATTGGCATTTTCTCTGCCGTGACCCTGGCTTCCTTGTTCGCCGTGCTGTTGTTCCTGTTCAACCACAAGGTCGCAGGCATGTACTCCGATGAACCGGATGTGCGGCTGCTGACCGAGTCGTTCCTCATCTATGCGATATTTTTTCAACTGTCCGATGCGGTGGCGGCTCCGGTCCAAGGTGTGCTGCGTGGGTACAAAGATGTGAACGCGGTCTTTTTGATCGCCTTGATGTCCTACTGGATTATCGGGCTTCCGGTCGGATTCGTGCTGGCTAAGTTCACCTCGCTTGCGGCATACGGGTATTGGATCGGGCTAATCAGCGGTCTGGCCGCCGGTGCGGTCTGTCTGTTCACGCGGCTCGCGATTATGGAACGCCGCTATGCGAAGGCTGGAGGAGCGGCGGCGTAGCAGAGGCATTGTACTTTTTGGCATTAGCGAATTGCTTGTAACGCTTATTACGATGAGGAGGATGAACATGTACGATTTCGAGAAAATTATTGATCGGGCGGCATTGGACGCCCTCAAAGCAGTTCCTTCCAGCCAATCAAAGGAAGGGTGCATCCCGCTGTGGGTGGCGGATATGGATTTCCCGGCCGCGCCGGCGATTCGGGAGGCGCTTCTCGCCCGGATGAGCATCCCGAGCTATGGATATACCTTATGCACGGACCGGTATTATACGGCCGTCATCGACTGGATGAAGCGCCGGCATCAGTGGAATGTGGCCAAGGAATGGTTCGTGCTGACGCCAGGCGTGGTGCCGGCAATGGCGTTCGCCGTCCGGGCCGTGACGGCGCCGGGGGACAAGGTGATGATCCAGACGCCGGTCTATCCTCAATTCGCCAAAATGGTTCAATCCAACGGGGCGACGCTTGTTACGAACCCTCTCAAGCTGGTTGACGGCCGATATGAGATCGATTTCGAGGATTTCGAACAGAAAGTGAAGGACCCGGCCCTGAAGCTGTTCTTCCTCTGCAACCCGCACAACCCGGTAGGGCGCGTATGGAAGCGGGACGAGCTGCAGAGATTGGCTGACCTGTGTCTGGAGCATGACGTCATTATTTTCTCGGATGATATCCATCATGATTTCACTTATGGGGAGCATCAATATATTCCGATTGCGACATTGTCTCCGGATGTGGCGGCTCGGACGATTACGGCGACATCTCCGACGAAGACGTTCAGCATTGCAAGCTTCAAAGTGGGCAATATTTTCATTAAAGAAGAAGGGCTGCGCCAAAAATACCGGAAGGCGGTGGAAAGCGCCGGTGTCGCTGAGCTCGATCTGGGCGCCATTGAGGCGACGATTGCCGGGTATACGAAGGGAGAGGCGTGGTTCGACGAAGCTCTGAAATATATTGAAGGGAACAGCCAGTATATTGAGCGGTTTATCGCCGAGCGCATTCCGCAGGTGAAGACGTTCGCCCAAGAAGGAACGTATTTGAAGTGGCTCGATTGGCGGAGCTTCGGCATGACGGACACGGAACTGAATGATTGGGCGCTGAAGGAAGCGAAAGTATGGTTAAGTGAAGGCTATGCTTTCGGGAAGGAAGGCAGCGGATTTATGCGGCTCAATATGACCTCGCGCCGGGCGGTCATCGAGGAAGCGATGGAGCGTCTGGCACGGGCGGCGGAGCGGCGGTAGCTAAGCGTACGGACAGGGGCCGCCGCTCGGCGCCCTTGCCGGCCCATACCCGGGACCGCGAATTGTCGGGAACGTAACATACAACAAGGCCTCTTTCAACGAAAGAGGCCTTGTCTTTTTCCGGTTTTTTCTTTAAACGATGGTAACTTTGGACAGGTCCGCTTTGTAGCCTTTCAGCAGAGCATACGTTACTTTATCCATCACGGCGCCGTCGAATATCGCTTTTTTTACCTCCGTTTTAAATGAGACATTGCGAAAAACGGCATTCCGGAACGAAGTCTTCCTTAACCCTGCATAGTCGAACACGGTGCCCTCAAATCGTTGGTTATCAAAGCTTACGCCGGATAAATCGGAAGATTTGAAGCTCGTGCCGTTGAATATGCAGTCCTTGAACTGTGCGCCGACCAAGTTCGACTTCAAGAACTGCGCGCGGGCCAGATTCGCTTCGTGAAAAAGGGCGTTCTGGAGGTTGCTGCACTTGAAAGAGCTATGCGTCAGATCCGACTCGCTGAAATCCGAGTCCTGAAGGTTGCTGTAATTGAATTGGCCGTCATGCATGCGCACCCCCCGGAAATCGGAGTGGCGCAGATCGCTCATCGACAGATTCATCTTGGATTGAAGCTGAACCATCGCATCCCGATCGTGAATGCTCTCAATCAACTCTGAAATATCTCCGATGGAACCGATCGTCATATGAAACGCTTCTTCCTCATCGATTCCCTCCCGCCGGAGATCCGCCAGTCTATCCTCCAGATCGCGAAGCAGCTCCTCCTTCAACTCGTTCACTTGCTCTACATCCTTATAAGGGAGAAATACACGGTCCAAATATTGCGCCAATTTTCCGTTTGTCATATGAAATACCCCGCCTTTCTTAAATTAACATATCGAGAATTTGCTTGGCATGCTCCCAGTTCTGCTTATTGGCGGCATGTGTCAGCTTGCCTTTTTCCGTGATGCGGTAATACTTTCTTCGCCCGCCTTGGGTTTCGTCTCCCCAGTAGGATGTAATATTCCCTTCCTTTTCCAGGCGCTTGAGGCTGGAATACATCGTTGCTTCCTTGAGCTCGTATTGACCGCGGGAACCGGCATGCACCAGCTTCGTAATCTCATACCCGTACTTGTCCCCGCTCAACAATAGCTTCAAAATAATGGTATCCGTGTGTCCTCGAAGCAAGTCGGATGAAATATGCATGTTCACCAAAGGATCGCCTCCTGAGATATAACATACAACATATTACTATGACAGTCAAGGTAATGTGGTGACAGAAGTAATTATGATTCAATGGCGGATTGAAATTGGCGCCTCTGAAGGTGCTCTTCTTCAGGAAATTGCGAGGAGGCGGAGAAACATGACGACAGGAAAGTTCCACTGCTTAAAATTTCGGGCACCAACGGGTGCGGGATATGTGAGAAAGGTGGAAGGAGGGGAGCGAACATCGCCGGGGGTATACTAGGTCGCCGATCCGGCCAAAGTATGTACATCGAAATCGCTTACAAATTACTTCTTTACAGATTCCCGAGAACAAGGTAAGATAGGAACTGCGAAAAGTTGTATACAAGTATACTTGTAGTGTAATTCAAGGAGTGAAGAGACAGCATGAATATAGGCATGATAGGACTCGGCAAGATGGGATTCAATCTGGTAAGCAACATGCTTCGGCATGGGCACCAGGTTGCGGCATATGACGTGAATCCGGAGCCGCGGCATAAGGCGGCGGAATTGGGAGCGATGGCGGCGGACTCGATTGAAGATCTTGTATCCAAGCTGCCTTCGCCGAAGATCGTGTGGATGATGGTCCCGGCCGGCGGAATCGTGGATAATGTCATCGCGACGCTTATTCCGCTCCTGACGCAGGGCGACATCATTATTGACGGCGGCAATTCGCATTACAAGCAGTCGGTCGCTCGCGGCGAGAAGCTGGAGCAGCATGGGATTCATTATATGGATGTAGGCACATCGGGCGGAACGGAAGGCGCTGCCCAGGGCGGATGCTTCATGATCGGCGGCAAGGAAGAGGTATTCAAGCTGCTGGAGCCGCTCTTCCGCGATATCGCGGTCGAACAAGGGTATCTGTATGCGGGCCAGAGCGGCAGCGGACATTTTCTGAAAATGGTCCATAATGGTATTGAATACGGGATGATGCAATCGATCGCCGAAGGCTTCGAGCTGTTGGATAAGAGCGATTATGAATTCGACTATGAATCGGTCGCCCGCGTGTGGGCGAACGGATCGGTCATCCGCGGCTGGCTGATGGACCTGACGCAAAATGCATTTTCCAAGGCTCCCCGCCTTGAAGGTATCCGCGGCGTGATGCAGAGCTCGGGCGAAGGCAAATGGACGGTCGAGACGGCCTTGGATCTGCAGGCAAGCGCGCCGGTCATCGCGATGTCTCTCTTCATGAGATATCGTTCGCTGGAGTCGGATACGTTCCACGGCAAGGTGGTCGCTGCGCTGCGGAATGAATTCGGCGGACATCAGGTGGAGAAAAAGGGCTAAGCAAGCCTGGGCAAGCTTCGACCTAATGGAATATTCCGGTGAATATATGATAGAATTTGAGAAGATCTGTTTCGTTCATTGGGGACATTATTCATTTCATTAGGAGAGTTGGAGCTCGATGCATTATCCACAAGAATGGCTGCAGGGCGCTTCCCTGGGGGAGTCGATTGCCTGCGAGCTGCGTTTGCACATTATAAATGGAACAGTAAAGCCCGGCGAGATCATCTCGGAGAACCGAGTCGCTGCCGACTTCGGTACGAGCCGCTCCCCGGTCCGGGAAGCGTTGAAAACGTTGTCTAACGAGGGTCTTATCCGGTTGGAACGGATGGGGGCGGTCGTGCTTGGCCTCAGCATGAAGGATGTCGAAGAGCTGTATGACGTCCGGTTCCTGATCGAGAGCTTCGTACAGCAGAGGCTGGCCAGCGCGGATCAGGAGCGGCTTATCGTGAAGCTGAATCAGATCATCGATAAGATGGAGCTGGCTGTGAAGTATCGCGATGTAACCGATTTCGCTTTTCAGGATCTGTCTTTTCACGAGGCGATTATCGCTTCGGCGGAGCATAACCGTATTATGCATCTGTGGACAAGCATCCGCCAAATCGTGATGACGGTCATGCTTATCACGACCGAGGAAATCTTCTCCGAAGGAGAGGGCAAGCTCCGTACGGTCATCGAGAAGCACCGGACCATTGTGCGGGGGCTGGAATCCAAAGACGCGAATAAAATACAGCAGGTGGTTCAAGCTTATTTCGCGGATTCGCGCCGCACGCTTCATATTAGCTTGCCGCAATAAGGAGCAGGAAGCCGATACCGGGCTTCTGCCCGCCCAAGTTGTCGACAAGTATACAATTGGATTTTGGGCATGTTAACAAGGATAGGTACGGTTAAGGGAGGGTTCTGCACCATGAGTACGATATTCGGATTAAGCCACAACGTAACCCTGCTTCTATGGACACTGGTTGCGATCGTGTTTCTTATTCTGTTCATTGCGAAATTCAAATGGAATCCGTTTGTGACCCTGCTTCTGTCCTCCCTGCTGCTCGGTCTGCTGACCGGCATGCAGCCGCTCGAAGTGGTAAAGTCCATCACGGGCGGTTTGGGCGGAACGCTGGGCACGATCGCGATCGTAATCGCGCTCGGGACGATGCTCGGCAAGATGATGGCGGAATCGGGGGGCGCCGAACAGATCGCAACCACGCTGGTTGACAAGTTCGGTGAGAAGCGCGTCCATTGGGCGATGATGTTCGTCGGATTTATTGTCGGGATCCCGGTGTTCTTCGAGGTCGGGGTCATTCTGCTGATTCCTATCGTGTTCACCGTGGCCCGCAAAACGAAAATGTCGCTTCTGCAAATCGGGATTCCGATTCTGGCCGGCCTGTCGACGGTGCATGGGCTTGTTCCGCCGCATCCGGCGCCGATGATCGCGATTGATGCCTATCAGGCCGATCTCGGAAAAACAATTTTGTACTCGCTGTTCATAGGATTGCCGACGGCGATCATTGCAGGGCCCGTATTCGGCAAATTCATAGGTAAGCGTATCCAAGTCGAGCCGCCGGCAAAGCTGGCCGAGCAGTTTGCGCTGAAGAACGAGCGTCAGCTTCCCGGCTTCGGCATCACGCTCTTCACTATCTTGCTGCCGGTCATTCTGATGCTGATCGGGTCGATTGCCAATATTGTCGATCCGGAAGGGGTTAGCGGCTGGACTGTATTCTGCGAGTTCATTGGCCATGAGATTATCGCCTTGCTGATTTCGGTCGTATTCTCGTTCTTCTCGCTTGGCTTCGCCAGAGGCTTCAAGAAGGAGGATATCTCCCGATTCACGAGCGAATGTCTGGCGCCGACCGCGACAATTATTCTGATCATCGGCGGGGGCGGGGCCTTCAAGCAAGTGCTGATCAATAGCGGGGTTGGGGATGCAATCGCTGCCATTGCCACACAGGCTAACATCAATATCATTTTGTTCGCCTGGTTCGTAGCGGCGCTTATCCGCGTTGCCACCGGGTCGGCGACTGTCGCGATGACGACGGCGGCCGGCATCGTCGCGCCCGTGTTGGCGCTGAATCCGGGCGTGAACGTGGAACTGGTCGTGCTGGCGACCGGGGCAGGCTCGATTGTGCTGTCCCATGTGAATGACGCCGGCTTCTGGATGGTGAAGGAGTTCTTCAATATGTCCGTTCCGCAGACGTTGAAGTCATGGACCGTGATGGAGACCGTGCTGTCGGTGGTCGGATTGATTTTTATACTCCTCCTCAGTACAGTGGTATAAGAGCAGGAGAATGACGGGAAAGAAGGTAGCACCTATGAGCAGTAAAAAGTACATGATCGGCATCGATATGGGGACGACGAGCACCAAGGCGGTCTTGTTCGAGGAGAACGGCCAAGCGGTGGCGAGGGGCAGCGAGGAATACCCCCTGTACACGCCGAATTCCACGATCGCCGAGCAGGATCCGGAGCGAATCTTCCAGGCGGTCCTCCGTTCCGTCCGCCAGGCGATGTCGGAGAGCGGAGCCGGACCGGACGACATTCTGTTCCTCTCCTTCAGTTCGGCAATGCACAGCGTGATCGCTGTCGATGCCGAAGGCAGACCGCTGACGCCCTGCATTACGTGGGCGGATAACCGGAGCGGCCAATATGCCGCGCGGCTGAAGCGGGAGCAGGTCGGACATGACTTGTACTTGCGCACGGGAACGCCGATTCATCCGATGTCTCCGCTTACGAAGCTAATATGGATGCGTAATGAAGAGCAGGAACTGTTCGGTAAAACATATAAATTCGTCTCCATCAAAGAGTATGTTATCGCCAAGCTGTTCGGCGAATATGTGGTCGACTATTCGATTGCTTCGGCCACCGGCATGCTGAACCTGGCGCGGCTGGACTGGGATGAAGAAGGGCTGCGGCTTGCCGGCATCTCCCCGGCGAAGCTGTCGACGCTCGTGCCGACAACCTATCAGTTGACGAATTTGAATAAGGCCTATGCGGATGCCATGGGAATCGCTGCCTCTACGCCCGGGATCGTGGGAGCGAGCGACGGCGTCCTCTCCAATTTGGGGGTCAATGCGATTGAGCCGGGCGTCGTCGCGGCGACGATCGGCACGAGCGGCGCGATTCGCACGGTCGTCGATCATCCGGTAACCGATCCGAAGGGAAGAATTTTTTGCTATGCCTTAACGGACAAGCATTGGGTTATCGGCGGACCGATCAATAACGGGGGGATGCTGTTCCGCTGGGTACGGGATGAGTTGGCCGCTTCGGAAGTAGAGGCAGCGAAGCGGCTTGGCATCGATTCCTATGATCTGCTGACGAAGATAGCGGAGCAAGTAAGACCGGGGGCGGACGGATTGCTTTTCCATCCGTATCTGACCGGGGAGCGGGCCCCGCTCTGGAATCCGAATGCGCGCGGCTCCTTCTTCGGCTTGACCATGCATCACAGGAAGGAGCATATGATCCGGGCGGTCCTTGAGGGCGTTATTTTCAATCTGTACACGGTGATGCTGGCGATGGAAGAGCAGATGGGACGTCCGCGCAAAATCCATGCGACGGGCGGCTTCGCCCGCTCGGCCCTGTGGCGGCAGATGATGGCGGATATATTCGATCAGGAGGTTGTCGTGCCCGAGAGCTTCGAGAGCTCCTGTCTCGGCGCTGTCGTGCTCGGCTTATATGCGACCGGAAGGGCAGATTCCTTGGGTGTGGTGTCCGGCATGGTCGGGTCCACGCACAAGCATCAGCCCATCCCTGAGAATGCCGTAATTTATCACGAATTGCTGCCGATTTATATCTCCATCTTCCGCAAGCTGGAAGAAGAGTATGAGGCGATCGCCCGGCTCCAGAGAAAATGGCTCGAGGCATAACCGTTGTTCCTCGCAAGCAATTGAATGATTTGGCAAAACAGGCCCTGAATAACAACGGATAACCGTTGTTCAGGGTCTTTATGCGTTTACGGAGTGGAGTCCATCATACTAATGAGGAACTAACGGCAGACCCAACTTGTCTTTTCACGATTCTCCCTTAGTTCAGGGAAAGTGCACGGATTGCCTTGCGATTACGCTCCCTGGGTCAGTAAATTTGCAGGAATTGCCTTGCGTCACGTTCACTATGTGAATCCGGAGGCCAAATGCTTTGAGTTCCTTATAAACAATCTCCCCGTACGTCAGGAAGGCCGGGTGCTTGGAGGTTCTTATACGCAATCTCCCCGTGAATCAGGAAAGAGCGGAACAGTCAGGTACAGCGGAACAGTCAGGTACAAATGAATCAAATGTAGGGCTGAACCAAAGAAGCGCTCTTGTTTTTTGTAGTGAACAGACTTGCAAACGATGCTCAGAACGGATGGAGACTGATTCGAAGGGAGAGTGTCGCAAAGAACGAGCGTACAAGAACACCCAGACTCAACGGGAGAGTAGCGCAAAGAACAGAAGCGCAAGGTTCACCCTGAGTCGCAGGTTGTGTGGAGCGAGAAGCGGATAGGAGTGCAAGCAAGGCGTTTTTTAGTTATTATGGAAAAAAATCGGAACCGATTCGGCAGTTTGGGCGTATTTACCATTGCAGCTTGATCTCAATATTTGATCGGCAGGAGCAGAACAGGATGGGGAGATGGCGTCATGGGAAGAGCGATTACATTGGCCGACGGCCCCACGGTTGTGGCGGAATGCTTAAGCTGTGCCCTCACGAGCGGTCAGATCGAGCCTCATGGGGGAACGATTGCGGAGACCGAGCATTTCCATGCGCATCAAGATGTCGCTTATCCGATACCGGGACTCGTCATCGTCGCCGCCAAAAGGCATTTCTACGGCCGGGACGAGATGACGGCGGAAGAGCGGTCGGATTTCATCGCTTTCGTCCACAATTTACGGACGGTGCACCGTCGGCGAATGCAAATGGAATCGGTTTACTATTTCTATAATGAAGATACCTCTCATCATTTCCATCTATGGATGGTGCCGCGCTATGAATGGATGCAGGCCTTCGGACGCTCGGTCGAATCGCTTCGCCCCGTATTGCGGCATGCGAGAGATGAGCGGAATGACGAAGCGAATCGGCAGTATGTGCTGAAGGGCATTGAGACTCTGGGGGAAGGCTTGCAGAAATCGGCGCGGGATTCAATGGAAAGGAGGAAGAACGATGAACGTCGATAAGGAAATCGAAGAACTAAAGCGGAGGCTTACGGATGTGGAAGCCCAACTGAAGCAACGGCCGAGGAGAGGAAGCATTACGCGCTCTGGATCATTGTCGGGATCTTTGGCTTGATGTTCTTGATTGGACTTGTACAATTTATTAGTGCGGGGAACGGGTAGAATGAACAAAGTGAAGAGGAAGGAGAAGCGATGAGAGCTTTAGGTTATATCGTCTGGGCCGCTCTCCTTCTGATCCAGCTATCAGGCTGCAGCGTCCAGGATCGCGCCGTATCCTTTCATACGATAGAGCAGGTCAAGAACAACAGGGATGCGGAAGGCAGCCGATTGACCTTCCCGATCCGTTGATATCGAAGGGGGCCGTCAACCAAGAGGCTTTTCGCATAGTGGAAAGCGATGATGTGGTCTATCTCTTTGAGTATGAAGATGATCGGGCCGCGAACAAGGCTGCTCCGGATTTGCATAATGCGCTGAATGAGATCGAGATGAAGAGTCCTCCAATGAAGATTGGCGTCAGCAATATACGCATCGTGTATATCAAAAGCAACCCTGAACAATTCGATATTGAACAAAAATTGTTGGGAGTCATCCGGTAAAGAGGATGGCATGCAGATTGAGCGATTCCATGCAGTGAAAGGTGAGGGGAACCCGATGAATTTGGCCAATTAGATTACGTTGGCAAGAATAGGTTTGATTCCGCTGTTTCTGCTGTTCTATCAGACTTACCCGGATTGGATGGTTGCTGAAGCCCCTATCCTCCGCTTCGCCAATGAATATGGAGCCGAGGTGGCTGTGCTGCTATTCGTGCTGGCATCGGCGACGGACAAATTGGATGGGTATGTGGCGCGGAAATATAATCAGATTACAAATCTCGGCAAGCTTCTGGATCCGCTGGCGGATCGCAGCAATTTGCATCGGCTTCACCTGGATAACCGCTGAATTCATGGCTGCTTCCATCGTTAGCGGAAGAACGAGAAGGTCATGAGGGACGACGAGCGCAATTTATCTGTATCGAGAGGAGGGGTTCCGATGGAGGATGCCCATCAGCGCTTCATTCGCATATCACTGCATCGCATGTGCGATCATTATGCGCCGAAGCTGGATTCGGCCTTGCATTCGCTAAGCACCGAAAACGTATGGCATAAGGAATCCGGGCAGGCCAATTCGATCGGCGGCATCGTGCTTCATATTGGCGAGCATATCCGGCGCCATATTGATCGGTATTCGAATCACGGTCATGCTGCCGCTGGCGGGATAGAGAATTTTTTTCCGGGTGAGTGCATCGAAGTGAATGTACTGAGGAGCCGGACGGTGAAGACGTTCGGCGAGTGGAAACGGCTTATATCCCGGCATCTGGCGGGGGAATTCGCAGTGGAACGGCTGGATACGGCGGACATATATCACTTGGTGGAGCATACCGGATACCATCTGGGGCAGATCATCGACCGCGCACAGCGATTGAGCGGATTAAGCTTCCAATTCATGCAGCGAGGGATTAACGAGCGCAATCTGAAAAAGTTGTTGGAGGATGAGAAGTAACAGGAAATAATGATATAAAGAAGCCCCTCATTGCACGGACTCGGACAAGGAAGCCGCGAGTCATCGTATGCGCGGAAGGGCTTCGCTGCATTTATTGGACGGAAATATGGCCTGAACCCGTCTTAATGCTTATCTCATGAGCCCCGCTTCCCGCGGTTCCCTCGGTCATGCCTTTGCTCTGCCTGTGCTCAAGAAGCGGGATCGCGACGGAATGACTTCCGCTGCCCGAACGCAGCTTCAGACGGAGGTCAGGCTCCGGGGAATTCACAATCAGGCTCACATTGCCGCTCCCGGTCGACACGCTGACATTGCTGTGGAAATCCGCAAATTAAAGCGTAATGCTGCCGCTTTTGCCGGTAATCCGGAGATTCTCAGTGTCCAAGCTGCTGGCGTGGACGTTGCCCGATGTTCCCTGGATGATAATTTTGCCGGCGTAGCCGTTCGGAATGCGAACCTTAAGCTGCGGCAGCATGCCGGGGTTGAAGATACGGAAGTAGCTGCTTTGGAGACCGATCGACAGGCTGCGCTTGCCTTTGTTGAGGATGATGCCCGGACCGTTGTCGTAACGAAGCAGCGACGCCTCCAGCGAATCGATATCCGCAGACTCCAGATGCAGAGCCGTGCTCCCGTGATTAATCTCAATCACTTCGATGCCCGCGAGATCAGTGGCATGCCGATCCCCTTCTTCTCCATTTCGATGTCC
Organism: Paenibacillus dendritiformis; assembly: GCF_015845845.1. Lineage (GTDB taxonomy): Bacteria > Bacillota > Bacilli > Paenibacillales > Paenibacillaceae > Paenibacillus_B > Paenibacillus_B dendritiformis_C. The sequence goes on from NZ_LDIG01000096.1 coordinate 48,231, forward strand.
GCATCCGGCTAATCCCAGGATAGCCAAGACCAGCACAATGGCGTATAATTTTTTCATCATGATCCACTCCTCAATTTTCCAATCACACAGATAATGATACAAAATGACGCTGCGTCGCTTGCAAGTACGGATTCGAAACGAATGATCGCTTTATTGCAGCCAGGCCAGCGGCGTGAACACGGCCTGATGTCTAAGGCCATTGATAGACAAGGGGGAAATGAAATGATTACATATCCGTCATTGAGGGACAAAAGCACGATTGGCGTAACGGCGCCTTCTTCAGGCGTGCCGGCAGCGCTGCATGAACTGCTTCATCAAGCGCGCGCCCGTATGGAGAAGCAAGGCTATCGGGTCGTATGGGGAGATACTGTATGGACCCAGGACAAAGCCAAATCGGCCCCAGCCCGACAGCGGGCCGAGGAGTTCAACAGGATGATGCAGAACGACGAGATCGGGATTATCCTTCCGCCTTGGGGCGGCGAGCTGCCCATCGAGATTGTCGATCAGATTGATTATGATCAGGCGAAGGCCAAATGGGTGCTCGGTTACTCGGATACGAGCGTGCTGCTGTTGGCCCTGACGCTGCGGACCGGGATCGCTACGGCGCATGGCCCGAATCTGGTAGATATGCGGGGGGAATATTCCGACGACACGACCGCCATGTGGCAGTCCGTCTTATCGACGCCGGCCGGAGCCTCTGTCCGCCAGCGGTCTTCTGCTTCCTATCAGGCAAAGTGGGATCATGCCAACCCGACGCCATGCGTGTTTCATTTGACCGAGCCCACGGCTTGGAGAACCGTCTCGAACCGGGTAGAAAAAATGGAAGGCCGCTTGCTCGGCGGCTGTATTGATGTTATCCGGCATCTGGTTGGCACGCCCTATGGCGATGTCCATCGCTTCAGAAATCAGTATGCGAGCGGCGATCCGGTCATTTGGTATTTGGAAAATTGCGAGCTGTCAGCGGCGGATTTGCGTCGTTCGCTCGTTCACATGAAGTTGGCCGGTTGGTTCGATCACTGTTCCGGCATCCTGTTTGGCAGAAGCGCCGCCAATCATCCGGTCGAGAACTATACGGCGGAAGATGTATACCGCGAGCTGTCCGAGGAGCTTCAGATTCCCGTTGTGTATGATATCGATTGCGGACATGTTCCGCCGCAGATGACATTCATTAACGGGGCATATGCCGTGATCGAAGCAGTGCAGGGACAAGGCACGGTCGTGCAATATTTTACTTAGGCGGCGATCGACCACTTCCGCGGCAATTATGATCGACTCATCTTCGTCAGCAAAAGCTTGGGCACTATCATTGCTGGTCAAGTACGAGCCGTCGCGGCAGCATCTGGAGATTATCTCCCGCGCGGCGGATCATATGCAGGCAATGGTGACGCGGATTCACAGCCAGATGAAGAATGTCGTGCTGCGGGAGGAGCCCTGCCAACTTGATCGGCTGGCTGAGGCAAGCCTGGCGCAGCATGAGCTGCTGTTCGCGAGCCGTCATATCGCAGCCGATGCGGACTATGTATGCCGTCCCCTGGTGCTCTGCGATGCCGTTCATATGACAGAGGCGCTTGGGAACCTGCTGCGGAACGCTGTCGAGGCGATGCCGGACGGCGGAGCGATCCGCATCAAGATCGAGGACAGCCCGAAGGGAGTGCGCTTGTCGGTTCAGGATACCGGAACAGGCATGAGCGCGGAGCAGCTTGCACGCGGCTTTGAGCCGTTTTACAGCACGAAGGGGCATAGGGACAATTTCGGCCTTGGTCTGTCCTATGTATATAATGTGATGCACAAAAGCGGGGGAGAGGTAGATATCGCGAGCAAGGAAGGCGAAGGCGCTTGCGTAACGCTGCGATTTCCGCGCCGCGCAACCATCAGCAGGAATGGAGGGAACGCTCATGAATCCGATTAAGGTGCTTCTGGTCGAGGATGACCCTGATTGGATTAAAGCGATGACCTCGTACCTTAATCAGGAAGAGGACATCCTCGTTATCGGGGCCGCCACGGAGGCCGTAGAGGCCATTCGGCTCGCCCGGACGCTGGCCTGCGACGTCGTGCTGATGGATATCCAGCTCGGCGACAAGCCGCTCGGGGGCGTCTACGCCGCGGTGGAGATTCATGAGGTCAGCGAGGCCAGAATTATGATGCTGACCTCTGTCGCCGATGAATCCGTCATGACGCAGTCCTTCACGGCGGGAGCGGTCAATTATATCGAGAAGAGCAATTTCGAAGCGCTCCCGCATGCGATCCGGAGCGCGCACCGCCATCCCGGGCCGATGGAGGCACTGCTGAAGGATTACGCCCGCCTGAAGCGGGAGGAACAGCTTAAGCTGCTGACTGCGGCTGAGCGGGAAGTGTTCGATCTGATCGAGGCGGGCTATACGCACCCGCAGATCGAGCAAAGGCTGTACAAAGCCGAGAGCACCTTGAAGAATCAGGTGAATAAAATATTGAAGAAGCTCGGTGTGCGCAGCAGTAAAGAGGCGGTAAAGAAAGTGAAGCGGAAAGGGCTGTTCCTCGGAGACGGAGATTAGCCCGGAAGTCAGGCGCAACTGCATTACTTGCAATGGATAGGACTGGAGACTCAGGGTACTACATAATGTGGTACCCTTTTGTCATGCCGTACTACCAGAGTTGGAACTTATCGGAGCGGCTCCTTCCTCTTACAATAAGAGGGGAAAGGGAGGGGTTCGCATGACAAGCAGGCCGGGTAATTCGAGACAACCGATTCTGCTGCTGATGGACGGAGAGTGCCTGCTCTGCCACGGCCTTGCCCGCTTCGTGATCAAGCGGGACGCGAAGAGACGATTCCGGTTCGCGGCGCTTCAATCCGAAGCGGGTCGGTATGCGCTGGAGCGCGCGGGCTGGTCCGGCCGCTTGCCGGACAGCTTCGTCATGGTGCAGGGGACGGCCTGCTATACGAAGTCGGAGGCGGCGCTGCGCGTCTGCCGCGAACTGGGGGGACTATGGCGGCTGCTCTATGGTTGCATCGCCGTGCCGGCGCCGGTTCGGGATCGGGCGTATGACTTTATCGCCGCGCGGCGCTACCGCTGGTTCGGCAGACGAGAGGCCTGTCTGCTCCATGTGCCGGAAATGGCGGGCCGCTGGATCGAGACCGCAGAGGAGGTGCCCCATGATGCGAATGCGAAGGAAGCCGATTTACGTGAAGCTTGATATCCGCACGGACATGGATACGCTTTGGGCCTATACGCAGACGCCGGAGCTGCATGAACAGTGGGATTTGCGTTTTAGCCGGATTACGTATTTACCCTGCGAGCCAGAGGGGCAGCCGCAGCGGTTCCGCTATGAGACGCGGATCGGCTTCGGCCTCGCGATCGCAGGGACGGGATTGACGAAGGCGAGGCGCTTGGAGGACGGGAAAAGGATATCCACTCTCGTCTTCGGCTCCGATCAAGCGTTGTCGCTCATTCGCAAGGGCAGGGGCTATTGGAAATATACTCTGTTCGGTGAAAAGATCTCCTTCGAGACGCTCTATGATTACGAGACGCGCTTTGGCCGGCCGGGCCATGATTCATTACGCCAGCGTGCTGCTGCTGACGCTGCTCTGGTGCTGGCAGGGGCTTGTGCCGAAGCTGCTGTATCCCCAAAGCGGCGAGCTGGCGCTGCTGCAGGCGGCCGGCCTGCTCCCTGGATGGGAGAGGGAGGCGCTGACCCTGCTCGGCATCGCCGAGATCGGGATCGGCTTGATGACGGCCGCCTGCCATCGGAAGACATGGACGTGGCGCGGGCATACCGTCGTGGTGCTGCTGCTCGCATGGGCGGCACTCGCCGGCAGCCCGGAATGGATCAAGGCGCCCCTCAGCCCGGTGACGCTCAGCGCGGCCATGATCGGGCTCGGCGTCATCGCCGCGCTCTCCGGACGGGATCTGCCGCAGGCGAGCCGCTGCGCGCGCACGCCGAGCCGGAGGACCGCGAAGGGAGGGAAGGCCTATGGCGGCGTCGATTTATGAACGGGCGCTCGGCCCCGAGTTCGCCAAGCTTCATCCGCGCATCCGGGAGCGCTTCGGCTTCTCCAGCCGAGACAGGATCGCCTCGATCGGCCGAGGCGTAATGGAGCGGGTATGGTATTCCCGGTGGGCCGCCGTTCCGCTCCATATCGGCACGTTCCGGCACATAATGTTTCCCCAGTCAGGCTGCCGTGTGCCGTTCACGATTGAAAACTATGCGTACCGGGATCGGTACGGACGGGAGACGGTCTCCTGGATTCGAAGCTTCCAGTTCCCGAACCGGACGCGCCGCTTCGACGCGGCGATGATCTTCAGCCGTGATCGGGGCGGCGTGGTCGATTATTTGGGGAACAAGCAGCATTTGGCGGTCGATCTGGCCTTGTCTGCGGATGCGAACGGCGGGCTGCGCATCCGCTCGGGCGATCAGCGTTTCTATGAAGGCCTGCTGCAGTTCCGCTTCCCGCGCCGGTTCACCGGTACGGCCGATGTATGCGAATGGTATGACGAGGATGATGAGCTGTACCGGATTTCGGTGGAGGTGACGAATCCGCTGATTGGGCCCGTGTTTTCCTACCGGGGAGCATTTCAGGCCCGGTTCATCGAGACGCGGCATGCCGCCATTCCGGCGCATATCAAGCCGCTGCGCGAGGAAGCGCGCGAGTAGGGGGGCGGGCCGCGCGATTGCCGCCGCATTCCCCGGATAGGGAAAGCGCATGCGGTCTAACCGGGGGAAGCCGGCACATCGCATCGCTTCAATACGGCTCCTTGCAGAAGCCATGCTGCCGGAAGAGCGGACAAAGGGCTTCCATACGGGAAACCCTTTGTCTTTGTCCCTTCCTGCGTCACGGCGTCAGCCGGTTGCGATCCCGCGGGAAGGCGGAAGCTTCCCGCACGTTGCCAAGGCCGAGCAGCCGTGAGGTCAGCCGCTCCAGCCCGATGGCGAATCCGCCATGCGGCGGCATGCCGTACCGGAACAGCTCCAGGTAGCTGTCGAAATGCTCCGGGTTCAATCCGCGGCTCCGGATCGAGGCGATGAGCTGATCCAGCTCATGAATCCGCTGGCCTCCGGTCGTAATCTCCAGCCCGCCCATCAGCAAGTCGAAGGATGCCGTCAATTCCAGTTCATCCCCGGCCGGCATCGCATACAGCGGACGGATCTCCCTCGGGTAGCGGGTCAGGAAGACGAAGCCCGGCTGGTTGTTCTCCGCGACGTAGCGGCAGAGGAGGCGTTCCCCTTCCGGATCGAGATCGCCTTTGGGCGAGAGCTTGCCGTATTTCCGCTCCAAAATACGATGAGCTTCGGCAACGGTCATGCGCGGAATGTCCCCCGTCAGCGCAAGAGGTTCGACTTCGAGGAGGTTGAACTCGTCTTCGCACTGCCGCGCGACGGTACTGAACATATCCTTCAGCAGTTCCTGCTCCAGGTCCATCAGCTCTTCCTCGGACCGAATAAATCCGACTTCGGCATCCAATGAAATATATTCGTTCAAGTGACGGGACGTATTATGCTCCTCGGCCCGGTAGACCGGCCCTATCTCGAACACCCGCTCATACCCGGCGCCCACCATCATTTGCTTGTAGAACTGGGGAGATTGGGCGAGATAGGCGGTATGCTCGAAATAATTGATCGGGAACAGATTGGACCCGCTCTCCGTGCCGGAGGCTACGATTTTGGGCGTAAAAATCTGGGTAAAGCCGTGCCGGGCCAAGTAATCCCGGAAGGCGCCCGCAAGGGCGGATTGAATCGTAAAAATCGAGTGGGCCTTTCTATGCCTCAGAGACAGCACGCGATGGTCCAGCATCGTATCCAATCTGACCTTTAAATGCTTCTTGTTCAGATCGAACGGAAGCGGGGACGTGGCCCGATTCAGCACTTCCACCCGATCGGCATGGATTTCGATGCCGTTCGCCGCCTTCGCTGCCGGGACAGCCCGGCCATGGACGGCAACGACCGATTCCAGCGTCAAGGACAGGTCAAGCCATTTTCCTTCCAGCACGCATTGAACAATGCCGCTGCGGTCGCGGACATCCACGAAGGCCACCTGACCGAGACGACGAACGCCGTGAACCCATCCTTGGATTGTGACTTCCCGGCCTTCGCAACGGGATACCGTGGAGCAAAGCACACGGACTCCGGGTTCCTTGTTATTAGACATCGTAACATCCTCCTTATTCGCTTGTTCCGTAAGTTGAAGATATTGTTGTTGTCATCATCATCGCCGTCGTCCATGTGATCACCCCCTTTCCCGAAATGCAAAAAAACCCCGTCCCGAAAAGGGACGAGGTCTGATTCACGCGGTACCACCCTAATTATCGCATATAGCGATCACTCTTTCCCTGTAACGGCGGGAGACCGTCCACTCCTACTGGCATCCGCGTTCAGGCGGCGCTCTCTGGTGTCGTTCACGCAATTGCAGCCGCCATCCTTCCAGCCAAGGGACAGCTCTCTGTCGGCTCCAGCTTTACGCTACTGCTCCAGATCATCGCTTTGAATTTGTCATCCATCATATTACAGTGCCGAAGGTGCTGTCAATAGTCTGTTTGCGGACAGATGGCGGTCAGACGCAGCATAGAGAGCGGCGCAGCAGCATCAGCGTCTCCCGACAACCGCCAGGGAAGGGATTGCTATCCAACTCGGCGTCGAATTGGCAGGTAAAATTTCTCTGCAGCAAGAGAAAGGCATTGCCCGTCTGAAATGAGTGAGTCTTGCCGAGAGCACGGACAATCCGGTCCTGCTGTTCCTGCATGGGGGGCCGGGCTCGCCGATGCTCCCCTTCGCCCAGGAGTTCCAACTGCCGTGGGAGTAGCGGGTCACTGTAGTTCACTGGGATCAGAGAAGCAGCGGAAAAACGTACCTTCGCAACGAGCCTGGCCAGGTTACGCCGACCACGACCGTGGAGCGTGGTCAATATGCTGGATAATGAACGGATCGGCTTCGACAAGGCGCTGGCAGCGGCGCAAGCGGCCGGCAACCGGAAAGACACGGAAGCGCTTCTTCGCATGGAGCCGTATCCGCTCCCTCAATTCACGGATGACTGGTATAAGGCCATGTTGAAGCTTCGCAAATATCAGGGCAAATATAAACTCGCGGCAGGACCTTCATTCGAGCTGGTCGCGAGCGCCTTATGTTCCCCGTTTTATTCGTTGCGGGATACGAGCATTTTTTCAAACCCGGTACGGTCAGTACCAGTACCGGGCCAGCGGGCCGATTCGGCGTGCCCAAGCCCGGCCTGCACGCGCAATGCGGGAGGAACGGCATCATTCCGGCCTCACGCTCTGTCAGCCAGTGCCGTCAGCCTCCAGATAAGCGACGACGTGATTGACCTTGCTCAGGTCTCTCGGGTCCAGCTTCAAGGTTGTTGCCGGTTCACCCGTTCCCCCATAGATCCACGGGTATCGATACAGCAGCTTGTCTACGAGGCAAGGCATCGTATGGCCGGCAAGCGGAATCGCCCCCGCCTCATACCCTGTTGCCTCACGCGCCTCAAGCCGTGAGGCGAGCTCCAGCTTGCCGCGCCCGAGCATGCCAGCTAGGGCCTCCACATCGATGCGCCCCCGCGCACCCGATAGAATCAGCACCACATATTCGCCGTCCGCCTTGAGCACCAACGCGGGCGCCGTCTGACCGATATCGATCCCGAGGGCCTGAGCGCCTTCCTTGGCCGTCCGAATGGGCTGCTTATGCCGGATGATGTCGAATGGAACGCGCTGCTCCTCCAATATTTTGCGCACGTTTTCCATATGGCTGCCATCCTCCTTGTCCCCGTTTATTTTTCCTCTCTCCATCCTATCAGATCGAGGATAACCGTACCAGAGCCGGACCGGAATACAGCGGGTTTGACCGGGCAATCTGTATGCTCATCGTGGAGAGAAGGGCCGATCGGGCATGATAGAGCGGGATTCCCTGTTGTCCAACGGCGCTTGACGAGCGGCAGGGAGCTTATTATACTGTTTATATACCTATACGGGTATATGTATATAAATGTGGAGGTGCACTGAAATGTCATGGAAGGAAGTGCTTCCCGGCGAGGCGGAGGAGATGCTGAACGCGGGTAAGGCCCGGTGCGTGGATGTCCGCGAGCCGGAGGAATATGCGGACGGACATATCCCGGGTGCGGTGAATGTCCCTCTAAGTGAATTGCCGGAGCGGATCGGCGAGCTCGATCCGGCGCAGGCCTGGATTGTCGTATGCCAAGCCGGCGGCCGAAGCATGCGAGCGTGCCAATATTTAGCCGCGATCGGCTATACCGGGCTGCACAATCTGTCCGGCGGGATGAATGAGTGGATGGGAGAAGTCAAGTAAGCGAAGAACATCGATTGGGGAGATGAACATGATGAAGGTAACGACTGTAGTGGATACGAGCGGAATGGCCTGTCCGATGCCAATCGTGCAAGCGAAGAAAGCGCTGGAGGCGCTGGAGAGAGGAGAAGTGATGGCGGTCGTCTCGACCGATAAAGGGTCGTTGAACGATTTCCAGGCATGGGTCAAAAAGACGAACCATGAGATGGTTGGACAGGAAGAGGAACAGGGCGTCTACAAATTTTATGTGCGGAAAAAGTAGCCGGTCCGAAGGCGGACACAGCGGTGCCTGCCAATCGCAACGGCTTGGCAGATGCGGCGCGGGCTGCCTGGGGCGCAATCGAAAGGAGGGGAGCGAGTGGAACAATCGCCACAGAAGACGACGATTGTGTTTTTCAGCGGAGAAATGGACAAGGCGATGGCCGCGTTCATCATCGCGAACGGTGCGGCGGCTTATGAGCATGAAGTAACGATCTTCTTCACGTTCTGGGGGTTGAACGCCCTGCGGCGGGAAGAGGCGGTCCAGGTCCACAAGGGATGGCTGGAAAGAGCGTTCGGCTTTCTTATGCCGAGGGGCGCGAACAAGCTGGGATTGTCCAAAATGAATTTTTTGGGCATGGGACCGAAAATGATCCGGCATGTCATGAAAAAGCACCAAGCGCTGACGCTGCCTCAGCTTATCGAGCTGGCGCAGGAGCAAGGGGTGAAGCTGGTGGCCTGCACGATGACCATGGATTTGCTTGGTCTGCAGCAGGAGGAACTGATCGATGGTATCGAATATGGCGGAGTGGCCGCCTATTTGGGCGATGCGGCGGATGGAAGGGTGAATTTGTTTATTTGATGTTCCCGAATCCGCGTCGCCGAAGGAGGTTCGAAGCCGGTTCACATACCAGGGAAAGGGCCTATGGTTCCCGGAAGATCAAGGAGTGTCTCTGAAGTCATGGAAAATGACGAGGGACACTCCTTTTTTATTTAGGATAAAATCCCATTAAAAGTTTATATATCCAATGAAAAGGCGATATTAAAGTACCTGAATCCGTGAAAGGGTTACGAATAAGAGAACCATCACTATCAGCTGTAACGATAGGCGCAGAAAGCAGAGGTGATGACTCGATTCACTTGAAAAAGACATCACGAAACAAAGCTTCCCTTGTGCAAAGCTTGAACGGAAACATAGGTTCGCAATCTATTATCCCGACAAGGTCCCGTAAATGCGCTGGAATGTCTGAAACCATGGACTATGTCTTCCGAAGCGGAGCTTCGTTTGTCTGGCATGCTCTACCATTCGAGAGGCCAGCCAGATCAGATTTTCGATGACCGTTTTGACCCGCCTGCGGCTGACTTTGTTTCGAAG
>NZ_LDIG01000097.1 GCF_015845845.1 Paenibacillus dendritiformis
CCTTGCCGTCACTCCCGCGGAAGCGGGAGTCCATGGACTTTGACTTCCGGGGCTATAACGTCCTTGGACCCCCGACTAAAGCGCTCGGGGGTGACGCTTTGGCAAAGCCACGCGCCGGCGGCGCGTGGGCCAAAGCGTCACTTGATGATCTTGCTCACCACGCCGGCGCCGACGGTGCGACCGCCTTCGCGGATCGCGAAACGCAGGCCCTCGTCCATCGCCACCGGGTTGATCAGCTCCACCACCATCTTGATGTTGTCGCCCGGCATCACCATCTCCACGCCCTCCGGCAGGGTCACCGCACCGGTGATGTCCGTCGTGCGGAAGTAGAACTGCGGACGGTAGCCCTTGAAGAACGGCGTGTGCCGCCCGCCCTCGTCCTTCGACAGCACGTACACCTCCGCCTCGAAGCTCGTGTGCGGCTGGATCGAGCCCGGCTTGGCCAGCACCTGCCCGCGCTCCACGTCGTCGCGCTTCGTGCCGCGCAGCAGCAGGCCCGCGTTGTCCCCCGCCTGGCCCTGGTCCAGCAGCTTGCGGAACATCTCCACGCCCGTCACCGTGGTCTTCGTCGTCGGCCGGATGCCCACGATCTCGACCTCCTCGCCCACCTTGATCACGCCGCTCTCGATCCGCCCCGTCACCACCGTGCCGCGGCCGGAAATCGAGAACACGTCCTCCACCGGCATCAGGAACGTCTTGTCGATGTCGCGCTCGGGCTCCGGAATCCAGCTGTCCAGCGCCTCCACCAGCTTCAGGATCGCCGGCACCCCGATCTCCGACTGGTCCCCTTCCAGCGCCTTGAGCGCCGAACCCTTGATGATCGGCGTGTCGTCGCCCGGGAACTCGTACTTCGACAGCAGCTCGCGGACCTCCATCTCCACCAGCTCCATCAGCTCCTCGTCGTCCACCATGTCGGCCTTGTTCAGGAACACCACGATGTACGGCACCCCCACCTGGCGCGCCAGCAGGATGTGCTCGCGCGTCTGCGGCATCGGNCCGTCCGCCGCCGAGCACACCAGGATCGCACCGTCCATCTGCGCCGCGCCCGTGATCATGTTCTTCACGTAGTCCGCGTGACCCGGGCAGTCCACGTGCGCGTAGTGGCGCGTGTCCGACTCGTATTCCACGTGCGAGGTCGAGATCGTGATCCCGCGCGCCTTCTCCTCCGGCGCGCGGTCAATCGCGTCGTACGCGCTGAACTCGCCGCCGAAACGCTCCGCGCCCACCTTCGTCAGCGCCGCCGTCAGCGTCGTCTTGCCGTGGTCAACGTGACCGATCGTGCCCACGTTCACGTGGGGCTTGGTGCGCTCGAACTTGTCCTTTGCCATG
>NZ_LDIG01000098.1 GCF_015845845.1 Paenibacillus dendritiformis
GCAGCACGAAGAAGGGATCCTTCGGTGGTTCCATAGTAAGATGACGAACGGCTTGTTGGAAGGCATTAATGGTCTGGTTCAAGCAGCTAAACGTCGGGCCAGAGGCTACAGGAACGTAGAAAACTTGATTGCGATGGTGTATATGACAGCCAATAAGCTTCGTTTGCCGTTGCTCGCGGCGCGCCGAGCATAATATCCCTTTCCGCCTTCTTACCCTGCTTCAGATGTAGAAACAGCGGTCAAGCGCTCTCCTTGACGGCTGTTTCTACATCTGAAAATCTCTTAAAGGCGGAAGGGGTTATGAAACTAATATTCAACACTGTACCCACCCAGTAGAGCGAAGAGCCATAAAATTGTCAACCCTCGACAAGCGATCAAGGATTGGCGCCTGACTCACCACCTAATAGTATCAAAAACCCGCATAAATTGAGGGTTTTTGATACTTTTTTGTTGAGAGATGAAAGGCGTTATCCCTTAAATTCCTGGACCCATGTATTGTTATAATAAGCAATACCGATTTGGGTATAACTATTATTCAATATATTTGCTTTGTGGCCTGGGCTATTCATCCAATCATTCATAACTTGGGTAGGGGTGGTTTGCCCTTTTGCGATGTTTTCTCCAGCGGAATTGTATGTGATCCCGAATTCCTTCATCATATCGAAGGGGGATCCATGTGTTGGAGAATTATGATCAAAATAATTGTTGTTGTACATGTCCTGTGCCTTGACCATAGCCATATTTGACAATTCTTCACTCCTACTCAAGGAACTTAATCCTGTTTTGGACCTTTCTTGATTTACTAGATCCAGAACCTGCTGCTCGAATGCGGATGAATTATTATCCCTAGTATCATTTTTACCTTCCTGTACTTGCCCTGTTGAACCTGTCGGCTCATTTCTTTCCGGATTTCCTGTAGGTGCCTGGTTTGCTGGACTTCCAGCCGGTGTTTGAATCAGATCCAACAAATCCAATGGAATTCCATTTTGTGCTTCTTTTGTTGTAATAGATGATCTCTCTGTCCAAGACGTAGCTGTTGATGATGCTTGTGTGAGGACAGAGTTTGGCGCAGCAGTATGAGCATGAGTTGAAATTCGTGTTTGCTCAGGAGTCACTTGCTTTTGCATCATATTGTTCTGGGCCGAACAGCCTGTGACCAGAAATAATACTGCTAATACGAAAAACCTTACCATTTGCTAACCTCCTAGGTCCGTTAATTAATGAAGTTACCGGATTAGGATTTCCTGCATGTCCTTTACTTATTCCTCATTATGGTTTTCTCCTTATCCAATACCTTTTTGTGATCGATACTACTTAGGGCTTGCTGAACGAAAGAAAAATCCAGTAGCAGCAAGGGTTTAGCGCCTCTTTTGTCGAATTCAAGTGCAAGGAAAACGGGTTTATCCCGTGAAAAACCGTGCACGTGGAGGTGTCCAGATTGTATCAGCGAACCGAGAGCCAAATGATCTTGCCAGGCGACTTCTTCCTTCCGTTCGGCGGGAAGCTGCGGAAGATAACCGCTGGGTATTGCTGGCCCAGATGATTCCGTGGTGGAAGCTCGAAGAGAAATATGCGAAGAACTTTAAGAAGAGCCTCAAGGGTCAAAAGGCCGTATCGATCCGTGTCGCGCTCGGCGCCCTCATTATTCAGGAGCGGCTCGGCACCGACGATCGGGAGACGCTTCGTCAGATTCTGGAGAACCCGTATCTGCAGTACTTCCTCGGTCTGCCGGAATACCAGTACCGCCGTCCGTTTCACCATTCTCTCATGACACACTTCCGCAAGCGGCTGGGCGGCGAGATCCTTGATGAAGTGAATGAGTGGATCGCCCTTGAAGAAGCGCGCAAGTCCAGCGAATCGGATGATTCATCGGACGACAATGAACCTGGCAGCGGAACTGCCGCAGCGTCCGACGAGCCGTCAGAACCGCAGCCGCGGCAGATGGAACTGACGAACGAGGGCGAACTGCTGCTGGATGCGACCTGCGCGCCGGCGGACATCGCCTACCCGACGGATCTGTCTCTTCTGAATCAGGCCAGAGAAAAGCTGGAGAAAATCATCGACATCCTGCATGAACCGGAACGCGGAAAGACTCGCAAGCCAAGAACATACCGGGAGCGTGCCCGCAAAGCCTATCTGGCGATTGCCAAGCAA
>NZ_LDIG01000099.1 GCF_015845845.1 Paenibacillus dendritiformis
GCAGCACGAAGAAGGGATCCTTCGGTGGTTCCATAGTAAGATGACGAACGGCTTGTTGGAAGGCATTAATGGTCTGGTTCAAGCAGCTAAACGTCGGGCCAGAGGCTACAGGAACGTAGAAAACTTGATTGCGATGGTGTATATGACAGCCAATAAGCTTCGTTTGCCGTTGCTCGCGGCGCGCCGAGCATAATATCCCTTTCCGCCTTCTTACCCTGCTTCAGATGTAGAAACAGCGGTCAAGCGCTCTCCTTGACGGCTGTTTCTACATCTGAAAATCTCTTAAAGGCGGAAGGGGTTATGAAACTAATATTCAACACTGTACCCACCCAGTAGAGCGAAGAGCCGAAATCATTTCGTTCGATCATATATTTTCGGTATAGTCCCTTGGCCATATAGGGCATCATTCCATGAGAACGAGAGTAATCAATAATTAGGTTATACACGGCTAATTGAATGGAGGTATCTTGTACCGAGTCTATTGCTCGGTAAAGCTTCTTTACTCCGTCCATGCCATTTGATGCTTCAAGAAACTTCGCGGCTATTTCGGGTATGAAGGCTGGATGTTCGAGTGTTTCCAATTCGTTCTGCAAAATAGAAAAAATGACTTCAGGTTTTTTCTGAATCTCATTGTACTGTTCTGCAATGTCGTTATTCATTTGCCGATAATACTTGATTAACTCCCCCAAGTTTTTAGGTTTCACAGCACCGGTATTCACAGCCTCACCTTCCCCTCATAATCCAGAATATATCAGATCCTATCCTTCTAACCGCAGCTCCTTCTTTGAAATTCCAAAAGGTATGTGTCCAACTTTTGGCTTAATCTTACAACGGTTTCATCCGTAAGACACTTTTTTTCCGTGGCCGCTACTATAAGCTCCTGTCGAGTGCTCTCAATGATTTCAATTAGACAGCCAGCTTTCTCATAGCTATAAGTAAAAGGGATTAAATCGCCTTTGCATACCGATTGATGGTTCATTTCCACACCTCATCCATAAACTGTATTATTTGACTTTATTATAGATGAAGTTGGTAAATATGACTCGATTCTGGATTATTATGCAACAACTTTATACATAAACCCACAAAAAAACGCCCATAAAGGCGTCTTAATAGGTCAATCTCCTTTCGATGATAATTTTCAACTTTTATCTCTCGAACGAGTTACTGCTGCTATAGACCGATGGCATAATCCAAGGAGGATCTGCAGAGACAACGCTTGGAGTGAGCGCAGCCCCAAAAATTGTAAGCAGCATTGCCAGTAAAAGAATCGGTGCTTTCGAAAATAACTTTTTCATGTTACCAATCCTTTCTTAATTACTGTACATGCCAATAAACACTTCAAGAAAATGTAAATCTAAAAAAGCTGACAGTACCCCTATGCAGCTCCAAGCTGTGTTTGAATTTGAGCGAGAGCTACTCCGGATAGAGCTTGTTTATAAACATATTCAATCCAATGTTGCTTTTTTTCTCGTCGATATTGGTGCAATCCATCCAAAAGATAGCCTTGCCCGCTGTAAATACAGCACATCGAAACAAAAGAGAGTAGCGCCCAGTAGCGATCGATCGCTTTCGTAGATCGAACCTGATATCGATCCAAGCCGAGGTGGACTTTCGCCGTTCGAAAATACGTTTCAATCGACCATCGCTTGCTATAATAGCTCAGAATTTGCTTGTTGGTTAGAGAAACATCTGTACTTAGAAAAGCTTTCACCTGCTTAGGGTTCAGTTCTTCTCCTTCTTTCCAGCAGAAAAGAACGACTCCATTATCAAGCAAATTGAGCTTTCCTTCGTATCGATAAACGCGATAAGAGTCTTCTCCGATGGTCACGAGATCGGTATCAGACTTCGACATAAACGAAGCAAATTCTTTAATCGATTGGCGAATCCCTTGTGGGTAAATGATGCGATTGGTCTTCAGACCGCTAATGACATGGAATCCTTGCTCGCTACTCACCTGAAGAACAGAGGCTGAAGGATACCACGAATCCATTAATACGTACGTTTGGTGATGGGACCTGGGCACTTGCCGGATCATGTCACAAGCCAGATCAATCTTGCTCTTGCTTTTGGATTCATAGCGTTCTGTTGCAAAGGGATATACTATATCACCCGCCCGTAGCATGGCTTCCACTACAGCATGACCATAGACCTTCTTTCCCTTGAGATGAGAGTGGTGAAAGGCTGAGCCCTGGATCGAGTCAACCGCCCGTGACGAAGGTTTGGTTTTTTCACACACCGTATCATCTACAATGACAAAGATAGGACTGTTATTGTGCTTAGCGCTGTATTTGACTTGCTGATAGGCGATATTACGTACGATTTGCTTCAGGAACTGTTCATCCCACTTCCCATGGGATAAAAAATGACTTAAGCTTCTGCGATCCCGATGATGCAAGCTTTCACGATGTATGTCTGTTAAGGTACCTGTAAATCCAGATGACAACATGCCATCTACAAAGTGAGTGATGTGATTAAGGACAGATTTGGAAAAATACAACGGGAGTTTCCATTGCCGAAAGATATTGTTCCAATGGCGATGCTGTGTTAACGTATACGTATGAGACATTTCTTGATCTCCTCTGCGTAGAGTGGTTGGTCGCACTTCTATTTTACACAGAGAGTCAAGGGTGTCTCTTTTTCTGCTATTTAATTACAGCGAATTTGGGCAAGTACAGTT
>NZ_LDIG01000100.1 GCF_015845845.1 Paenibacillus dendritiformis
GCAGCACGAAGAAGGGATCCTTCGGTGGTTCCATAGTAAGATGACGAACGGCTTGTTGGAAGGCATTAATGGTCTGGTTCAAGCAGCTAAACGTCGGGCCAGAGGCTACAGGAACGTAGAAAACTTGATTGCGATGGTGTATATGACAGCCAATAAGCTTCGTTTGCCGTTGCTCGCGGCGCGCCGAGCATAATAAATCCCTTGCCGCCTTCTTACCCTGCTTCAGATGTAGAAACAGCGGTCAAGCGAACTCCTTGACGGCTGTTTCTACATCTGAAAATCTCTTAAAGGCGGAAGGGGTTATGAAACTAATATTCAACACTGTACCCACCCAGTAGAGCGAAGAGCCAATCTTCCTCACGTTGCATCTTAACGCGCAGAGTCGTCTCCTGCCGCTCCGACGCCCTTTGCATTATCCAAAAAGTGTCCTCCTGGGAGTACTATGTCGATCGGGATACGGGGGAAGAGTGTACGAGGCCAAGTAAAGTAAGATGCGGTTGCTAGGCACAAGCCTGTGTTTGCCAGCATGAGAATGCATTGAACCAGGGAAGCGATTTTGCCTCTGACGAGATGCAAAGTCGCTTCTTTCTGTGGCCGTTCTTCTTACCAAGCGAACTTTACTCATTCATCACCGGCAAGACCCGGTCATGGGGGCGCTCCGTTTCATTCTCCAGCATATTCCACAGCATGTTCGAATTCATTAACGAACGATGGGATTCAAGTATTCCGTTTTGATTCACTACAAAAGCATAGGGAACTTTGGTTACGCCATAAGCTTCCATGATGTCCGCAGAGCGAATATAGTCGATGCCGGAAGCGAGCATCGCCTGAATCTCTTCGTCATCGGATTGCTTATCCGTATTGATAACGACGATATGAATATCCCAATTCTCAACCGCTCTTTTTAAGTCAGGCAATATGCTTTTGCAGGTTTGGCATGTCGTATTGATAAAGAGAAGCATCACTTTTCTTTGGCTGAACAATTCCCTTAAGATCACTTTGCGCCCGTGTGAACCCCATTCACGAAAAAGCGGAACTTGCTCACCGATTTGCAGATCGGTTAACGAAATTCCGCCCACGCTTTTTATTTTGGCCAGAAATTGACCAATGAGCCTTGCCAGCATGTAGATAAGCAGCAGTTGGATGAGCACCAGCATTAAAGTGACGATAATGAGAAAATCGGTCATTCGAATATCACTCCCCGTTTGTTTTCAGATCAACATCTTCATAAGGTGAACAAGTTTTTTCTTGATTTGGAACAAATCCTTGAACAGATAAAGCAGCGAAAAAAGAATAAGCGAAAGCATGAGCAGCTCAAGTTTATGGAGAAGAGCAATCTCTCCTGCGTATGACGATTGAAATTTCCATAGAAGCACAACCGAACAACTGAGCAGAAGATTACGAAGCACTAATCCCCAGTGCAGCTGTTCATTTTCGAGTATCCCGCCGCAGCCGCACTGGATATGCCGATGCCCGCGCATCAAATTGAAACCGATTGCAATGGTATAAATACTTAGGAGCGAACATATGGAAACCGCATGATAAACCGTGCTGCCGTTCAAGAAAGTCGAGAGGCCTATGGCAAGCTCGGCCGCGGCAAACACGATAAAAGACGGAACGATAAACCGGGTTGGCACCATTTGATAGGCATTCATGATGCGAATGTGGTCACGGTAGTTCCGCGCTTTATGTAAAAAGGTGGAGAGAAACAAGAAGGCAACTAAACTTTGGAACATAAACACCAGAGCCATGTTTAGACGACAACCCCGCTTTCCTGGTTATAAATTTGGGTTTGCGCGCGATGTAAACGATGGTATTCTCCCTGTTGGCGCAACAGCTCCCTATGTGTGCCTTCCTCGACGATTTGGCCTTCCTTCATCACCAAAATATAGTCCGCCTGCACGGCGACGCCAAGACGATGCGTAATGATCAGCACCGCTTTGTCATCGTTCCCTTGAAATAATTCATGGATAATATCAAGCTCCGATTCCGGGTCCATGGATGAGGTGGGCTCGTCAAGTATGATGAGATCGCTATTCTTGAACAGAGCTCTGGACAAGGCCAGCTTTTGCCATTGCCCGCCCGATAATTCATGGCCTCCTTCAAAATGACGCCCTAGCAATGACTCATATTGCTCAGGCAGCTTTAATATATGTTGATGAATTTTCGTTTTTATGGCGGCAGCGATCACTTCGGACTTGCTCGGGTTGTTCAGATTGCCAAAGCCGATATTCTCCCGCGCGCTGAATTCATATTCAATGAAATCCTGAAATAAAGCGGCAATCCGTTGGTGATAAGATGCAATATCATAGTTATGCAAAGGAATTTGGTTGACGCATACCGTATTTTCTCCCGTTTCATACAGGCCCAGTATGCATTTAATCAGCGAGGTTTTGCCGGAGCCGTTTTCTCCGATGATGACTATCTTTTGTCCTTTGTTAATAGACAGATGAATATTTTTGAGGGTCGGTTTTGTTTGGTTCGGATAAGTAAACGTGAGATTTTGCACGCTGATCTGATGAATGGCGCCGCATTTGATGTGAGAAGGCGAACTTGACAACTCCTTTTTTTGTTGAAAAGATTTGAAATCCTCGATATACAAACTGATTTCATAAATATTGGACAGCGATGCGGAAATTTCGGTTAAACCCGACTGAATATTTTGAATCGATTGCAAGGCTGCCACAAACGCCCCGATTTCTATCTTCTTGGCCGAGATCAGCAGGATAATGAGAATCCCGGAGACAATATAGGTTAATGTGAGCAGCATGCTGCCGGCAAGCTCCCATATGCCTTGATTTTTGGATAAATTGTATTTTTCTTGGGCGCTCCGCTTATAGAACGAAGACCATTTTTCGATCAGATGCGGGCCCAATCCAAAGAGGCGAATTTCTTTCAAAGAATCTCGCTGGCTTAGGAGTTCGGAGATGTACATTTCTCTTCTTTGATAGGGAGTCAAAAATCGAGTGAGAACATATCTTTTATTGCCAAAACGGATATGAACCATCAGGATAGGAATCGAAAATACAAAGATAATGACCAGCAATCCCCAATGGATATTGGCAATGTAGCCAACTAAAGATAGAACGGTGATGATGGTGCTTCCTAAAGTCATGATGGTCTTGACCAGGGATACGATTTGGAAGTGGCTATTGATAATTCGCTGGTTTTGATCATAAAAAGACGGATCCTCGAAGGTCGAGTAGGGCAGGTTCATAATTTTGCCGAAGATCTGCTTTTTGAGCACCAGTCCGAGCTGATTTTCAAGTTTTTGATCATTTAATTGCGAGAAAAATTGCAGAATATAGGCAGAAAGGATGATGACCATTTGAAAGCTTAAAATCGATAACGCCGTGGCAAATCCATGCCCGGGTTGAGCGATTAAAATAACCTCGTTCACGAGTTCTTGCATCGTCCATACGCCAAGCAAAGGCAATAAACCTAGCGCGAGATGAAGCGCAATGGAAACGTAAAAATACGGTCTGTGCAATCTCCAGATATAAAAAACGGCAAACCGGGAGCCGTTCCAAATATTTGAAAAGGAATACATCATTTCTCGCCTTTCATCAATATTTGCTATCATAGTAAAAAACAAGTATGATATAGATTGAGTATATACATAATTTGGTATATGCGCAAGGACGAGATTTTTTATGCGGAGGTTGAATGTGGTTATCTATTTTCAATTTGCTGTGCTGGCGTGCGTTATGTTCGCAACTGTCGTGCTGTATAAATACTTGTCCTCTATGCTTCATCGAACGAAAAGCATGGAAGGAGAAGAGGAGAGCCGCCGCCTATACCCCTTGCTGCACCAGCGAGCTCCCTCGTTTGTCTTGCCGGATGCCGACGATACCCTCTTTGATTTGAGCCATGCCATAGAGAAGAAGGGAATACTGCTGATTTTTATCGATTCTCATTGCCCTTACTGCATTCCTTCATTAGAGAGATGGATTCAGGCAAATATGGAGCGGGGATCCGATCTGCATGCTGCCGTTTTGCTAAAAGAAAGCGAAATTGGCGGCTACAAAGAGCTGTATAGCCAGAGTAAAGGAATCCGTTTTTTGCAAGCCGGAGAAAAGTTATTTGAATCCTACCAGATTACGGAATATCCGTACTTTGTCTATGTAAATTCCCGGCAAGAGATTGAGTATGCTTCTCCGGATCCGGAGGGATGGCGGGGAAAGAAGGACCTTCTGCTTCACAGCCGCGCAGTGTAAAGAGGATAAATGCGGGGAGACGCGTCCTTGGCGCAGCTCCCCCGTATTGTGCGGCTAGAACCTGCCGGATCGGAAAATCGACAGGAGCAGCCAGATGAACATCAAGGCCGCGATGAGGAAGCCGATCTCGATCGCGGGAATATCCCAGAGCAGCATCGGCTTCCTGCTGAGCGAGGAGCCGACGATCAGCCCGACCATAATGATGCTGAAGGCAAGCAGCACAATGCTGAAGGAGAGCCGGTTGCTGATCTGATCGAGCTTGTGCAGCACATGCTCCAGATCGCGCAGCTCCATTTCGGCCTTGATCTTGCCCCGGCTGAGGAGGGAGGACAGCCGGCTCGCCTGCATCGGCAGATCGGACACCGCTTGCGCCAGATCGAGCGCTCCGCCGACCACCTTCTTCTGAATGCGGCGGAAGCTGTATTTTTCCTTCAGCAGCTTCACGCCGAACGGTTCGGCCATATCGAGGATGGAGAGGGTCGGATCGAGCCTCTCCACGATGCCTTCCAAGGTGAGCAGCGCCTTCGCCAACAGAATCAGATCGGGAGGGAACACGATCCGGTGCTTCTCGGCGACGGCGAACAAGTCATGGAGAGACTGGCCGAGGCTCACCTCGGAGAACGGCACGTCGTAGTACCGGTCCCGCAGCCGGTCCAGGTCGCGGCGAAGCGCCTCCATGTCCGTCTTGTCGGAGATGAGGCAGAGCCGCGCAATCGCACGGAGCATGCCCGAGGTTCGATGCTGCATCAGCGCGATAATCAGCTCCGCTAAATACTCCTTCATTTCCCCGTTCAGTTGGCCCACCATGCCGAAGTCGATGAGGGCGATCCGGCTCTGGTCGAGCACCATAATGTTGCCGGGATGGGGATCGGCGTGGAAGAAGCCGTCGATGAAGATCAGATGCAGCATCGCGTGCACGAGGCGCTCGGCGATCCGTTTGCGCTCCGGCCCGTCCGGAAGCCGTTCCGTATAATGGTTCAGCATCATGCCGTCCACATATTCCATTGTCAGCACCTTGGCCGAAGAGCGATCCCAATCGATGCGCGGAATATGGATGCCTGGGTCTCTGCGCAGCAGATGCGCCATCTTGTCGGTGTTGCGCCCTTCATGCTGATAGTCGAGCTCGGCGATCATCGATTGGGCGAATTCCTGAACCATCTCCGGAATCTGATACTCGGACACCCAGGACCAGCGGCGCGTAGCCGCTTCGGTCAGCCCCCGGAGGATTTCCAAATCCCGCTCGATAATGGAGGTAATGCCGGGCCGCTGCACCTTGACGGCCACCGCATCGCCGTTCGGCAGCCAGGCCTTGTGAACCTGGCCGATGGAGGCGGCGGCGAGCGGGATATCCTCGAAGCGCAGAAAAAGCTGCCCAAGCGGCCGGCCCAGCTCGTCCTCGATGATGCGGCCGGCTTCGGCGCCCGTGAAGGGCGGCACTTGGTCCTGCAGCTTCTCCAGCTCATGAATAATGCTGCCCGGCAGCAGATCGGCCCGGGTGCTGAGCAGTTGGCCCAGCTTGATGAATGCCGGGCCAAGCTCCTCCAGCACGAGGCGAAGGCGCTCGCCCAGCGTCTTCGTCTGCAGCGTCTCCTGCGTAATCCAGCGGCGGGGCAGGGATAACACCCGGCGCAATCCGATTTCCTCGACAATATAGCCGAAGCCATGACGCATGAGCGCCATGGCGATATCGCGGCAGCGGCCGGCATGCCTAATCCGCACGGCCGTCCGTCTCCATATTCGGCTGTCCATCTTCTTCCCGGGGGTCTTCCGGGTCAGCCCCTTCGAGCGCGGCAACCCGCTGCTCCAGCATCATCACCCGCTGCTTCAGCGCGATCAAGTCGGAGCCGGCGGCCACATCGAAGTCCTGCAGCTTGCGCTTCACCATATCCTGAATCGAGGCGCTGAAGGAGGCCTGCTCCTCTTCTCCCCGTTCCACCAGTTGGTTCACGAGCGCCTTGGACTGCTCGGGAGCGAGTTGTCCCTTCTGGACGAGCTCGTCGACGGCGGCTTCGATTTTCTCTTTGCTGACCACGGCCAGACCCCAGCCCAAGGAGAGCGCTTTTTTCAACAAATCACTCACGTTCCCAATCCCTCCCTCATCGTTATATCCCTAATATGCCCAGGAGGGTCCGATTTCATTGATAGGCCTTAGAGGCGGGAGAGGGCGGGGACCGCGAGCCATCCGCTTCAATCAGTCTTCCAGATTGGCCAGCTCATAAATGGCGCGGGCATAGATGGCGGTTGCCTTCAGCAGATCGTCGATGATGATGTACTCATCGACCTGATGCGCGGTCTCTTCGCGTCCCGGGAAAAGGGCGCCGAAGGCTACGCCGTTGTCGAGGAAGGCCGCATAGGTGCCGCCGCCGGTCGTGAGCAGCGTAGGCTCCAACTGCGTCTCTTCCTGGTAGATTTGCTGGAGCGTCCGAATCATCGGATGGTTCCGATCGACATGATGCGGCTCCTTCAGATCAATCTCGCGATCCATCTCGATGCCGTACTCCGCAATCTTCTCCTGCAGCGGCTTCAGCACATCGGCAGAGCTATAGGAGACCGGAAAGCGGATATTGAGATGGAAGAACGGAGCCGACTCGCCATCATATTGGAAAATACCCGCATTGACCGTAAGCGGTCCGGTAATGTCATCGACACAGGCAATACCGAGGGCGGTGCCCAGATGGTCATCGACCAGATGCTTGTCAATGAACCCGATATACCGGGCGGCATCCGGCTGGAAGGTGTAACCCGCAAGGAAGCGGATGAGCTTCAAGGCGGCGTTGACGCCGACATGCGGCTCCATCCCGTGCGCCGATTTGCCCCGCATGCGCAGGGTTGCTTGACCTTCGCTCACTTCCGCGGCGCCGGCGAGTCCCGCATCGGCGCAGTACCCCTCATACCGCTTGGCGAGAGAGGCGAGCGCCTCCGGTTCGCCCGCGACGACGGCGACGGCCGATTCCGGCACCATATTGGCGATGCCTCCGCCATCGAAGCGGACGAGCTTGTATTGCGGCGCCGCAGAATCGCCGGAGGAAGAACCGCCAAAGCCGCGGAGGTAGAACTTCGTATTGATCTGCCCCTTCTCCGCATGAGTAATCGGGAAATCCGCATCCGGCGCGAACCCGGACACCGGCATTGGTTCCCGCTCGGTATAAGTCTTCATGCATTCCATTCCGCTCTCTTCGTCCGTTCCGAAGATGACGCGCACCCGGCGCTTAAGCGGGAGGCCCAGGTCCTTGACGAGCTTGAGACCGTAGAAGGCGGCCATCGTCGGGCCCTTGTCATCGATCGCGCCCCGGGCGAACAGCTTCCCGTCGCGGATATCCGGCTCGAACGGCGGGGTGGTCCACTGCCCGGTCGCCGGGACGACGTCCAGATGGCACAGCACGCCCACATATTCTTGCGCCCCCTCATTCCCGTATTCGGCATAGCCGACATAGCCGTCGAGATTGGCGGTGCGGAACTGCTCCCGCTCCGACAGCCCGAGCATATAATCCAGCGCCTGGGCGATATTTCGTCCCATCGGCTGTCCCGGACCGGCCGTAGCATTATCCTTCGTGCTCTCGATCCGGAGCAGGCCTTGCAGGTCGTGCAGCAGCTCTTCTTTTCTCTTCTCGACTTCAGCCAACCAGTTCATGTCTACACGCTCCTTCAGCATGGCGTTCGATACCAATGTAATATGTAAATTTGATCTTCTCCTTCCCGACTGCGGGAACGGATGCAAGCCAAGTCAAGCTTCGCTCTAAAAGTAGTATAAAGCGGGAGGCGCAAAATACTCAACTTTCTTATCCGCCGGGCCATCGTGTCATCGGGGCATCTTGTGCCGCGCGCCCGGCAGAATCGGCGCGGCAACGCAGGGAAGCGCCGCATTCGATATGGCCGCCGAAATTTGCTATAATCATCCATATCATAGATACCGGCTTGAACCGGATGAAGGTAGGAGGGATTTGAGATGAACAAACTCGTATTGCTGCGCCATGGCCAGAGCGTATGGAATTTGGAGAACCGCTTTACCGGCTGGACCGATGTCGATTTGTCGGAGCAAGGCCTGAAGGAGGCGCGTCTGGCAGGAGAAATTTTGAAAAAGCATGGCTACACCTTCGACGAAGGGTATGCTTCGGTGCTGAAGCGGGCGATCCGCACGCTCTGGATCGTGCTGCATGAGATGGATCTCATGTGGATTCCGGTCCATAAGACATGGAAGCTCAATGAACGGCATTACGGAGCGCTTCAGGGTCTGAATAAGGCGGAGACGGCCGAACGGTACGGGGAGGAACAGGTACAGCTATGGCGCCGTTCCGTCGATGTGAGACCGCCTGCGCTGGACCCGAGCGATCCGCGGTATGAAGCGTCCGCTCCCCAATACAAGGATCTCCGCGAAGGAGAATTCCCTGTGACGGAAAATTTGGACGATACGGAAGCCCGCGTGCTCAGCTATTGGAATGAGACGCTCGCTCCCGCCATCTCGGGCGGCAAGCGAATCATCGTATCCGCTCACGGCAATACAATCCGGGCGTTGGTCCGGTATCTGGACAATCTGACGTCCGACGGCATTGTCAGTCTCAATATCCCGACCGGAACGCCGCTTGTCTATGAATTGGATGACTCCCTCGCGCCGCTCCGGCGTTACTATCTGGGGCCCGACGGCGAGATTCCGATGGAGGACTTCCCCCATCTGCCGTACGGAACGAACCGTTGATGCCATAATGAAGCCTCCTGCCATTTTCCCGGGCAGGAGGCTTTTGTGCGCATCGGACAGGCTCGCCCCGCCCCGCTCCGTTATATTTCCATTTTGCCGGACTCTTTAATCCGGACTTTGGGGTTCACGGTTACTTTGATATCCGGGAAGGCGTCATGCCAATCGAGTGCTTTCCACGCTTTGTATCCGATCCGGTTGCGGACATATTGTCCGAATCCGAACGGATCGACTTTTTTCTCCTGCACGGATCGTATCATGTCCTCGGCTTCTTTTTTGATATACTCGGTCATCATCTGCTCCAATCGCCGCTGGTTCTCATAATGCCTGGACGACAATTTCCCGGTGTATTCCAATATGGATCCGCTGATTTCGAGATCGACGCGGACTTCGATATCGCGCCCGTTCCGGTGAGAGACGCTAACCGTCCGCTTGTTGGACATCGACCCAAGCATCACATGCTCTTTTTTGCCTCCTTCCCCTTCCAGTTGGAACATCATCTCTCCGTTCGGGGAGCTGCTTCGCAGTATGGACAGAAGGAGACCCTTCGGTGCGGGAATCTGCCCCACATACTGTTCCCCCCGGAATAACGCGATGCCCGCCACTTCGAGCGTTTCGGGATGCGCCTTCATTACCGGCGCAACCGGATCGATCCCGTCATCGAACAGATCCCGGATGAAGCTGTACATACTCACTTCGGGAATCATGGAGCTTTCGATGACCGAATGCAGCAGCTTGTCGATATATTCCCCTGTCGAAGGATAATGGGGGTAACTCGCCGCGATAAGGTCCTTTGCTTTGCCATCGACGATGATGACGTGAATTTTACTGCCGACCGACGGATCCCTCAGCAGCGTATCCAGATGCCGCCACGTTCCTTTGCGGGTGACCTCCAGCCCGAACAGAATATTCCGCATCTGTCCGTTGACCAGCTTGCGGTTGTTCTGCCGGTTGAACCGCATGCGGGCTTCCTTCGCCGTCCTGGCGACGGTGGATAGCGTGAGCTTCTCCTGCTGGTTCGACTTCGGAATGCTGATTGTCACCTCGAGCAGTTGTTCGCCTTCCGGTGATTGCCCCGCGCTATCGAATGCGATTGAACGGATGAAGCCGATCTGCTCCAAAATATTTTGATCCCGGCAGGCGGTAAGCGACATCGACAGCAAGCAGATGAGCACAGCCAATCGTCTCATGAATGCAGCCTCCTTTTCCGGTGCCGCTGCCTCCACAGCAGCAGAAGCAAAAAGACAGGCGCTGCGAAGGAGAGGCCGATTTCAATAAAATAAGCATTCCGCAGCCACAGCTCCGACTTGCGCAGGATATTCGGGAGAAAGGCGGTGCCGTAAGCGAGACATACGACAATGAACTCCAGCAGCTTGGGACGGGCATGAGGAATGACCCGGCGCAGCGCTTGCACAGACGCAAAACAAAACATGACGGCAGAAGCCAGGTTCGTGAACAAGAAGATGGTAAACGTAATATTTTCGATCCGAGTAATAAAGGGCAGCTCGATATAAGCCAGCAGATTGATAATCGGATATTTGAGCAGCTGCAACTGCCGAAGGCTGAAGAATCCGTAGGCGGTAACCAAGACGAGCGAGATCAGGAAGATATTGAACAAGGCCGCTCCGGACAAAGGAGAAGCCCGATCCAGCCGTTTGTGCCGAGATTTTCGGCTGAGATTCGCGGCAGGACGAACAGCAGGACATTCAGCTCTATGGCGTAAATTAAGATGGCAATGTGGAACCAATTCAATTTTTCCCGCATCTTAATCACCGCTTCATCTTGTTCTTCACATCGTTAACCGTACGGGCGATAGAGGGCCTGAAGATAAGCTTCGCCAAAGGGCCGCGGATGAACGTATCGAGCCAGTCGAGCCGATTCATCGGGGCAACGGGCGTCAGATACGAGGTGCCGAGGTTCGTTACTCCCGCCAGGTGTATGACGAAAAGGCCGAGCCCGACCATAATGCCGAAGTTGCCCCATATCCCTGCCAAAATGATAAACAGAAAGCGGATGAGCCGGATGGAAGCGCTCATGATATAACTGGGAATGACGAAGGACGCAATGGCTGAGGTGGCGACGGCGATAATCAAAATATTGCTCGTGAAGCCGGCCTGTACGGCAGCCTGTCCAATGACGATCCCGCCCACGATCCCGATGGTCTGGCCGATTTTGGTCGGCAGGCGGGCACCCGCTTTCCGAAGCAGCTCGATAGTCGTCTCCATCAGCAGCGCTTCGATTAACGGGGGAAACGGCACCTTGCTCCTGGATTCGGTCAAGTTAAGGAGCATCGTATGCGGTATCATCTCATAATGATAGGTCGTTACCGATACATAGAAGGCCGTAAAGCCGATCGTGATGATAAAGCCGACGAGGCGAAGCAGTCGCAAGGCGGAACCGATATGCCAGCGCTGGTAATAATCATCGGGAGACGAGAAAAATTCAAAGAACGACGTCGGGCTGATAAAGGCGGTGGGACTTCCGTCGACAAAGCCGACGATCCGGCCGGCGACGAGCTTCGATACGGCGGAATCGGTTCGTTCGGTCGTCATGAACTGCGGGAAAATGGAGTTCGGATTTTCATCGATCATCTGCACGAGCATATGAGCCTCAAATACGGCGTCAATCTCCATTTCCTTAATCCGCTTCTTTAATTTCTCGACATGCTCGGGATTGACGATATCTTCGATATACATAAGGACGACATCCGTCTTCGAGATTTCGCCGACGGACAGGCGGATCGCTTTCAGGTGGGAGCTGCGCACCCGTTGGCGCACGACAGCGACATTTTCTCTCAGATTCTCGACGAATCCGTCATGCGGCCCGGAGATCGCCGTCTCGGTCTCCGATTGCTCTACGCTTCTGCCGACAGGGCGGGCAATATCAATCAAGTACGTAAGGGTATGATGGAACAAGGCCGCTTTTCCTTGCAAAATGCCATCAACGCACTCCTTGGACGTACGGGCCAGCGAATACTGCGGCCGGGAGAGCATATCCGACGCTTCTTGATCGGTAGCGCGGTCGAATGGGGCGATGACCTCGCGGAGCAGTTCATCGTGACCGGCCAGTCCCGCTATATAAAAGACATGGATATGACAATTCGGGAAGGAGCGTTCCTGGAAATCCATGCAATCCTGAAATTGCTTGCGCACATGTTCCTTTTTCGGGCTGCCGGAATCGTTCATCATCAACGGATCGTACAAGGAGAATTGTGTCCAATCGGAGAGTGAATTACTCTCCGACCCCGAAATCGGGCGTATAAAAACGAGCCCGACGCTCGCATGGGAGCAGTCCGGGCCCGTATAACCGGCATCACTCAATAGGATTTAACGCTCCGATCGCAGTCTTCCTCCATGGCGGATCAGCCACTCTCCGGTTTCCCAGTCGGATAACCCGGCGGCTTCCGATTCGTAGTATAAATCGAACCGGATGCCCATGCCGCTGTCCCAGGGGCTTTGAACGCTAACGGATCGGAAAATGTTTTCCAACCCCGGAATGGCAAATCCAGCCGGCTCCGGGAACATTTCCTCCAGCTCTTGCCGCGAAATCTCCGTCTCCAGCGCGAATTGAAACACCGGTTTCTTCGTATAGACATCGTACACGAATTCGAACTTCGGCGTTCTTTTCACCGTAAATTCGGTAATGTCGGTCCTAAATTCGGCGTCGCTGGCCGGAATGATGAATGGCCAATCCTCTCCGGGATAACGATACAGATTGCTTACGCTGCCTATCTTGGCCATTGCTGCATCCCACTCGGATTTGTCTAAGTCGGAAGCGGGGATATTCAGCCCGACATGATCGACTCCTGCCAGACGGCCCTGAAGCTGGTGGAACAGATAGGATATCGTATTTGCCGCGGCCTGCTGATGATGGGCGGCGCCGTGCGGCGGGTTCGCCGCTTCGCCTGTCATTGGGGAACTGTCGATGCCCCCGGTTGCCGCGTTGACCAGAAGAGGATGCTGACGCCAATGAAGTTGAATCTTCTCGTCGGTATTCAACAGGATCATCGGGAGCTTCATGTCCCCCGTCCGGAACTCGATCGCCGGCAGAGCCGCATCCCCACAGGAGGGGCGCAGAGCCCTTTCTGTGCGGAAGGCGGGGATCTGCTCCAGCAAGGCATAGAGATAACCGCACCATTCCTTTTCCGCCTCTGTGGCGCCAGGAAAAAGAAAGATGATTTTATCCAATCGTCTCATCGTCTGTTCCTCCCGATATAGTTTTATAGTCAGTACTCTGAATAATATTGATTTGTGACAGTTTTGTTAATTAACGGAAAAACAAAAGGATACTAATCTTTTATATAGAAATATATTCCTGCACCAAAATATAGAAGGAGGATCATAAATATGATTACCAAGAAAAAGTTAGTGGTTGGGGTGCTCGCTCTCTCATTAGGTTTAGGGTTTACGGCAGGAGTAACGCCGACCTTTGCGCATGCGGATGAATCCGCATCGACGAGAATTTCTGGCGCATCCATTGAGGACCGGGAACTAGTGCCTTTCACCGGATATGTCATTTCGATCGGTGACACGTATATGACGATTGCGAATGCGCCTACAAAAGAAGAAGCGCTGCAAGGGGAGTGGTGGGATCTTGTGAATCAAGGCAAGATATTATTAGTTCCTTCTCCGAAAAATGAAACCTATGCGGCAGGAGACAAAGTAAAGGTATATTATAAAGCGATGACGATGTCACTCCCGCCGATTGCGATTTCCCCTATTCTTGAAAAAGTCACCGACGAATAGAATCAACTCCGAACCCAGCGCCGTTAAGGTGCTGGGTTTTTGGCCAGTGTGGACCCCATCCTTGAATAATCCGTTACAAAGGAGGATGGAAGTAACAACGGCGGCATACCGGGTAGTACCGTTCATTGCCGCCAATCTGGATCTGCTCGCCGGAATAGACGGGCTTGCCGTCGTCGCCGATGCGAAGATTCATGGTTGCCTTCCGTTCGCAGAACCAGCAGATCGTTTTCATTTCCTCGATTTTGTCCGCATACAGCAGCATATAACGGCTGCCCTCGAACAGCTCATTGCGGAAGTCATTCTTGAGTCCGAAGCCCATGACCGGAATATCCAGCTCGTCGACGATGCGGGCCAACTGGAGGACCTGCTCCTTGGTCAGGAACTGGACTTCGTCGACGAGCACGCAGGAGACAGGGCCGCCGTGCAGGGAGACCTCCCGGAATATATTCGTATCGGCATGGACAAGCCGGGCCGGGCGCTTCAAGCCGATGCGGGACGACACATACCCGACGCCGTCCCGATCGTCCACTGCCGAGGTGAAGATAAGCACCGGCTTGTTCTGCTCCTCATAGTTGTGGGCCACCTTGAGCGCTTCGATCGATTTGCCGCTGTTCATCGCTCCGTAGCGGTAATAAAGTTGAGCCATTGCTGCCACTCCATTCTGCAGTTGTTGAAGATCTTGTGATGATGCCGGGTCTGTGCGCACACATTCTCTTCAGATCGTCATATTGGAGGAATCAATCGAATAAGGCGGGCTGCTCCGGCCGGCGATTGAATTGGAACAGCATGTGAAGCTGCGCTGCCGTATTGCGCTGCACGGAAAGAGCGGGAAGATCGTCTTCGGGGAAAAAGCGGGCGTCTTCCGTCTCGAGTCCGCCGCTCGCCGCGCCGCCCGACAGCCGGCATTGAATGAAAATTTTGTAGACATGATGGGGCTCGGGAGGATGGCGGTGCAGCCGCTTATCGAGCACGGCCAGCAGACGGACCGCTTCCGCGTCATAGCCCGATTCCTCCTTAATCTCCTTCACGGCGACTTCGGCCGGCGAGAGGCCCACATCTGCCCAACCGCCCGGCAGCGCCCAGCATCCGTCCGATTTCTCCTTGACCAGCAGGATCCGGTTGTGTTGGAAGACGACGCCGCGAATGTCGACCTTCGGGGTGGCATAGCCGCTGTCCCGGGCGAAGGCCAGCTCCACCGTCCGCTTCTCCGCGCCGGACTGCTCCGCCATCATGGCGACGCTGATGTCGCGCAGCTCTTCGTACCGCTCCCGGTCATAGATATCCTGGCCGTAAGCGAGCCCGGTCTGGGCGATCGCCTGAATGCGCAGCGTCCAGTCGAGCCAGCGGCGATCGGCGGAAGAATCGCCTCCCTGGCTGCCAATGACGTCCAGCAGCTCCCGGGGATGCCGCAATATTCCGTTCGGCTGAGTCTCGAATTGCCGCGTCTGCACCGTGCCGAACCATTGGGCCGCGAACGTGAGGACGCCGGCTCGGCGGCCTGCGGCGATATCGGCCTCGCTGTCGCCGACCCATATGATCTCATTCGGAGCCAAGCCGATTGTCTGCAGAAGCCGATGGATGCCTTCCGGATGGGGCTTCGGCTGCCGCACGTCATCGCCGGTCACCGCCTCGTCGATATACGCGTCCAGTCCAAGCAACCGGACCGATATCTCGTAGGAGCGCCGGCTCTTGCCGGTCAGGACGCCAATGGACAAGCCCCGCGCCTTCAGCTCGCGCAGCAGGTTCATGACCGCCTCCGAGGAGCGGGCCCGGCTCGGGTGCCAGCGGCGGTAGTGCTCATAGTATGCTTCGATCGCTTGCGGGAGGAAGCCCTTATGACGGAGGTTGGCCGCCAAAATGCCCTCTTCCGTCGGACCGAACATGGACATGATGTCATGGTCTGTCAGCATTCGCTTGTCATAGGTTTGGAAGACCTGCCGAAATGCATGCAAAGACAATGGCAATGTATCCGCCAATGTGCCGTCGAAATCAAACAACACCGTACGAATCATAGTCTTGCCCTCCGTTTCCGCCCGGGAATGGTCCGATCCGGCTCCGCGGCTTGCCTGCGCGAAGCCTGTCAAGGAGCTGTCTCGGTTCACTTGCTTCTTATGATAAAGAATGGAGGCGGCCAAAGCAATGGCGCAAATCGAAGGCGGAAGCGCTCTGCCCGTCCCGGTACGCTGCGCCTGTCCTCTGCCGGGGTCCTATGTTATATTGGAAAAGAGCAGGGCGGGAGCGGGCCTGTTCCCGTCCCGGAATCCATGCCATCAAGACCGGAGAAGCAGGAGGGATGCCGATGTTTTTCAACTCAGAAGAAATTGCGTATATCCGCGAGCGGTCGGCGGACATGGAGCGGTCCGGAAGCCTGGCGCCGGGCGTCCTCGATCTGCTGTTCAATAAGGGCTGGTTCAAGCTGTTCGTGCCGAAGCGTCTGGGAGGGAGCATGACGCCGCTGCCGGAGGCGGTTCGCCTCTTCGAAGAAGCTTCCTGGGTCGACGGGAATGTAGGCTGGACCATAACAATCGGTTCCGGGGGCGGCTTCTTCGTTCCGTTTTTGCCGCCCGCGTCCGCGGAGCGGTTGTTCTCGCCGCCGGAGGCGGTCGTGGCCGGCTCGGGCATGCCGACGGGAACGGCCCGCCGCGTCGAGGGAGGATATATCGTCACCGGTCAATGGAAATATTGCAGCGGTTCGAAGCATGCGAGCCTGTTCACGGCGAATGCGTTGATTGAGCATAATGGCGCCGCTGCGGAGCAAGAGATGCGCGCGTTCGCTTTTCTGCCGGATCAGGTGACGATCGAGGAGGATTGGGATGCCTTCGGCCTGCAGGCGACGGACAGCCATACGATATCCGTGCGGGAGCAATTCGTGCCGGAGGACATGACCTTCGTGCTGACGGAGCGACAGACGGAGGACCGGGATCCGATCTACGATTATCCGTTCCTTCCGTTCGCGCAGGCATCGTTCGCCGGCGTCGCTATCGGGCTGGGACGCCGCTTCCTCGACGAAGCGGAACGGATGCTGGAAGCCCGGCGCGCCGCCTGGTCGGCCTCCGAACGGGCCGCCTTCGTCGAGCGGCTGCTCGCGGCGCAGCGCTTGAAGCTGGCTGCCGCTGTCGAGCCGTTCTACAGCGAACTGGAGTCGTCATGGGGGCGGGTAGCCGATGGGGATGCGCTGGACGAGGATGAGCAGGCGCGCGTGACCGCGTCCTGCCGGCATGCGGCCCGGGCCGCGCTCGAATGCGCCCAAGCGGTCTTCCCGTACATGGGGATGACGTCGGTCATGAAGAGCGACCCATTGAACCGGGTCTGGCGCGATCTGCAGACGGCCTGCCACCATTCGCTGCTCGTCTCGTTCGAGGACGGGGCGTAGCAGGCTCGGCACGCGTCAAGCCTTCTGCCCTGCCTGCTGAAGGCTGGGGCCGTCGCTCAACGCGAACAAGGGGATGCGGCCTGCGCATCCCCTTGATCCATTGCGGAACGCTGCTAGGATCCACCCGTGCGGCGCCGCTGGTTATTCGGCTTCTTCGTATTCTGGCTTTTTAACACCTTGGCTGCCGATGATCCGGAAAAGCCGCCTTTTTGATTTGCCTGCTGCTTCTTCTTCTTGGCCAGCATTTCTCTCATCGCATCCGCCAGATTAATTCTCTTCGGCTCATTTTGCTGTTCCGCCATTCCTTACACCTTCCTTCGCTTCTGCCGGCATATCTTCTCCCGCGGAGCCGGTTCAACTGGCTCCTTACCGATAAGACTATCATGGGTTCCGGAGTATGGACAACTCCGTATATCAAGACATATTCCTTCACATGCAGGGATGCCACACCAGACGCCCGCAACCGGCTTGTCCGTTACTGATCCGCCCAGATCTGCGGATGATCGTCCGCGGCATGCCGCGCCGCCCGGGCGTTCCTCTCCACCTGCTCCTCATTCTTGCAGCCGGGGATGACACAGGTGACCGCCGGATGGCGGAGACACCAGGACAGGGCCCACTCGGCCATGTCCATGCCGGCGGGCACTTCGTTCTTACGAATCTCCTCCACCTGCTTCAGCCGCTCGTCGAGCTCTTCGCGGCCATGGCGATGGCGTACATCATTGGCGGCGAACTCGGTTCCCGGCTTGTACTTGCCGCTCAGGAAGCCGCTCGCGAGCGGTACCCGCGCAAGCACGCCGAGATCCTGCTCGAGACAAGCAGGGAACACTTCTTCCTCGGGCCCGCGATCGAGCCGATTGTAGACGAGCTGAATCGCGCCCGCTCCGACTTGCGTCGCCGAAGCCGTCTGGTGCATGCTGTTGCTCTTGTTCAGCGACAGGCCGATATGCCGGATCGTCCCTGCCTGCACCTGCTTGTCAAGCATCGTCCACAGGTCATCGTTGTCGAACGCCTGATCATTGCCCGAATGGAATTGGTACAGATCGATATAATCGGTCTTCAGCGCCCGCAGCGACGCTTCCAACTGCCCGCGCACCTCATCCGCCCCATACCGGTCCGTGCGGTTCAGATGGGAATGGAATTGATGCCCGAACTTGGTGGCGACGACCCAGTCTTCCCGCTTGTCCCGCCGCAGGAAATCGCCGATGAAGGCTTCCGACAGGTGGTCGCCGTAGCATTCGGCTGTATCGATCAGGTTGATGCCGAGCTGCTTCGCCTTATGTAAAATACGATCCACTTCCTGCTGCGTATAGTCGTGGCCCCACTCGCCGCCGAACTGCCATGTCCCGATGCCGATGACCGACACTCTCAAACCGGTCCGTCCCAATCTGCGGTATTGCATGCCTCGTCACACCCTTCCTTTTTTCGCAATGGTCTTGTACCCATAATATCACAGCCGGACGGTCAATTCGAAGCGGCAGCGTTCGGGGCGCAGCAGCGCGTTTTCCATTATAAAAAAGGATGACGAAGTCGGCTCTGCATGTGGTATCTTATGGAAGGGACGAACCGGTTCCAATTCTGAGGATTTCGAGGAATAAAATGGCCGATTGGCACTTTGGGAAACTCCCGAAAGTACAGCTGCAGCCTAACCTCAGAAAAAATAATTTTCGCATGAATTGATACGGGGAGGGGTATATAATAGTGGGGAGGAGGTGTTCTCGTGCCGGTTGTGGAACTAACGGATGCCACATTTGAAGAGCATATACGGAAGCATCCGCTTGTGTTGGTTGAATTTTGGGCCCCTTGGTGCAAGCCCTGTCAAGCCATGGCTTCCGTCATGGAGCAGTTGGCCGCCGAAGCCGAAGGGCGGGCAAGCATCGCCGCATGCAATGCGGATGTGAACTTCGTCGCCGCCGTCCGTTATCAGCTTCAAGGCATTCCATCGATCGTCGTGTTCAAGGAGGGCAGGGAGTTCGCGCGCAAGGTTGGCACCCAGCCGGTATCCGTACTGCTGGGCATGATTGAGAGCGCTCATGAAGCCGATTTTTAATCCGGAAGGTCCGGTCATAATCGGGACTTCTCTCTGTTGTTGGCTTTGGGCTTCTTGGTTAAGATGAATGAGATGTGAATTGCAGCGGGCTTCCTCGGGAGACGCCGCGCATCAGGTTGATGTCAAGGAGGAGAAGAAATGTCAGAACGTCGCTTCAACCCGGAGAACATGGCGAGGCTGGACAGTCCGGAACGCCGTCAATCGCTCCCCCCTGAGCGCCTAGTCGCATTATTGAACATCGAGTATGGCGACACGGTCATCGATATCGGCGCAGGCACAGGATACTTCACCCTGCCTGCAGCGAAGCTGACCCGGGGCAAGGTGATTGCGCTGGATGCCGAGCCGCAAATGCTGGAGGAACTGCAAAAGCGGGCCCGCGAGGCCGGGCTCGGCCATATTCAGAGCCAGCTCGGAGAGATTGAACGCATGCCGCTGCCGGACGGGGCGGCCGATCATGTCATCGCCTCGCTCGTGCTGCATGAAGTGGAGCCGCCGGAGCAGGGCTTGAAGGAGATTCACCGCATTCTGAAGCCGGGCGGCCGGGTGCTGATCGCCGAGTGGGACGTGAAGAAGCCGAAGGAAGGCCCGCCGCCCGCTCATCGGATATTGTCCGATGATCTCCTTCATGCGATGCTGCAGCTCGGCTTCAAGGAGATCAGCGTCTCTTTTCCTTCTGAACAATATTACGTGATGACCGGCATGAAGGCATAGCTCTTCGGAGACGGGGGTCATCATCGCGTGTCATCCGAACGGCGCCAGCCGGATGCGAAGCCTCAAGGCCCGCATCCGGCTGTTCTGGTTGCTGAATCGCGGTCCGGTCCGGCTGTGCTATTGGACGTCGATCGTCTTGATGATGCGCGCCGGGTTGCCGCCGCCGACGACATTATCAGGCACATCCTTCGTGACGACGGCTCCCGACGCGACCACGACATTGTTGCCGATCGTGACGCCCGGATTGATGACGGCCCGGCCGCCAATCCAGACCCGATCGCCGATCGTGACCGGCTTGCCGAACTCTGCCCCGGAGCTGCGCTCAATCGGATAGGGGCGGGGTCCAGATTATGGTATACTCGGATCATTATGAGTAGAGGTGGATGTGAACGTGAGCAAATTTTTGGCCTTTGGCATGCTATATTGGCTTTTGGGCAATCCGATTGCAGCCATCATCGTGCTGCTGCTCCTTCTATATGTGCTCGACCGGCGCTTTGTCGGTCTGTCGCCGAGCTTGTTCAAGCCGTTGAAGCGAAGGAACCGGATCGGGAAGCTGAAGCAGCAGCTTGGCACCAACCCGCATGATGTATCCGCCAAGATGGAGCTCGCCCGGCTGCTGATCGAGCGAAGAGCCTACCGGGAAGCGAGACAATGGCTGGAGCCGCTGCAGGAGACGATGGATCATTCGGCTGAATTCTGGGATGATCTCGGAACATGCTGGCTGCATACGGGCGAGCCGGAGCAGGGAGAAGCGGCAATCAGGAAGGCATTGGAGCTGAACCCCCGGGTCAAATACGGCCAGCCGTATCTCCGGCTCGCTTCCTTGTATGCAGAGACGGATAAGAACCGGGCGATTGAGGCTTTGCAAGCCTATCAGGAGGTTCATTCGTCATCCTGCGAATCATATTACCGCCTCGGTAAGCTGTACGAGCAGTTGGGCCGCAAGGAGGAAGCCCGGGAAGCGTGGAGCCAGGCTGTCGGGATCTATCGCTCGCTGCCGCGTTACAAGAAGCGGGAAGAACGGAAATGGATGCTCAAAAGCATGTTCAAGCGGTAGCGGAGCACACATCCTGGCATTCGGCCGTAATCGGTGCAAGCGTCGCTGTTGCTTGCGCTGCCGCTGCCAGCCGGTACCATTAAGAGGTTAATCCGGAAATCCCAGTAGTGGAATAATTAAAGGTTCGGGAGATTAATTAAAGGCGATTGTCCGATTGGGGATAATTGC
Source organism: Paenibacillus dendritiformis (assembly GCF_015845845.1). Taxonomy (GTDB): domain Bacteria; phylum Bacillota; class Bacilli; order Paenibacillales; family Paenibacillaceae; genus Paenibacillus_B; species Paenibacillus_B dendritiformis_C. The sequence continues at coordinate 21,009 of NZ_LDIG01000100.1, forward strand.
TCTTTTTTTTGCGGCGCAAACGTTTACAATGGACTTGTCGTTGTGTGGAAGCGTTATCTTTTTCGTTGCGGCTCAAGCGGCCGCGGCGAAAATTGGAGACAAATTATTTCCATGTGAAAAGTATACATAATGGACCATTTGGAGGGATTTTTCATGAAACGCCTAAAACCAACCGTTCTGTCCCGCAGCAATATGAAGCGGAAATTTGCCGTATTGCTCAGCACGGCGATGATCGCCGGAGCGCTCACCGGATGGGCCGGACAAGCCCATGCCGCGCAGCCGCATTCATCCTACTGGTATCCGGATACCTTGCTGGAATGGTCGCCGCAGACAGACAAGGATGCGCCATTCAATCGCGGCTCGGTGAAGCTGAATACCGAACGGGTGCAGGGCCATAAGGTGAATCCGAACGCCAAGTCGGAGCCGAAGGTCATGGCCCTCGCCTCCATGTACAAAAGCACGAGCGGCGCGCCGTCGCAAGGGAACGATCAGTTCCATGGCTATGCGTTCAGCTACTGGCAGTATGTGGACAAGCTCATTATGTGGGGAGGTTCGGCAGGGGAGGGGCTGATTGTGCCTCCGAGCGCGGATGTCATCGATGCAGGCCACAAGAATGGCGTTCCGGTGTATGGAACCGTTTTCCTGCCGCAGAAGGAGCATGGCGGCAAGATCGAATGGCTGCGCGATCTGGTGCAGCAGAAGGAGGACGGATCGTTTCCGGTGGCGGACAAGCTGATTGAAGTCGCAACGTATTACGGCTTCGACGGGTGGTTCATCAACCAGGAGACGCAGGGGGCGACGCCGGAAGATGCGCAGCTTATGCAGCAGTTTCTGAAATATCTCCAAAAAAAGAAGCCGTCCCATATGGAAATCATCTGGTACGATTCGATGATTAAGGAAGGGCCGGTCAAATGGCAGGGCGCCTTGACGGACAAGAACAGCATGTTCTTCCAGGACGGGGAAGAGCGGGTCGCGGATCAGATGTTCATCGACTTCCGCTGGCAATTCAAAAAAGAAGGCCAATATGATTACGTCACGCCGTTTCGGAACTCGCCCAAGCTGGCCGACAGCTTGAAGCGCGATCCGTATGATCTGTATGCGGGCATGGATCTGGAAGGCGGCGGGGGATACCAGGGCAAATACAACTTCCCGGTATTGTTCCCGGAAGACGGCACGGCCGTAACCTCGCTTGGGCTCTATCGTCCGGACTGGGCATTCAATACGACGAAGACGAACCAGGATTTCATGGAAAAGGAGCAAAAGCTCTGGGTCGGGGAGAACCTGGACCCGTCGAATACGAAGGCGCAAGGCAACGCATGGCGCGGCATTGCCCATGATATCGTGGACAAGACGGTGATTACAAAGGCGGACTTTATTACGCATTTCAATACGGGGAACGGGAAGCAATTCAGCGTGAACGGGAAAAAGGTTCGCGATCGCGAATGGTTCAACCGGAGCCTTCAGGATATTTTGCCGACCTGGCGCTGGATGGTGGACGAGCAGGGCCAGAAGCTGAAGCCTAGCTTCGATTTCGGCACTTCCTTCTACGGCGGCAGCTCGCTGAGACTGCTCGGCACGGTCGCGCCTGGGGCTTCCACGAACGTGAAGCTGTTCAAGACCGACATCGCGGCGACGTCCGCCTTGCAAATGTCGCTCATCTATCAATCCAATAGCGAAGCGGCGGATGTCAACATCGGTGTCGCCTTGGAGGGAGCGCCGGACGAGTACAAGATCGTGAAGCCGGCTTCCACCGAAGAAGCTGGCGTTCATGGCGATTGGACGCGTGCCGTCTACGACTTGAGCCCGTATGCGGGCCAGAAGATCGTCGGCGTCTCGGTTCAAGTGGAAGGCAAGGAAAGAAACAATCTGTACGCGCTCAACCTCGGCCGGCTCCAGATTGGCGATCGGAACGACAAAGCGGCGGCTGTCGGGCAAGTTTCCGATCTGAAGCTGATCGAGAACGATGTGCGCGACGGCATTTATGCCGATGCGCGCCTGACCTGGACTTCGCTCGGCGACGATGCGATGCTCTACGAAGTATACCGCGTCCTGCCGGATGGCTCCCGCGAGTTCGTCGGAGCGACAGGCAACAACTATTACTATGTGTCCGAGATGAAGCGGAGCGGCATGGAGAAGGAGACGAAGCTGGCGGTCTTGCCGGTGAACCGCCACTATAAGCAAGGCCGCGCGGCGGAGGTATCGTTCGAATGGCCGGCCTATCCGGCGCCGAAAGCGGACTTCGAGGCCGACAAGACCTTCGTGGCGCCGGGAGAAGCCGTGCAGCTGACGGACAAATCGTCCGAGGTTACGGCAGAGTGGGAGTGGAGCTTCCCGGGCGGCACGCCGGCTTCCAGCACGGAGCGCCATCCGAAGGTGAGCTATGCGGAGGAAGGAACGTATGAGATTACGCTGAAGGCCAAAAACGCGGCCGGCGAAGACGTCATGACGAAATCGAAGCTGATTACGGTATCCAAAGAGGCGGCGTTCCGCTCGGAGGATCTGGCGATCGGGGCGAAGACGGAGGCGTCCAGCTTTGTCAATGACAGCGAAGCGCCGCAATTTGCCGTCGACGGAGATATGACCACGAAGTGGTGCGCCGTCGGCAGCGGCGAGCATTGGCTGACGGTCGATCTGGGGCAAGCGCATGAGATTACCCAGTTCGTCGTTCACCATGCCGAAGCAGGCGGCGAATCGCCTGCCTTCAACACGCGCGAATTCAAGATTCAACTGAGCATGGACGGGGAGAACTGGAGCGATGCGGTTACCGTGACCGACAACGACAAGGCGACGAGCAAGCACGCCATCGCGAAGACCGAGGCACGCTATGTCCGTCTGCTCGTGCAAAAGCCGACGCAGGGCGGAGACACGGCGGCGCGGATTTACGGCTTGGAAGTGCTCGGTTTGAAGAACAAGCCCGCAGCGGAGTAAGAGATAAGAGGATAATAATTGGTGAAAGCAGGCCGGAGCAGATCCGGCCTGCTTTTGATGGTGCGCCCAGCATGGGCGCTATCTCTAGGGTTCAAGTCCCGAACGGTGAAGGCAGTAGTAGCCGTAGCTTAAGACAAGGGTGTCGACCGTGAGGTCGAATCTGAAGGAAGTCGGCGGCAAATCTCCGGTCTGAGGAACACGAACTTCATATAAGGCTAGCGCATGTTGGATGAGGTTGCCAAACAAACCAAAGTCCTTACTGCCGAAGGCATGCGAAAGTAAATGAAGCAGATAGATGGAGAGGAAGATAGCGCTCTTACCTGGGGAGATCTGTATGAACGCAGAGTAACTCTGTAAATCTGCCTGTGAAGGCAGACTGAACATACAGAAGTCAGCAGAGGTCATAGTACGACGGTTGTGACGTCAACGGTCGGAAGGACTGAACATGTTATAGGAATTGAACAACTTGGATTTCGAATGTAAGCAATGAAGGCAGACAATCTCCTGTTTTTATTCTCGGAGACCTATCTGGGGAAGTAGCGGTGAATACGCAAGGGTATCCAGAAGGGCTGAGCTTACAGCGGCATGAACAGAAGAACAATTCACGCGAGGAGTATGTCACGAATGATGGAGTTGCTGTTGTCACGGGAAAACTTGCTAACTGCACTGAAACGTGTGGAGGAGAACAAAGGAAGCCACGGCGTAGACGGAATGGCCGTAAAAGAGTTACGAGCCCACATCCTGCAAAACTGGCAAGAAATCCGTCACCGCTTGAAAGAGGGAACCTATGAGCCAAGTCCAGTCCGTCGGGTCGAAATCCCGAAACCGAACGGGGGAGTTCGGCTATTAGGCATACCAACCGTGACAGACCGATTCATTCAACAAGCAATAACGCAAGTATTGACACCGGTGTTTGACCCTGCATTTTCCGAACATAGCTATGGGTTTCGTCCGCGCAGACGAGGCCATGA
>NZ_LDIG01000101.1 GCF_015845845.1 Paenibacillus dendritiformis
GCAGCACGAAGAAGGGATCCTTCGGTGGTTCCATAGTAAGATGACGAACGGCTTGTTGGAAGGCATTAATGGTCTGGTTCAAGCAGCTAAACGTCGGGCCAGAGGCTACAGGAACGTAGAAAACTTGATTGCGATGGTGTATATGACAGCCAATAAGCTTCGTTTGCCGTTGCTCGCGGCGCGCCGAGCATAATAAATCCCTTGCCGCCTTCTTACCCTGCTTCAGATGTAGAAACAGCGGTCAAGCGAACTCCTTGACGGCTGTTTCTACATCTGAAAATCTCTTAAAGGCGGAAGGGGTTATGAAACTAATATTCAACACTGTACCCACCCAGTAGAGCGAAGAGCCTCTTTTAACAAGTAGGCATTCACTTGAGCCTCGATCGCTTTTTGTAAATAAGCCGGGACGGGCAAACGTAGTCACGATCATGATTTTGCAGGGCAAGCCGGCATGTCTGATTTGCTCCGCCAACGCAAGGCCGTTGATCAGAGGCATCTCAATGTCCAGCACACACACATCAGGCTGATGCCGCTCTATCGCCTCCCAGGCTTGTTTCCCGTCCGGCACTTCAGCCAGCACCTCCATATCGGGTTCGAATTTCAACAATGAGGCGAAGGCGCCGCGCAGCATCTGCTGATCTTCGGCGATGACGACTCGAATCATGTGGCAGAGCTCTCCTTTCCTAGTTGACGAAGCGGAAGCTGCATAGACAGAGCCGTTCCCCCGCCCGGTGAGCTGCCCACCGTGAAGGTTCCATGAAGGGCTTGCATCCGCTCCTTCATTGACTGAATTCCATTTCCGGTTGCTGTAGGCAACAGGCCAACTCCGTCATCCGTTATCGATACACAATATAGATTGTCCACCGTTTCCAGCCTGATTGTGCATTGCTTTGCTTGACTGTGCTTGACAATGTTGGTCGCCGCTTCCCGAACCGCGAGCGCAATCATCGTTTCTTCTACGCTGGCTAACAGGGGAGGCCTTCCATTTTCCACGATGTCCAGTTCAATCCCTGCCGTATGCAGCAGCTTGCGGCAATGCTCGATTTCATGCGCCAGCGAGATGAACTTCATATCCGACACCAGCTCCCTTACCTGCTTCAAGGCGATTCTCGATGTGTACAGGATATCCTTCAGTTCTTCCTTGGCCTGGATCGGGTCTTTATCCACCCACTTATTGGCCAGCTCGCATTTCAGCTTAATCATCATAAGGGTTTGCCCCAGCGTATCATGAAGATCCCTTGCAATACGCTGTCTTTCCTCCTGCTGAATGTACGTTTCAAGCTGTTGATTGGCTGCATCCAGCTTGCTCTGCAAGCGCTTGGTCTTTTCTATAATATAAATGACGATAGGGAAGAGCATTTGAACAATCATGAGAGGCAGGACTAGAAAATTGTCCGTTCTCTTCCCATACACGACATACACGAAGATAAACATGAGGGCAATGGCCGCAATCGCGATACCAATATGCCACTTGGACTTCGACCTTCCGATCAGGTCAGCAAATATAAAACCAAAAATTAAGAGGTTCGGGTCGATGTACATACCGATCAGAGCAGTTGTAGCAAGACCGGCTAGAACTGCCGCTAGAAGATACCCATTGCGATGCCACAGTCCGATATAAAGGGAAACAAGAAAGGAAAGCAGAAGAAGGAGACTTCCCAAGAGACCCGGATTCGAACGGGAGCTGAGAACCGTGTAAAATAAATACACGATCGCGATAACATCTATGAGCAAATAATTCTTGATTTGATCTCTTGGGTAGATCTTGAATATCATGGATGGCCTCCAGTTCGGTTATCGGGTTATCTGGACTCGAAGATTCCCACTGCGCGTCTGCGGATCGATTCCATCGGCCCCAGCTTAAAGATGCGAAGCCATGTTGAGGCAAACCATAGCTGGAATAAGGAAATGCCGATCCAGACCGCTATAACGGCCAGGGAATTCAGCTTTCCGCCTAGAGCAAATCCCCAGCCATAAAAAAGGACGGAAGCGATAATATTTTGCATAACATAACAGCTTAAAGACATCTTCCCGGCATGTTCAAGCAAGCGCCACAGCCAGTTCCATTTCGTATATTGTAGCATTTTTCCAATGAGTGCTATATACCCAAGGGAAAGGAATGGGGCAAATAAGTAACGCACAGGCAGATCAAAGGCGCCCCCAGGAATAAAAATCAACAGGTTCAGCGGCAGACCGATAAAGAGTCCCAGTTTCAACAGTTTTTGACGCTGCCTGTGGCCGTTCTCATCTTGGGCAAAGACCCCTGAGCGCATGAGACGTACGCCAAGCAAAAACAAAAAGACATTCATGGGTATAACGAAAATGGCTTCCAAGCGAAGCTGCAGGAAATGAGACAGCCGATATTGGAGTTGCTGCAGCCAAGAACCGTCTTGATAGAGAGTGACTATCTGATCGAAGCTGCCCAGTGAAATATTGGGAGCCATCAAAGAAAGAAGCAGGATCGCCAAGATGATGACTGCATGGACGCTGCCAATTCCTTTCATCGTAATCGATATGAGGCGGTCACCGCCTCGGACGATGAAGGCCGCAATCATGCCAGTGATGCCGTAACTCATGAGGATGTCATACTCCATGACCAGGGTGAAATGAAGCAGGCCTTCCATGAACAGGATGAGGAGGACCCACATATAAACGCCTGGCCAAGCTTTCCCCGTGCGCATCGCTTGCTGGTACTTTAATTCCAGTCCGACTCCGAACATAATCGTCAACAAGCCAAGCATCTTCCCGTTCACGAGGAATAACACGATCATCCTGAGCAGATCATCAATTCCCCACCAGCCGGTATAATTGTACGTCAACAGATAAGACAGGTCTCCCAATTGCGCGAATATCCAGATATTCGTCCCAAGTGTTCCCAGGATGGCGAACCCCCGCAGAATATCAAGCAGCCGAATTCGCCCTTTGCGTTGCTCCACATTACTCCCCCTCTTCTCACGTTGATTACCGTAGTTTTATTGTAGTTGTATAGAGGGTGACAAAACATTCACACCTGTAAAGAGATCTGTATGACAGGTGTCATCTCTGAGTGATTCAGGGGCTCATCTCGTTGGAATCATTGCATCATATTTCACAATCAAGGTGGAGGAATATATTAACATATGGTAATATAGGTTTAAATATATATTGGGAGGTTCTTTCATTTGATTGGTCGCAGCGGAAATCCGACGCTCAACGAGAATACGTTTGAGAATAGCGGACATTACAATGGACAAGAGACGATGACGATTGGCGGCACGGTGAACAAATCGTTCATGACGCTGGCGCTGCTCGTGGGGGCAGCCGTTATCTCTTGGACTATGTTCTTCAATGGGTACGAAATGTTGCCTTATATGATAGGCGGAGCGATTGGCGGCCTGATTCTGGCCCTGATCATCAGCTTCAAGCCTTCGACGGCGCCGATTTTGACGCCTGTCTATGCAATTGCGGAAGGGTTGTTCCTTGGAGCTCTCTCAGCCAATTACGAATCATTATACTACGGCATTACCCTCCAGGCGGCTTTGCTGACGATGTGCGTGTTCATGGGCATGCTGCTTGCCTACAAGACGGGCATGATCAAGGCGTCGGCAGGCTTCAAGCGCGGCGTAGTCGCCGCTACGGCAGGAATTGCGATTGTCTATCTGCTCAGCTTTGTGCTTCGGATGTTTGGCGTAACGGTGCCTTATCTGCATGACAGCACCCCGATCGGCATCGGGATCTCGGTCGTCATCATCATTATTGCGGCTCTGAACTTCGTGCTGGACTTCAACTTCATCGAAGAGGGGGCGCAGCAGGGCGCGCCGAAATATATGGAGTGGTACGGGGCATTCGGCTTGCTCGTGACCCTCGTATGGCTGTACATCGAGATTGTCCGCCTCCTGGCCAAGCTGGCGAATCGGGATTAATCGAATAGGAACAGGTTAGCGATCGCGGAGTGTCTTTGATGAGGCACTCCGTTTTTTGGTGCCCATAACGGGGAGGAAGCTTGCCAAGAAGACATTTGTTGAGGGCATGCAGAATAGGATATACGGAGCCGCTTATCCATGGACTATGCATGAAGGGAGAGGTTTCTGTGGTGAAGTATGGGCTGCCCTCACTTATCGTTGTCATGAGTGTCCTTTATATTTTCGTGATTCCTGACGAGCCGCAAGCGGTCAAGCTGCTGTTCAAATTAATTCCGATGTGGCTGATTATCGCTTACGGGTATCTGCACATGCCATCCAACCGAAAGAGCTGCCATTGGATGATAGGAATCGGGCTGTTTTTCTGTATGCTCGGCGATGGACTGTTGATGGGGTGGTTCATCATTGGCCTGTCGGCCTTCCTCATCGGGCATTTGTTCTATGTGACTGCATTTATAAGCAGATGGCGCTTCTCCGGCATTCGCTTCTTCATGCTCATTCCGATCCTGGCGTATGCCTCGTTCATGAGCTGGCATCTGCTTCAAGCGCTGATTCGCGCCGATAATTACGTCTTGGCCGCATCGGTGCTTCTCTATATTATTGTCATTTCCTTCATGGCTTGGTCCGCGATCATGACCGGGAATAAGCCGGCGATGGCCGGCGCCTTGCTATTTGCGGTATCGGACTCCATTTTGGCGTGGGATAGATTTGTATCCGAGGTCGTCTTCGCGGGGCCGTTAATTATGATAACGTATTACACGGCCCAGTTCCTGATTGCCTCCAGCCTGAGAACGATCGCGCAAGAAAATCGCAGCGCCGCCATCTCTACAGCCGACCGTGTAGGAAACTAAGGGCCTGTTGTCACGTTTTTTCCGACTCCATCGGACCGTATATTTTTAATTTTATCAAAATGAGGATAAACGCTAGATTCGCTCTATGGATGATGACCATTTCGAGTTGATTGTGCCGAAGTGGTACAGCCGGTTTCCGGTTGAAGCTTACTATTCTAATACGAATATGCACCGTGCAAAGAAGCCGCCCATGGTTCGGTCAGGATGGTTTTGTACCTCTATTCAATTTGCCAATATGAGAAATCTATGCCAGTATATAAACATATTAATAACGATTGGAGCTAATGTAATTATGTCTAATTTGCCGAACTGCCCACAGTGCAATTCTGAATATACCTATGAGGATGGACATCTGTTGGTATGTCCGGAATGTGCGCATGAGTGGACGCCAGGGGCCGAAGCGGAAGCTAACGAGGATGGACGGGTCATCCGGGATGCCAATGGAAATGTCCTGAGCGATGGGGATTCCGTAACCGTGATTAAAGACTTGAAAGTCAAAGGAAGCTCATCCGTTGTGAAAATCGGAACAAAAGTAAAAAATATACGCTTGGTCGATGGGGACCATGATATTGAGTGCAAAATCGACGGTTTTGGAGCGATGAAATTAAAATCGGAATTTGTGAAAAAGATCTAGAAGGATGTAAATGCAAAAATAGTAGAAAAGACCTGTAAAAGGACTTTTCTACTATTAGTATCAAAGCACATATAACTTTCATTTAGGTTACTTCAGGGATAGTTTATGCGGGGACTAGTTCAATGACTAATTAAAAGCTCAGATAAACGATGGTCTTAAGCTAAGGAAATCTTGCAATTTGGGGAATATAGGGTTTTGCTGTTTCTGGTGCAAATTGTGAGCTCAAAAGGTACCACTGAAATCTTAAATGTTTCATATAAGCGGCTTCATTTTTCTTAAGAAGATTTTCGTTACTCTTAAATAATCGAGAAGCCAAGAGATATACTTCATCCCAATTATAAGGATCAACAATTTCCAGGAAATAAGAACCATTTTCTCTGCAGATAATCCCTCTGCTCCATATATCTGTAAGGTCAGATCCCACTTTATACATTTCTATTATATTTTCATCGATAACGATACGAGGATAGACAGCAAAATGTTGCTCTAGTTCATAAGCTCTTGCAACGGCATGGCTGTAAGTCATATGATTATTTTGGTAATGCCTAGAATAGGCGACAGCGCCTCTTACGAATAAATTGTTTGATAGAAAGGATAAGAAAACCCGTTTTAAGATATCTAAAAATTCTAAAAAATGGCTATGATGAGTACATGTTATAATTATTGTGTCTGAAATAGCCTGTACTTTAAAAATAGCATCATTTAATTCTTCAAAAATTCTTAGTGCACAGTTTAAATTCTCTTTGAAATCCAATGATGCATTTTTTCTATCTTCCTCTAGAAGTTGTCTATAACCTAGGACATCAAGCAGTGCTGCATATAGATAAACAGGTTCTGAGCTCATTCAATAGCCTCCGCAATTTTTTGGATTTCTAACTTATAATCATTCATCTTGGTAACCCAGGGGTCCCAAACTGTCCCATAGTACATTTGACCAGTACTTGAAGCCTCTCGAGTATGTTCTCGTTGAATATCAAAGATGGCTCGTCCAAACATTTGGGCTACAGGTGCCAGGGGGCTAACATCACGTATTGTAGCTACATACGGCTCTTTTGGGTTTAAACCTACCGCTGGAACAATACCTTTCTTCGATAATAAGGAATGTTCGATATTGTAAGAGATTTTTTCTTGCCATTTAACATATGATTCTTTTACTTTTGCATTGTTATGAACTTTAAAGTTTTGGCTTATTGCTCCATAGAGAACAGGTTTTCCTGGGAATGACTCTATGTTAAAAGGTCTTAATGTTTCAGATATTTGTTGGTGACGTATGATCCATTCATGAATAATTCGTCCAAGTAATTTTACAGCTTGATTGCAAAAGCGATCGGGTACTAATGGAAGTAATATTCCATCACATGAAAGAACAACCATTCTTGTAATAGCGCCAGTACTAGGACCAACATCACACAATACGTAATCTAATGAGTGGTAATCACCGAGTGCTCGAAGCAATCTATATAATGCAACGTATGTATTTTTTTCGTGGATATTTTCTGTTATGGCCTGATTCCATGCTGTACCAAAATACGTTTCAGCTAATGAAAATTCAAGATCACCTCTAAATAGAAATAAATTATTATATAACTTTGAGGGTATTAATTCGACAGATTCTGGCTTTATAAAGCCTGCCTCTCCTTTAAAACGAGCTAGTAAGGATTGGTAAATCGAGGTGCCAGGAAGCTCTTTATCTGGCTCTTCTATTTCAGGGTCGGAAGCCAAAAAGAGTTCTGTTAGGTTGCATTGGGGATCACAATCAACAAACAATACACGCTTTTCTTTTTGGGCAAGATATACGCCCAAATTAAAAAGAGTTGTAGTTTTGGAAACGCCACCTTTATTGTTATACATTGTAATAATTTTTGCCATCTTTTCCTCCTCAAGTGTTAAGTTAATATTTGCGAAGTCTACCATCTATTATTATATTAAGAACTCATGTTTCTAATCAAATAAAACGAACAAAAGGTCTATTCGACAAAAGGTCAGGCATAACATCGGTTTGGTTTTGCTGGCACTGGGTGAAACCAGTTCGAAAAAGGTAAGTGTATCTGTATCAAGCCAGTGAAAGGGTACAAGATCTGGGCTCTTCGCTCTACTGGGTGGGTACAGTGTTGAATATTAGTTTCATAACCCCTTCCGCCTTTAAGAGATTTTCAGATGTAGAAACAGCCGTCAAGGAGTTCGCTTGACCGCTGTTTCTACATCTGAAGCAGGGTAAGAAGGCGGCAAGGGATTTATTATGCTCGGCGCGCCGCGAGCAACGGCAAACGAAGCTTATTGGCTGTCATATACACCATCGCAATCAAGTTTTCTACGTTCCTGTAGCCTCTGGCCCGACGTTTAGCTGCTTGAACCAGACCATTAATGCCTTCCAACAAGCCGTTCGTCATCTTACTATGGAACCACCGAAGGATCCCTTCTTCGTGCTGC
>NZ_LDIG01000102.1 GCF_015845845.1 Paenibacillus dendritiformis
TTTAGAGAAGTTCTTTGATCGAGTCAACCATGACCGACTGATGGCGAAATTGGCAGAACGGATAACAGACAAAGGACTGTTAAAGCTAATCCGAAAGTATCTACAATCGGGGATACTTCGAAATGGACTTGTACAACCGAGCAGAAAGGGAACTCCGCAAGGAGGCCCCTTAAGTCCGCTCCTGTCCAATATTGTACTGGACGAGTTGGACAAGGAATTGGAGAAGAGACACCTGAAATTTGTAAGGTACGCAGATGACTGCAACATCTACGTAAAGACATGGAAGGCAGGAACTCGGGTAAAGCACTCGATAACGCAATTCATTGAAAAGAAACTAAAGTTAAAGGTCAACCAAGAGAAAAGTGCGGTAGACCGTCCGTGGAAACGAAAGTTTCTGGGGTTTAGCTTGAGTGCGGACAAAGAGAATCCTAAGGTGAGAATATCCAAATCGTCCCTGAAACGAGTGAAGGCGAAGATAAGGGAGCTTACCGCAAGGAAAAGTCCGGTCGCGATGAAAGAGCGGATAAGAGAGCTGAACCAGTACCTGACGGGATGGTGCGGATACTATGCACTGGCGGACACGCCAACCATTTTCGGAATCCTCGATTCATGGATACGCAGAAGATTGCGGATGTGCATCTGGAAGCAATGGAAGCTGCCAAGGACCAGGGTAAGAAACCTGATAGCCTTAGGTATCTCAAAGCAGAAGGCAAGGGAGTGGGGCAATTCACGGAAGAAATACTGGTGGTGCGCTCATAGTCCAATTCTCGATCGGGCCTTAAATAACAACTACTGGCTCGAACAAGGTTTGAGAAGTCTACAGGACAGATATAATCTATTGCGGAATATAACATGAACCGCCGTATACCGAACGGTATGTACGGTGGTGTGAGAGGTCGGGGGCTAGGCGCCCCCTCCTACTCGATTGTCTTGGGCGGGCCCGGTCCGTCCGCAGCGCTTGTCTGCTGTCGGGGCGCGCGGCAGCGGCTGGCGGAGAAAGAGAGCTGGGAAGAACGAGGGAAAAGGGTGTAAAGTTTCTGTATATGAGCGAATGGGATAATCGATCATGCGGCCCAAAACAGGACCGGACGAGAGGAACCCCGAACGGCGCAAGCTTATGAGTGAATGGGATAATGGAGTAAAGGAAGCGAATATGACCTATCGTGTAGCGGAACAAGGGACATAGAAACAAGAACACCGTTAGGACAACGGCGGGACGGCGCGAGCATATGAGCGAAGGGGATAATGGCCCAAAGGCGGCGATGATGACGATACGCGGATAGTGAAGCGAAATGCAGCGAATAGAAGCATCTGGCCAAGGGAAGGGAAAGGGCGCACGTAACGCAAAGAACCGGAGGAAGCTCCCCTTCCCCCGGTTCTCTATGCATGCGGGTTACTCTTTGGCGTACGGCTGCTCGTCACGGCGCTCGTCCGCCAGCGATTCGATGCTGTCGCGGCGGCGTTCGTTCTTCGCCTTCAACTGCGCCTGCTCGCCTTTGCTTATTTCATCTGCGTGCTCCGACAAATACTGCTCGCTCTCCCGCAGATTCTCCACGGTATTGTCGATTGCGTTCTGAATATGCGCTGCATTGTCCGCCCGGTTGTCCGGCTTTGGCATATGCAAGGCCTCCTTTGCCTTTCCGAGTATGGTGGACGCGGCGCGACAAGACAGACGGCCCCGAAGGTCCGCCTGCGCATGTCCGCGTTCGTGGCGTCATTTGATAAGGTGCATCAGCCGCCCGTTTTTTATGCCGGATGGCTGCCGCGCCTTATAGAAGCACCATGGGGGCAAGGCTGCCGGACTGCATGGCGGGAGAATCGGAACACGCGATTCGCGCATTCTATGGCGCTGACGCAATGTCGCGAAGAGACAGGCCATTCTGGATTCCTTTGAGCCAATCCTCATGATTGTAAGACAGTATCTCTTTGCGCAAATCAAGCATTTTCCGATCCAGCTCGTCTACGGCTTTGGCTGCTTCCGTCAATTCCTTAATGACGTGAGAAGGCACCTGCTGCTCGAATTTATAATAGATAATGTGCTCCAGGCTCGCCCAGAAATCCATGGCCAGCGTCCGCAGCTGAATCTCCACATATATCCAGCGCGTATCCTCGAACAGGACCAGCGGAACCTGGACGATAATATGAAGGCTCTGATAGCCGTTCGCCTTCGGATTGGCGATATAATCCTTGATTTCGGTAATGCGGATATCATCGCGGGTCTTCAAATGATCGAGTATCAGGTAGATGTCTTTGACGAACGCGCATACGATCCGCATTCCAGCCACGTCGTAGATCTTGTTCACAATCGAATCGAGGGTGAGCGGAAGGCCCTTGCGCTGCAGCTTATTGAAAATGCTGCTTGGCTCCTTAAGGCGTGTCTTAATATGCTCGATGGGCTCATAGCCGTTGCGAAGCTTCCACTCCGCTTGGATGACCTTGATCTTGGTCTCCAGCTCTTCCAGAGCCAATTGATACAATGTCGGGAGCTGCTTCACTTCTTCGTACTGCTTCATAATGATATCGGTCTGTGACATACGAATCTCCTCGTGTAATTGCGTAGTATGCAAGAGACATCGGCAAATGGATTACCGGATTGCCCGTATGCTTCTTCTATTGTAACGGATTCGGGGGCAGAATATCAAAGCACGCCCATCCGGCGGCCAATGCCGAGCCGCTGCGGAATGGAACCGCAGAGACCACAGGCTTGGCCAAAAAAGGCATCTCCTTTCCCATAGTAATCGCGGGTTCCTTCGTAGTATAATAAATCACCCCCGATACATCATGGCTGAGCGGGCTTGCGGGGCGCCCGATTTGTGAAGCAGTTGTTGTACATGTTCTGTATCAGTTGCGCATACGTTGAACAAGAGGCTTGGTTCTGGAACCGGCTCTGCACGGCAACGGATGGCATGCCCGCCATGGAAGAACGGAGGAAGCATTACCCCGATTGTGTGAAGGGTCTGTTTCGATCCGCGCCGTCCTGTGTATTGGGATAAGGGGCCATGTTCAACGGTGGGCATGGAAAGGGAGGGATTGCTTATGAATCGAATCTTGCAAAAGTTGAGAGAAGGCGCCAGCAAAGCATCGGAAAAGGCGCAAAATGTCATTGAAATCAATCGTTTGCAATCACAGATTGCGGCCCGGCGCAAAGAGATCGAGCAGAATGTGTATTTGATCGGCGAACGGGTATATGATGCCTATAAAAAGAAGGATTTGACGCTGGCGGAAGATGAGGTGATGGCGCTTGGAGACGCCAACCTGCTGCTGGAAGAAGAGATCAAACAGTTGGAATGGAAGGTGAGCGAGCTGCGCCATGAGAAGCGGTGCGAATGCGGAGAAGTGGCGCCGATAACTTCGAATTATTGCGCTGCCTGCGGCCGCAAGCTGCCGGAGGCGCCGGAGGAGCTGTTCGAAGAGGACGAGGAATGGGGCAAAGAGGAAGAGGAGACGAGAGTCTATACGCATCAACCGTCCTCTGTATCCGAATCGGCTCCTGCGGCGGAAGATGACGGCCGATGGGAGTCTCCGCAGTCGGAGGAAGACGGGGAGCGCGAGGCGGAGGCACGTTACACGTACCATCCGGACCGTCTCTCGTCTCGCGACGGCCTGGCAAGGCAGAAGGAGGATTTCTCCATCCCGCCGCTGGAGTCCAGCCGGTCCGGACGGGAGATGAATATTACCGTCGGCGGCAGACCGGTCCCGAAGCGGGAGGAGCCTTCCGTTCGCCGCTGCCCGAACTGCAATTCCGCCGCAGAGCCGGAGGCCAAGTGGTGCGAGCGCTGCGGCACGCCATTTATATGAACGGCGAAGAGCCGCGGGACGACTTGAAGAGAACCTGAGGGTTCTCTTTTTTATGCGGACTGTCGACAAATAGCGACCGTATTCGATGAAAAAATCTCCGGATTGAGTTACAATGACAACAGGGAACGCCAGGTGAACAGCCTTGGTATCTGACAGATGTATTCGTAGAGTGGGAGGCTGGCCTGATGGAAGGACTCGTACGGCATTTGCGAGCGCTCGGGTTCACGGAAATGGAAGCAAAGATTGTTGTAAGCTTGTCTGAGCAGGGCGCAATGACCGGATATGAAATCGCGAAAAAGCTGGGGGTATCCCGTTCCAACGTCTATGCCGCGCTGCAGCGCCTCGTCGATCAGGGCGTCATCCTTCACCGCAAGGGAGATCCGTCTCATTATGCGGCCCTGCCGGCGGAGGAGCTGACGAAGCTGCTGGCGGCCCGTCTGGAGACGTCGCTGCGCTATGTGGAGAAGCATATGCCTGCGGCGGAAGCGGACGGCAGCTCCTTCTACAGTGTCGAAGGGGAGCGGGCCGTATCGGATACGATCAAGCGCACGCTGCATGAAGCGGAGCGGGAGATTATCGTCGATGTATGGCCCGATGAAGCGGCCGAGCTGCGGGAGGAGCTGCTCCTGGCGGAAGCGCGGGGAGTGAAGGTGCTGTGGTCGATCGCCGGGCATGAAGGCCGGACGACCGAACGGATTTGGCCGATGTCGGGTACGGTGGAGAGCGAGCCGCGGCATTTCGCTTTTGTCGTCGACCGGCGGGAGACGCTGATTGGGGCGCGAGGCAGCGGGCACGCGACCAAAGCGCTGCTGACGGAGCACCCGGCCGTGACGCGCCTCGTCCTGAGCCATTTCTTGCAGGAGGCGGTGCTGTATGAACTGGAGCGGGAGATGGACCTTGACGGCCAGCGGCGCTTCAGCGAACGGATTGAGGAGATTATGGCCAAATATTTTGACTAATTTTCGAACTTTGTGAAAAATAAAACAAATTCCTGGAACGCGAATCAATTCATTGCGTATTGATTAATATAGGAAGAAATGTGATGCGTCGCTCTGCCAGGCCAAGCTTTCAAGAGAGCGTGATGCGCGGTGCATCGGGCGTGGCGCGACGGGCAGTCTACCATCTGGATGGAACCAAGCCGGGCGACAGCATAGAGGAGGAAGTCAGATGGAGTGCATTGTTCATTTTGAAGCGGTACATCGCGGAGCGGGAGAGATTGCGAAGCTGCGCGGGCTGGTCATGACGGAGGAAGGGAAGAAGCCGACGCCGCCGGAACTGGAAGAGATGTTCCGGATGATGGGATATAACGTGCGCTGCACGGATAAAGACAGTCTGATTTTCGAGCCGAATACGAGCGATGGCGATATTGAAGAGATTCGCGTCAAAAAGCTGGATATCGGGGAGGAATCCTACACCCCGGACATGCAGTTGCGCGCCATAGCCGAACAATTGATGAACAAGCCAAACCGGCCGATGTAGCGGAATGGGAGCGGACTTGTCCGGCAATGCGTTCGAATGAATAGAAGCAAGGCCTTCTTCCCGGACATGCGGTGACACGCATGCAGAGGAGAAGGCCTTGCTTCATTCCGGCCGGCTAAGCGCGCGCGCCGGACTCGTCCAGCATGGACGTGCAATGGGCGCAGCGTACGGCTTCCTTCGGAATTTCCGAGAGGCAGTATGGGCATTCCTTCGTGGTCGGCTCCGCCGGCGCTTCTTCTGCCTTCTTCCGGCGGTGCAGCATATTGGCGCCCTTCACGATAAGGAAGACGCAAAAAGCGACAATCAGGAAATCGATGATAACATTGATGAATTGGCCGTACGCAATGACGGCAACCCCGGCTTCTTGCGCTTGGGCAAGCGACAAGGAAGAGACGGGTTGTCCATTCACGACCAGATCCGGATCGAGCGGAATGAACAGATCCTTGAAGTTCATTCCGCCCAACAGCTTGCCGATCGGCGGCATGATGAGATCGTTGACGATGGAGGTGACGATTTTGTTGAACGCGCCTCCGATGATCACCCCGACGGCGAGATCGATAACATTGCCCCGAACGGCGAATTGCTTGAACTCTTCAAAAAAAGAGCCTACTTTTGATTTGGCCATCCGTATTCATTGTCCTTTCTTATATGAATTGGCCGTCCGAATGAGGACATACGGCCAGCATCATGGCAGCCGGGCGCAGCGCCCCGGTCAGCGCGAGCGCTGCGGAATCATCAACTGCAGCTTGCCCGGAGCGGCAGCGGCGTGCAGCGGGGTCGCCGAGACGCACTCTCCGTCCCCGTATGTCCAGCGGCGGATCGCGGAGCGGATGCCTACCTGCCGGCCGCGCAGCATGGTAACATACGGAAGCGTGCGATGGCGTCCCGAATAGACCGTCGGGAAGAGCCGCAGCAGTTCCCAGCGGCTGCAGCCGTGTACGACGCAGACATCCAATAGTCCGTCCCCGGCCTCGGCATCCGGACAGATCGGGATGCCGCCCCCGTAATAGGGGACGTTGGTGATGGCGGCGAGCCAGACGTCCTTGAAGGAGCGGTCTGCTCCATCCACGACGATGTCGGCATCTGCCGGCCGGAACCGGAACAAGGTGCGCAGCATGCCGTACACATACGCAAGCGAGCCGATGCCAAGACGGTTGAACCACCTTTTATAGCGGATCGAATTCACGTACTGCGCCACATCCGCATCGAATCCGGTCGCGAGCGCGGTCAGCGTCCATTGGCCGTTCGCATAAATCAGATCAACGATGGACCGCTGTCCATGGAGAATCGTATGCAGCGCCTCGAGCGGATCCGTCGGAAGGGAGAAGCCGCGCGCCGTATCGTTGCCCGAACCCGCGGGGATAATGCCCAGGGCTGCTTCCGTGGCGACCAGCAGCGGCAGAAGGCGGTGAATGGTGCCGTCTCCCCCGATCACGACGATGAGAGCGCCGGGATTGCGCTCCACATAGTGCCGGACCGCCTCCTCCGCTTCTTCTGCCGTCCGTGTAAGACTGGAGTCGTAAGGGATGTCGAATTGCCGCAGACAGTCCTCTACGCTGCGCCAGATCCATATTCCTCTTCCGTTCCCCGCATTGCGGTTCACCACAAACAGCATCATGCTCTCTCCTATGTCCATTCGAGTCCAACACGATGCTGGACCAGGGTCAACTATGATTCTCTTATCATAGCAAAACAGCGATGATTTGCGTGAACTTTTTGCAAGGAAGTTCCCGGCAAGGAGCAGGAAAAATAAGGGATTCGTCGAATGGATCGAATGGGCCATCGTATGCATGGACCGTTATCGCCAAAAAGGATTCCAGGGAGGCTGCTGCCGCATGTCCATGTTCAATCGTTTCTTGGCAAGCGCGATGTACGAAGGAAGCCAGATTGATACCTTGCTGGAGCGGGGGCGCTATGCGCCGGGCGAGCAGATGCGCGGCATCGTGAAGCTTCGCGGCGGCCCCTTGTCCCGAAGAATCGAAGGGATTCACTTGATTTTGCAGACCGATTATGCAGAACCGCACCTTCCGCAAGGCATATCGAGGGCCTGCACGCTGATGCGTTATCCCGTCTGTTCCTATGTGTGCGCGGGTCCGCTGGAGACGAAGGAGCTTCCTTTTTGCATTCAGCTTCCGGCTCATTTGCCCTTGACTATCGGAGAGACATCCGTCTGGCTGCAGACGGTGATGGAGAACGGGGAGGCGCGGGAGCCTTCGGATGAGGACCGGATTGAGGTGATTCCGAGCGTGGAGCAGAGCATCGTTATCGATGCGGTGAACCGGCTGGGCTTTCGGCTGCGAAGCATTCACTGCCTACCATGGGATGGAAGCGGTTTCCCTTCGTTCATGCAGCCGTTTGAATTCGTCGCCGCCTCTTCTTTCCAAGATTTGATCTCCGGTCTGCGGCTTGTATTTTGGCGGGGTGAGGAAGGGATGGAGCTGTATGTGTATACGGAGACGGCATGGGAAGAAATGAGGCTGAAGCCGCTCGCCGGCCCGATCGAAGCCGATCATAGAATAAAGCATTACAATCTGTCGGATATGGAATGGCGGCTGCTCGGCGCGGAGGAACTGGCGGAGGAACTGGCCGAATGGATTCGAACACAATATCGCTATGTAACCTGATAGAAGACGAGGGGCCCGCAGGCCCCGGTATCGTCAATCTTATTTATCGCCCCGATCGGTATGCTTGCGCGGATGCATCTGCTTCGGCGGCTCCTCTTCCGCTTTGGGCACGAGACGGGGATCGGTCCGGCCTTCATGGTGATTGTCGAACATGAACTCCTTCAGCTCCCACTCGGACGCGCCCAACTGCGGATCCGAGGGAAAGTGCTGGCCGCGGTGAAGCACTTCTTCCCGTCCCCATTCATTCGCGTATATGCCGTCCACCTCGACCCGATCGCGGGACATGGGATGCATCTTATATTGATTATGCTCCTGTTCTTTTGTCATCGGTGCGCAACTCCTTTTCTTCAGCATCCGTCTGCTGCGAGGGCGGTGCCGTCGCGCAGGCTCCCTATTATAGATGCCCCCTGTCAACGAATTGTATCCGGGTCCGGTTCGCTGCCCGGCTGTCTGGGCGCGGGCTTACCTTTCCGCGAACCAGCGGGAAGGGAACAACAAATAAATAATGGAAATGGCGGCGAACAGGCCGGCGCTGATCCAGATAACCGTGCCGGCGGACGACGCGCTCGCGATGACGCCTCCGATTACGGGGCCGAGCAGCACCCCGATCCCTTCCACGGTGGAGAGCAGACTCCAGCCCAGACCTTTATTCCCCGGCGGGACATACAGCGCCAGCAGCGCGTTCCAGGCCGGCAGCACCGCGGAATAGGATATGCCGAGCAGCACGGCCAATCCGTAAGCGAAGATGACGGACGGATAGAGGGACAGCGAAGCGAGCGCCAGGCCGAAGATGCCGAAGCCGATAATCAGGAACGGCTTGCGGCCGACGCGGTCCGACCATTTGCCCATCGGGACAAGCCCGAGCACAGTGAAGCCGCCGCCAAGGACGAGCAGCACCGAGTACTGCTGGCTCGAGAAGGAGAGCGCCTCCGCGGCGAAGGTCGGCAGAATGGGGACGAGCATGCTCGCGCCCAGTGTCTGGAGAATCATGCCCGGGAGAAGCGGCTTCATCGCCTTCACTTTCGCCAGCAGGGCGTCCCACTGCTGCTTGAACGGAGCCGGCGTTGCCCCGGCCAATTGCTGCTTGCCGCCCCTGATGAAGAAGCTGAGCGCCCACGCGATGCCCGATAAGGCGAACAGCAGCAGAAAGGCGGTCTGCGGGCGCTTGTCCACGATCAGGTTGAGCACGACCGGGCCTGCCCCCATCCCCACAAGCCAGATCGTATAGAGAAATCCCATCTGCGCGGCCCGGTTCTCTTCCTTCACCTTGGTGAGGCAGACGATCCATACCGGAGAGATGCCGACGCCATACAGGGCGGCCGCCGCGATGAACAGCCAGTCGCTTGAACCGTAATAGAACAGGCCGATGCCTGCGAATGAAATCAATAAACCGGCATTGATGATGAGCCGGGGGGAGAAGCGGTCAAGCAAATATCCAATCCCCATTTTCAAAATCGTATCCGTTAAATAATGAGCGGTAATGGCCGTTCCGATAATGGCCAGACTGATATGCAATGTATTTTTTCCGTAAATAGGAATGAATGAAATCAGGGCCGCTCCCCGAACGAACTCCACAAAAAATAAAATAATAGCCAACAATGCGATGTCTCTGCCCAATCCAAGTCCCCGTAATCCCTTCAAGCAAGTAACGCCCCTTTCCTAATTATCCCATTATAGCGTGTCCGGCAACCGCTTGCCAGCAAGCGGGACAGGACGCCGGGAGCCGTGCTTCAGAGCCCGCGCCCCGGAAGCGCCGGAGTTATGGCGAAAAAAGCGGAATAGCGGTTCACTTCTAGGGTGCCCGATTCATTGGCGTGGCGAACATTAGCGGTGTGTTTTTGCTGCGCTTTCGAATATGTTATAATAAAGAAACGGTTGCGAATTTCCAGAAAGAGAAGCGATACGTCCAGGCTGTACTCCATTGCGGAGCATGTTCTACAACGCTTTTGGGAGGGAATTTTCATGGCAACGAAAGGTCACAACGAGGTGAAAGAAAGTTTGTTGGAGATGACTCGCATTTTCCGTCCGAAGAATCCGCGGAAGTTTGTGAGGGAGTATATCCGGAAGTACCGGATTATGGGAGGCTATGAAGACGAACTAACTCATCTTGTAGAGCTTGAGCTTGGCAAGATTGACAGCAGCGTGTCGTAATTCACGCAGTCACGGCAGAGACGCAGGCAGATGGATGTATCGGCCGCGTTCAGGACGTGTGGCAATCAGGAAGGCGTCATTTTTTAGATATAGAGATAATAAGCGCTCCGAACAGGTCGGAGCGCTTTTTTTGCGTCCTGCGACGAGGAAGGGGCCTCACTTACCGCATATAGCGGCGCAGATCTTCACGGATAATGTCCTGCACCGATTCCAGCGACTCCCCCGGATAGGCTCGCAACGCGTGAATCGATACCGAATTGAACAGCTCCTTATTGGCGCTCGTGTATACTTTGGCGATACTCGGGTCATGACGCCGAATAGCCGTGTCCACCGTATGCAGGAATTCATCGGACAGATCGTCCATCCGCTCCAGCGTGCGCATAGGGCTGTGCTTGGTCGCAATCCGGGGAACCTTGCGCTTCATCTCGTCGTCGAGAACGCCGCTGGTTTCGATTCGTCCCATGCCGTATTGCTCCCGCGTCCCTTTTCCGCCTCGCCCGTTCACCCCGTTGGCGGTCCCGTCGAGTGTCAAAGACACGTAGGCCGTGTCGTTCCACCTTAGAACATAGCCGACGGCGACCCCGTCAATGTTGCTGACGAGAGCGCTCAGCGGACGGTCCACATACAATGTGTTGGGACGATGCACTTCCGGGCGGGCGAATCGTTTCCGCTCCAGACTGTTGCCCTTGGCGCTGTAATCCGGCGTGGCGATATCGGAATCGGTCGGGGTCGAGGGCCTCTTTTCCAGGGGCTGCACCGTCTTCCGGTTCGCGTAATTGGCGGTCGTGTTTCCGTCGTAGGATCTCGTCTTCTCGGACCGATAGCCGATACACCCCGTCAAGCCGATGGCAATGCTTAGCGCACAGACGGTATAAGTGACAATTGAGTGAACATTCCGTTTATGTTGGTGACCATTATTTGACGACATAAGCATCCCTCCTTCACGATTTACTTTATTTTTCTGAAAAACGGGTATAAGTATGCAGGGGAGCACCGCCGTCAATGTTTGAGAATCGAAAATTTGACAACATCTTCTTGCTTTCGACACATTTCGATAGGGGTAAAATCATTTTGTAAGCGTTTGCATTTGTTGATATAACGGGCCAAAATGACTTTCTGAACACTTTGTGAACTCCCTCCGAAACATTGACAAATAAAATATTGGAAATTATATTTAGGTAAGTGATTGTATTAATTGACAGGATTACGACATCCGTGCTAGAGCCGGTGACTCCATGGGGACCGGTTGGATAGCTATGTGCATGCGTAAGCGCATGCAACATGCCGCTGCCTGACACGGTCGAAGCCTTTCTTCCGTACCGATTTGAAGCGTGCCGAGAGGATTGGAATACCGCGCGTGGAGCATAATGTATACGTTCGCATGAATGTATGCCGATGCTTTCGGACAGAAAGGCCAGTGAAGGGGCATGAGATGCGGTAATCAGCGAAAACGTACAAAGTGGGGTTGATCAATGATGAAACGGTGGCATGCAGTGAAGCGACTCCTTCCTCTGTTAGCCGGGCTCGTCTTGCTGCTCAGCGCTTGTGGCCGCGCGGATTTGTCCGCTCTCAATCCACAGGGGCCGATAGCAGAGGGTCAGTTCGGTCTGATGAAGATTGCGATTTCGATTATGACGCTCGTAGTCGTTGCCGTATTCGCGCTTTCCATTTATGCCGTCATCCGCTTCCGCAGACGGCCGGGTGACCAATCGATTCCGAAGCAAGTCGAAGGCAATCACAAGATGGAGGTTATTTGGACGGTTATTCCGATTCTCCTCTTGATTATTCTGGCAGTGCCGACCGTGAAGTACGTCTTCGCCTTCGCTGAAGATTACAGCAAGGATCCGGACGCTATCAAGGTCAAGGTAACCGCGCACCAATTCTGGTGGGAATTTGAATACCCTGAACTGGGCGTACATACAGCACAGGATCTAGTCATCCCGACAGGGAAAAATGTGGCGGTCGAGTTGCGGACGGCCGACGTTCTCCACTCGTTCTGGGTACCTGCTCTCGCAGGGAAGATGGACACCAACCCGTCGGGCAACGTGAATAAAATGTACTTCAGCGCGAACGAAGTTGGGGTATACCGGGGCAAGTGCGCCGAGTTGTGCGGACAGTCCCACGCCTTGATGGAGTTCAAGGTCAAATCGGTAAGCGAGGAGACGTTCAACGCTTGGGTTAATGAGATGAAGGCAGAGCCCAAGCCGTTCGAAGGCGATGCGCAAGTCGCCGAGAGCTTCAAGCAGAACTGCCTGACTTGCCACGCTATCGATAATGCGCCTTCCCTCGGCCCGAACCTGAAGGGAACGGGAAGCCGCGAAGCTGTCGCCGGCATCATGCTCAACCGGGATACGATTGACGAGCCGATTGAGCAGCAAGTGGTGGAAGATCATTTACGCCAGTGGATTCTGAATCCGCAGAAGGTGAAGCCAGGGAATACGATGCCTAAATTCGAGGGCGTATTGTCAGAGAAAGAGCTGGACGGCATTGTAAAATATCTGGCGGAATACAAACTTGATTCTCTGAAAGAAATCAATAAGCAATAGAAAAGCATCTTCTAGGGGAGGTAACGACCTTGGCTCACACGGTGAAGCGTCATCGCGGCTTAATGGATTGGCTGACGACGGTCGACCATAAGAAGATAGGTATTCTGTACCTTATTGCCGGAGGCTTGTTCTTCGGTATCGGCGGTATTGAGGCCATCTTGATACGTATACAATTGATCAAACCGAATTTCGAGTTCGTGGATGCTCAGACATTCAACGAATTGATTACGATGCATGGAACGACCATGATCTTCCTGGGCGCCATGCCACTCATATTCGCCCTAATGAATGCAATTGTCCCGCTGCAGATCGGGGCGCGGGACGTTGCGTTCCCGTTCCTGAACGCGCTCGGCTTCTGGACATTCTTCTTCGGAGGGCTGCTTCTCAACCTGAGCTGGCTGTTGGGCGGGGTGCCCGACGCAGGCTGGACCTCCTATGTTCCATTGTCCAGTACGGACTACAGCCAGCATCACGGAGTTGACTTTTATGTTCTCGGGCTGCAGATTTCCGGTCTCGGAACGCTGATCGGCGGAATTAACTTTCTGGCTACGATTATTAACATGCGTGCGCCGGGCATGTCATTCATGCGGATGCCGATGTTCACCTGGACGGCGTTCATTACGTCCGCGCTCATTTTGTTCGCTTTCCCTGCCGTTACGGTAGGTCTCGTCTTGCTCATGTTCGACCGTCTTTTCGGAGGGAACTTTTTCTATACGCCGAATGGCGGCAACGTCGTTCTATGGCAGCATATTTTCTGGTTGTTCGGTCACCCTGAAGTATATATTCTGATTCTTCCGGCGTTCGGTATTATCTCGGATGTCGTCAGCACATTCTCGCGCAAGCGTCTGTTCGGGTACAGCTCGATGGTTTTCGCCACCGTGCTCATCGGATTCCTGGGCTTCATGGTCTGGGCGCACCATATGTTCACGGTCGGTCTGGGACCGGTTGCGAACGCGCTCTTCTCGGTAGCGACGATGCTGATTGCCGTTCCGACGGGGATCAAAATATTTAACTGGGTATTTACGTTATGGGGCGGTTCGATTAAGTTCACCACCGCCAATCTATTTGCCGTAGGCTTTATCCCTACGTTCGTTATGGGGGGCGTAACCGGGGTCATGCTGGCCGCGGCGCCGGCAGACTTCCAGTTCCATGACACCTATTTCGTCGTAGCCCACTTCCACTATACGATTGTAGGCGGGCTGATTCTTGGCTTGTTCGCGGGCTTCCATTACTGGTGGCCGAAGATGTTCGGCCGGATGCTGAACGAGAAGATAGGCAAGGCCACGTTCTGGATGTTCTGGATCGGCTTCCAGTTGACGTTCTTCGTTCAACACTTCCTCGGTTTGATCGGGATGCAGCGCCGCATCTTTACGTATTTGCCGAACCAGGGCTTCGATACGATGAACCTCATCAGTACGATCGGGGCGCTGATGATGGGGGTTGGGGTATTGCTTTTCCTGACAAACATTGTGGTCTCGCACCGCCAGAAGCAGGTTGTGGGCAACGATCCTTGGGAAGACGGACGCACGCTGGAGTGGACGATTCCTTCTCCGCCGCCGGAGTATAACTTCAAGCAGACTCCGCTTGTGCGCGGCTATGACGCTTGGTGGAAAGAAAAGATGGAAGGCCGTACGGAGATGACGCCGGCCGAACCGGTTGGGGCGATCCATATGCCTTCACCTTCCATCTTGCCGTTCATGATGTCCGTCGGCCTGTTCATCGCCGGCTTCGGATTCATGTTCGCCAAGGACGATTTCAAAAATGGGGCATTGAATTTCCTGTTCAACAACCATCTCATTGCGATTATTGGATTGTTGATTACGTTCGCCTGCATGGTCATTCGTTCCGTCAAAGACGATCACGGCTATCATATTGAACCGGAAGAGTTGGAGCAGAAGGGGGTAAAAGCATGAGCGCACCTGCACACCACGCTGACGGCCAATGGCCGCACGAACCGGAAAAAGCGACGTTAGACGGCCGCAATAAAGTAATTGGCTTCTGGCTTTTCCTTGGCGGCGAAGCGGTGTTGTTCGGCACGCTGTTCGCGACGTTCCTTGCGCTCCGCGATCAGATTGGCGACGGTCCGGCTGCCAATGAGCTGTTCCAGCTTCCGATGATTGCGGCGGCAACGGCCATCCTGCTGGTAAGTTCGTTGACGAGCGTATTCGCGGTTCAAGCTCTGCACCGCAAGGACGTCAAGTCTCTGATTACGTGGCTGATCGTGACCGTCGTCCTTGGCTTCTGCTTCTTGGGATTGGAAATTTACGAATTCGTCGAGTACGTCCATGAAGGCCATACGTTTACGACGAGCGCCTTCAGTACATCGTTCTATACGCTGGTCGGATTCCACGGCGCGCATGTTGCTTTCGGCGTCGTCTGGATCTCCATCCTGATCGGCCAGCTTTTCAAGAAAGGGCTGAACCTGGTTACGGCGCCTAAGGTGTATGTGTCGGCTATTTACTGGCACTTCATCGACGTCGTATGGGTATTCATCTTTACGGTTGTCTACTTGATGGGAAAGGTGGGGTAAGCGATGGCAGCTCAAAACGTGGCATCCAACTCGTCGAATCGCCGTCATAAGCATGAAGGAAAGCAAAAGCATATCATTGCTTTTATCTTCTCCATCGTACTGACGCTTATCGCCTTTGTAATGGTAGCTTCCGCCGGTATCGTTAACAAGACCTTCACCTATATTTTGCTGCTTGTCATGGCTGTTCTGCAGGTCGTCATTCAAATGGCCTACTGGATGCATATGAAGGACAAAGGCCATATGCTGCCCATTGTCTTTATGATAGGTGGAGCTTTCGTCGCATTCTTGGCGATTATTATGGCCGTATACTGGGTCTGGTGGTAAGCCGAATCGGATATTTAGAAAGAGGGGACGCACAGGCGTCGCCTCTTTTTCCGTAATAGAGCAAAATGTGGCGAAATGATGGCATCCGCGAGAGAAGGAGATGAACGAGATTGTTTGAATTAACGAAATACTTTAGCCCGTATGATGTATGGAGTCCGTTGTTTCTTGTCTCTTCGGTGCTTGTTGTCATTCTCTATCTGGGAATTACGGGCCCGTATAGACGAGTGTTCGCCCAGACTAACCCTGTTCCCGTATCCAAAAAGCTGATGTTCATCAGCGGCGTGCTGCTGTTATATCTGGCCCAAGGGGGGCCGCTTAACATCATGAGCCATATGATGCTGACGTTCCATATGCTGATGATGGCCATCACGTACATTATTGTCCCGCCATTGATTCTATTAGGCATCCCGGCCTGGCTGTGGAAGTACTTGCTCGATCGCAAGCCGCTGCGGCGGCTGAAAGGATTGATGCACCCGATCCTCATGGCCCTGCTGTTCAATGCTTTGTTCTCGTTCTACCATGTACCTGCGATTCATGATTATGTGATGACGCATTATGCGGTTCATGTCGTCTATTATATTGTCCTGTTCATCGCATCCATGATCATGTGGTGGCCGATTGTCGTGCCTGTCCCGGAGTGGGTTATGCTGGCAGACGTCAAGAAGATGGGCTATATCTTCTTGAACGGCGTCCTGATTACGCCGGCGTGCGCGCTTATAATTTTTGCAGGCGAGCCGTTGTATGCGACTTATGTGGACAAGGAAACGTGGATTCAAGCGATGGGCTACTGTCTAACCGGCGATCCGAGCAAGCTGCTGGCCGCTTTTGACGGCCCTGAATTCTTCAACTGGTTCTCGCCGGTGGAGGATCAGCAGCTGGGCGGCATCGTGATGAAGCTGGTGCAAGAGATTATGTTCGGCTGCATTCTCTATTATGTCTTCATTCATTGGTACCGCAGAGAAAGCAAAGAGGATGACGATATTGTGGACACTCTTCCGGAAGGGCAGCTCCATTGAGAGAATTGGTTTATAATGAAAGGCAAGTCTGAGTTGAGGTAGAGGAGGCATACCATTCGTGGATTTGTATAATCTTATGCCTGCGGTAAGCACGACATTTATCGTCATTAGCGCGATTCTGGTCGCGATCGGCTGGGCGCTTATCATCAAGGGCAAGCGCGAGGCGCACAAGAAGACGATGATCGCGGCAGCCGTAGCCGCCCTTCTGTTCTTTATCATTTACGTATCACGGACCATATTTGTCGGCAATACATCCTGGGGCGGCCCTGAAGGATTGAAGACGATCTATCTCATTTTCCTGCTGTTCCATATTGTGCTCGCTACCGTGGCGGCCGTATTCGGCATTACGACATTGATTAGCGGATTCCGCTCCAAATTCAAGCTGCATCGCAAAATCGGAAAAATCACCTCGATTATTTGGTTCATTACCGCCATCACCGGCGTTACCGTATATGTGCTTCTTTATATACTGTACCCTGGCGGACATACGAAGCCGGTCATCGAAGCCATCTTTGGCTAGATGCGCACTCAACCCCCCTATGCTTGCTCCCGTTAAGGGAGCACGGCATGGGGGCATTTTCTTGGTGCCGGCTACAATCGCGATCAAGCATTCCGGACGAAGGAAGATCCCTGCCCCGGAATGCTTTTTTTATGGATGTCAACCTGAAAACGCATACCGCTAGAAACAAGTATTGACATTAAAAAGGCAAAGTGAGTATACTGTGTATAAAGATATACATAGTGAGCACAGTGATCATGGAGCCTGCGCCTTCAAGATGCAGGATACGAGAGAACTGAATCTCCATCGATGGATTCGAGAAGTGAGGGGATACCGGTGAATAAGCAGTGGAAGGATGCGTGGATGCTGGTCAAGACGGACCTGGTTCGCTTTAAATGGGGGGTCTTGTTCACGCTGTTGTTCAGTGGTTATATGGGGGCTATTTCGACGCTGATGCTGAATGGCTTGTTGAAACCGGATCAGGAGGGCGATACTTTAGTTCTGCGAGCGGTTTTTGATTTTGTCTACCTTATCTCCTTGCCGAATTTCGGATTCTTTTTCTCCCGGCGAAACATGCGCTATCTGCAGGAGGATGCTTATACGAAATGGATGAAGAGGCTGTGCATGATGCCGATTGATGCAGGTACGATCGCGCTCTCGCGCTATTTGATGCTGGCGGTGGCCTTCGTCATAAATATGGGGGTGTTCTTGACCCTGCAGATGATGCTCAGCGACAGACTGCAATCGACCTTCTCGCCGCTATCGCTCATCGCCTATGTGCTCGTTCTGACCGCGTACTCTGTCGTGGTTCAGACGGTGTACATCCAGTTTGAACTAGGCAAGCATGCCGGGGGCTACCAGCGACTCGTCTTTATTGTAATGTTCATCATACTTGCCCTCTCTGTTATCGTGGCCTTGTCCGGGGGAAGCATGATGATGGCCGTCATCTATATCGCCAAGCATTATCCGTGGATAAGCGGTTTGATCGCCGCAGGCGTCATTGTCCAGACATTCGTTATCGGCATAGCCGCCACCCGGAATACGATTCGCAATCGGGATCTCGATTAGACGCGGGCAGTCTCTGTACGGGGAACAAATGACGATATCAATATGAAGAGAAGAGTCAGGGGGGGCAGGCGGTGTTCATACCGATTGACATTAATGAGAACAGCTCGGAACCGTTATATGCGCAGATTACGAGTCAACTGCGCGCATTGATTTTGAGCGGTTATCTGAATGAAGGAATGCTGCTGCCGTCCATTCGTGAATTGTCCCACCAATTGCGATGCAGTGTCATTACGGTTCGACGAGTATATCAGGATCTGGAGGCGGAAGGGCTGCTGCGGACGAAGCAGGGAACGGGGACGTTCGTTGCGCCGGTCGGGGCCGGCGAGCGGGAGCGATACCGCAAGCAGGCAGTGGAAGATGCGCTCTTGGCAGCGGTCGAGGCTGCCATGCGGGTAGAGATGTCTGCTGCAGAGCTAGCGCACATGCTGGAGGACCTGATCCGGCAGAAGCAGATGAAGTAATCCGGAATAAGGAGCGAATGCGATGAATATCGAGCCGGTCATAGTATTGAAGGACGTGGTGAAGCGCAGGGAACGGCTGCAAATTGGACCGTTGAACATCCAGCTTCCCCAAGGCTGCGTCACTGCGATTGTGGGAACGAACGGGGCCGGGAAGTCAACGTTGATGGGCATGTTCATGGGCTTCATTAAGCCGGATAGCGGCACCGTTGCGCTCTTCCAGGAGACCTATCAGCCGGAGCCGGACACGTCTGTCAAGGCGCGCATCGGCTATGTGGCGGAGAGTCCCAATTCGGAGGAGGATGATCTAACCGCGGAAGCGGCGGCAGCCTTCTCCGCTTACTGGTATGAGCGATGGGATTGGAGGTTGTATCATCATCTGATGGCCCGGTATGACATCCCCCCAAAGACGAAGCTCAAGAAGCTGTCCAAAGGGATGCGCCGCAAGCTCGATCTCATCCTGGCCATCTGCCCTCGGCCGGACCTTCTGCTGCTGGATGAGCCGTCTTCCGGCTTCGATCCGCTATCCTGGCGGATGATGATCGACGATTTGAATTCGTATTTGGAAGAAGGCCGACGTTCCATTGTCATTGCGACGCATATTATCGAGGAAGTGAAGCGGCTTGCCGATTATGTTCTGTTCCTGCACCAGGGGCAGGTGCTGCTCGTCATCGAGAAGGATGCGTTGTTCGATGCCTGGAAGGAATTCTGGCTAGAAGGGGAGGCCGAAGATTATGCCGGCGTTCCGGGCGTGGTCAAGGCGATACAGGAAAGGCACGGGGTGCGGCTGATTGCCAGCCAGGCGGATCGGGTCGATGCGTTCCTGGCGGAGAACGGCATTATCCCCCGTCAGACGGCCGGCATCGAGCTGGATGATATTCTGGCGTATGTAATCGAGTTGAATCAGGAGGTTCGAGGCGAATGAAGCCATTGGAGTTGAAGCAAGTCGTGAAGCAGTATGCGGACAAGACAGCCGTTAACGGCCTGAGTCTGAATGTGGAAGAGGGAGAAATTTACGGTCTGTTGGGGGCGAACGGCGCGGGGAAAACGACGACGATGCGCATGGTGCTTGGCCTCATTTACCCGGACGGAGGGGAGATCCGTTATAACGGCCAGCCGTTCCATACCGATCTGCAGCGGACGCTGGGGTACTTGCCGGAAGAGCGGGGCATGTATCCGAAAATTCGGGTAAGCGATCAGGTGACTTATTTGGCGCAATTGCGCGGAATGCCGCGCAAGGAAGCGGACCGGAATCTCAAATATTGGCTGGAACGCTTCAATGTGCCGGAGAACTATAACAAGAAGATTGAAGAGCTGTCCAAAGGGAATCAGCAAAAAATCGGGTTCATCGCGGCCATCGTGCACAAGCCGAAGCTGCTCATTCTGGATGAGGCGTTCAGCGGGCTGGATCCGGTCAATGTCGAGCTGCTGAAGGAGACCGTCAAGGAGCTTCGCGACCAAGGCACGAGCATTCTGTTCTCGACCCACCGGATGGAGCATGTCGAGGAACTGTGCCGCAATGTGACGATTTTGCAGAAGGGCAATGCGGTCGTCCAAGGCTCGCTGCGGGAGTTGAAGTCCCGTTACCCGCGGGAGCAGGTGCTGCTTCGCGCCGCCGGAGAAGTGGAAGGGCTGGCCTCGATTCCGGGAGTAACCGATGTGAACCGGACGGAGGAAGGATACCGGATTCGGATCAGCGGCGAGGCTGTCGCGCAGGAGATTTTGCAGAAGGCGCTCGCCCAAGGTCCGATTCAGCATTTCGAAGTGAAGGAGCCGACCTTGAATGAAATCTTCATCAAGGCGGTAGGAGGTGATTCGAATGAATAATGTATGGACGGTTATCGGATTTACGCTGCGGACCAAGCTGATGACCAAATCGTTTCTTATTTCGACGCTCGTTCTGGCTCTGCTCATTAGCGTGGGCGCCAACGTCCCGTACTTCATATCTTTATTCTCGAATAACGAGCCGACTACGATCGGCGTCGTCTCCGGGCCGCATCCGGACATCGCGAAGTCGCTCGCCGATCATTATGCCAAGCAGGAGAAGGCGGACTTCCGCTTCGTTCCGTATTCCGATGCGTCGGAGGAGCAGTTGAAGAAGGATGTAGAGGCCGGCAAGATCGAAGGGTATATTACATTCGAGGATAAGGCGAAGGGAGAATTTCCGCTTGTCGTCTATTCCGGAAAAGATGAGCTTGGCATGGAGAAGGAATCGAAGCTGACAGGCACGCTCGCGCTGATTAAGACGGAGTGGCTGGTCAAGGATTCATTGACGCCGGAGCAGATTGCGCAATTGAACGAGCCGGTTCAAGTCGAGAGCAAGACGATCCTGAAGGAAGGCGGTCAGGCCGGCGAAGAGAAGAACCCTGCCAAGAAGGGGGTCTCGGTTGCGGTCGTCACTGTGCTCATCATCTTGTTCTTCATGACAAATACGATGACGGGGAATATGATCGCGTCCGAGGTTACGCAGGAGAAAAGCTCCCGCATTATGGAAATTCTCATTACGAGCGTCTCGCCGCTCGCCCAGATGTTCGGGAAGATTATCGGCATGTTCATCCTCGGGTTGATGCAGATTGTGCTCTTCTTCCTCGTCATGATCGGGAATCTGATGCTGCCGCATAACAATGCGCCGCTGAAGGCCATTAACTTCGATATCTCGATGATCGATTGGGGTGTCGTAGGCGGCGGCTTGCTGCTCTACGTGCTGGGCTACTTCCTGTACGCGACCTTGTTCGCGGCGGTCGGCTCGATCGTTAGCCGGACAGAAGATCTCGGCCAAGCGATTATGCCGATGTCGATGCTGACGTTGGCGGCGTTCTATATTGCCATCTTCAGCATCTCGACGCCGAATTCGCTGCTGGTCAGAATATCATCGTATATTCCATTCTTCACGCCAACCTCGATGCTGCTGCGCCTCGGCGCAGGCGAGGTGGCCTGGTGGGAATTCGGGATATCAATTGTTATCCTCCTCGCCTCGGTCTTCGTGTTCGGCTGGCTGGCGGCCAAGATCTACCGCACTGGCGTCCTGATGTACGGCAAGCGCCCGTCGTGGAAAGAGATCCGCAAGGCGATGAAGGCGTACAAAATTTAAGCTGCCGCTGACACACCTTGCGGGGACGCGTTATCGGCAAGGCAAATCACTAATCATCGTTGAAATTCCCTGATGAACTGCATCTTTGGTTTGTCAGGGATTTTCTGCGTCACGAAGATGTTATCTTCTGTCCCAAATGGAAGCCGACTATGCTATGGTAAGATGACACCTTTCGTTCTATGTTGGAGGTCGCTTGCAGATGAATCATTTATACGCCGACAGGCGGATGGCAGTAAAGCCTTTCAAAAAAATAACAAATTTCAGGGATATCGGCGGCTTGCCGACCGAGGACGGCCGCGTGATGAAGACGGGCATTCTGTTCCGTTCCGGGGAACCGTCGAGGTTAACCGCGCATGACTTGGAGAAGCTTAATGCCTTGAACCTTAAATTGATTTGCGATCTACGAACGCCGAATGAGCGCAAGTCCCGAATCATGCCAACGCATCAAAACCGGACGATCCGAGTCGTCAACATCCCCATTTCTCAACACGAAGAGGATTACACGCGGTTCGCGTTTTTCATGATGATGATGAAATCGGCCAAAACGATAGACCTCGAAAAGATGATGAAGGATTTCTATCGAAGAATCGCATTTGAGAGTATGCCGCAAATCCGCGAAGTGATCACGCTGTTTGGCGCAGAAAACGATGTACCGGCACTTATCCATTGCGCAGACGGGAAAGATCGGACGGGCGTGATTGTTGCCTTGATTCAACTGCTGGCGGGGGTTCCGCGTGACGCCGTGATGGCGGATTATATGCTCTCCAATTCATTGACGGAAGCCCGTATGAAGAGAGCGGCGGCTTTTCTGCGGTATACAAGTCTTTTTCGCCTCACGCACGAGCGGTTGAAGCCTTTGCTTCAAGTTCGCCGCGATTATTTGGAAGAAGTGCTGGATGAGCTCATCTGCCAATATGGATCGGTAGAGGCTTATTTAAACGAAGGATGCGGCATCAGCGAATACTCGCTTCATAAAATGAAAGACCTTTTGCTTCGCTCATAATCTGCCGGGGAGAGATTTTTTTATTTTGTAAATGAGAAGCAGGTTATTGCTAAATTCGTGAACAAAGGTTACAGTAATAAAGCAAGTCGTTCATGATATGATTCCAATCTATCGTTTTTCGTAAGGAGGGAAGAGGATAGAGCATCGTTGTACATAGGTGAAGCGGGATTATTATGAAATATTGTAAAGACGCTCGTATCATTTGATTGCCGAAATGGGATTGAATACAACGGGAGGGTTGCTGGAATGAAGAAATTGAAAGCGTTAACATGTTTTCTTGCCGTCATGCTGCTGAGCAGCGCATTCTCCATGACGGCGTTCGGCGAGGCGGCGCAGGGGCCGAAGCTGAAGCTGCGGCTGATGGAGACGACCGACATTCATACACATATTGTGAATCATGATTACTACCAGGATAAGGAAACCGACGAGTTCGGCCTGGCGAAGACGGCTTCGCTCATTATGAAGGCGCGTCAAGAGGTGGCGAACAGCATGCTGTTCGACAACGGCGACCTGATTCAAGGCAATCCGCTGGGAGATTATGCGGCCAAAATCAAGCCTCTTCAGGACGGCCAGGTCCATCCGGTGTTCAAAGCGATGAATCTGCTGAAGTACGATGCGGCCGGAATCGGGAATCATGAGTTCAACTATGGTCTGGAGTTCCTCGATCGCAGCTTGAAGGGCTCCGCGTTCCCTTACGTGAATGCCAATGTCTACATCGATGACGGGGACAACAACCCGGACAACGATAAAAATTACTTCAAGCCGTATGAAATCTTGACGAGAACATTTAAGGATGAAGCCGGCAAAGACGTTGCGCTGAAGATCGGGGTCATCGGATTTGTTCCGCCGAAGGTGATGGAGTGGGACAAGGCGAACCTGGAAGGCAAGGTTGTCGTCAAGGACATTATCGAGACCGCGGAGAAGTTCGTGCCGAAGATGAAGCAGGAGGGCGCCGATCTCATCGTCGCGATTCCTCACTCCGGCTTCGACAGCAGCCCGCGGAAGGGCAATGATGACAACACGGTCTACTATTTGACCCAGGTCAAAGGAATCGACGCCGTCATGTTCGGGCATGACCATAACGTCTTCCCGAGTCCGGACTTCGAGAACATCGAAGGGGTCGATGTGAAGAAAGGAACCATTCACGGGACTCCTGCGGTCATGCCGGGATTCTGGGGAGATCATCTCGGCATCATCGATCTGACCTTGGAGAAATCCGGCGGGAAATGGACGGTGGTCGACAGCAAGTCCGAAGCCCGTCCGATCTACGATAAAGTGAATAAAAAGCCGCTCGTCGATGCCGATCAGCGCATCGTGGATGCCGTGAAGGCGGATCACGAAGGCACGATCGAATATGTGCGCCAGCCGATCGGGGAGACGACGGCGCCGATCAACAGCTTCTTCTCCGTCGTGCGCGACGATCCATCCGTTCAGATCGTCTCCAACGCCCAGAAATGGTATACGGAAAAATATATTCAAGGCACTTCCTATGAGGGCATTCCGGTTCTGTCGGCGGCAGCTCCGTTCAAGGCAGGCGGACGCTGGGGCCCGAGTTATTTCACCGATATTCCGGCAGGGACGCTGGCCGTGAAGAGCGCCGCCGATCTGTACGTGTATCCGAATACGGTGAATGTCGTCCTGCTTAATGGGGATGAAGTAAAAGAATGGCTGGAGCATGCGGCGGGGCAATTCAACCAGATTGTGCCGGGCAAGGCGGGAGAGCAGCCGCTTATCAATGAAGAGTTCCCTACCTATCTGTTCGATGTCATTGACGGCGTGACGTACCAGCTCGACGTGACTCAGCCTGCCCGCTACAATCGGCAGGGCCAACTGGCGGCTCCGGATTCGCACCGGATCGTCAATCTGCAATATAACGGGAAGCCGGTGACGAAGGAACAGAAATTCCTGGTCGCCACGAACAATTATCGTGCGAGCGGCGGAGGCAACTTCCCGAATCTGGACGGGTCGAATATCGTTATTTCTTCGCCGGACGAGACACGTCAAATCTTGATCGATTACATCGCGCAGAACAAAAAAATCAATCCGACCGCGGATAACAACTGGTCCTTCGTGCCGATCCAAGGGGAGGCCAATGTTACGTTCCGCACGTCTCCGAAGGCGCAAGAGGCAGCGGCTCAAGCCGGAGGCATGCAATTCATCGGGCTGGAGAGCGACGGCTTCGCCAAGTTCTCGCTGGACCTGTCGGCAGGCGAGGAGCAGCAGACGGCGCCGGAGAAGCCATCCGCTTCGGATGCTCTTGTTCCGGTGCGGGCGAAGGCGGAGGAGGCAGGCATCGACATCGTCTATAACAACAAGACGAAGACGGTAACCTTGACCAAAGGCGATGCCACCGTGATTTATATCTTGAATTCGCGCGAGATTCAGGTGAATGGTCAGAAGCAGCCGGTGCAATCGAAGCTGACGGACAACCGGCTGTGGCTGTCGGAATCGATCCTGCAATCATTGAGCGCGTCCTCTCCGGCTGCAAGCTAAGGCGGACACCGGAAGCAGAACAGACCCTGTCTTGTCTGACAGGGTCTTTCCCTATTCGGAAGATTATTTTGGATTTACGAACTTGTACGCGCCGCTATGGTGAATGTCCGCATTGATTTCGATGGAGGCGATGGACTCGGGGGTAAGGCGGATCTCTTTTCCGTTGCCGAGCGCTTTCCACAGCTTCAGCTTCTTGCGGTATACTTCGTTTTTCAAGTTGTAAATATCAAGGCCATACTCTAACCCCTTCTCGAACGTCTGGCGGATATCCTTCTCGATTTTTTCGTTGAGCAGGCGGCGAAGTTCGGCCACCTGCACATTTTCCAGCATTTCATCCAGATGTCCGGACACTTTCAGCTTGATGCGAAAGACGGGCTGGTTGTTCTTCATGGTGACTTGAACCGAACTCACCGGATAATACATGGACAGGACGGCCACCGGCTTTTTTTCCTGGCCGATGACGACGGGCGCCCGCGCCGTTGTCCGTGTCAGCCAGCGCAGGCCCATCAGATCTCGCCATGACATCCACTTTTTATTTTCCCCGTTCGCGATAATATAAGCTCCGTTGATGAGGTACTGTCCGCTCGGCTTTCCATTCTGAACCCATTGCGTATCCTGCGTGATCAGTGACGGGAGGAGAATGGAGGAAGTCGGCTCTCCCAGCTCCGACGTCACTTTCTGCAGCGGAACCGGGGCGATGAAGGAACTCTGCTGATACACGTCCTCCGGATGATGAAGCAGAGATGTGATCGGCGATATATTGAACACATTCGTGACCGAGAGCAGTTTGTCCAAGGGCTCCTTCGTGCCGAACACCCATGGCGTATAACGAACCTCACGGTATCTGCGAAGCGCGTCCATCATATGATTGATATTATGCTTCATCGCTCTCTCCGTAATGATAAGAGCGGATGTATGCTCGAACAGTACGCGCAGCGGGGAGATGTTATAGATATCGTTAACCGCCATGTCCAGCGTAAAGCCTGTGCCCCGTCCGACCCAGATTGGAGCAGGCTCGTTTGCTTTTGTCTCCTGCTTGGCGACGTTCGTGAAGTCGAGCGATTGCGTGTAGATGACGTATTTTCCGCCCTCGTAATCGATGCCGATGGCCGCAATGTAGTTAATGTCCTGAATATTTTTGGCATCCCAGCAGCCGGGCAGACCGAGAAGGATCATTGCCGCGAGCGGAATGATGACCAACAGCTTCCATCTGGCGTTCATCTCAAGAGTCCTCCCCCTTTCTCGTGTCGTCCTGGCCCCGCGTCAATAACTGGGATCGGTACTTATCCATATTGAGCGGTACGCGGAGCAGCGCTTTCCACATATCTCTCCATCTGGGCGGCGATACGGGGGCAAGGTACGGAATGCCGTAAGACAGAATCGATGACAAATAGAGTAAAATGGCCATCACCGATAAGAAGAAGCCGAACATCCCCAGCAGCGAGCTGGCCAGCAGCACGCCAAGCCGCAGCACGCTAACCGTTCCGCTCAGAGATTGATTGATCAGGGTGAAGGTAGCGACGGCCGTGACGGCTGCGACCACCAGCGTAGTCGGAGAAGCGAGCCCCGCACGGATCGAGGCGTCTCCCACAATCAAGCCGCCGACGACGGCCAGCGTTTGCCCCACGACCTTAGGAAGTCGAATGCCGGCCTCCCGGAACAGTTCGAACATCCCCAGCATGAACAGCAATTCCATTGTCGCAGACATCGGCAGGCCCATCCGGGCCGTCGACACGGTGGCCAGGAGCGGGAACGGGAGCTGCTCCACATTGTAAGCACTGAGGGCGAGCCAGAAGCCAGGCATGAAGATGGAGATGACAAGCCCGCACAAGCGGATGATGCGCTGGAAGCCGACGAAAAAAGTCGGAAAATGAACATCCTCCGGCGACTTCAGGAGCAGCCACAGGCTGGAAGGCCCGATGAGCGCCATAGGCGAGCCGTCGACGAGGATGACGAATCTTCCGCGGCTCAGCGACTCCACCACATAATCGGGGCGCCCGATGTAATCCATCAGCGGGAACATGGAATAATTGGAGTTCAGCATCAATTCGCCCAGTTGGGAGCTGCCGACGATTATATCGGTATCAATTGCATGAAGCTGCTTCCTTACGATATCGACCAGATCCGGCCGAATGACATCCTGCATGTAGAGCAGGCCGACCTCGGTCTGCGAGCGCCTCCCGATAATAAACGTCTCATAGTTCACGGACTGGGTGCGAAGACGCTTGCGGACGAGCGCCACATTCGTTGCCAGATTTTCCGTAAATCCATCCTTCGGGCCTTTGATGGAGACTTCTGTATTGGATTCTTCCGGCTGCCGTTCCGGGCGCTCGGAAATATCGATAAAGTATACTTCATTGTCGCCATGCACATAGACAAGCAGCTCCCCGGTGAACAGCTTCCGTTCCATCTCTGTCAGGCCGGCTCCCGGGGGCATGGGAAGCAGAGGAATGAACCGGTTGCGTGCGACCGCCCGAGATACGGACGAGGCATCTTGCAGCATGCGCTGCAACGCCGGCACGACAGCCTGATTCAACTGCTTCATATCGGTCATACCGGAGCAGTAGATTAAGGTGAGTTTGAACGGCTTTGCAGCCGGACCGAACTCGTAAGTCTCCGACTTGATATCGGAGCATTCCGCGAAATAATCTCGAATGACTTTGAGCGTAAGCGGAGAAGAGGATGATGAATTGGCGCTCATGCTTGAAGCCTCCTTGCTTATAGGTCTTTGGGGCGCGGCTTCGTGCCACGCCGGGAACGGAACCAGCTCATCAGGAACAGGAACAGGGATAACAGGGTAAGGCCTGCGGTTGTTCCGGGCAGAACGAATAATTCAAGAGCTTTGAAAAACAACATATCGCTTAGATGCAAATTGACGGCAATCAGCAAGGTTACCCCCGCAAAGATGCACATCAGCATCCGATGGTAGAGCGAATGGAGCGGAAGCAGTTCCACGATCAGAAAAAGCATGAACGAAATGCGGATGAACGCGCCCGACATCCATTGATAAATGGACAGAAAATCGACATGTTCAATATATTTGCTGACGGTAACCAATCTCCACTGCTCGAATGCCGGGTATCGGATATTGACAGCTTCTTTGATGCCGAAGTTCGTAATCGATCCGATGAGCGGCCCTATCGTCAATCCGCATAAAATAAGAGCGAGCGCCGCGATTCCCCAGAAGCGAGGCGTCTTGGATATCCTGTGCTGAATAAGGATCAAAAGGAACAGTTCGGCCAGGCCCGCTCCGATGTACAGCGTTCCGCGAACCGCCGGCATATACCCGTGCTCGAACAGCGGGAACATTAAGGAGTAGTCTTTATATTTGGCGTTGGCGAACATGATGAAGTATCCGAACAGGAGGACAAACGGAAGCAGGATCCCCGAACAAACGGCAATGGATCGCAGGCCGGCCAGTGCCCCGAAAATACAGAGAAGCAGAAGCGATACCGTAAGAACGAACAGGGGGGTCTGCGGTAAATACGATGTTCTGGCCCAGTTCACGGTATCCTTCACCGTGACAAACGCGCTGATCCACAAGTACAGCCCAAGAACGGCCGTAACGCACCAGGCAACCGCAGGGCCGAAGGTCTCCTTCATCCATGGGAACAACGCTTGCTGCCCCTTGGCCTTCATCAGCCTCTGGAGCAACGGTATCCAGCTCAGAACGATAAGCATCAGCATAATAACGCTCAACCATCCGTCACGGCCTGCTTGCTGAAGCAGGATCGGAATAATGATGACATGATTGAGGAGCCCGGTTGACAGCATCATGATGAAGCATAATTGAAGATAGGTGATAAATTCCGAGCCGCGGTTCATGAAGATCATCCTTTTTTGGGTCTGATTGACATCCTTAGAATGAGCCGGGCAGGAAAAAATTAATCATAAAACGGTAAAAGATATAGCCAAAAGAGACGGTTCCGGCTATAATACAGCTAAATAACTTAAAGGCAATGCTACCGGACAGGTACAACCTCGTGATTTTTTCGCGCTGGCTGTGCCTTTTTTGTTGTTGTCCGCGATGCCTTCGGTTATCGCTTTTTGAGATGATGTACAAGGGAGTGGGCACATGCAAAGGGAAGCGGTGTATCATCGTTCCAAGCTGAATTGGTCGTATGCCTACGATCGCGAGACGATCCATCTCCGGCTCCGCACGAAGCGGGATGATGCCGTGAAGGCGGAAGCGATCGTGGTGGACAAATATGCGTTCAGAGATTCGACAGAGTTCATACCGATGCATATTTTTGCATCGGATGCGTTGTTCGATTATTGGGAGGCTGCGTACCGTCCGCCGTACCGGCGGTTGCGCTATGCCTTCCGGATTCAGGGCAAGGACGAGCAGGTATATTTGACCGAGCGCGGTTTTTTCGACGAC
Organism: Paenibacillus dendritiformis; assembly: GCF_015845845.1. Lineage (GTDB taxonomy): Bacteria > Bacillota > Bacilli > Paenibacillales > Paenibacillaceae > Paenibacillus_B > Paenibacillus_B dendritiformis_C. The sequence continues at coordinate 29,462 of NZ_LDIG01000102.1, forward strand.
TTGCCTTGGGACTACTTCGAATCGTTCGAGTATCCGTTCCTCCATCCGAACGATATGTTCGAAGCCCCTGCCTGGGTGAAGGAGGCCGTCTTCTATCAGATCTTCCCGGAACGGTTCGCGAACGGCGATCCCGGCAACGATCCGGAGAAGACCGAGGCGTGGGGCGGGGAACCGAAGCCCGGCAATTTCTTCGGCGGCGACCTGCAAGGGGTTCTGGACCATCTCGATTATTTAACGGAGTTAGGCATTAATGCCATTTACTTTACGCCGATCTTCGAAGCGACGACGAACCATAAGTACGACACACGGGATTATTTGAAGGTGGACAGGCACTTCGGCACGAATGAGAAGCTGAAGGAATTGGTCGAAGCGTGCCATAAGCGGGGAATCCGGGTGCTGCTGGACGCGGTGTTCAACCATGCCGGCCGCACGTTCCCTCCGTTCGTCGACGTGATGGAGAAGGGGAGCGACTCCCCGTATGCGGACTGGTTCTATGTCAAAGACTACCCGCTGCGCGTCGTCGACGGAAAGCCGACCTATGAGACGTTCGCCTTCGAGCCGTTGATGCCGAAGCTCAATACGAGCCATCCGGAGGTGAAGCGGTATTTGCTGGAGGTGGCGAGATATTGGGTAGAGGAGATCGGCATTGACGGCTGGCGGCTCGATGTGGCCAACGAGGTCGATCATCAATTCTGGCGCGAATTCCGGCAAGTCGTCAAGCAGGCGAATCCGGACGCGTATATTTTGGGGGAAATATGGCATGATTCGATGATGTGGCTGCAGGGGGATCAGTTCGATGCCGTCATGAATTACCCGTTCACGGATGCGGTGCTGAACTTCTTCGCCCGGCAGACGACGGACGCCCGCGAGTTCGCGAATTCCATCGGATCGATTCTGGCCAGCTATCCGCAGCCGGTGACGGAAGTATCCTTCAATCTGCTTGACAGCCACGATACGCCGCGCCTGCTGACGCTCTGCGAGGGAGATGTCCGTCCGATGAAGCTGGCGGCGCTGTTCCAGTTCACTTATCCGGGCACGCCTTGCATCTACTATGGAGACGAGATCGGTCTCGATGGCGGACCGGATCCGGGCTGCCGCCGATGCATGGTATGGGATAAAGCCGAGCAAGACCGCGATCTGTTCGCCTTCTACCAGCGCATCATCGCGCTTCGCCGCGAGCATGAGGCCCTGCGATCCGCGCGGATTCGGTTCCTGCATGCCGAAGCGGAGGGAAGAACGTTGATGTATGAGTTAACGGGCTCCGACGCTACTTTCCTGATCGCGATGAACGCAGGCGTAGCTCCGGCGGAACTGCGGCTGGAGACGGGAACGGAAGCCGAGGAGCGGCATGCCTGGTCGCTGGAATACGGAGAAGGCAGCCGCATCGCCGCCAAGCCGGACACGCTGGAGTTGGCCTTGGATGGCTATGGTTTTGCGGTCCTTCGCATGAAAAGCAATATTGACAATGCTCAATGAAAACATATACAATGCAACTAAGACAGACGACAATTTAAGGGCAATGCTTTCGGCGGCTTAGCCGAACAACCCCGGTATTCTCTTTGAAGCTTGAGTGAAGAGATGCCGGGGTTATTTTGTATTCTGACGTGCCAGAGAGCTAGTGCCGGATAAGGGGATGATGCGAACGGAAGGGTGTCCTTCGTCCATTTGTGCAATCGTTTGAATGAATCGGAGAATAAGGCAGGCTAATGCGGTGCGGAAGAAGACCCCGCAGGCTGGCCACTGAACGAACAACGGCGCGCATGATGGGCACAAGATAAAAGAGAGGTTGTTTTCACGAGGGGATTTTTGCGATTGGATAGCGGTTTTTGTTATTTTCATCAGTTGTACAAATGTTCAGATCTTTTATTTTTTTCTTTAAATGGATCTTTTATGGAATTTGAGGGATGGAGACAAACAAGAAGAGATGGTCAGCCAAAAAAGACAAACGTTTGCATAAAAGCATGACATCATCGGAACCAACCAGGGAGAGGGGTATGAACATGAAGGGGAAAAAGCTTGGCAGCTTGTTCATCGTAATGGTCATGATGTTGTTGATGATTTCGGCGTGCGGACCGCGGCCGGACAGCGGGACGCCAGCGGCAGAGGAACCGGCGGCACAGGGCGAGGCCAATGATACCGCTGGCGGCGGAGCGGCTGGCGAGGAGGAGCTTGTTCCCGAGCCCGGAGCGAAGCTGGTCATCTGGGAAGGCCCGGAGCAGAAGGAGTTCCTGGAGACGATGGCCAAGGAGTTCACGGAGAAGTATGACATTCCGGTCGAGATCCAGGAGATTGGATCCGGCGAGCAGATGGCAAAGGTGAAAACAGACGGCCCGGCCGGACTCGGAGCCGATATTATGGTGCTGCCGCATGATCATCTGGGAGAAGCGGTAGCTGCGGGGCTCGTCATGCCGAATGATTTCTACGCGGAAGACACGATGAAAAACTTTGCGCCGGCTGCGGTGGAAGCGGTGTCATTGGACGGAATCATCTACGGCTATCCGCGCAATATGGAGACCTATTTGCTCTACTACAACAAAGATTTGGTGAAGGAAGAGGAACTGGCCTCGTGGAACAGCATTATCGCCTTTGCGAAAAAATACAACGATGCGAAGAACAACAAATTCGGGTTCTTGTATGAAGTCAACAACTTCTACTACAACTATGCCTTTATGGCCGGCAACGGCGCTTATGTCTTCGGCAAAAACGGAACCGATCCGGCCGATATCGGTCTGGCTACGCCGGAAGCGATAGAAGCGTTCCAATTCTTCCAGAGCTTGCGGGAAGCGATTCCGATCAAGGCCGCGGACGCGAGCGGAGACGTCAAAACCAGTCTGTTCCAGACCGGCAAGCTGCCGATCAATATGGACGGCATCTGGCAGTTGGGCAACTTCACGAAGGAGAAGCTCGGCTTCGAGGTCGGCGCGGTGCCGCTGCCTCCGATGCCGAACGGCAAGGCGCCGAAGCCGTTCCTCGGGGTCAAGGCTTACTTCGTGAGCACCTTTTCCCCGTATCCGAATGCGGCGAAGCTGTTCATTCACCATGTTACCTCTCAGGAAGCGATGGTGAAGAACTACGAGCTGTCAGGCATCATCCCGGCGCGCAACGGCATGGAGAACGAGCCGGCCATCCAGGCGAATCCGAATGCGCTGGCGTTCCTGGAGCAGTTCAAAAACGTGGAGGCTATGCCGTACATTATTGAAATGCGCTCCGTATGGGGGCCGCTGACCGCTACGCTGGAGCCGATCTGGGATGGCGGCAACGTCGAGGCCATTCTGAAAAAAGCGGTGGAGGACGTTAAGACCGCGATTGCCCAACAGGGCTGATAAGATCGATTATCACTTCGGGCGCCGTCACCTTCCCGCTTGCGGGCAGGTGACGGTCTCATTCATCGGGGGGATTGACTCATGAACAGACACCGCGGCATCGCCGCCGTGCTATCCGCTCTTATTATGGGCGCTGGTCAGATCTACAATCGGCAGTTGGGCAAGGGCCTCGTTCTGTTGGCTATGTACGCCGGAGGACTATATTTTGCTTTCCAGAATCTCGGGCATGCGTTATGGGGCCTGGCTACGCTCGGAGAGCGGAAGCAGGAGCTGAAGCTGGTCGGGAAGGTATATCAGCGGGTTGCCGGCGATCACTCTATCTTTCTGCTGATTGAGGGACTCATTGTCGTATTTGTCGTTATCGTCTTCATCATGCTTTATATTTACAATATTCGGGATGCCTACCGGAACGGAGCGCTTCGGGAAGCCGGCGGACGGCCGCACACGTTCGCGCAATCGTTGAAGCATGTGTTCGAGAAAAATTTCGCGCAGCTCATCCTGTTTCCGCCGCTTTTGTTCGTGTTTTTCTTCAGCGTGCTGCCGCTCATATTCAATATCTTGATTGCATTTACGAACTACTCTTCGCCGAAAAATCTTCCGCCCGCGAATCTGGTGGATTGGGTCGGATTGTCGACCTTCAAAGATTTGTTTGCGCTCAGCGCCTGGGCCAAAACGTTCTACGGCGTCTTCTCCTGGACCGTGGTATGGGCCATCCTGTCCACCGTGACGACGTTCTTCGGCGGCTTCGCGGTCGCCTTGCTCGTGCAGCAGCCGATTACGCGCTTCAAGGCGATGTGGCGCACGCTGTATATGCTTCCGTTCGCGATTCCGGGCTTCGTCTCCCTGCTCATTATGCGCAATATGTTCAACGCGCAGTTCGGGCCGGTAAATCAGTATTTGCGCTGGCTCGGACTGGAGGGGCCAAATTGGCTCTCTGATCCGGTCTGGGCGAAGGTGACGATTCTGCTTGTCAACCTATGGCTCGGGTTCCCGGTGTCGATGCTGCTCATCATCGGAATATTGACGACGATTCCGCGCGATCTGTACGAGGCGGCCGAAGTCGACGGGGCGTCGCCGTTCCAGAAGTTCCGCAAGATTACGTTCCCGAGCGTCATGTTCTCGCTTGCGCCGATTCTGATCGGCCAGTTTGCCGGGAACTTCAACAACTTCAATGTCATCTATTTGATGACGAACGGGCGGCCGGCCAATAGCGACTACCAATTTGCCGGCGAGACGGATATTTTGATTACGTGGCTGTACAATTTGTCGATTAACAACGGCAAGTATAATTTCGCCGCTGTCGTCAGCATTATCATCTTCGTCATTCTCGCTACGATCTCATTATGGAATTTCCGCCGCACGCGCTCGTTCCGAGAGGAGGATGTTTACCGATGAACCGGTGGAGAAAAAAGACCTGGTCCGTCATTACCCATATTCTGCTTGTGCTTATCGCCCTGTTCGCCCTGTATCCGGCGATCTGGGTGATTCTGTCCTCCTTCCGGCCGGGGACATCCCTGTTCAGCGAATCGCTTATCCCGGATCGGTTCACGCTCGAGCATTACCGTCAGTTGTTCATTAAGTTCCCGTTCGCCGACTGGTATGTGAACACGATCAAAATCGCGGTCGTGTCGATGGTATTCAGCACCCTGTTCGTCCTGCTGACGGGCTATGCTTTCTCGCGTTTCCGCTTCTACGGACGCAAAGGAATCATGAGCTTCCTGTTCATACTCGGCATGTTCCCTTCCTTCATGAGCATGATTGCCGTGTACATTTTGCTGTTGAACATGAACCTGCTGAACAAGCATTCGGCCCTGATGCTCGTCTACTCTGCGGGCGCAGCGATGGGGTACCTGCTGGTCAAGGGCTACTTCGACACGATTCCGAAAAGCTTGGAAGAAGCGGCGCGGATCGATGGCGCCAACCATCTTACCGTATTCTTCCGCATCTTCCTGCCGCTGTCGCGCCCGCTGATTGTCTTCCTCAGCGTGACCTCGTTCGCCGGGGCCTTCAATGACTTCATCTTCGCGCAGATGGTGCTGCGCACGAAGGAGAAGCAGACGCTGGCGGTCGGGCTCTACAGCATGGTCAGCGATCAGTTCGCGACGCAGTTCACCGTCTTCGCCGCCGGCTGCGTGCTCGTCGCCCTGCCGATTACAATCCTGTTCATGTCGATGCAGCGCTTCCTGGTCGAAGGTCTGACGGCGGGAGCGGATAAGGGATGAAGACAGGGAACAGACCATGCGGGCATCGACAGGGAGCGCCCGGTTTCATCCGGCGGATGCTGGGCGCTATGATTGGAATTTGCCTGGGTGCGGCGCTGGCTGCGGGTTGCGCGTCTACGGAGCCGGAACGCGATCCGCCGGTTGACAGCGCGGCGGTCCAGCCTGGGGATAGCGCAGCAGGCACAGCCGTCTTCGTCCTGGACCGCGCCCAGCCGGCGATGGGAAAGAGCCGGGGCGTCTTTTACGAGATCTTCGTCCGATCCTTCCATGATTCCGATGGCGACGGCATCGGTGATCTGCGTGGTGTCATCGAACGGCTCGACTATTTGCAGGATCTCGGCATCAAGGGCATCTGGCTGATGCCGATCCATCCGTCGCCGAGCTATCACGGATATGATGTCACGGACTACTATGAGGTGAATCCGGATTACGGAACGCTGGACGATTTCCGGACGCTGACGGAAGCGGCGCATGAGCGCGGCATTGAAGTGATTATCGATCTGGTCGTCAATCATTCGAGCAGCGAGCACCCGTGGTTCAAGTCCGCACTGGAGGACAAGAACAGCCCCTACCGGGAATGGTATACTTTTGCAGAAGGCTCCCGCCCGGAGGAGTCCCAATTGGGGGCCTGGGGGCAGCAGGCGTGGCATGGAACGGGGGATAACAAATATTTGGGGATTTTCTGGGAGGGGATGCCGGATCTGAACCTGGATCATCCCGATGTGCGCGCCGAGATGATCAAGATCGGACAATTCTGGCTGAAGCAGGGCGCGGACGGATTCCGTCTCGATGCGGCGAAGCATATCTACGAAGACTTCCAATCATCGGTCAACAATCCCGATGTGGTGAAGAAGAATCAGGCGTGGTGGCAGGAATTCCGCCGCGGTCTCGACGAGGCCGATCCCGAGGCGTATCTGATCGGGGAGATATGGGATGCCGCGAGCGTCGTCGGGCCGTATCTGGATCACGCGCTCGATTCGGGCTTCAACTTCGATCTGGCGAAGATGCTGGTCAACGCCGCCAAACTGGAGCGCGCCTCCACGATTCCGTCGGTGCTAAGCAAGACGTATTCCTTCTTCAGCAAGCAATCGGACGGCGTTTTCGTCGATGCCCCGTTCCTGACCAATCACGATCAGAACCGGGTCATGAGCGAGCTGGACGGCCATGCGGAGCGGGCGAAGATGGCGGCCTCGCTCTTGTTGACGATGCCGGGCAATCCGTTTATTTATTATGGGGAAGAGATTGGGATGCGCGGGGTGAAGCCGGATGAGCGGATTCGCGAACCGATGCTCTGGCACTCCGATGAGAAGGCGGAGGGGCAGACCCGATGGCAGCCGGCGAAGCACGCGGACGGCGTCGTGCCGGTTGAGGAGCAGTTGAAGGATCCAGCCTCGCTGCTGCGGCATTACCAAACGATGATTGCATGGCGCAACGAGGAACCGCTCCTGGCCGATGGCGCGATCCTGCCGTATGCGGGCGTGCCGAATGAAGTGCTGGCTTTCATTCGCATGAATGAGGACGATCAAGTGCTGGTCCTTCACAACTTGTCGGCCCGCGAACAGAGCGTCGACATCAGTGCTCAACCGGATCTGCCGTTCCGGGAGATCGCCCGCTCGACGAAGGAGGAGACCGCGCTGCGCGACGGTATCGTGACGCTGCCCCCGTATAGTTCCGTACTATTGAAATAAAACGGAACAAAGCAGACTTTTTGAAGATCTTCTATAGTATCAAGAAGGGAATGGAAGGACTGTGGATGCAAGACGAAGGAGGAAGCTGTTATGTCCGTAACGATCATCGATGTCGCCAAGCAAGCGGGAGTCTCTCCTTCGACGGTATCGCGAGTATTATCCAACCACCCCCGGATCAGTGCCAAGACCGCGCAGCGGGTCCGCGAAGTGATGGCCGATCTCGGCTATCATCCGAACGTGATGGCGAAGAGCCTGGTCTCCAAAGTAAGCAACACGATTGCCGTGCTGCTTCACCGCCCGGCGGAGGAATTATTTCTGAACCTGTTCTTCTCCGAAGTGATGCGCGGCTTGGTCACGCAAGCGAGCCGCGCGGGCTTCGATCTGCTGATGACGACGGGCTCGACGGAGCAGGAGGAGCTTGAGGCCGTCACCCGGCTGGTCAAGGGCAAGCGGGTTGACGGGGTCATCCTGCTCTATTCCCGGCGCAACGACCCGATCGTGTCGTTCCTGAAGGAGCAGCGATTTCCGTTCGTGCTTATCGGCCGCAGCGAGGAGCATCCGGATATTTTATCCGTCAATAATGATAATCTGCAGGCCGCCTATGACGCGACCTGCCATCTAATCGATCAGGGGCACCGCCGCATCGGCTTCGTAAGCGGTCCTTCGAATCTCATGATCTCGAAGGATCGAATGGAGGGATATCAGTCCGCACTCAGGGAGGCGGGCATTGAAGGCCGGCCGGAATGGATTGTGGAAGGCGAATTCCTGCAGGAGAGCGGCTATCGGGCCATGTCGTTCTTCATGAGCCTGCCGGAGCGCCCGACCGCGCTGGTCGCTATCGACGATGCGGTCGCCTTCGGCGTGCTGCGGGGATTGGTCGAGCTCGGCTACCGGGTGCCTCATGATCTGAGCCTCGTCAGCTTCAACAACGTCCCGCTGTCCGAGCTGGCGACGCCGCCGATTAGCTCGGTCGATATTGGCATATATCAACTGGGCTATGCCGCATCCCAGACCTTGATCCGGTCGATCAAGGGCGAGCCGATGCAGAACCGGCTCATTATCCCTCATCGGCTGATTGTTCGCGAATCCTCTTTGCGGAGGATTAAGGAATAAGAGCCGCTCCGGGCTCGAATTCGGCAAGGAACACATCCAAGCGAATTCGGCTATTACCACATCCATAGCATACATGGAAGGCTGACCTCGGCGTATTGCCGGCGTCGGCTTTTTTGTATGGAAGGCATGCGGATTGATGCCGGGCGGATGAATAGGATGATTGGCAACGATGCATAGTAATGACAGGTGATCACGAATGTGGAATGCGATAGTATCCTATTTTCCAGGCTGGGAAATATGGCTGCAGGCGGCGATTGGGCTGTGCGTGCCCTATGGAATCTCCCTGGCCGTAAGCAAGAGCAAGCATCCGAATCAGGAGGCAGCAGAGCAAGAGGACGGTTCAACGGACCAGCCTGCCGATTTTACAGGGGAGCTGCGCTCCGATATGACGCTGATTCAGAATAGATTCAATCACCAGAGAGATGTCTCCGTACGCGAGTTTTGCCTTGGAAAATCAAGTCAGAAAGCGGCTGTTTTTTTCGTCAACGGCATCTCCGATAAGCAATTGATTGAGACGCATATCCTGAAATCGCTCATGGTAGATTTGGCGCGGATGAATAGCGATTCGGAAGCCTCCGGCCCGCCATATTCCAAGACATTTATTGTAGAGCATGCGCTGGCAGTCAGTACAGTGAAAGAAACGGACAACCTGGAACAGGTCGCCTCCGAGCTGCTGCGGGGAAATACCGTGCTGCTGATCGAACAGTATCACGGGGCCCTCATTCTCGCGACGAGAAAAGAAATTACGCGAAGCGTGCAGGAACCGCCGTCGGAACTATTGGTTCGGGGGCCGCGTCTCGGCTTCAATGAGAGCATCGACGAGAATTCCGCCCTGCTGCGGCAGCATGGCGACAACGAGAATCTGGTCATTGCCCGGATTCGCGTCGGCAAGCGGGTTCAGAGGGAACTGCTGATCACCTATGTTGCCGATATCGCCGATCCCCATCTTGTCCGGGAGGTCATGGCAAGAATCAAGCGTCTCGATCTGGACGACGTTCAGGATACCGGTTATATCGAGCAAATCGTGGAGGATAACTTTCTGTCTCCGTTCCCGCAGGTGCAGAGCACGGAGCGGCTCGACCGCGTGCTCGCCGCCTTGCTGGAAGGGCGAGTGGCGCTCCTTTTGGATGGAACCCCGTTCGCCCTGATTGTTCCGGTCACCTTCAATATGCTGCTGCAGAGCCCGGAGGACTATTATGAACGCTGGATGCCCGTCACGCTGCTTCGCATCCTTCGTTATTTCGCGGCATTTATTTCGGCGTTCGGCCCATCGTTATATATTTCTTTCATTTCCTTCCACCAAGGATTGATTCCGACGAAGCTGGCGCTATCCATCGCAGAGACGCGTGCGGGGGTGCCGTTCCCGTCGCTGATCGAGGTCTTGATTATGGAAGTGGCCCTCGAAATATTGCGGGAAGCCGGTCTCCGCCTGCCGAAGCCGATCGGCCAGACCATTGGCATCGTAGGGGGGCTGGTAATTGGCGAAGCGGCCGTTCAAGCCGGCATCATCAGCCCGATCATGATCATCGTCGTTGCCGTGACCGCGATATCTTCCTTCGCGATTCCGCAGTACAACGCCGGGATCACATTGAGGATGCTCCGCTTCGGCGCCATGTTCTTCGCGGCCGTATTCGGCCTGTATGGCGTCGTTCTGTTCTTCCTGGCGCTCTGCAGCCATCTGGTGAAGCTGAAGAGCTTCGGCATCCCTTACGTGAGCCCGGCGGCCCCTTACCGCCTCCGGGATTGGAAGGATTATTTCGTGCGGGCGCCGCTGCGCTGGATGACCCGCCGGCCGAAGATGCTGCATGTCCAGGATTCGATACGCAAAAAGCAGCAGGAGGAATGAAAAGCGTGAAGATGGGCAGAGAACAGGGCATCACGACGCAGCAGGCGGCCGTATTCGTCGGCAACTTTATCCTTGGGGTCGGCATACTGACACTGCCCCGGGAGGCGGCCGAGAAGGTCCAGACGCCGGATATATGGCTCTCCGTCATTCTGGGCGGGCTGCTGGCGATGCTGGCGGGCATCATTATCGTCAAGCTCGGAGAGCATTTCCCGGGCCGAACCTTCTATGAATACAGCGAATGGATTGTCGGCAAATGGCTCTCCCAAATCATCAACCTCGTCGTGATCGTCTATTTTGTCGCCACGTCCGGGCATGTCGTGCGCTCGCTCGCTGAAGTGACGGTCTTGTTCCTCCTGGAAGGGACCCCGCGATGGGCCATCATCCTGTCCTTTATGTGGGTCGGATTTTACCTGATACTCGGCGGCCTTCCCGCCATCGGCCGCTTGTTTGCGATCATTTTTCCCATTACGCTGCTCATCTTCGTCATGATCGCCGCGATGAGCTTCAAAATATTCGATCTCGACAACCTGCGCCCGGTGCTTGGACTTGGCATCATGCCCGTATTGAAGGGCGTCAGGACGACAGGACTGTCGTTTGCCGGGTATGAGATCATGCTTATTTTGCAGGCGTATATGCTTCGCCCCAGGCAAGCGGCTCGTGCGGTGGTGTTCGGGGTGTCGATTCCGCTTCTCTTCTATGTGACGACGGTCGTCATGGTGATCGGGGCGCTGTCGGTGGAAGGCGTGGTTAGCAGCGCTTGGCCCATGATCACCTTAATCCGGAGCTTTGACTTTCCGGGCATTTTTTTCGAACGGTATGAATCGCTGATGCTTGTCATTTGGATCATGCAAATTTTTGCAACGTATGTCATTACGCATTACGCGGCCGCTAAGGGGTTGGCAATCATGCTCAAAAAAGAGCTTCGTCCGATTCAGTATGTGATGATTCCGATCGTGTTCATTGTCGCGATGCTGCCGAAAAATATTAATGATATGTTCCAGTTCGCCGACAATATCGGCAATACCGGAATCGTGCTGTTCGGCGTGCTGCCCGCCGTGCTGCTCGGGATCGTGAAGCTGCGGGGTGGAAAACGTGGGCAACAAGCGACCTAAATGGAGGATGCCGCTGTCATGCGCAATGATTGCGCTGCTCCTTCTGGCCGCAGGCTGCTGGAGCGCCAGGGAGATCGAGGAGCTGGGAATCGCGATCGGGACCGCGGTCGATATCAGCAAGGAGACGAAACTGCAGAAAAGTCTGGAGGAAGAGGGCGGCGATTATTCGAAAAAAAACATGCTGACGATGACCTACCAAGTTATCGAGCCCGGGGGCAGCGCAGGGGCGGGGAAAGGGCAGCCGGGCACTCAGAAAAAATACCGCAATATTTCGGTAACGGGAGATTCACTCCATGAACTGACGCGGGAAATCGCCTTGAGCCGCGCCCGCCCTATTTTCGGCCAGCATCATAAAGTCATCGTCCTCAGCGACAAGCTGGCTCGGACGCACAGTTTGCGCCAGCTGCTTGATTTCTTCATGCGGGAGCAGGAATTTCGGCCGAGCTGCCGCCTTTTCATCAGCAAGGGAGAGGCACGCAAGACATTGGAGCTCAAGGACCAAACCGAGTTCCCCGCCATGCGGCTGACCGGCATCAGCGACAACCAGTACCGGAGCAGCCGGCTGCTGCCGCCGATGCCGTTAACGAAGGTGCTTAACGAGATCAATGCATCGTCCAGCTTCCTGCTGCAGAACCTCATTACGGCGGAGGGAGAAGTGAAGCAGGCCGGGGCTGCGGTCATCTATGGCAAGACCGGGAAGCTGATCGGATTTCTCGATGAGGAGCAGCTGGAGGCCGTCAACTGGGTCACCGGGGACATCAAAGGCGGTGTCGTCAAGTCCCATGACAATCGGACCGGGGACATCTGCGTCTATGAGATAACTTCAATCAAGAGTGATATTCGCTCACGTATCGAGAAGGGCAGGATTGCGTTCGATATCCGGATCGAGTCGGAGGGCAGGCTTGCCGAGCAGTGGTCGAGCGAGCAGGACGATTTCGACTCCCGGAATCTCCAGCAGGTCGAGGCGGACGCGGCGAAGCAGGTGGAAGCCCGCATCGCCGACATGCTGCATAAGGTGCAGAAGGAGTACCGGGCGGATGTCCTTCGCCTGGGCGATCATGTCCGCATTCATTATCCCCGCTTGTGGAGGAAGTGGAAGAAGGATTGGGATGAAATCTTCGCGGATGCCGAGATCAGGTACAATCTGAGGCTGAAGGTGAAGGAGTTCGGCACCACGAGCATCAAGGCCAAATAAGAGGATAGGCCGGCATGGCGCATGAGGGCGGATCGGAAAAGTTTCCACGCCCTCTTTTTGGCGCGTCCTCCGGCTGTTCCCGCCGATTCGGAGCGAACTTTGCTACGCTGCATGGGCCATTTTTTGTTCGCTTTTCTTCTATCTTTCGTTGATTTTGTGTAAACTGAAAGGATACAGAATGCGGCCTTCTCCTTGAGAAGCCGTGAAAGTGGAGGTACGTGCGCTTGTCACAACTGGGATTATCCGTTAAGACATTCAACCGTGTAACCGAGCAGATGAAGCGCCGTTTTCGCTACGCGACTTTGGAACAGGGCTGGCGCTATTACCGCAAGCGGGCCGTGCTGGGTATGGCGGCCGAGGAACAGGCCGGCGGCGGGGAAGAGCCGGATCAGTGGATAGCGGCCGAAGTGTATGAGACGAAGCGTTACCGCGTCCGGTTCAACTGCACCGCCGTCAAGCGGAGCCAGTGCACCTGTCCGGAGGAGGGCGGCTGCAAGCATATGGCCGCCGTCTATTTTCAGCTGTGTGACGAGCTGGGGAAGAAGCCGGAATTGTATCTGGCTGAATTCCGCCAGGTTTATATCGAAGAGGAACGCCAACGCATGGTGCTGCGCAAGCGGGCCGAGCATAAGGCGGAGCTCGAACGGCGCAAGAAGGCTTGGCAGATGAGTCTGTCTCCGTCGGCTCCGGCTCAAGAATGGCATGATTTTTTCCATCGAAAATATAGCAAGCCCTTCACCGATTACCATTCTCCGGTGACCGATATCGCGGCCTGGGCTCAAAATGAATTGTACCGCGAGGGAGAACGCTTTCCCGGGCAGGTTGTTCCGTTATACCGCATGCATGTCCTGCTCTTCTTGCTGCGGCAGCTGTCCATCCGTTACGGCCAAGGCAGCTCCCGGAGCTATCCGGGCCGGGACGCTCCGGCTTCGGAGACGGTCCGGCCCTATATGGAGGAGCTGCGGCGGCTGGCGGAGTCTTACGACCCCTGCGCTACCCCTGCCGCTTATGAGCCGCATGTCGCCGCCCTGGGCGAGATCGCGGAAGCGGTGGCCTTGTCCGAGGAGGAATCGGCGGTCGACGGACTGGACGTGCTCGCCCTGCTCTGGTCGACCGTGTTGAACCGGCCGGACTGGATGGAGGAGGCGCACCGCAGGCTGGAACGGATGCTCGTTCCCGTCTCGTCGCTCCGTCCACGGCGCCGGGACGCGATCCGGGTGGCGCTGGTTCATTTGGAGGTGCTGCTTGGACGCGAAGCCGAGGCGGTGAAGCGGCTGAGCGAGCTGACCTACCACAACGATCCCGGACGGTACTGGGGTTATTTGCGCGAGCATGAACGCTCCGGACGCTACGATCGGATTGTCTATTGGCTCGGCGCCCTCGCTCCGTTGATCCGCCAGTCCGGCCAGGTCTCCGATTTGGAGCAATACTGGGAATTTTGGAAGCGGGTCTATGAACGGATGCCGGACAAGGACGGTCTGGAAGCGCTCGTCCTCTCTTTGCTGCCTGGCATTTCTCCGTACTTGTCTTCCTTTTTGCTGGAACAGGGGCGGTACCGCGATTGGGCGGAAATTCAATTGCTTCAGCGGGTCTCGCCCGCAGATATCGCGTCCGGCGAACTGGAAGCGGTGGAACGCGCCGCTCCGGAGCTGCTGCTGCCGTTGTTCCACCAGGCGATTGAGCGCCATATCGAGGAACGGACGAAGGAGCATTACCGCGAGGCCGCCCGCTTGCTTCAACGGTTGAAGCCGCTCTATGAAGCCTGCGGCTCGGCCGGTACATGGGAGCTGTTCATGGAGCGGTTCGCGGCCCGCTACGCCCGCTTGCGGGCGCTGCACAAAGAGTTACGAGAAGGAGCGCTCTTGACATGAAGGAACAGGGAGCTTGGAAGGTGGAATGCCTCTCTCGCCGCCAGGGCGGATTTCTGCTTCATCACGGGGAGTTCAGACGGACTCTGCGGACGTTCAAGCATACGCTGTTCGGCTGGCACCGGCCTTCCTTTTACGGCACGATGCTGGACGAGGCGGAGGAAGGCCGCGTCCTGGGCATTGCCGTCTCTCCCGTCATGCTCCTGGAGCTGGCGGAAGAGCCGATCTCCGTCCGCTGGGCGGGGATTGCATGGGGAGACAGCTTCCGCATCGCGGCGTCGGCCGCCCATATCTATGCGGAAGTGCTGCGGGACGGCCGCTACCGGCCGTCATTCGACTTGTGGAAGCAGGGCAAGCGCGGCTGGGATCTGCAGTTGACGATGGAAGAGCGCCTGGCTCTGGAAGCGTTGGAGCAAGAGGCGGCCGCCCTCGGCGATCCGGGCCTGGCCCGCTGGTTCGACGAGCTGATGGCTGACGCCCAGGCCCGGCGTGACGAACATCCGGGGGTATGGCGGATGATCGCGTCCGTGAGGCCGGGCATCGAGACGCTGCGCCTTCCCGAACGGGCTGCGGCCTGGTGGGAGGAGGCCGACTGGCTGGAGGCGATCGGCTGGGCAAGGGACGAGACGCCGTTCCGTTTCATGGTGCGGCTGGACGAGCCGGAGGAGGAGCGCGGCCCGTGGAGGCTCCGCGTGCTGCTGCAAGACAAGGAGCAGCCGGCCGTCCAGTTGGCCTGCGCTTATATGCCCGAAGGCCGGGGTTACCGGGCTGCCGCCGCGGAAGGCGCGTTCCCGGAGACGTGGCAGTCTTATGTCGACAGCCGGGTACACCATGAGACGGACAAAATCGTCCGTCTCCTCCCCTGGCTCGCGCCGGAGGAGGCGGGCGGCGGGCTGAAGACCCTGCTCACCGAGGCGGAGGCGTGGCAGTTCCTGGCGGAGGGCAGCCTGATTCTGACCGATGCGGGCATTCTGGTGGCCGTGCCGGCCTGGTGGCAGCGCGCGCGCCGCTTGCAGACGCGGCTGAAGGCGAAGCTCACCGGGAACGGCTTCACCGGGACGTCCTATATCGGACTGGAGCAGATGATGCAGTTCGATTGGAAGCTCGCTATCGGCGACTCCCAGTTCACGGAGGAGCAGTTCCGCGCCCTGCTTGAAGAGGACCGGCGGTTAATTTATCAGAATGGACAATGGGTGGCGCTGAATCCGGAGGAAGCGGCACGGATACGGCGCATTATGATGAAGGCCGAGCGGGAAGGCTTGTCGCTGGGCGAAGTGCTGGAGCTGCAGCTAACGGCCGAGAAGGAGACGCTGGAAGAAGAGGACCCGCTGCAGCGGAAGGATGCGGTTCGGCTTGAGCTGGAACTGAACAGCTATCTTCAGACGTTCATCGATAAGTTGAAGCATCACGACTCCATCCCGCTGTGCGAACCGCCTGCGGGCCTGCGCGGCGAGCTGCGCAGCTATCAGCTCCAGGGGTTCTCCTGGCTTGCCTTCATGCGGCGGTTCGGGCTGGGCGCCTGTCTTGCCGACGACATGGGGCTGGGGAAGACGATTCAATGGATTGCTTATATGCTCCGCATTCAAGAGGAGGAGCCTGAGAAGGCTCCGTCCCTTCTCATCTGCCCCACCTCGCTGATGGGGAATTGGCAGAAGGAGCTGGAGCGCTTTGCGCCGAGCTTGAAGGTGCATTTGCACTATGGGCTTGATCGGGCCAAGGGAGAAGGCTTTGCCGCTGCGGCCCGTCAGGCGGATGTCGTGATTACGACGTATACACTCGCGCTCAAGGATCGGGAGGAGCTGCGGCAGATCGTCTGGAGCTCGCTCTGTCTCGACGAAGCGCAAAATATCAAGAACCCCTATGCGAAGCAATCGGTGGCCATTCGCAAGCTGCAGGCCAGACACCGGATCGCCTTGACGGGGACGCCGATCGAGAATCATTTGACCGAGCTGTGGTCCATCTTCGATTTCTTGAACCCGGGCTATCTGGGGTCGCTCTCCCATTTCCGCCAGACCTACATCCTGCCGATCGAGCGCACCCGCGACAAGGAATGGATGCAGCTGGTGCAGCGGCTGGTGCAGCCGTTCCTGCTGCGGCGCATGAAGAGCGACCCGGACATCCAGCTCAATCTGCCGGAGAAGCACGAGGCGAAGGTGTATGTTCCGTTGACGGCGGAGCAGGCGTCCTTGTACGAGCAGACGCTGCAGGATCTTTTCGCGCCGATCGAGCGGATGGAGATGTTGGAGCGGCGCGCTCATATTCTCGCCGCCCTCACGAAGCTGAAGCAGGTGTGCAATCATCCCGCGATGCTGCGCAAGGAAGGGCCGGCCGGATGGAGGCCGGAACGCTCGGGCAAGCTGGTCCGCCTGCTCGAGATGCTGGAGGAGCTTCGCTCGGAAGGCGAACGCTGCCTCATCTTCACTCAGTATGCGGAGACGGGACGCCTCCTGCAGGCGGTGCTGGAGCGGGAGACCGGCGAACGGGTGCCATTCCTTCACGGCGGCGTGCCGAAGAAGGAGAGGGACCGGATGGTGGAGCAGTTCCAGGGGGAGAGCGCCGCAGACGCCGGGCGCGCATCGGCCTTCATCCTCTCGCTGAAGGCCGGGGGAACCGGCTTGAATCTGACGGCGGCGAATCATGTGTTCCACTATGATCGCTGGTGGAATCCGGCGGTCGAGAATCAGGCGTCCGACCGGGCATACCGCATCGGCCAGACCCGCAACGTTCAGGTGCACAAGCTCATTGCGCTCGGCACGCTGGAGGAGCGGATCGATGATATGATCGAGCAGAAGCTGCAGCTGAGCGAGCAGGTGATGAGCAGCGGCGACAAATGGATTACGGAAATGTCCACGACGGAGCTGCGCGAGCTGTTCGCCCTGCGGAGTCATTGGATGGAATAAAAGAGGCGTCCCCGGTTTAGACCGGGGGCGCCTTTTTGGCATGCTGCGGATGGCCTGGCTCTCCATGCTTCATATGACGGCCATTGGGGCCAATCCTGCAATTTTACAGTATTTTATGGCCGCGCCGGGCCTTTTCGCGGAAATTCCTGCTGGATTGCAGGATTTCGCCTGTTTTAACGTTGCCGGAGGTGAAGCGGGCTGAAATTGATGTAATTTTGCAGGATTACTAATAAGGGGATTAGGTAGCGTAAAAATTACTGCACTTTTGCAGCATTGGTGGGGGAGGGACGGAAAAGGGAGCGTGCTCCAAGCCCGAAGGCAAGGGAAAAACGCGGACGTTTTTGTGTATGGGCCGTTCAAGATGATGGCTGTTTGTCTTAGCGGTATAGAGCACAGTGTTCTTTCCTCTGTTGGCCCTGCATAACTTTCCTTTTTTTACAAAACATAAGCAGACCTGAATCCGTGAAATGAAATCATAGAAAAGTTAGAAAATGAGCCGCCGGTAAAGTAAAATAAGGAAAAAGGGAAGAATTCCCGTATTTCTTTAACTCACCCCGGAGGTGCCATTGATGAAACCCGTACGTTTTCAACTGGATCAGTCCGTGGAGATGCTGACCGCTCATTCCGGTCTTGCCCTCATTGGCTTGCTCCTTTCCCATACCCAGATTGCCAAGCGCTTGACTCGTTCCTCGCTTCCCGGTGTACATCAACCCACGGTCACTCACCCGGATGTGGTCTACGCGTACCTGGGGCTACTTTGTCAAGGGAAAAGTGACTTTG